>NZ_JBMKHQ010000002.1:409242-546584 GCF_049237385.1 Enterobacter cloacae complex sp. IR5412 | reverse complement strand
ACCAAGTGCGACGGCTGCCACAGCCGCGTGGCGGACGGCAAAAAGCCCATCTGCGTCGAGTCCTGCCCGCTGCGCGCGCTGGACTTTGGCCCGATTGAAGAGCTGCGTAAAAAACACGGTCAACTTGCTGCGGTCGCGCCGCTGCCGTCTGCGCACTTCACGAAGCCGAGTATTGTGATTAAACCTAACGCCAACAGCCGTCCGACGGGTGACACCACCGGCTACCTGGCAAACCCGAAGGAGGTGTGAGATGGGAAGTGGATGGCATGAATGGCCGCTTATGATCTTCACGGTCTTTGGGCAGTGTGTTGCAGGCGGGTTTATCGTCCTTGCGCTGGCGCTGTTAAAAGGGAACCTCAATGCTGAACAGCAGCAGCGTTTAGTGTTGAGCATGTTTGGCCTGTGGGTGTTGATGGGGATTGGGTTTATCGCCTCTACGCTGCACCTGGGCTCACCGATGCGCGCGTTTAACTCCCTGAACCGCGTAGGTGCCTCTTCGCTGAGTAACGAGATTGCCAGCGGCGCAATCTTCTTTGCAGTTGGCGGGCTGGGGTGGTTACTGGCAGCGCTGAAAAAGCTGCCGTCAGGGTTACGTGCGTTGTGGCTCATCGTCACCATGGTACTGGGCGTTGTCTTCGTCTGGATGATGGTCCGGGTGTACAACACCATCGATACCGTTCCGACCTGGTACAGCGTCTGGACGCCGATGAGCTTCTTCCTGACCATGTTTATTGGCGGGCCGCTGCTGGGTTATCTGCTTCTGCGTGTAGCTGGCATTAATGGTTGGGCGATGCGCCTGCTGCCCGCGGTCTCGCTGCTGGCACTGGTCATCAGTACCGTTGTAGCGCTTATGCAGGGAGCGGAGCTGGCGACGATTCACAGCTCTATCCAACAGGCTTCGGCGCTGGTACCGGATTACGGTTCTCTGATGGCCTGGCGTGTGGTGCTGCTGACGGCGGCGCTGGTGTGCTGGATTGCCCCTCAGCTTAAAGGTTACGCGCCTGCGCTACCGTTGCTGTCACTGGCCTTTGTGCTGGTGCTGGCAGGGGAGTTAATTGGTCGCGGCGTATTTTACGGTCTGCATATGACGGTCGGTATGGCTGTCGCCAGCTAATTTTAGATTTTGTTATAAAAAGCCGGGACATAGTGCCCGGCTTTTCTTTTTTCATTCATGAAATTTTTCGACTGATGTTTCGTTGTAAAAATTCCCGGAAATAAATAAAAACAAATAGATAATTAATATTGGTAGCAGGCTTTGCATTAGCAGGATGAGTTTTTTAAATCGACAAGGCGCATATCGTGCGTGACGCCTGAATCGGTGGATTGACTTTGTTTTTGCCAGTGGCATGATGCGCACGAAATCTGAACTTCCTCACGGTTTTTAATCCATGACCACCTATACCCGCCCGGTGCTTTTGTTGCTCTGTGGCCTGCTTTTGCTGACCCTGGCGATCGCGGTGTTGAACACACTCGTCCCGCTATGGCTCGCCCATGAAAACTTACCAACCTGGCAGGTGGGTATGGTTAGCTCGTCCTTTTTTACGGGCAATCTGCTGGGTACCTTATTAACGGGCAGCCTTATTAAGCGCTTTGGTTTTAACCGCAGTTATTATCTGGCGTCACTGATCTTTGCCGTCGGATGCGCCGGTTTAGGACTGATGGTCGGCTTCTGGAGCTGGATGGTCTGGCGCTTTATTGCGGGCGTTGGCTGCGCCATGATCTGGGTGGTGGTTGAAAGTGCGCTGATGTGCAGCGGCACGTCCCGTAATCGCGGGCGTCTGCTGGCGGCTTATATGATGGTTTACTACGTCGGTACCGTTCTGGGACAACTGATGGTCAGCAAATTCCCAACCGACCTGATGAGCGTTCTGCCATGGGTAACAGGGATGGTGCTGGCCGCAATTCTGCCGCTGCTCTTTACCCGTATCGTGAACCAGAGCAGTGAGCATCAGGAGGCCACGCACGTTTGGCCGATGCTGAGACTGCGTCAGGCGCGCCTGGGGATTAACGGCTGTATTATTTCCGGGATTGTGCTGGGGTCGCTCTATGGCCTGATGCCGCTCTATCTCAACCATCAGGGCGTCAGCGATTCCGGGATCGGTTTCTGGATGGCGGTGATGGTCAGCGCGGGGATTGTCGGCCAGTGGCCGATTGGCCGCCTGGCGGACCGCTTTGGTCGTCTGCTGGTGCTGCGCGTCCAGGTTTTCGTGGTCATCATGGGCTGTCTCGCCATGCTCAGCAACGCCGCGATGGCGCCTGCGCTGTTCATTCTGGGGGCTGCGGGTTTTACGCTCTATCCGGTCGCTATGGCCTGGGCCTGTGAGAAAGTTGAGCATCACCAGCTGGTGGCGATGAACCAGGCATTGTTGCTGAGTTACACCATCGGCAGTTTACTGGGGCCGACTTTTACCGCTATGCTCATGCAAAATTACTCTGATAATCTGCTGTTTATCATGATCGCCAGCGTATCGTTTATTTATCTGTTAATGCTGCTGCGCAAAGCGGGCGAGCACCCAACGCCAGTGGCACATGCCTGATTAAATAAAAGCCTGTCGATGACAGGCTTTTTTGTCCCTGTCACATATAAGACTTTTACTTATTGTGAGTTTTTACTGCCTGGCGATAATTCAAATGAGTTCTACCACTAAAAGGCAGCAATCATGTCTACTCGTCGTTTTTCCACTACCGCACTTGCCGTAGTGTTGGCTTTAACGTTTGCAACGGCTCCGGCCATGGCTAATCCTGGAAACGGGAATGGCGGTGGTCACGGAAACGGTGGCGGACAAGGTAATAGCGGCAATCATGGTAACGGGAACGCTGGTAACCATGGTAATAAGCACAATAACGGCCAGGATAATCCAGGAAAATCGGATAAGAGCTTTAAAAACAGCAACGATGTGGGTCATGATGTTGACGTCCGCGTGAGCTTCGATCATGCCCGCCATCTGGCACTGAATTACGGCTTAACGGGCTACGACTCTCTGCCTCCGGGTATTGCGAAAAACCTGGCGCGCGGTAAGCCACTGCCTCCGGGCATTGCGAAGAAAACCGTGCCAGCCGATATGCTGGGTCAGCTTCCTTCTTATCCGGGCTATGAATGGCGCGTGGTGGGTGACGACCTGGTCTTAATTGTGCTGAGTACCGCGATTGTGACTTCCGTGATTAACGGCGTCTTTAAATAGAATATAAAAAGGCCCGGTTTTCACCGGGCCTTTTCGTTAATACATGACCTTGTGGCCATACTGCTCAAGAATACCTTTGACGCGCTCCATCGTCTCTTTTTTCGGCGGCTTCACGCCATCGAGCTTGTACTCTTCACCCATTGCCACCCATTTGTGTTTGCCCAGCTCGTGATAGGGCAGGAGTTCAATTTTCTCCACGTTACCCATATCCCGGGTAAATTCGCCCAGACGATGTGCAGAATCATCATCATCTGACCAGCCCGGCACCACCACGTAGCGGATCCAGGTCTTGACGCCTTTGTTGGCAATGTATTTGGCAAATTCCAGCGTACGGTGGTT
The DNA here is from genome assembly GCF_049237385.1 of Enterobacter cloacae complex sp. IR5412. NCBI lineage: Bacteria > Pseudomonadati > Pseudomonadota > Gammaproteobacteria > Enterobacterales > Enterobacteriaceae > Enterobacter > Enterobacter cloacae complex sp. IR5412. Next base: position 543,063 of record NZ_JBMKHQ010000002.1, on the reverse strand, counting down.
TGAGACGCCAACCAGATTCTGGTGGATCTCATCGTTCATCTGCTTGAGATCGAGCATCACCAGATCGGTCACTTCTAGCAGTTCATCAATAACCGGATCGTAACGGCGCACAAAGCCGTTGGTGTCGAGGCAGGTATGAATACCTTCTTTATGGCAGGCGCGGAACCAGTCGCGCACAAATTCAGCCTGAAGAATGGCTTCACCGCCGGATGCCGTCACGCCACCACCGGACGCGTTCATGAAGTGGCGATAGGTCACCACCTCTTTCATCAGATCCTCAACGGTGACTTCTTTACCGCCATGGGTGTCCCAGGTGTCACGGTTATGGCAGTACAGGCAGCGCATCAGGCAGCCCTGGAAGAAAGTGATAAAGCGGATCCCCGGGCCATCGACGGTGCCACAGGATTCAAAGGAGTGAATGCGACCAATAATTGACATTGCGGTGATATCTCCGAATTTGGCCCATCCGGGGGCCTATGTAGATGCACAGCTCAAAGGCTATGTCGAGTCTGTTTTGGCTGTTATCCATTAAGTATAGATAGCGGACAAAAGAGACTGATGAAGCGAGGGTGTTAAAAAGGCCCCACTTGCGTGGAGCCTTTATTGTACGCTTTTTAACGCGTGATTTCAGTCAATTCCACTTACATGGACTGAGTGAAAGTACGGGTGATAACGTCCTGCTGCTGTTCTTTCGTCAGGGAGTTAAAACGTACTGCGTAGCCAGATACGCGGATGGTCAGCTGAGGATATTTCTCAGGATGTTCCATCGCGTCGAGCAGCATTTCACGGTTCATCACGTTCACGTTCAGGTGCTGACCACCTTCAATGGACGCTTCGTGGTGGAAGTAACCATCCATCAGACCCGCGAGGTTAGTTTTACGTACTTCGTCGTCTTTACCCAGCGCGTTTGGCACGATAGAGAAGGTGTAAGAGATACCATCTTTCGCGTATGCAAACGGCAGTTTAGCAACGGAGGTCAGAGAGGCAACCGCACCTTTCTGGTCACGACCGTGCATTGGGTTAGCACCTGGGCCGAATGGCGCGCCAGCACGACGACCGTCTGGGGTGTTACCGGTTTTCTTACCATACACAACGTTAGAGGTGATGGTCAGAACAGACTGAGTCGGGATAGCGTTACGATAGGTAGTGAGTTTCTGAATTTTCTTCATGAAACGTTCTACCAGGTCAACCGCCATGTCATCAACGCGAGCGTCGTTGTTACCAAACTGCGGATATTCGCCTTCGATTTCGAAGTCGATAGCCAGACCATCTTCGTCACGAATTGGTTTAACTTTCGCATATTTGATTGCAGACAGGGAGTCAGCCGCAACGGACAGACCTGCGATACCACACGCCATGGTGCGAACGACGTCACGGTCGTGCAGCGCCATCAGAGAGGCTTCGTAGCTGTACTTGTCGTGCATGTAGTGGATGACGTTCAGCGCAGTGACATACTGCTTAGCCAGCCAGTCCATGAAGTGATCCATGCGCTCCATCACTTCGTCGAAGTTCAGAAGGTCGCCTTTGATCGGTTCAGACTTAGGACCAACCTGCATTTTCAGTTTTTCGTCAACGCCGCCGTTGATTGCGTACAGCATGGTTTTCGCCAGGTTTGCACGCGCACCGAAGAACTGCATTTGCTTACCAACAACCATTGGGCTTACGCAGCACGCGATAGCGTAGTCGTCGTTGTTGAAGTCCGGACGCATCAGGTCATCGTTCTCGTATTGCAGAGAAGAGGTGTCGATGGACACTTTAGCGGCGAATTTCTTGAAGTTCAGTGGCAGTTTTTCAGACCACAGAACGGTGATGTTCGGCTCCGGAGAAGGACCCATGGTGTACAGGGTGTTCAGGAAGCGGAAGCTGTTTTTGGTTACCAGCGTACGGCCATCTACGCCCATACCGCCGATAGATTCGGTTGCCCAGATTGGGTCACCAGAGAACAGCTCATCATATTCTGGAGTACGCAGGAAGCGAACCATACGCAGTTTCATGACCAGGTGGTCAATCATTTCCTGAGCGTCTTGTTCGGTGATTTTGCCTGCTTTGATATCGCGTTCGATATACGCATCCAGGAAGGTGGATACGCGGCCGAAGGACATTGCTGCACCGTTCTGAGACTTAACCGCGGCCAGGTAGCCGAAGTAGGTCCACTGGATAGCTTCCTGAGCGTTGGTTGCAGGACCAGAGATATCACAGCCGTATTTAGCCGCCATCTCTTTGATCTGACCCAGCGCACGGTGCTGTTCAGCAATCTCTTCACGCAGACGGATAGTCGCTTCCAGGTTTACGCCGTTTTCCAGGTCAGACTGGAGAGAGACGAACTGCGCGTATTTGTCTTTCATCAGGAAGTCGATACCGTACAGCGCAACGCGACGGTAGTCACCGATGATACGGCCACGGCCATAGGCATCTGGCAGACCGGTCAGAACGCCAGATTTACGGCAGTTCAGAATGTCTTTGGTGTAAACATCGAATACACCCTGGTTATGGGTTTTACGGTATTCGGTGAAGATTTTTTTCAGCATTGGGTCCAGCTCGCGGTTATACGCTTTGCAGGAACCTTCAACCATTTTAATGCCACCGAACGGGATGATTGCGCGTTTCAGTGGTGCTTCAGTCTGGAGACCAACGATTTTCTCAAGGGCTTTGTTGATGTAGCCAGCATCGTGAGAAGTGATGGTAGAAGCAACGGAGGTGTCAAAATCAACTGGCGCGTGAGTGCGGTTTTCCAGTTTAACGCCTTCCATTACGCTGTCCCACAGCTTGGTGGTTGCATCAGTCGCACCAGCCAGGAAGGATTCGTCACCTTCATACGGGGTATAGTTTTTCTGAATGAAGTCACGGACGTTGACTTCATTCTGCCAGTCACCTTTCGTAAAACCTTCCCAGGCTGTGGCTAACTTTTCATTAAGCTCGGACATGTAACACCTACCTTCTTAAGTGGATTTTTTATTTACTGCCTGAGACAACCATTAATGATGATCGCCGCCACGCAGGTAAATGACCCAGTATGTCAACCCAACTAACAGACCCCCACCGATAATGTTCCCGATAGTGACGGGGATCAGGTTATCAGTAATGAAATTCATAATAGTCAGGTGTGAAAAACTTTCCGGGGTTGAACCAACAGCAGTCCAGAACTCCGGGCTTGCAAAGTTGCGGATAACAATCCCCATCGGGATCATGAACATATTCGCAATACTGTGCTCAAAGCCGCTGGCAACAAACATCGCAACCGGCAGAACCATAATCATGGCTTTATCCATCAGGCTACGACCAGAGTAGCTCATCCAGACCGCCAGGCAGACCATCAGGTTTGCAAGGATGCCGAGAGCAACGGCTTCGATAAATGTATGGTGCATTTTGTGGTCGGCGGTTTGCAGGACGTTAAGCCCCCAGCCGCCGTTGGCGGTCATGTACTCGCCAGAAAGCCACATCAACAGAACAAAGAGCAGACAGCCAATCAGGTTGCCAACGTAGACGTTGAGCCAGTTGCGCCCCAGTTGACCCCAGGTAATTCTTCCGCTGGCTTTTGCCACAACAATCAGCACCGTTGAGGTGAAGAGGTCGGCGCCGCAGATGACGCAGAGGATCAGGCCCAGTGAGAAGCAAATACCACCAATCAGTTTCGCTATGCCGAAAGGCATCCCGGCAGTGCCGGTGGTGGCTGTGATATAGAAGACGAAAGCGATGGAGATGAACACCCCAGCCGTAATGGCCAGAAAGAACGTCGTCATCGGATGTTTCGTTGCTTTGTAGACACCCGCTTCTTCGGCAACTTTCGCCATCGCAGCGGGGAGTAATAGATCAAAAGGGTTGTCAGCTTTCACACTAACTCTCTCTTTATTAAGTCGGCGACGAGATACTAACAAAGCATTATAGAAGAGAAATTGATATAGATCATATCTCGCCTGGCTTATAGGCCCGCAGTGTGTATGGTTTTACAGCAAAAGCGGAGTAAGTATTTGATTATCCGTATAAAAATAAATTTTAAAAGTTATGAAAAGAGTTGAATTTTTTCCTTCAGCCTCCCGTGGAACAGTTAATTAAAATGGAGTATTTATTAGAATTAGTAACAGTAAAGCCCAGGTAAGCGTTTTTATATTTACCCGTGGTTAACTTAATTATTACAATTAAACGTCATTGCGGAAAAATAAAAAAAAGGGGCAATGAAATTGCCCCGTAATATAGCTCAGGCGATTGAATACGCCTACAGCCATTAATGTTATATGCGCTTATTTTGACCAGTAAGCGGCTTTAGCCTTCTGCAATTTTTCATACGCATTCAGCAGTGACTGATGCGCCGGGAAGGCTTTCAGATCGCTGTCAACCGCTTGCAGGCCATAGAACGGTTCTTCACCGCTCAGCGCAGCGCTGGCAGCTTCAACGGCATCTGCACCGTACATGCGGACGAAGGCGTTCAGATACTGCAATGGCTCGCGGTCGTCTTCCTGAGAAAGCAGGAGCAGCGTTTGCAGGCAACGGTAATAGTTAGTGCGCTCGGCGGAGAAGACGGACTGGTTAAACTCCATCGTCCACTCGGTCCAGGCCAAAGCCTGATCCAGATCGCCGCCCGCCAGCGCCAGCATCGCTTTTAGCTCGCCGATGCGCAGCGTGTACCAGCCGTTATCTTTTCCGGTTGCCAGACCCAGCAGTTCGCGTACGCGGGTGAAATCATCGTGTCCTTCTTCGTCCAGTTGGGCGATCAGGTTCAGATAATCTTCTTTATCCCACTCGCTGCCCGGCAGGGCCAGCAGGGTTTCACGCAGATGCGCGCCCATGCTGTTGTTCGCCAGCCACAGATCTTCTGCCGGATAGATGTCCGACATACCCGGCACAATAATACGGCACGCATAAACGCCGAGGTGTTCATAGTCGGCAATATAGACTTCCTGATCTTCCGCGTTGAAGATCGCCATCAGGGTGGCGAACTCTTCTTCCGTCGTACCGGCAAAGCTCCAGTCCACGAACGGATAGTCTGCGTCCTGTTTGAACATATCCCAGGAGATCAAACCGCTGGAGTCGATGAAGTGCGTTTCGAGGTTGGTGTGCTCGGCGACTTCTTCATCATCAAAGGTTGGCGGGGTGAATACGTCGAGATCTTTCAGGCTACGACCTTGCAGCAGTTCGGTCACGGTACGCTCCAGCGCCACGCCGAAGTCCGGGTGCGCGCCGAAAGAGGCGAAGCAGGTGCCATTTGCCGGGTTAAACAGTACCACGCAGATAACCGGATATTTGCCGCCCAGAGAGCCGTCATAAGCAAAGATTGGGAAACCTTCCGCTTCCAGTTTGGCGATGGATTCCACCACGCCCGGGTAGCGCGCCAGCACGTCAGCCGGGATCTCCGGCAGGCTGATGGATTCAGCAATAATACGGTTTTTGATGTGACGCTCGAAAACTTCAGACAACCCCTGTACACGCGCTTCGTTACGGGTGTTACCGGCAGACATACCGTTAGACACATACAGATTGCCAACGATGTTCATTGGAATGTAAACGGTCTGCTCGTCAGACTGACGGGTGAACGGCAGGGCGCAGATACCACGATCCTCATTGCCGGATTGCAGGTCGATCAGCATGCTGGCGGTCAGTTCGTTTTCCGGATCGTAGAACGCGCGCAGGCGGGCATCAAGAATGCCTTCCGGCAGTTCGTCGTCTTCGGGTAGCGGGAACCATTTTTCGTTCGGGTAGTGAACGAACGGGCCGTTGGCAATCGTTTCACCCAGCCAGAAGTCGGCGAAGAAATAGTTGGTGGACAGACGCTCAAAATACTCACCCAGCGCAGAGGCCAGTGCCGCTTTTTTGGTCGCGCCTTTGCCGTTGGTGAAGCACAGCGCACAGTCTTTGTCGCGAATATGCACGGACCAGACGTGAGGCACCGGATTCAGCCAGGAGGCTTCTTCGATATTAAAGCCCAGGTCGGTCAGTTTCTGCTGGAAGCGAGCGATGGAATCTTCCAGAGCGGCGTCTTTGCCGGGGATAAACGTTTGAGTCATGGCGTTCACTTTTATCGTACGTAAAGCGCGCAATGATACGGGTTTTGCGTGACGGGTGCTATCTCCGGCGAAAATAAATGGCTGGGCTATGCTTATAAGCAGTAACCTACTGTTAAGGCATAAAAAAATGAAAGCATTTGATCTCCAGCGGATGGCGTTTGATAAAGTCCCACCTGAGTTTTTAGGCGAAGTGGCGTTGCGTAGCCTGTACACCTTTGTACTCGTCTTCCTGTTTCTGAAAATCACCGGACGTCGCGGCGTGCGGCAGATGTCCCTGTTTGAAGTGCTGATTATCCTGACGCTGGGTTCGGCGGCAGGGGACGTTGCCTTTTATGACGATGTGCCGATGGTGCCGGTTTTTATCGTCTTCGTGACGCTTGCGCTGCTGTACCGGCTGGTCATGTGGCTGATGTCGAAAAGTGAAAAACTGGAAGATCTGTTCGAAGGAAAACCGGTGGTGATTGTCGAAGATGGTCAACTGGCTTGGGAGAATGTGCAAAGCGCCAATATGACGGAGTTTGAGTTCTTTATGGAGCTACGTATAAGCAGCGTTGAACAACTGGGGCAGGTGCGTCTGGCGATTATGGAAACGAACGGTCAAATCAGCGTTTATTACTATCCTGACGATGAGGTCAAGCCCGGCCTGTGCATACTGCCGGATATGCTTATCGAGCGATACAAAACCGTCCCTGATGCGGGCCAGTATGCCTGCATAAAATGCAGCCACGTGGTGGTCATGCAGGCGGGCGATCATCAATTATGCCCTCGCTGTACAAATCCAGAATGGACGAAGGTTAGCCGGGCTAAACGCATTACCTGACAGCGATTTTGTCGGTTTTGCGACAACGGTACGGCAGATTGTTTTGTTTGACGAGGGGCACATTTCTTCGGCCATAAGTTTTAGACATTGCGGCGCGTGTCACTGAATGATAAAACCGATATCCACAGTTATAACTTATGGCTTTTAGCGTGGTGAGGGGAAATGGCTCAAGTCTTTAATTTCAGTTCAGGTCCGGCAATGTTACCGGCAGACGTGCTCAAACAGGCTCAACAGGAGCTGTGTGACTGGAACGGTCTGGGTACGTCGGTGATGGAAGTCAGCCACCGGGGTAAAGCGTTTATTCAGGTGGCGGAAGAGGCAGAAAAGGATTTTCGCGATCTGCTGAACATTCCCTCGAACTACAAAGTATTGTTCTGTCACGGCGGTGGACGCGGTCAGTTTGCGGGTATTCCGCTCAATCTGCTGGGCGACAAATCCACCGCTGATTACGTTGATGCCGGCTACTGGGCGGCCAGTGCGGTAAAAGAAGCGCACAAATATTGCACGCCGAACGTTATCGATGCCAAAGTGACCGTTGACGGTATGCGCGCCGTGAAGCCGATGAGTGAGTGGCAGCTTTCTGACAACGCCGCGTATCTTCATTACTGCCCGAACGAAACCATCGACGGTATCGCTATTCACGAAGAGCCAGACTTTGGCGAAAATGTCATTGTGACGGCGGACTTCTCCTCCACCATTCTGTCCACGCCGCTGGACGTCAGCCGCTACGGCGTCATCTACGCGGGTGCCCAGAAAAACATCGGTCCTGCGGGTCTGACTATCGTTATCGTGCGTGAAGACCTGCTGGGGAAAGCCCATAAGTCTTGCCCGTCAATTCTGGATTACACCGTCCTGAACGACAACGATTCCATGTTCAACACTCCACCAACGTTCGCCTGGTATCTCTCCGGCCTGGTCTTCAAATGGCTGAAGCAAAAAGGCGGCGTGGCGCAGATGGACAAGATCAATCAGCAAAAAGCTGAACTGCTGTACGGCGTGATCGACAAGAGCGATTTCTACCGTAACGATGTCGCCAAAACTAACCGTTCGCGCATGAACGTGCCGTTCCAGCTGGCGGACAACAACCTGGATAACGTGTTCCTGGAAGAGTCCTTCGCGGCGGGTCTGCATGCGCTGAAAGGTCACCGTGTGGTAGGCGGTATGCGTGCCTCTATCTATAACGCGATGCCGCTGGAAGGCGTTAAAGCCCTGACTGATTTCATGATCGACTTCGAACGTCGTCACGGTTAATTGGCTGTTTTTCACCCCCGCAGCGTTCCTGCGGGGTTTTTATTATGTTGAGTTGAGAGTTAAGTTTCATGGAATCCCTGACGTTACAACCTATCGCGCGGGTAGATGGCACCATTAATCTGCCTGGTTCAAAAAGTGTCTCGAACCGCGCTCTGCTGCTGGCAGCTCTGGCAAACGGCACCACCGTCCTTTCCAACCTGCTGGACAGCGATGACGTGCGCCATATGCTCAATGCACTGAAAGCGTTGGGCGTTCAGTACGCGCTGTCAGACGATCGTACCCGTTGTGAAGTCACCGGTAACGGCGGCGCATTACATTCCGCTGAAGCGCTGGAGCTTTTCCTGGGTAACGCCGGTACGGCGATGCGTCCTCTGGCCGCTGCGCTGTGTCTTGGGAGCAACGATATTGTGCTGACCGGCGAGCCGCGCATGAAAGAGCGTCCGATCGGCCACCTGGTCGATGCTCTGCGTCAGGGCGGCGCGCAGATTGATTATCTTGAGCAAGAAAATTACCCGCCACTGCGTCTGCGCGGTGGTTTCACTGGCGGTAACGTTGAGGTTGATGGTAGCGTCTCCAGCCAGTTCCTGACGGCACTGCTGATGACCGCACCGCTGGCTCCAAATGATACCGTGATTAGCATTAAAGGCGATCTGGTCTCTAAGCCGTACATTGATATCACGCTGCACCTGATGAAAACCTTTGGTGTTGAGGTGGAAAACCAGTCATACCAACGCTTCGTGGTTCGCGGAGGCCAACAGTATCAGTCTCCGGGCAACTACCTGGTTGAAGGGGATGCGTCATCCGCGTCCTACTTCCTGGCCGCGGGTGCGATTAAAGGCGGTACGGTAAAAGTGACGGGTATTGGTCGCAACAGCGTGCAGGGCGACATTCGTTTTGCCGACGTGCTGGAAAAAATGGGCGCGGTTGTGACCTGGGGCGATGACTTCATCTCCTGTACGCACGGTGAGCTGAACGCCATCGACATGGACATGAACCATATTCCTGACGCGGCAATGACCATCGCCACCGCTGCGCTGTTTGCGAAAGGCACCACCACGCTGCGTAACATCTATAACTGGCGCGTAAAAGAGACTGACCGCCTGTTCGCAATGGCAACCGAGCTGCGTAAAGTGGGGGCGGTGGTAGAAGAGGGCGAAGACTACATTCGCGTCACGCCGCCGGCAAAACTGCAATTTGCAGAAATTGGCACCTACAACGATCACCGCATGGCGATGTGTTTCTCGCTGGTGGCGCTGTCAGATACGCCAGTCACCATCCTTGACCCGAAGTGCACGGCGAAAACCTTCCCGGACTACTTCGAACAGCTGGCGCGCATTAGCACCCTGGCCTGACGATCGTATGCCGCATCTCCTGATGCGGCATTTCCTTACGCTTTCTGACAGTCATCCTCTTTCATTTCTTCTACACTCTGCTTCAATCATTCCGTAATTTGCACGCAAAGGTAACAGTTGCGCACGTTGGCGCGTATAATGCGCGGCGTTCATGTAAACGGTATGCCTTAATTAAGGAGAAAAAGATGACGGCAATTGCCCCGGTAATCACCATTGATGGGCCAAGTGGCGCAGGGAAAGGTACTCTGTGCAAAGCGATGGCGGAAGCATTGCAATGGCATCTTTTAGATTCGGGAGCAATCTATCGCGTGCTGGCGCTGGCTGCGCTGCATCATCATGTAGATGTTGCGTCTGAAGAAGCGCTGGTACCGCTGGCTGCACATCTGGATGTGCGCTTTGTCTCTACTGATGGCAACCTTGAAGTGATCCTGGAAGGGGAAGATGTCAGCGGTGAAATCCGTACGCAGGAAGTGGCCAATGCGGCCTCTCAGGTGGCGGCTTTCCCACGCGTTCGTGAAGCGCTGTTACGTCGCCAGCGCGGTTTCCGCGAAGCGCCGGGGCTGATCGCCGACGGCCGCGACATGGGAACCGTGGTATTCCCTGATGCGCCAGTGAAAATTTTCCTTGACGCCTCTTCGGAAGAACGTGCTCAACGCCGCATGCTTCAGTTGCAGGAAAAGGGGTTTAGTGTTAACTTTGATCGCCTTTTATCCGAGATAAAAGAGCGCGATGACCGCGATCGTAACCGCGCCGTCGCACCACTTGTTCCCGCGCAAGACGCATTAGTGCTGGATTCAACCAGTTTAACTATTGAGCAAGTGATTGAAAAAGCGCTACAATATGCGCGCCAAAAACTGGCACTCGCGTAATCGCGACCGATTTAGCAGTACCCCCGCTGCAATGGATTGACGGCGGGTATGTGAAACAACCCCATCCGGCACGGAGCCAGGTGGACGTTAATATTAACCTGAAGATTAAACATGACTGAATCTTTTGCTCAACTGTTTGAAGAATCCTTAAAAGAAATCGAAACCCGTCCGGGTTCCATCGTTCGCGGTGTTGTTGTTGCTATCGACAAAGACGTAGTACTGGTTGACGCCGGTCTGAAATCTGAGTCCGCCATCCCGGCTGAGCAGTTCAAAAACGCCCAGGGCGAGCTGGAAATCCAGGTAGGTGACGAAGTTGACGTTGCTCTGGACGCAGTAGAAGACGGCTTCGGCGAAACCCTGCTGTCTCGTGAGAAAGCTAAACGTCACGAAGCATGGATCACGCTGGAAAAAGCTTACGAAGAAGCTGAAACTGTGGTCGGTGTTATCAACGGCAAAGTTAAAGGTGGCTTCACTGTTGAGCTGAATGGTATTCGTGCGTTCCTGCCAGGTTCTCTGGTAGACGTTCGTCCAGTCCGTGACACCCTGCACCTCGAAGGCAAAGAGCTTGAGTTCAAAGTAATCAAGCTGGACCAGAAGCGTAACAACGTTGTTGTTTCCCGTCGTGCCGTTATCGAATCCGAAAACAGCGCAGAACGCGATCAGCTGCTGGAAAACCTGCAGGAAGGCATGGAAGTCAAAGGTATCGTTAAGAACCTCACTGACTACGGCGCATTCGTTGACCTGGGCGGCGTTGATGGCCTGCTGCACATCACCGACATGGCGTGGAAACGCGTTAAGCACCCAAGCGAAATCGTGAACGTGGGCGACGAAATCACTGTTAAAGTGCTGAAGTTCGACCGCGAGCGTACTCGTGTATCCCTCGGCCTGAAACAGCTGGGCGAAGATCCATGGGTAGCTATCGCTAAGCGTTACCCAGAAGGTACTAAACTGACTGGTCGCGTTACCAACCTGACCGACTACGGCTGCTTCGTTGAAATCGAAGAAGGCGTTGAAGGCCTGGTGCACGTTTCCGAAATGGACTGGACCAACAAAAACATCCACCCATCCAAAGTTGTTAACGTTGGTGATGTAGTGGAAGTGATGGTTCTGGATATCGACGAAGAACGTCGTCGTATCTCCCTGGGCCTGAAGCAGTGCAAAAACAACCCATGGCAGCAGTTCGCGGAAACCCACAACAAGGGCGACCGTGTTGAAGGTAAAATCAAGTCTATCACTGACTTCGGTATCTTCATCGGCCTGGACGGCGGCATCGATGGCCTGGTTCACCTGTCTGACATCTCCTGGAACGTTGCAGGCGAAGAAGCAGTTCGTGAATACAAAAAAGGCGACGAAATCGCAGCAGTTGTTCTGCAGGTTGACGCAGAGCGTGAACGTATCTCCCTGGGCGTTAAACAGCTCGCAGAAGATCCGTTCAACAACTGGGTTGCACTGAACAAGAAAGGCGCAATCGTAAACGGTAAAGTGACTGCTGTTGACGCTAAAGGCGCAACCGTAGAACTGGCTGACGGCGTTGAAGGTTACCTGCGCGCTTCCGAAGCTTCACGTGACCGCGTTGAAGATGCAACTCTGGTTCTGAGCGTTGGTGACGACGTTGAAGCTAAGTTCACCGGTGTTGACCGTAAGAACCGTGCAATCAGCCTGTCTGTTCGTGCTAAAGACGAAGCTGATGAGAAAGATGCAATCGCAACTGTGAACAAACAGGAAGATGCAAACTTCTCTAACAACGCAATGGCTGAAGCTTTCAAAGCAGCTAAAGGCGAGTAAGTTCAGGTTCGCACCATCATTTGAGCTGTAACGCATTTACAGCGCGAAGGATGGAGAGCAGACTTGACAGATTGCAGGATTCGTCCTGTAATCAATAACAAAGGGCGGCTACGGCCGCCCTTGTTTAATAAGCTGTTCAGCTAATGGGTTTGAAAGGAACCGGAGGAATCATGACCAAGTCAGAATTGATTGAAAGACTTGCCAGTCAGCAACCGCATATCCCTGCCAAGGCTGTGGAAGATGCCGTTAAAGAGATGCTGGAGCATATGGCTACCACTCTTGCCCAGGGCGAGCGCATTGAAATCCGCGGTTTCGGTAGTTTTTCCCTGCACTATCGTGCACCACGTACCGGGCGTAACCCGAAGACTGGCGATAAAGTGGAGCTGGAAGGAAAGTATGTTCCGCACTTTAAGCCGGGTAAAGAACTGCGCGATCGCGCCAATATTTACGGTAACTGAGTTTAATCATCAGGGTTAAACTGAGTTTAAAGAAAGCACCTTAGGGTGCTTTTTTTGTATCCCGCCCCTGCATTTCTGAATACGCGCCGCATTCTCATTTTCTCCTTGCTGTAAACGCTTAAAAACGTTGCAGCGCCCGCTGTAAATCACGCCTTTTCTGTCTGACGACGCATCACTCCCGCCGCATAATCGCCTGAAACATGGAGGTGAAGATGGGGATCCACGTTATCAGTATGTGCGCCATTCTGGCCATAATCCCGCTCTATTGGTTACCCGTTTTGCCAGATTTGCATATTGTCTGGTTGCTGATTGCCGCAGGAATTGCGTTATCCGTACAGCAGAGAAAATGGCTCAGGTTTTCAGGCCTCGCATTGCTTTTTATGTGCTGGGGGATCCTGGCCGCTCAGGAAAGCGTGTGGCCGATGAACCATTTAACGAAAGCACCGCAGCAGGCCGAGGTGGTCATTACCGCAACGGACGGCGCAACGATGCATCAGGGAAGGATTATCAGCCTCAATGGAGAACGCGTGTGGGCTGCCATGGGCGTGTCACTCTACGGCAACTACCTGCCTCAAAATGTCTGCGTGGGTCAACGCTGGGCGATGACCCTGCGGCTCAGGGCGGTACACGGAGAACTCAACGATGGCGGCTATGATTCGCAGAAAAACGCCTTTGCCCGACACCAGACGCTGAGCGGACGGTTTACCCATGCGGAGATTATCGACGCACGCTGTAGCCTGCGTTCGCAATACCTGACATCACTACAGAATACGCTTTCAGCATATCAGTGGGGGCCCGTGATCCTGGGGCTGGGAATGGGGGAGCGGCTATCGGTCTCGCGGGAGATAAAAAACCTGATGCGTGAGACCGGAACGATGCATCTGATGGCAATCTCGGGATTGCATATTGCGCTGGCCGCTTCTGCTGTCTGGCTACTGGCTCGGGGCATCCAGTTTTTCCTGCCGGGCCGCTGGATTATCTGGCAAGTGCCCTTACTGGCAGGTCTGCTTTTTGCCGCGTTTTACGCATGGCTAACGGGATTGCAGCCGCCCGCGCTGCGTACGGTTATGGCGCTTGTGGTACTGGCTGCATTAAAAATGAGTGGTCGCCAGTGGTCGCCCTGGCAGGTATGGCTTACCTGCGTGGCGGCGATCCTGTTTTTCGATCCGCTGGCGGTACTGTCACAAAGCCTGGCGTTATCCGCGTTTGCGGTCGCCGCGCTTATTTTTTGGTATCAGTGGTTGCCTCTCCCGCACTGGCAACGTGGCCGGTGCCTGCGGCCGCTGGTTACGCTGTTGTATTTGCAGGTTGGAATGCTGCTGCTTCTGTTGCCGCTTCAGGTACTGATTTTCCATGGTTTCAGTCTCTCCTCGCTGGTGGCGAATCTGTTTGCTGTTCCTCTGGTAACGTTTATCTCAGTTCCACTGATCCTGCTCGGCATGTTTCTGCATCTGTTTCCGGTGGCGACGCTGGAAAGTATCGTCTGGCTGGCTGCCGATAAGTCTCTGGCAGGACTTTTCTGGCTATTGATGCGTTTACCGAATGGCTGGCAGGACGTGGATGAACGCTGGCAATACCTGACGTTACTGCCGTGGCTGCTGATCATTGGCTGGCGATTCAGGGCCTTCAGCGCAGTACCCGCAGTCTGTCTGGCAGGCAGCGTGGTGATGGCATTTCCCCTCTGGCACAGGATTAAAACTGACAGCTGGTCCCTGCATATGCTGGATGTAGGGCAAGGGCTGGCGATGGTCATTGAGCGTCACGGGAAGGCCATTCTGTATGACACCGGGCTGGCATGGCCCGGTGGGGACAGCGCGCAGCAGCTGATTATCCCCTGGCTACGCTGGCATCATCTGAGGCCGGAAGGGGTGATCCTGAGCCATGAACATCTCGACCACGCGGGGGGACTGGCATCGCTAAAAGCTGCCTGGCCTGCAATGTGGATCAGAAGCCCCTTAGCCTGGGCCGGACATCTTCCATGCTTTCGTGGACAGCGATGGCAGTGGCATGGGTTAACGTTCTCCGTGCATTGGCCACCCGAAAACACCCCGGCGAAAGGTAACAACCGCTCCTGCGTGGTAAAAATCGATGACGGCGAACAGAGCGTTTTACTGACCGGAGATATTGAAGCGCAGGCAGAACTGGCAATGTTGAGCCACCGCTGGCGTCAACTTGCGGCTACACTGATTCAGGTGCCGCATCATGGGAGTAACACGTCATCTTCAACACCGCTGCTACAGCGCGTGGAGGGGCAGGTTTCGCTGGCCTCGATGGCCCGCTATAACGCGTGGCGTTTCCCTTCCATCAAAGTAGTCAGGCGCTATCGAACTGAGGGATATCTCTGGCTTGATACCCCGCAGTCCGGACAGATAACTGTGACGTTTTCGCACCAAAGTCGGCAAATTCGCCGCTTACGTGAACACTATTTACCGCGTTGGTATCATCAGTGGTTTGGCGCGCCCGTAGATAACGGGTAGAATATGCGGCTATTTCAACAAATGCTGGTTTTTTGAATGCATAACGACAAAGATCTCTCCACGTGGCAAACGTTCCGCCGGCTCTGGCCGATGATTGCACCTTTCAAAGCAGGCTTGATCGTGGCGGGCGTAGCGTTAATCCTCAACGCAGCCAGCGATACGTTTATGTTATCGCTTCTCAAACCGTTACTGGATGACGGTTTTGGTAAAACGGATCGTTCAGTGCTGCTATGGATGCCGCTGGTGGTTATTGGGCTGATGATCTTACGCGGAATCTCCAGCTATGTATCCAGCTACTGCATCTCCTGGGTATCCGGTAAAGTGGTGATGACCATGCGCCGTCGGTTATTCAGCCATATGATGGGGATGCCAGTCTCATTCTTTGACAAACAGTCAACCGGTACCCTGCTGTCGCGTATTACCTACGATTCAGAGCAGGTGGCGTCGTCCTCTTCCAGCGCACTGATTACCGTTGTGCGTGAAGGCGCATCCATCATCGGTCTTTTTGCGATGATGTTCTATTACAGCTGGCAACTGTCGCTGATCCTTATTGTGCTGGCGCCGATTGTCTCCATCGCGATCCGCGTGGTATCAAAGCGTTTTCGCAACATCAGTAAAAATATGCAGAATACGATGGGGCAGGTGACTACCAGCGCCGAGCAGATGCTGAAAGGCCATAAGGAAGTGTTGATCTTCGGCGGTCAGGAAGTCGAAACCAAACGCTTTGACAAGGTCAGCAACAAAATGCGCCTGCAAGGGATGAAAATGGTATCGGCCTCGTCGATTTCCGATCCGATCATTCAGCTGATTGCCTCTTTGGCCCTGGCCTTCGTCCTGTATGCAGCAAGCTTCCCGAGCGTCATGGAAACCCTGACTGCGGGTACCATTACCGTGGTGTTCTCATCCATGATTGCGCTGATGCGTCCGCTGAAATCGCTGACTAACGTCAACGCCCAGTTCCAGCGCGGGATGGCAGCCTGTCAGACGCTGTTCAGCATCCTCGATTCCGAACAGGAAAAAGATGAAGGTACACGCGTGATAGAGCGCGCTAAAGGTGACCTGGAATTCCGCAACGTGACCTTTACCTATCCAGGCCGTGAAGTGCCGGCGCTGCGTGATATCAGCCTGTCCATCCCGGCGGGTAAAACCGTTGCACTGGTCGGTCGTTCCGGTTCGGGCAAGTCGACTATTGCCAGCCTGATTACCCGTTTCTACGATATCGACCAGGGCGAAATCCTGCTTGATGGTCACGACCTGCGGGAATATACCCTACAGTCGTTGCGTAACCAGGTCGCGCTGGTTTCGCAGAACGTGCATCTGTTCAACGATACGGTGGCAAACAACATTGCGTATGCCCGTACCGAAGAGTACAGCCGTGAAGAGATCGAGAATGCGGCGCGTATGGCCTATGCGATGGACTTCATTAACAAAATGGATAACGGTCTGGATACGATCATTGGCGAAAACGGGGTGCTGCTCTCCGGTGGTCAGCGTCAACGTATCGCGATTGCCCGAGCGCTGCTGCGCAACAGCCCGATTCTGATCCTCGATGAAGCAACGTCCGCACTGGATACGGAATCTGAACGCGCTATCCAGTCGGCTCTGGATGAATTACAGAAAAACCGTACCTCGCTGGTTATCGCGCACCGTCTGTCGACCATCGAACAGGCTGACGAAATCGTGGTGGTGGAAGACGGCGTTATCGTTGAACGCGGCAGCCATGCGGACCTGCTGGAACAACGTGGTGTATACGCGCAGCTTCATAAAATGCAGTTCGGTCAATGATTGCACGCATCTGGTCGGGTGAATCCCCTCTGTGGGTGCTGCTTCTCCCGCTCTCCTGGCTGTATGGCCTGGTGAGCGGTGCTATTCGTCTGCTTTATCGCCTCGGGATCAAGCGCGCCTGGCGCGCACCGGTACCGGTCGTGGTGGTCGGCAACCTGACGGCGGGTGGAAACGGCAAAACGCCGGTGGTGATCTGGCTGGTAGAACAGCTTCAGAAGCGCGGTATCCGCCCGGGAGTTGTCTCACGCGGTTACGGTGGTAAAGCGGCGCAGTATCCACTGGTGCTGAGCCCAGCTACGACAACCGCTGAAGCCGGTGATGAGCCGGTATTGATTTACCAACGTACTGGCGCGCCGGTTGCGGTATCGCCGGTGCGCAGTGATGCCGTAAAGGCACTGCTTGCAGAGCATGACGTACAAATCATAATTACCGATGATGGTTTGCAGCATTACGCGCTGGCGCGTGACAAAGAGATCGTGGTTATTGACGGCGTGCGGCGTTTTGGCAACGGCTGGTGGCTGCCAGCCGGTCCAATGCGTGAGCGTGCGTCGCGCCTGAAGAGCGTCGATGCCGTGATTGTAAACGGTGGTGAAGCCAGAGCGGGTGAGATCCCGATGCATCTTCGTCCCGGAAAGGCAGTGAATATGCTGACCGGCGAGCGTAAAGACGTCGCGTTACTGGATCATCTGATTGCGATGGCCGGGATTGGTCATCCGCCGCGTTTCTTCGCGACGCTGGAGCAGTGCGGCGCGCGGCTGGAGAAACGGGTACCGCTGGCCGATCACCAGGCGCTGGTTGCCGAAGAGATTGAGAGGCTGGCCGCACCGGGCCAGACGCTGATCATGACGGAAAAAGACGCGGTAAAATGCCGGGCCTTTGCGAAAGAAAACTGGTGGTATCTGCCGGTTGATGCTGAACTCAGCGGCGAACAGCCGGAACATTTGCTCAAGGAACTGCTCGCGTTAGTGCAGTAACTTCTACGCGGTTCCGGTGGCGCTTTGACTGACAGGAAAACGCATGTCTCTACCGCAACTCTCACTTGCAGCCGCACGAAACCTGCATCTTGCCGCCCAGGGGCTTCTGAAAAAGCCCCGCCGCCGCGCACAGCCAGCGGATATCCTCTCTACCGTGCAACGCATGTCGTTGCTGCAAATCGACACCATTAACATCGTGGCGCGTAGCCCGTATCTGGTCCTGTTTAGCCGCCTGGGAAACTATCCTCCGCAGTGGCTGGATAATGCGCTAAGTCAGGGCCAACTGATGGAATACTGGGCGCATGAAGCCTGTTTTCTCCCGCGCAGCGATTTTGCACTGGTGCGTCACCGAATGCTCGCCCCGGACAAAATGGGCTGGAAATACCGCCAGGAATGGATGGCGGAACACGCGGATGAAATAGAACAACTGATTGCCCATATTCAGGAAAACGGTCCGGTACGCTCCGCGGATTTTGAACACCCGCGAAAAGGCGCAAGCGGATGGTGGGAGTGGAAACCGCACAAACGCCATCTTGAAGGGCTGTTTACGTCGGGCAAAGTGATGGTGGTCGAGCGCCGCAACTTTCAGCGCGTTTATGACCTCACGCACCGCGTTATGCCTCACTGGGACGATACGCGTGACCTGCTGTCTCAGGACGCAGCCGAAGCCATCATGCTCGGGAACAGCGCCCGCAGCCTGGGCATATTCCGCCCACAGTGGCTGGCGGATTATTATCGCCTGCGTCAGCCGCAGCTAAAACCGCTGCTGGAAACGTGGCAGCGTGAACAGCGCGTGATGCCGGTCTCGGTTGAGTCGTTAGGTGAAATGTGGCTGCATGCGGATTTGTTCCCTCTGCTGGCGCAGGCGCAAGAGGGCAAACTCCAGGCGACCCACAGTGCCGTGCTCTCGCCATTCGACCCCGTAGTCTGGGACAGAAAGCGGGCCGAACAGCTGTTTGATTTCAGCTACCGTCTGGAATGCTACACCCCGGCGCAAAAGCGTCAGTACGGTTATTTTGTTTTGCCGTTGCTTCATAAAGGGCAGCTTGTCGGGCGCATGGACGCTAAAATGCACCGTAAAACCGGCACGCTTGAAATTATCGCGCTCTGGCTGGAAGAGGGCATAAAAGTCACGGCTGGCCTGGAAAAAGGGCTAACATCTGCGCTCAGTGAATTTGCGCGCTGGCAGGGGGCGTATGAAATTGTACTCGGTCGCGTGCCTGCGGGGCTGTTTACGACCTGTCGAGGTGGCTGGGAAACAGGCACTCCCTGAAAAAAGAATGTGGTAAGCTTTAGCAATTACCCATACGGAGGAACTATGGATCACCGTTTACTTGAAATTATTGCCTGCCCGGTGTGCAATGGCAAACTGTATTACAGCCAGGATAAACAAGAGCTGATTTGCAAACTGGACAGCCTGGCGTTCCCGCTGCGTGACGGTATTCCGGTCCTGCTGGAAAATGAAGCCCGTTCTCTGGTGGCAGAAGAGATCAAACCATGAGTTTTGTTGTCATTATCCCTGCGCGTTATGCTTCAACGCGCCTGCCAGGTAAACCGCTGGTAGATATCAACGGTAAACCGATGATTGTGCATGTCCTTGAACGGGCACGCGAATCGGGCGCCGGACGCGTCATCGTCGCCACCGATCACCCGGATGTCGCGCGAGCGGTTGAGGCCGCGGGTGGGGAAGTGTGCATGACCCGTGCCGACCACCAGTCAGGCACCGAGCGCCTGGCGGAAGTCGTCGAAAAATGCGGTTTCAGTGACGAGACGGTGATTGTGAACGTGCAGGGCGATGAGCCGATGATCCCGGCGGCTATTATCCGTCAGGTGGCCGACAACCTGGCCCAGCGTAAGGTTGGCATGGCGACCCTCGCGGTGCCGATTCACCACGCTGAAGAGGCGTTCAATCCGAATGCGGTGAAAGTGGTCATGGACGCAGAGGGCTACGCGCTCTATTTCTCCCGCGCCACCATTCCGTGGGATCGCGATCGTTTCGCGCAATCGAAAGAGACGATCGGCGAAACCTTCCTGCGCCACATCGGTATTTACGGCTACCGCGCCGGCTTTATTCGTCGCTATGTCGCCTGGGCACCAAGCCCGCTTGAGCATATCGAAATGCTCGAACAGCTTCGCATACTGTGGTACGGCGAGAAAATTCACGTTGCGGTTGCCCAGGAAGTCCCTGGCACCGGCGTGGATACGCCTGAAGATCTCGAGCGCGTACGCGTCGAATTGCGTTAATTCGCTGCCATCCCCTCGTTCTGGGGGGATGTTCTCTTCCTTTTCTTTTTCATTATTGATCTCGACCGGGTGACATCCGGGGTTCGCGCGCTCATTATAAAAGCAGTAGTCTTAATGGGGGTAATCTCATATGGAACAGCTGCGTGCTGAACTCAGCCATCTCCTTGGCGAACAGCTAAGCCGGGTGGAATGCGTGAATGAAAAGGCCGATACCGCACTCTGGTCGTTGTACGACAGTCAGGGAAACCCCATGCCGCTGATGGCCAGAAGTTTTACCTCGCCGGGCGTCGCCAGACAACTGGCCTGGAAAATGTCGATGCTGGCGCGGGAAGGGACTGTCCGTATGCCGACGGTCTACGGCGTGATGACCCATGAGGAGCATCCCGGCCCGGATGTTCTGCTTATTGAACGTTTACGCGGGGTTTCTGTTGAAGCCCCGACGCGTACACCGGAGCGCTGGGAACAGCTGAAAGATCAGATTGTCGAGGCCCTGCTAGCCTGGCATCGGCAGGACAGCCGGGGTCTTGTTGGCGCGGTAGACAGCACCCAGGAAAACCTGTGGCCGCTATGGTATCGCCAGCGTGTCGAAGTGCTCTGGGGCACGCTGAACCAGTTCAACAACACCGGTTTAACGATGCAGGACAAACGTATTCTGTTCCGCACCCGGGAATGTCTTCCGACGCTGTTTGAGGGTTTTAACGACAACTGCGTGCTGGTTCACGGCAACTTCACGCTGCGCAGTATGCTTAAAGACTCGCGCAGCGATCAGCTTCTGGCAATGGTCGGGCCGGGGATCATGCTCTGGGCGCCGCGCGAGTACGAACTGTTCAGGCTGAGCGAGGGCGGGGCGGCGGAAGATTTGCTCTGGCACTATCTTCAGCGCGCCCCCGTTGCGGAGGCCTTTCTCTGGCGACGCTGGCTCTATCTTCTCTGGGATGAGGTGGCGCAACTGGTCAACACCGGGCGCTTTAATCGCGCCAGTTTCGATCTGGCCGCAAAATCACTCCTGCCCTGGCTTGCCTGACGAACCCTTAAGCCACTGCCACAGGCGGCCAAGCGTCTCGTAACCGACGCGGTCGCTGTGCATCAGCCATACCGGGGACGGGATTATCCGTTCCCACGGGTTGAGCGGGGCGTCAATGGCCAGCTGGTTTGCCGGAGCAGGAAGCGGATGCAGGCCCTGATTCTCAAAGAAAATCATTGCGCGCGGCAGGTGTGAAGCAGAGGTCACCAGCAGGAACGGCACATCACCGATGGCTTGTTTCACCGCAGCAGCTTCTTCTTCGGTATCTTTTGGGCTATCCAGTGTGATGATGGCGGAACGTGGTACGCCAAGCGATTCAGCCACTCTTGCCCCTGCTTCAGCGGTACTTACCGGGTTGGTTTTTGCCGCAGCGCCCGTGAAGATCATCTTCGATCCTGGATTGGCCAGCCACAGGCGGATCCCCTCGTTCAGACGCGGCAGACTGTTGTTGATCAGGTTCGAGCTGGGCGCCCAGTTCGGATCCCAGGTATACCCGCCGCCCAGCACCACGATGTAGTCCACCTTCTGGTTTCCCTGCCACGTCGGGTAGGTGTTTTCAATCGGGCGTAACAAACCGTCAGCGACCGGTTGCAGGCTGAGTAACAGCAGCGCCAGCCAGCCCACGGTGACGAGGGATTTACCGCTTTTCTGAAAGCGGCTAAACCATATCAATGCCAGCCCCAGCGCGATGAGAAGCAACAGCAGGGGAAGGGGAAGCATCATGCCTCCGATATATTTTTTTAGGGTAAAAAGCATCCTTTTTGGTTCCTTTTTTAACCATACAGCAGGCGATTGCCCGTGATATTACACCAGAGTGGTTCATTCTCCGCGCGGGTGTGACAAAATAGCGGTTTTGCAGTGAGTGGAACCCTCCCAATGCGGGATCGCAATTTTGATGACATCGCGGAAAAGTTTTCGCGCAACATTTATGGCACCACCAAAGGTCAGCTTCGTCAGACGATCCTCTGGCAGGATCTGGATAAGCTGCTGGCTGAATTTGGTGACCGACCGTTGCGCGTACTGGATGCCGGCGGTGGGGAAGGGCAGACTGCAATTCTGATGGCGCAGCGGGGACATCACGTCACGCTTTGCGATCTTTCTGCCGAGATGGTTGCGCGCGCCGGGCGAGCGGCAGAAGAGAAAGGTGTGAGCGACAACATGCATTTTATACATTGCGCCGCTCAGGACATTCCGCAGCATTTGGAAACGCAGGTTGATCTGATATTGTTTCATGCTGTGCTCGAATGGGTCGCCGAACCACAAGCGATGTTAAAAACGCTGTGGTCGATGTTGCGCCCGGGCGGTGCGTTATCGCTGATGTTTTACAATGCCAACGGCCTGCTAATGCGAAACGTGCTGGTCGGCAATTTTGGCTATGTACAGCAGGGCATGTATAAAAAGAAACGACGCACGCTTTCACCGGATTTCCCCCGTGAACCGCAGCAGGTCTATGGCTGGCTGGAGGAGATCGGTTGGGAAATTACCGGCAAAACCGGCGTGAGGGTGTTTCATGATTATCTGCGTGATAAACAAAAACAGGATGACTGTTTAGACGCCTTAACAGAAATAGAGACGCGGTACTGCCGCCAGGAGCCTTATCTGAGCCTTGGCCGCTATATCCACGTCACCGCGCGCAAGCCGCAGATGCAAGGATAATCTATGAGTGAATTTTCCCAGACAGTCCCCGAACTGGTTGCCTGGGCCAGGAAAAACGATTTCTCCATCTCGCTGCCGGTAGACAGACTCTCATTCCTGCTGGCGGTTGCGACGCTAAACGGCGAACGCCTGGATGGCGAAATGAGTGAAGGCGAACTGGTGGATGCGTTCCGCCACGTCAGTGATGCGTTTGAGCAAACCAGCGAAACCATTAGCGTGCGTGCCAACAACGCAATCAATGATATGGTGCGTCAACGTCTGCTGAACCGCTTTACCAGCGAGCAGGCGGAAGGAAACGCCATCTATCGTCTTACGCCACTGGGCATTGGCATTACCGACTATTACATCCGCCAGCGCGAATTTTCCACGCTGCGTCTCTCCATGCAGCTCTCCATTGTTGCAGGCGAGCTGAAGCGTGCCGCCGACGCGGCTGATGAAAACGGTGACGAATTCCACTGGCATCGCAACGTTTACGCGCCGCTAAAATACTCGGTCGCCGAGATTTTCGACAGTATCGATCTGACTCAACGTCTGATGGACGAACAGCAGCAGCAGGTCAAAGACGATATCGCTCAACTGCTGAATAAAGACTGGCGTGCGGCCATCTCCAGCTGTGAACTTTTGCTGTCAGAAACGTCCGGTACGCTACGTGAGTTGCAGGATACGCTGGAGGCGGCTGGGGATAAGCTACAGGCCAACCTGCTGCGCATCCAGGACGCGACGATGGCGCACGACGATCTGCATTTTATCGACCGTCTGGTGTTTGATTTGCAGAGTAAGCTTGACCGCATTATCAGCTGGGGACAGCAGTCGATCGACCTGTGGATCGGTTACGACCGCCACGTGCATAAATTTATCCGTACCGCCATCGATATGGATAAGAACCGCGTCTTTGCTCAGCGTCTGCGCCAGTCGGTACAGACCTACTTTGATGCGCCGTGGGCGCTGACCTACGCCAACGCCGATCGTCTTCTGGATATGCGCGACGAAGAGATGGCGCTGCGTGATGAAGAGGTCACCGGTGAACTGCCGCCGGATCTGGAATACGAAGAATTTAACGAAATTCGCGAGCAGCTTGCGGCGATGATCGAAGAACAGCTCGCTGTCTATAAAGCCAGACAAGCACCGCTGGATCTTGGCCTCGTGGTACGCGACTATCTGGCGCAGTATCCGCGAGCGCGCCACTTCGATGTAGCCCGCATTGTTGTAGACCAGGCGGTGCGCCTGGGCATCGCACAAGCCGATTTCACCGGACTGCCGCCGAAGTGGCAACCGATTAACGATTACGGAGCCAAGGTACAGGCGCATGTCATTGACAAATATTGAACAAGTGATGCCAGTTAAGCTGGCACAGGCGCTGGCGAATCCGTTGTTTCCGGCGCTGGACAGCCAGCTGCGTGCCGGTCGTCACATTGGCCTTGACGAGCTGGATAATCACGCCTTTTTGATGGACTTTCAGGAGTATCTGGAAGAGTTTTACGCTCGCTATAACGTTGAGCTGATCCGCGCGCCGGAAGGGTTTTTCTACCTGCGTCCGCGCTCTACTACGCTTATTCCGCGCTCGGTGCTTTCCGAACTGGATATGATGGTCGGCAAAATTCTCTGCTACCTCTACCTCAGCCCGGAACGTCTGGCGAATGAAGGGATCTTCACCCAGCAGGAGCTTTACGATGAGCTGCTGTCGCTGGCGGATGAAAGCAAGCTGCTCAAGCTGGTAAATAATCGCTCGACGGGGTCCGATCTGGACCGTCAGAAATTACAGGAAAAAGTTCGCTCTTCCCTGAACCGTCTGCGCCGTCTGGGAATGGTCTGGTTCATGGGTCACGACAGCAGCAAGTTCCGCATTACCGAATCGGTCTTCCGCTTTGGTGCCGACGTGCGTGCGGGTGACGATGCGCGTGAAGCACAGCTGCGCATGATCCGTGACGGTGAAGCGATGCCGGTGGAAAACCATTTGCAGCTCAATGACGAGCACGAAGAGAATCAGCCGGATAGCGGGGAGGAAGAGTAATGATTGAACGCGGTAAATTTCGCTCACTAACGCTGATTAACTGGAACGGCTTCTTTGCCCGAACCTTCGATCTGGATGAGCTGGTGACAACGCTCTCCGGCGGTAACGGGGCAGGTAAATCCACCACCATGGCGGCCTTCGTGACGGCGCTGATCCCTGACCTGACCCTGCTGCACTTCCGTAACACCACTGAAGCGGGTGCAACGAGCGGCTCCCGAGATAAAGGGCTGCACGGTAAGCTGAAAGCGGGCGTCTGTTATTCGGTGCTGGACGTGATCAACTCCCGTCATCAGCGCGTGGTTGTAGGCGTGCGCCTGCAGCAGGTTGCCGGCCGCGACCGTAAAGTAGATATCAAACCGTTTGCGATCCAGGGGCTGCCAACCTCCGTGCAGCCGACCGCGCTGCTGACGGAAACCCTGAATGAACGACAGGCGCGCGTTCTGACGCTCCAGGAGCTGAAAGACAAGCTGGAAGCCATCGAAGGCGTGCAGTTTAAGCAGTTTAACTCCATTACCGACTACCACTCTCTGATGTTCGATCTCGGCGTGGTGGCCCGTCGTCTGCGCAGCGCGTCAGATCGTAGTAAATACTACCGTCTGATTGAAGCCTCCCTGTACGGCGGTATCTCAAGCGCCATTACCCGCTCCCTGCGCGACTACCTGCTGCCGGAAAACAGCGGCGTGCGTAAGGCCTTCCAGGATATGGAAGCCGCGCTGCGTGAAAACCGCATGACGCTGGAAGCGATTCGCGTTACGCAATCTGACCGCGATCTGTTTAAGCACCTGATCAGCGAAGCCACCAACTACGTGGCGGCAGACTATATGCGTCACGCCAACGAGCGCCGTATTCATCTCGATCAGGCGCTGGAATACCGCCGCGAGCTGTTTACCTCCCGCAAACAGCTGGTCGCCGAGCAGTATAAGCATGTCGAAATGGCGCGCGAACTGGGCGAGCACAACGGTGCCGAAGGGGATCTGGAAGCCGATTACCAGGCGGCCAGCGATCATCTGAACCTGGTGCAAACCGCGCTGCGTCAGCAGGAAAAAATCGAGCGCTATGAAGCCGATCTCGATGAGCTGCAAATTCGTCTTGAAGAGCAAAATGAAGTGGTGGCAGAAGCCGCCGATTTGCAGGAAGAGAACGAAGCCCGCGCGGAAGCCGCCGAGCTGGAAGTGGATGAGCTGAAAAGCCAGCTCGCAGACTACCAGCAGGCGCTGGACGTGCAGCAGACCCGCGCGATCCAATACAACCAGGCGCTGCAGGCGTTGCAGCGTGCCAAAGAGCTGTGCCACCTGCCGGACCTGACCCCTGAAAGCGCTGACGAATGGCTGGATACCTTCCAGGCCAAAGAGCAGGAAGCCACTGAGAAACTGCTTTCTCTCGATCAGAAAATGAGCGTGGCGCAAACGGCACACAGCCAGTTTGAGCAGGCGTACCAGCTGGTGGTGGCGATCAACGGTCCGCTGGCGCGTAACGAAGCGTGGGACGTTGCCCGTGAGCTACTGCGCGACGGCGTCAATCAGCGCCATCTGGCCGAGCAGGTGCAGCCGCTGCGCATGCGCCTGAACGAGCTGGAACAGCGTCTGCGTGAACAGCAGGAAGCTGAGCGTCTGCTGGCGGAATTCTGCAAACGTCAGGGTAAAAATTACGATTTCGACGAGCTTGAGGCTCTGCATCAGGAGCTGGAAGCGCGTATTGCGGCCCTGTCCGATACCGTATCGAACGCCAGCGAACAGCGCATGACGCTGCGTCAGGAGCTGGAACAGCTTCAGTCCCGTTCGAAGACGCTCTTACAGCGTGCGCCGATCTGGCTGGCCGCACAAAGCAGCCTGAACCAGCTCAGCGAGCAGTGTGGTCAGGAGTTTGCCTCCAGCCAGGACGTCACCGAATACATGCAACAGCTGCTGGAGCGCGAACGCGAAGCGATTGTTGAGCGTGACGAAGTGGGCGCGCGCAAGCGTGACGTCGATGAAGAAATCGAGCGTTTAAGCCAGCCTGGCGGCTCAGAAGATCCGCGCCTGAATGCGTTAGCCGAGCGTTTCGGCGGCGTGCTGCTGTCTGAAATTTACGACGACGTCGGCATGGACGATGCGCCGTACTTCTCCGCGCTGTACGGTCCGTCCCGTAACGCGATTGTAGTGCCGGATCTGTCGCTGATTTCTGACCAGCTTGCAGGGCTGGAAGACTGCCCGGAAGATCTCTACCTCATCGAAGGGGATCCGCAGTCGTTTGATGACAGCGTATTCAGCGTCGACGAGCTGGAAAAAGCGGTGGTGGTGAAAATCGCCGATCGCCAGTGGCGCTATTCGCGCTTCCCGGAACTGCCGCTGTTTGGCCGCGCCGCGCGTGAAAACCGTATTGAAAGCCTGCACGCCGAGCGTGAAACGCTTTCAGAGCGTTTTGCGACCCTGTCGTTTGACGTGCAGAAAACCCAGCGTCTGCATCAGGCGTTCAGCCGCTTTATCGGCAGCCATCTGGGCGTTGCCTTCCAGCCCGATCCGGAAGCCGAAATTCGTAAGCTCAACACCCGCCGCGGTGAGCTGGAGCGTGCGCTTGCCAGCCATGAAAATGACAACCAGCAAAGCCGCGTGCAGTTTGAGCAGGCGAAAGAAGGCGTTGCGGCCCTTAACCGCATCCTGCCGCGCCTGAACCTGCTGGCGGACGATACGCTCGCCGACCGCGTGGATGAGATTCAGGAACGTCTGGACGAAGCGCAGGAAGCGGCGCGCTTTGTGCAGCAACACGGCAATCAGCTGGCAAAACTGGAGCCGATGGTTTCCGTTCTCCAGAGCGACCCGGAACAGTTTGAGCAGTTAAAAGAAGATTACGCCTGGTCACAGCAGGTGCAGCGCGAAGCGCGTCAGCAGGCGTTTGCCCTCACGGAAGTGGTGCAACGTCGCGCACACTTCGGCTACTCCGATTCAGCAGAAATGCTGAGCGGGAACAGCGATCTGAATGAGAAGCTGCGCCAGCGTCTTGAGCAGGCCGAAGCGGAACGAACGCGCGCCCGTGAAGCGATGCGTACTCACGCTGCACAGCTGAGCCAGTACAGCCAGGTCATGGCATCGCTGAAAAGCTCCTTCGACACCAAGAAAGAGCTGTTAAATGACCTGCATAAAGAGTTGCAGGACATTGGCGTGCGCGCCGACAGCGGCGCAGAAGAGCGGGCGCGTATTCGCCGTGATGAGCTGCATGCTCAGCTCAGCAACAACCGTGCGCGTCGTAATCAGCTCGAAAAAGCGCTGACCTTCTGTGAAGCGGAGATGGACAACCTGACGCGTCGTCTGCGCAAGCTGGAGCGCGACTATTTTGAGATGCGTGAACAGGTTGTGACCGCGAAGGCGGGCTGGTGCGCGGTGATGCGCATGGTGAAGGACAACAACGTGGAGCGTCGTCTGCACCGTCGCGAGCTGGCGTACCTGTCAGCCGATGAACTGCGCTCTATGTCGGATAAGGCGCTGGGTGCGCTGCGTCTTGCCGTGGCGGACAATGAACACCTGCGCGACGTGCTGCGCATGTCCGAAGATCCGAAGCGTCCTGAGCGCAAAATTCAGTTCTTCGTGGCGGTTTATCAGCACTTACGCGAGCGTATTCGTCAGGACATCATCCGTACCGACGATCCGGTTGAAGCGATCGAACAGATGGAGATCGAGCTGGGCCGTCTGACGGAGGAGCTGACCTCCCGCGAGCAGAAGCTGGCAATCAGCTCCCGCAGCGTGGCGAATATTATTCGTAAAACCATTCAGCGCGAGCAGAACCGTATCCGTCAGCTGAACCAGGGCCTGCAAAGCGTGTCGTTTGGCCAGGTCAACAGCGTGCGGCTGAACGTGAACGTGCGTGAGGCGCACTCCACGCTGCTTGACGTGTTGTCTGAACAGCATGAGCAGCATCAGGATCTGTTCAACAGTAACCGCCTGACCTTCTCCGAAGCGCTGGCGAAGCTGTATCAGCGTCTGAATCCGCAGATTGACATGGGCCAGCGTACGCCGCAAACCATCGGCGAGGAGTTGCTGGACTACCGCAACTATCTGGAAATGGAAGTTGAGGTTAACCGTGGCTCAGACGGCTGGCTGCGCGCGGAATCCGGTGCGCTCTCTACCGGTGAAGCCATCGGTACCGGTATGTCGATTCTGGTGATGGTGGTGCAGAGCTGGGAAGATGAAGCGCGTCGTCTGCGCGGCAAGGACATCTCTCCATGCCGTCTGCTGTTCCTCGATGAAGCCGCGCGTCTCGACGCCCGCTCCATCGCCACGCTGTTTGAGCTTTGCGAGCGACTCGATATGCAGCTCATCATCGCGGCGCCGGAAAACATCAGTCCGGAAAAAGGGACAACCTATAAGCTGGTGCGTAAAGTGTTCCAGAACAGTGAACATGTACACGTCGTAGGTCTGCGTGGCTTTGCGCCGCAGCCTCCGGAGTCTTTACCGGGCACGGCTGACGCCTCTTAACCCCGGGTATGATAAAAGGCGGCGCTCAGGCGTCGCTTTTTTTATTCACTTAACTTGTGTTCAGGGCTGCGTTATCTTTAAACTTCTTTACATAAGGTAAGGCAGCAGCGTGTATGCCTTTCTATACTGAAGGAAAGCTCCATAATACTGGGCATGTCGTGAAAAACAGGGGGCAAGGGATGTTGCTTAAGAAAGATCGTGGTCGTCAACTGTCTGCGCTGAGTTTGTGCCTGACAGTGATGTTTGCTCCACTGTTTACCGCTCAGGCCGATGAGCCTGAAATTGTACCGACTGACAGCTCCGCGACGATGGGCGCGCAGCCGACGTCGCTGTCACAACCGCTGGATCAGTCTCCGGCGACGGCCATCATGGCCGGCATTAAACCGCTGCCGGAAGGCATCGATACTGAATCATTACGCCAGCAGCTTATGACCGGGCTGCCCTCGGGCTATACTCCCGCTTATATTAACCAGCTCACGCTGCTTTACGCTGCGCGCGATATGAAACCGATGTGGGAAAATCGCGAGGCGGTACGTGCCTTCCAGCAGCAACTGGCTGAAGTGGCGATTGCAGGTTTTCAGCCACAGTTCACGACCTGGGTTGAACTCCTGACCGACCCTGCCGTTACCGGACAGGCGCGTGACGTGGTGCTGTCTGATGCCATGATGGGCTACTTGCAGTTTGTGGCGGGGATTTCGGTGAACGGCAACCGCTGGTTATACAGCAGTAAACCGTACAAGCTGGCGACGCCCGCGCTGTCCGTCATTAATCAGTGGCAGCTGTCGCTGGACAACGGTGAACTGCCGCGCTTTATCGCAAGCCTTGCGCCCGCCCACCCGCAGTATGCCACGATGCATCAGTCGCTTCTTGAGCTGGTCGCGGATTCCCGCCCGTGGCCTCAGTTGCGTGGAACAGCAACGCTGCGTCCGGGACAATGGAGCAGCGATGTGCCTGCGATTCGCGAAATTATGAAACGGTCTGGCATGCTTGACAGCGGCCCTAAAATTGCTCTGCCCGGCGACGAGACGCAAAACGCAGTCGTCAGCCCGTCGGCGCCGGTAAAAGAGAAAACCGCCGTTGCACTGAGCAATAAGCCCGCCGCTTACGATCGCGAGCTGGTCGCGGCAGTGAAGCAGTTCCAGGCCGCGCAGGGGCTGGGCGCCGACGGCGTGATTGGTCCATCGACTCGCGACTGGCTGAACGTCTCTCCGGCCCAGCGGGCAGGGGTGCTGGCGTTGAATATCCAGCGCTTGCGCTTGCTGCCGGGCACGTTATCCACCGGCATTATGGTCAACATTCCGGCGTACTCCCTGGTCTATTATCAGGACGGTAGCGAAGTGCTGGCGTCCCGCGTGATTGTGGGTCGACCTGACCGCAAAACGCCGATGATGAGCAGCGCGCTGAATAACGTGGTGGTTAACCCGCCGTGGAACGTGCCGCCGACGCTGGCGCGCAAAGATATCCTGCCTAAGGTCTGGAATGACCCGGGCTATCTGGAGCGACATAACTATACGGTGATGCGTGGCTGGAACAGCAAAGAAGCGATTGACCCCTGGATGGTCGACTGGTCAACGATTACGCCTTCGAACCTGCCGTTCCGTTTCCAGCAGGCACCGGGTGCGCATAACTCGCTCGGACGTTACAAATTCAATATGCCAAGTTCGGACGCAATCTATCTGCATGATACCCCGAACCATAATCTGTTCCAGAAAGACGCACGCGCGCTCAGTTCTGGCTGCGTTCGCGTGAATAAGGCCTCCGAACTGGCGAATATGCTGTTGCAGGATGCAGGCTGGAACGATACGCGGATATCAGATGCCCTGAAGCAGGGGGATACGCGTTACGTCAATATCCGCCACAATATTCCGGTCAATCTTTACTATCTGACGGCGTTTGTGGGCGCGGACGGACGTACCCAGTATCGTACAGATATTTACAATTATGATCTGACAGCGCGATCCGGCGCACAAATCTTGCCAAAAGCGGAACAATTAATCAGGTAAATGAAGTAGTTCGGTAAAAATGATTGTCGTAAGTTATGGTGAATATGAGGCGATCTGGCTGAAAGCCGCGTATTCACTGGGATTGGGCGCCTTGACGTAGCAGGCTTTGCCAGTTATGGTGCCCTTCGTGCGCTAAGCATATTGACAATTTCTTTTACCTGTAGACCTGATTATCATGGACAAATTTGACGCTAATCGCCGCAAATTGCTGGCGTTAGGTGGCGTTGCGC
Organism: Enterobacter cloacae complex sp. IR5412; assembly: GCF_049237385.1. Classification (NCBI taxonomy): domain Bacteria; kingdom Pseudomonadati; phylum Pseudomonadota; class Gammaproteobacteria; order Enterobacterales; family Enterobacteriaceae; genus Enterobacter; species Enterobacter cloacae complex sp. IR5412. The sequence continues at coordinate 511,677 of NZ_JBMKHQ010000002.1, read as the reverse complement.
TGGGCGCAGCAGCCATCCTTCCGACGCCAGCATTTGCCACCCTCTCGACACCTCGTCCGCGTATTTTAACGCTCAACAATCTGCATACTGGTGAGACGCTTAAAGCGGAATTTTTCGATGGCAGAGGCTATATTCAGGATGAATTAGCACGACTCAACCATTTTTTCCGTGATTTCCGCGCGAACAAAATCAAAGCCATCGACCCTGGATTATTCGATCAGCTTTACCGCTTGCAGGGACTGCTGGGGACCAAAAGGCCGGTGCAACTCATTTCTGGCTATCGCTCTCTGGATACCAACAATGAACTGCGCGCCCACAGCCGTGGGGTAGCGAAAAAAAGCTATCACACCAAAGGGCAGGCGATGGATTTCCATATTGAAGGCGTTTCGTTAGCCAATATTCGCAAAGCGGCGTTATCTATGCGCGCAGGTGGTGTAGGATACTACCCACGTAGCAACTTTGTGCATATTGATACCGGGCCGGTTCGGCACTGGTAATAACGAAACACAGGAGCAGTATGAACTATCGTATTATTCCGGTTACCGCGTTCTCACAGAACTGTTCATTGATCTGGTGTGAACAAACTAAACTGGCCGCGCTTGTTGATCCCGGTGGCGACGCTGAGACAATCAAGCAGGAAGTCGCTGCCAGCGGTGTAACGCTGATGCAGATTTTACTGACCCATGGCCATCTTGACCATGTGGGTGCAGCGGCTGAACTGGCTGAACACTACGGTGTGCCGATTATCGGCCCGGAAAAAGAAGATGAGTTCTGGCTTCAGGGGCTGCCTGCCCAAAGCCGCATGTTTGGTCTGGATGACTGTCAGCCACTGACACCGGACCGCTGGCTGAGCGAAGGCGATCGCGTTAACGTAGGGAATGTAACTTTACAGGTGTTGCATTGCCCCGGGCATACGCCTGGCCATATTGTCTTCTTTGATGACGCGTCGCGTCTGCTGATTTCCGGTGACGTGATTTTCAAAGGGGGCGTAGGACGCAGCGATTTCCCACGCGGCGATCACGGTCAGCTGATTCAGTCGATTAAGCAGAAGTTATTACCGTTAGGTGATGATGTGACGTTTATCCCTGGACACGGACCAATGTCAACGCTGGGCGATGAGCGGTTGCATAACCCGTTCCTTCAGGATGAAATGCCTGTCTGGTAAACCCTTTCAATAAAAAAGCCTGCGCGATGCAGGCTTTTTTTATGGGTGCAGGTTACAGCACCGCGACAATGGCTTCGCACAGTGGCGCCATGTTGTCAGGCGTCATACCTGCAACGTTCACGCGGCCAGAGGCAACGGCATAGACGCCAAACTCTTCACGCAGGCGCAGCACCTGCTCTTTGGTCAGACCGCTGAAGGAGAACATGCCGTTCTGCTTGATGATGAAGCTGAAGTCACGGTCGGCGCCTTTCTCAGCCAGCGTGTTCACAAACAGCAGACGCATGCGTTGAATGCGCTGACGCATATCGTTCAGCTCTTGTTCCCAGATTGCGCGCAGCGCATCGTTGCTCAGGATCGTCGCAACTACAGACGCACCGTGTGCCGGTGGGTTGGAGTAGTTAGCGCGGATCACGGACTTCATCTGGCTGAATGCGCGATCGACAGTTTGATCGTCAGCGGCCACCAGCGTACAGGCGCCGACACGCTCGTTATACAGACCAAAGTTCTTGGAATAGGAGCTTGCGACAATCAGCTCCTGATGGACGGCGGCGAATGCGCGCAGACCTTCAGCATCTTCTTCCAGACCACGGGCAAAGCCCTGGTAAGCGAAGTCGAACAGCGGCAGCCAGCCTTTTTCAACGGACAGCTTAGCCAGCTGTTCCCACTGTTCAAGCGTAGGATCGATACCAGTTGGGTTATGGCAGCAGCCATGGAACAGCACCACATCGCCCGCCTGGGCTTCGCTCAGGCTGGCCTGCAAACCATCGAAGTCCAGCGCATGGTTTGCCGCGTCATAGTAGGCGTATTCACGGACTTCCAGACCCGCAGAATTAAACACGCTCTTGTGGTTCGGCCAGCTTGGATTGCTTACCCAGACACGCTTCACAGAGGTGTTTTTCGCCAGGAAATCTGCCGCCACGCGCAGTGCGCCGGTACCGCCTGGGGTCTGCGCCGTGCGGGCGCGTTTTTCGCTCACAATGGTGCTGCCTTTGCCGAACAGCAACTCCTGGGTGCAGCGACCAAATTCAGGGATACCATCAATACCGAGGTAGTTTTTGGTGGTTTCGTTTTCCAGCAGATACTGCTCAGCTTTTTTGACGCTGGTCAGTACCGGAGTTTTGCCGGTTTCATCTTTATATACACCAATACCCAGGTTGATTTTGCCAGGGCGGTCGTCGGCACGAAACAGATCGGCCAGGCCCAGAATTGGGTCGGCAGGAGCGGCAGTAATGTTCTCAAACATGACGAAGTTCCATTGTGATTACAGAAGTGAAATCCGCTATCAGGTTAACGGTAGATTTACAAAATGCCAACCGTTTGCGACGAAAAGCGTGCGGCTTTTCAAAAGTCGCTATTATTTTCTCTCGGGAATAAAAAAACAGGGCCGAAGCCCTGTTCATTAAGCATATAGCAACGAGGTGTGCTGATTAGAACTGGTAAACCAGACCCAGAGCCACGATGTCGTCGTTGTTGATGCCCAGCTTGTTGTCGTCTTTCAGCTGGTTGATCTGATAGTCAACATAGGTAGACATGTTTTTGTTGAAGTAGTAGGTCGCACCGATATCAACGTAGTTGATGTAGTCTTCGTCACCGATACCTTCTACGTCTTTCGCTTTAGATTTGTAGTAAGCGATGGATGGACGCAGGCCGAAATCGAACTGGTACTGAGCGACAACAGAGAAGTCCTGAGACTTGTTAGCGAAACCACGGCTGCCCAGGCGCGCTGCGTTACGCATTTCGCCATAAATGGCTGCCAGGTAGATGTTGTTCGCGTCGTATTTCAGGCCGGTTGCCCACTGTTCAGCTTTGTCGCCTTCACCCCATTCCAGCGTCTGCTGGTTGTTGGTACGGTCAGCGGCGCCATAAGCACCGACAATGCCGAAGCCTTCGTAGTCATAGCTCAGAGAGGTCGCCCAGCCGTCGCCGTTGGAACGTACCGCGTCATCACGTTCATTTTTGCCCAGGTACTGAACACCAAAGTTCAGACCGTCAACCAGGCCGAAGAAGTTGCTGTTACGGTAAGTCGCCAGACCACCCGTACGGCCTGCGAAGAAGTTATCGCTCGCGCCGGTGTCGCCGCCGAACTCAGGCAGCATATCGGTGATGCCGATTGCGTCATAGACCAGACCGTAGTTACGACCGTAGTCGAAGGAGCCTGCGTCACCAAATTTCAGACCTGCGAATGCCAGACGGGTTTTGTTGCCGTTCTGCGCATCGCCGCCTTCAGAGTTGTTACCCTGGAAGTTGTATTCCCACTGACCGTAGCCAGTCAGCTGATCGTTGATCTGAGTTTCACCTTTGAAGCCCAGACGCGCGTAAGTGTTGTCGCCATCGTTGCCCGCGTAATCAGAGAAGTAATGCAGGCCAACTGCTTTCCCGTAAAGATCTAATTTGTTGCCGTCTTTGTTATAGATTTCAGCAGCGTTTGCTGCACCGGCTACCAGCAGGGCAGGGACTACCACTGCCAGGATATTGCGCTTCATCATTATTTATTACCCTCATTGGTTTTTTTATGACACTCGCCACTGCCGTCAATAAATTCTGTCAATAAATATTTCCGGAACTATTGATGAGAGTTAGGTGTCTTTATGTGTCTGACAGGCATCTTTCCATTCATAGAACCGTTTCGCTACACTGAAAGTGCTACAATCTTCAAGATTCAGTTACCAAAAGAAAATATGTGTAACTAAATATGTATTTTTGGGAACTTTGTGAAGCACCTCAAACTTCAGCGCGTTCTGGTGAATTAAACCTCCGCTTTATTCTTATATATATGATTTCCTTATGTTTAATTTAGCTAAAGGTCTTTCGTATAAACAGAAGTTAAACGGCTCATTTTTTCTTATAATCGACAAAAGCCATCCAGATGGCTGTGAAAGTGGTTGTTTTTTGTGCTATTACGTAAGGATTGTATTAAGCGCAATAAGAATAGGGTTATTTTTTTGTCTAAGGATATTTCGTGGAAACAAAAGGTAACAGGTAGAGGGAATTGCGGGGTTGTGGTTTATAGACGCTTACTTTTGACTGACGAAAACTGACATTGCAGGATAAAATAATGGCCAGCATTTGCTGGCCATTAATGATTTGGTCGGTTAGAAACTTGCGTTACGCGGTGTGCGTGGGAACGGAATCACATCACGTACGTTCTGAACACCTGTTACGTAAGCAATCAGACGTTCGAAGCCCAGGCCAAAGCCAGAGTGCGGAACGGTGCCGTAACGACGGAGATCGCGATACCAGCTGTAGTCCGCCGGGTTCAGGCCCATCTCCTGCATACGCGCGTCCAGCACATCCAGGCGCTCTTCACGCTGGGAGCCACCGATGATCTCACCGATGCCCGGCGCCAGAACATCCATCGCGGCAACGGTTTTACCATCTTCGTTAAGGCGCATATAGAACGCCTTAATGTCTTTCGGATAGTTTTTCACCACAACCGGTGCTTTGAAGTGCTTCTCTGCCAGATAACGTTCATGCTCGGAGGAGAGATCCACGCCCCAGTAAACCGGGTTTTCGAATTTCTCGCCGCATTTTTCCAGGATAGCGACCGCGTCGGTGTAATCCACCTGCGCGAAGTCTGCGGAGACGAAGCGCTCAAGACGGGCGATGGCGTCGTTATCGACACGCTCAGCGAAGAATTTCATGTCGTCTGCGCGTTCTTCGAGAACGGCTTTGAACACGTATTTCAGCATCGCTTCTGCCAGGCCAGCCACGTCATTCAGATCGGCAAAGGCGACTTCCGGCTCCAGCATCCAGAATTCCGCCAGGTGACGGCTGGTGTTAGAGTTTTCCGCACGGAAGGTTGGGCCGAAGGTGTAGATCTTAGACAGCGCACAGGCGTAGGTTTCGCCGTTGAGCTGGCCGGAAACCGTCAGGAAGGCTTCTTTACCAAAGAAGTCTTTGTCGTAATCGACTTTTCCTTCCGGCGTACGTGGCAGGTTTTCCATATCCAGCGTTGAAACGCGGAACATTTCACCTGCGCCTTCGGTATCGGATGCCGTGATCAGCGGAGTAGACACCCAGAAGTAACCCTGCTCGTCAAAGAAGCGATGCAGCGCCTGCGCCAGCGTATGACGCACGCGCGCCACTGCACCAATCAGGTTGGTGCGCGGACGCAGGTGCGCAACTTCACGCAGATATTCGATGCTGTGACGCTTTGCAGCCATCGGATAGGTGTCTGGATCTTCAACCCAGCCGGTCACTTCCACCGAGGTCGCCTGAATTTCGTAGCTCTGACCCTGGCCCGGAGAGGCCACCACAACACCGGTGACGATCACGGAACAGCCGGTTGTCAGGTGCAGAACGTCATCATTGTAATTGGGCAGAGAATTATTAATGACGGCCTGTACAGGATCAAAGCAGGAACCGTCATAGACGGCGAGGAAGGAGATGCCAGCTTTAGAATCTCGGCGAGTACGCACCCATCCGCGCACGGTGACCTCCTGGTCAACGGCGACACGGCCCTGGAGTACGTCGGCTACAGGCACAACGCTCATAATATTCTCTCTGTTAATAGTCGGAAAAAATAAACACTTGTCCGCCCTTATAGGGGGGATATCTATGTTACCTGCCATCCGCTATCAGACAAGTAAATTTCACCGTCTTAAGAGAAGAAATAAGAAATTAATAAGAGAAGGGGAGCCATGAAGGCTCCCCCGAAGCCGTTAACTGGCTTTTTTAACCTGAGGCAGATCGAAGGCTTTACGTAATGCGCGGACAAACGCTTTGTCATGGCAGATGGTTTTGCCCGGGCTGTCGGAGAGCTTCGCGACCGGCTTACCGTTACATTCCACTAGCTTTATGACGATGTTCAGCGGTTTCACCTGGGGGATATCACAGGTTAAGCGCGTACCAATTCCGAAACTCAGGTTCACCCGCGATGAGAAGTGGCGATAAAGGTCGACGGCTTTCGCCAGGTCAAGGTTATCGGAGAAGACCAGCACCTTACTCATGGGATCGATACCCAGTTTTTCGTAATGGGCGATGGCTTTCTCACCCCATTCAACCGGGTCCCCGGAATCATGGCGCAAACCCTGGTAGCGTTCGGCAAACTCAGGGCCAAAGTCGCGCAGGAACGCGTCCATGGTAATGCAGTCGGTAAGGGCAATACCCAGCCGATCCGGGTACTCCTCAAGCCACGCGGCGAGGGCGGCGCGCTGGCTGTTGGCAAGGTCAGGGCTGATCTGCTGGTGCGCCTGGAACCATTCGTGCGCCTGGGTACCCATCGGCGTTAAATCGAGGCGACGCGCCAGATCGTAGTTACTGGTGCCAACGAACCACGGCTCCTGTTGCAGACGTCTGACAATGGCTTCCTGAACCTCGCGAGAGAAGCGGCGGCGCGTGCCAAAGTCCATCAGACGGAAGCGGGACATATCCAGCCCTTCTGTCAGTCTGGAAAACTCAACGAGTTTATTCTCCAGAGCGGCAACCGCCTGCGTTACACCGGTTTCAGGGGAGCGATAGCGGTGGGCCAGCTCGCTGATCACGGCCAGAAGCGGCACTTCCCACATGATCACTTCGCGCCACGGGCCGGTCAGACGAATGTCCAGCTTGCCGTTATCATTGGTGACGGTGACCTGTTCCGGCTTATAGCGGAACTCACGCAGCCAGTTCAGATAGTCCGCTTTAAAGAAAGGCAGGCCTGAAAGCCACTGATATTCGTCATCGGTGAGCGCCAGATGCTGCATGGCATCGACCTGTTCACGAATGGAATCTGCGTAGATACCCAGCAAGTCGTCACCCCGGCAGCGAAATTCCGCCGCAACATGAACATCATGATAGTGGTGAAACACGGCTTGCTGCATATGCAGCTTGTACGCGTCGGTATCCAGCAACGTATGCAGAACCGGAGAAGCGAATTGAGTCATAGGTGCGCTGTAGCATCCTCTCACGGGAGCGTTTAGTACAATAAACAACTCCGGAGTATACCCTGTTTAGTGATTTATTGAACCCCGATCACAACATAAGCACACTTTATGGTCGAGTGCATTTCGTGCCCCGTGTTATAAAAATGTAGCAAAAACGGCGTTGTGCCTGAAAAGATGAACATTCTGCATAGCGCGTTTTACACAACCGGAATATATTGAATCGTTACTCGACAAACGATGCATAAGGTTTTCTATGACACAACAGCCACAAGCTAAATACCGCCACGACTACCGTGCGCCGGATTACCTGATAAGCGATATCGATCTGACCTTCGACCTGGATGCCACAAAAACCGTCGTGACGGCGGTAAGCCAGGTGACGCGCCAGAGCGCGACAGCCGTGCCGCTGCGTCTGGATGGTGAAGACCTGACGCTGGTTTCCCTGCATATTAATGATGAAGCCTGGTCAGACTATAAAGAAGAAGGCAACCAGCTGGTCATCGACAACCTGCCGGAACGCTTTACCCTGCGCATCGTGAATGAAATCAGCCCTGCCGCCAATACCGCGCTGGAAGGGCTTTACCAGTCAGGCGTAGCCCTGTGCACCCAATGTGAAGCCGAAGGGTTCCGCCACATTACCTGGTATCTGGATCGCCCGGACGTCCTGGCGCGCTTTACCACCAAAATTATTGCCGACAAAACGCTGTACCCGTACCTGCTTTCCAACGGCAACCGGATTGGTGAAGGGGAACTGGAGAATGGCCGTCACTGGGTACAGTGGCAGGATCCGTTCCCTAAACCCTGCTACCTGTTTGCGCTGGTGGCGGGCGATTTCGATGTTCTGCGCGACACCTTTAAAACGCGCTCTGGCCGTGAAGTCGCGCTGGAGCTGTTCGTGGACCGTGGCAACCTTGACCGCGCCCCGTGGGCAATGACCTCCCTCATCAACTCCATGAAGTGGGATGAAACGCGCTTTGGCCTCGAATATGACCTCGACATCTATATGATCGTTGCTGTCGATTTCTTCAATATGGGCGCGATGGAGAATAAAGGTCTTAACATCTTCAACTCCAAATACGTGCTGGCGCGTACCGATACCGCAACGGATAAAGATTACCTCGATATCGAACGCGTTATCGGCCACGAATATTTCCATAACTGGACCGGGAACCGCGTCACCTGCCGCGACTGGTTCCAGCTGAGCCTGAAAGAGGGCTTAACCGTCTTCCGCGATCAGGAGTTCAGCTCCGATCTGGGATCGCGGGCGGTAAACCGCATCAACAACGTGCGCACTATGCGTGGTCTGCAATTTGCAGAAGATGCCAGCCCAATGGCCCATCCGATCCGCCCGGATAAAGTCATTGAGATGAATAACTTCTACACCCTGACGGTGTACGAAAAAGGCGCTGAAATTATCCGCATGATCCACACCCTGCTGGGCGAAGCGAATTTCCAGAAAGGGATGCAGCTTTACTTCGAGCGTCATGACGGCAGTGCGGCCACCTGCGACGATTTCGTCCAGGCGATGGAAGACGCCTCTAACGTGGATCTGTCTCATTTCCGCCGCTGGTACAGCCAGGCCGGTACGCCGATTGTGACGGTCAAAGACGACTACAACCCGGAAACTGAGCAGTACACGCTGACCATCAGCCAGCGCACACCGCCAACGGCGGAGCAGGAAGAGAAACATCCGCTGCACATTCCGTTCAGCGTTGAGCTGTACGACAACGAAGGCAACGTGATCCCGTTACAGAAGGGCGGTCACCCGGTGCATAACGTGCTGAACGTGACCCAGGCAGAGCAGACCTTTATCTTCGATAACGTCTATTTCCAGCCCGTTCCTGCCCTGCTGTGCGAGTTCTCCGCGCCGGTGAAACTCGAATATAAGTGGAGCGATCAGCAGCTGACGTTCCTGATGCGTCACGCGCGCAACGATTTCTCGCGCTGGGATGCGGCACAAAGCCTGCTGGCGACCTACATCAAGCTGAACGTCAACCGTTACCAGCAGGGCCAGCCGCTGACGCTGCCGGTTCATGTGGCAGACGCGTTCCGTGCCATCCTGCTGGATGAGAATATTGACCCGGCGCTGGCGGCTGAAATTTTGACGCTGCCGTCTGCGACTGAAATCGCCGAGCTGTTTGACATCATCGACCCCATTGCGATCGTCGCCGTGCGTGAAGCGCTGACCCGCACGCTGGCGACCGAACTGGCAGATGAGTTCCTCGCAATTTACAACGCCAACAAGCTGGACGCGTATCGGGTGGAACATGCGGATATCGGTAAACGTTCCCTGCGCAATACCTGCCTGCGCTATCTGGCATTTGGTGAGGCAGAGCTGGCGAACACGCTGGTCAGCAAGCAGTACCATGAGGCCGATAACATGACGGATGCGCTGGCCGCGCTGGCCGCAAGCGTTGCCGCCGAGCTGCCGTGCCGCGATGCGCTGATGCAGGAGTACGACGACAGGTGGCATCAGGATGGTCTGGTGATGGACAAGTGGTTCATCCTTCAGGCCACCAGCCCGGCAGCCGATGCGCTCAGCAACGTACGCAGCCTGCTGAAGCACCGTTCGTTCACCATGAGCAACCCGAACCGCGTCCGCTCGCTGATTGGCGCGTTTGCCAGCAGCAACCCGGCCGCGTTCCATGCTGAAGACGGCAGCGGTTATCAGTTCATGGTTGAAATGCTGACCGAGCTGAACAGCCGTAACCCGCAGGTGGCGTCTCGTCTGATTGAGCCGCTGATCCGCCTGAAACGCTACGATGCGCAGCGTCAGGCGAAAATGCGTGCCGCACTTGAGCAGCTGAAAGGGCTGGAAAATTTGTCTGGCGATCTGTACGAGAAGATTACAAAGGCGCTGGCCTGATGTAAAAAAGCCCGGTGGCGCTTCGCTTACCGGGCCTACGATTTGCCCTTGCGCCGTGCTCCCTGTTGAAGAGGGCCGGGGTGAGGGCATCAGGCATTAGCCTTTATCCGCTGAATCTCCGCTTCTCCACGTTTCATCACTCTATCCAGCACTTCCGCCTCCAGCTCCGCCAGTCTGGCCGATCCCACCCGGCGAGGACGTGGAATATCCACCGTCAGATCCAGACCAATTTTACCCTCTTCTATTAACAGCACCCTGTCTGCCATTGCCACAGCTTCGCTTACGTCATGCGTCACCAGCAGCACCGTAAAGCCGTGCGTCTGCCAGAGGGTTTCAATCAGATCCTGCATCTCGATCCGCGTCAGGGCATCAAGCGCGCCGAGCGGTTCATCAAGCAGCAGCAGACCGGGACGATGAATCAGCGCGCGTGCCAGGGCCACGCGCTGCTTTTGTCCACCCGACAGGGCCGCAGGCCACTCTCCCGCGCGATTCTCCAGCCCGACGGCGGCGAGTGCCTGCCGGGCATCCTCCCGCCAGCTACCCTTCAGGCCCAGCCCGACGTTATCCATCACCGTTTTCCACGGCAGCAGACGCGCGTCCTGAAACATCATGCGCGTATCATCCTGAATCGTGGACAGCGGCGTGGTGCCTGCCAGAATGTCACCGCTGTTTGGCGCCTCCAGCCCGGCTAAAAGACGCAGCAGGGTACTCTTGCCGCCACCGCTGCGGCCAACAACGGCCACAAACTGTCCGGCAGGAATATGCAGATCCAGTGCATTCAGAATGGTGTTATCACCGTAGCGTTTGGTCACGCCGTTCAGCAGTAAGGGTGTTCCCTGGTTCAGTCGTGCAGTATTCATGCTTTCGCCTCCTGAGCGGTGTAGGCCGGGTTCCAGCGCAGCCAGCTACGTTCCAGCCACTGGGCGCTGACGTCCGCAAGTTTGCCAAGCAGGGCATAAAGGATAATGGCAACCACCACCACGTCCGTTTGCAGGAACTCGCGGGCGTTCATCGCCAGATAACCAATGCCGGAGTTGGCCGAAATGGTTTCCGCCACGATCAGGGTTAGCCACATCAGGCCGAGCGCAAAACGCACCCCAACCATAATGGAGGGCAGGGCGCCCGGCAGGATCACATGGGTAAACAGGGCAAAACCTGACAGGCCATAGCTACGGGCCATCTCAACCAGACCGCGATCGATATTGCGGATCCCATGCCAGGTATTGATATAAATCGGGAATAATGTTCCCAGCGCCACGAGGAAAATTTTGGCGCTCTCATCAATGCCGAACCACAGGATAACCAGCGGAATAAGCGCCAGATGCGGCACGTTACGCAGCATTTGAACGGAGGTATCCAGCAGCCGCTCACCCCAGCGGGACAGACCGCTGATCAGCCCCAGCGTCAGGCCGATGCTCCCGCCAATCAAAAAGCCGATTACCGCGCGCCAGGAGCTGATGGCAAGATGTTGCCACAGCTCACCGCTGGCGCTTAGCGACCAGAACGCTTCCACAACGCCCTCCGGAGAGGGCAAAATACGGCTCGACAGCCAGCCAGTTGAAGACGCCAGTTGCCAGACGAGGACAATGCCGACGGGCAGAAACCACGGTGCGGCGCGCAGCAGCCATTTTTGTGCGGTTGAAGACATGGTGGCTCCTTAACTTTGCGCGACTTTTCTCGGGATAAACGCATTCGCCACGGCTTCGCCCTGCAACTGAAGCTGACGTGGCTGCGGAATTTCCGGGATAGCGACATCCAGGTGCGGGAAGAGCAGTTCACCCACCTTGTAGGCCTCCTCCAGATGCGGGTAGCCAGACAGGATAAAGCTGTCGATCCCCAGCGCCGCGTATTCATTAATGCGTGCCGCTACGGTTGGACCGTCGCCGACCAGCGCCGTACCGGCGCCGCCACGCACCAGACCCACCCCGGCCCACAGGTTCGGGCTGATCTCAAGATTTTCACGCTTGCCGTTGTGCAGGGAGGCCATTCGGTGTTGGCCCACGGAGTCGGTTTTGGCAAACGCCGCCTGTGCTTTGGCGATAGTGTCGTCGTCCAGATGAGCGATCAGACGGTCGGCGGCTTGCCAGGCCTCGTCGTTGGTTTCGCGTACGATCACGTGCAGGCGAATGCCGAAGCGCACCGTACGGCCATGTTCTGCGGCTTTGGCGCGTACCTGAGCAACTTTCTCTTTAACCAGCTCCGGTGGCTCGCCCCAGGTCAGATAGAGATCGACCTGCTCAGCCGCCAGCTCCTGCGCCACGTCCGACGATCCGCCGAAATAAAGGGGAGGGCGCGGCTGCTGTACCGGCGGGAAGTAGAGTTGCGCATCGCGAACGTGGATATGTTTTCCTTCGAAGGTGACGGTTTCCCCTTCCAGCAGACGTCGCCAGACGCGGGTGAACTCTGCGGAGGCTTCATAGCGCTCGGTATGATCGAGAAAAACGCCATCGCCCGCCAGCTCCTGCGGATCGCTGCCCGTCACCAGATTGAACAGCGCGCGGCCGTTGGAGAGCCTGTCCAGCGTTGCCGCCTGGCGTGCCGCGACGGTGGGCGACACCACGCTTGGGCGCAAGGCTACCAGGAATTTCAGGCGCTGGGTGACGGGGATCATCGACGCGGCAACCAGCCACGCGTCCTCACATGAACGGCCCGTCGGGATCAGCACCCCGGTAAAACCGATGCGGTCTGCCGCCTGGGCGATCTGCTGTAGATAGCCGTGATCGACCGGGCGGGCGCCTTCTTCTGTGCCAAGATAGTGTCCATCACCGTGGGTGGGTAAAAACCAGAAAAGATTCAGACTCATGATTTTTTTCCTTCAATGCCAGCGGGTTGCCAGATGCGTTCGCGAATATTCACCTGCTTTGGAACCAGGCGGTTTTGATAAAAGAGGTCTGCCGTTTGCTGCTGGAGGGCGGCAACGTGGGCGTCAACCGGCGCTATGGTGGTGGGAGGACGGTGGTCAAGATAGGTGGCGATCACCGGTTCAGGCAGGCCCATGGTTTTTGCCAGTAGCGTGATGCTCTGCTGACGCTGGCTTTGGGTCAGCGCATCGGCCTGAGAGAAGGTATCCAGCACCTGCTGAATAAATGCGCCATTTTTTTCAGCGTAAGGACGTGCCGCCAGGTAGAACGAACCGGTTTGTTTCAGGGTGGTACCGTCTTTCAGCACCCGCACACCGCCCTGCAACAGTGCGGCGGAGTAGTACGGATCCCAGATAGCCCAGGCATCAACATTTTTTTGCTGAAACGCCGCGCGCGCATCGGCAGGCGTCAGGTAAACGGGCTGGATATCGGTGAATTTAAGGCCGGCCTCCTGCAACGCGCGCAGCAGCAGGTTGTGCGAGCTGGAACCTTTCTGGAAAGCAACCTTATGGCCTTTGAGATCGGCGACGCTTTTGATCTCGCTGTTTTCCGGCACCAAAATAACCTCTGCCTTCGGCTTGGCGGGTTCAACGCCAACGTAAACCAGATCCGCCCCGGCCGCCTGGGCAAAGATCGGCGGGATATCGCCGGTGCTGCCTAAATCAATACTCCCGACGTTCAGCGCCTCCAGCATCTGCGGTCCGGCAGGGAACTCGACCCATGAGAATTTGGTCTGCGGGAAACGTTTCTCCAGCAACGCATGGCTTTTCGCCAGCACCATGCTGACGCTGCCTTTCTGATAACCGATACGCAGGCTCTCCGGCGTTTTCTCCGCCGCCTGAGCCAGCGATGCCACTGCCAGCAGACCTGCCAGCCCGATACGGGTAACTGTTTTAAACATGCGCCACTCCTTGTGATTGATGAAATGCCGCCGCGTGGCGATCCCGACGATTAAGGGCGTGCCAGAAGGTTTCAAGCGCGCTGTCGAGGCGGGTTTGCAGATTCGGCGTGAAATGCGGTTTATGCTGGTAGTCGATTACCTGTGAGTCGTCAGCGAAGACGCCATGCAGGATCTCCTGCGCTTTCAGCGCGTTCAGAACCGGCTTGAGGGCATAATCCACCGCCAGTAAATGGGCTACCGTACCGCCTGTGGCCAGCGGCAGGACGACCTTACCGTCCAGCGCGCGTTCGGGCAGCAGATCGAGCAGCGTTTTCAGTGCACCGGAAAAAGAGGCTTTATAAATTGGTGTCGCGACGACCAACCCGTCAGCACGCTTAAGTTGTTCGATCAGGGTTTTCAGCGCCGGGCTGTCGAAACGGGCGTAGAGCAGATCTTCAGGCGCGAAATTGTGCAAATTCCAGTGACACACTTCGACATCCAGAGCATTAAGCTTTTCGCGAGCGTATTCCAGCAGTGCGCTGGATCGAGAGGGGAAGCGGGGGCTTCCGGCCAGGGTAATGACGCGCATGGTTGCTCCTTATAACTAATTGTTTGCTTTTATCTAACATTCATAACAATTTTCAGGAGTGTGACATTGCGTGGTTATTCCACTAAATGATTTATCCTCAGGATGAATGCAGAAAAAAGCATAAGAAGCGAACCGATAAGTAAACGATTGCGTTTTACATGGCTTTTTTTGCCACAGGTCAATTCCCTTTCCGGGCGGGATCGCACATAATCCCCTCCCGGTTTGCACACCGGGAATCCAGGAGAGTTCATGTACTACCCCTTCGTTCGTAAAGCCCTTTTCCAGCTCGATCCTGAGCGCGCTCATGAATTTACATTTCAGCAGTTACGTCGTATTACAGGAACGCCTCTGGCCGCGCTGGTGCGTCAAAACGTGCCGGAAAAACCCGTCCAATGCATGGGCCTGACGTTCAAAAATCCACTGGGCCTTGCGGCCGGTCTGGACAAAAATGGCGAATGCATTGATGCACTCGGCGCGATGGGCTTTGGCTCGATCGAAATCGGGACGGTGACGCCGCGTCCGCAGCCGGGAAATGACAAGCCACGTCTGTTCCGCCTGGTTGAAGCCGAGGGGCTGATCAACCGCATGGGCTTTAATAACCTTGGCGTCGATCATCTGGTTGAGAACGTTAAGAAAGCCCATTTTGATGGTGTGCTGGGTATTAATATTGGCAAAAATAAAGACACGCCCGTCGAGCAGGGTAAAGATGACTATCTGATTTGTATGGAAAAAGTCTATGCCTATGCCGGTTATATCGCGGTGAATATATCCTCGCCTAACACCCCAGGGCTGCGTTCATTACAATATGGCGAAGCGCTCGACGATCTTCTTAGCGCCATTAAAAATAAACAAACGGCACTACAGGCGATCCACCATAAATATGTTCCGGTCGCGGTCAAGATCGCCCCGGATCTTTCGGCAGAAGAATTGATCCAGGTTGCCGACAGTTTAGTTCGCCATAATATTGATGGTGTGATTGCGACCAATACAACGCTCGATCGCTCCCTCGTCCAGGGAATGAAAAACTGTGACGAAGCGGGTGGATTAAGTGGCCGTCCGGTACAATTAAAAAGCACCGAAATTATTCGCGCACTCTCCGCGGAATTAAAAGGCCAGCTGCCGATTATTGGCGTGGGTGGCATTGACTCCGTCATCGCTGCACGTGAGAAGATGGCGGCAGGGGCTTCACTGGTGCAAATTTATTCCGGCTTTATTTTTAAAGGGCCGCCATTGATTAAAGAAATTGTCACGCATATCTAATCTTTTCTCTTAATCAGACAACCAGGGCTTTATTTCCAGCCCTGGTTGTTTTATATTCCGTCATTGTTGCTTATTTAGACATTATAGTCTTTTATTACTAGTGTTATAAGCGAAGCGGCAAACAGGACATTTTTAGTACAGGACGTTTTGGGGACGGGAGAGAAACATGCGAATTAAACCTGACGATAACTGGCGCTGGTATTTTTGTGACGAGCATGACCGTATGATGCTCGACTTAGCCAATGGCATGTTGTTTCGCTCTCGTTTTGCGCGCCGAATGTTAACGCCAGACGCGTTTGCTCCCTCAGGCTTTTGCGTTGACGACGCTGCACTCTATTTCTCTTTTGAAGAAAAATGCCGCGACTTCAATCTCTCCAAAGAACAGCGCGCTGAACTGGTACTAAATGCGCTGGTGGCGATCCGTTTCCTGAAACCACAAATGCCGAAAAGCTGGCATTTCCTCGCGCACGGTATGAGCTGGACCCCGGCTATCGGCGATGCGGCCAGCGTCAATCTGAGCGATACCGAAGAAGAGGTGAATTTGCTGGTGGTTGAACCCGGTGAAAACGCTGCGCTCTGTTTGCTGGCCCAACCCGGCGTGACCATTGCCGGGCGAGTCATGCAGTTAGGTGATGCCATCAAAGTGATGAATGACAGGCTGAAGCCTCAGCTGCGCGTCGATTCCTTCAGCCTCGAACAGGCGGTTTAAGCTTCCAGCTGTACGGATGTTTTCGGTACACAGCTACAGCACAGGATCGTGCCGTCACTGCCAATCGCAGATTTCTTCAGGGCACTCACTTCACCATCGACCAGTTTAATGCGACAGCATCCGCAAATCCCCGCGCGACAGGAATAAGGTACGCGGATACCCGCCTGCTCCAGCTGTTCCAGTAGCACCTGCTGATTGTTACCACGAATAACTTTGCCTTCCCAGTGAATATCCACCGCGGAAGCGACGTTGGTGACAACGTCAACCATTTCTTCTTCCTGGCCTGCGCCGTACACTCTTGCAGGCCCGCGGGTAAGAATTTCGACCTCGTCGCCCACGCGGATTACGCCGCTGGAGCGGGGGATCAGGTTCTGGCCGAAGTCGACATCACCGTTATCCTGCGCGGTACGAAATGATTGCAAGGTTTTCAGCGGTTCGCCGGAAGGGTGTTTCTGACCTTTCTCCGGGCTGACGGTGGTAAAAATACAGCGGCTGCACGGCTTCACGACATCAAAGATAACGCTGCCGATGCGGATCACTTTCCAGGTATCTTCATCCCAGGCATCCGCTCCGGTCACCACCAGATTCGGGCGAAACTGCTCCATCTGCACGCTGGCTTTGCAACGGGTTTGTAAATCACGCAGCGAGGCCTCGCTGGTCAGCAGGAAGGGAAAACCATCCGCAAAGGAGAGGGGAACCGCGTCGTGGCGTTTCACGCGACGAGTCAGCGCAGGCCCAACCCAGCGCAGCTGAACGTCACGTGAGAAAAAGCCGCTCAGCCACTGGTTAATGTTATCCGGCGCGATACGCGCGGTAAAATGATTGCCCCACACTTCCGTTGGCGCATCAACCGGCGCAAAATCAGCAAAGCGGATCACGACGCTTGAACCGTCTGGCGCGGTCAAATGCAATCCGTCATGAAGCGGGGAAGGCGTAAAGCGAACCATCTGCGGGAACTGACGTGCGGTGATGAACGTACCGTCAGGCTCGGTGATCATAAAAATACGATCGAAGGCGAATCCGCTCATATCGGCCAGCGCGTGCGTCACGCCGATACCACGCATGGATTTCACCGGATGAATAAAAAGCCTGGATAACGTCGCCACTGCACACTCCCGCTAAATAAAATAAGCCTTCAACTTTATGACATACACGCCATATTAGCTATAATGCGCGACAATTTTCTATGAGTAAAAGTGACGATATGAATTCTCTGTTTGCCAGTACGGCCCGTGGGCTGGAAGAGCTGTTAAAAACTGAACTGGAAACCCTGGGCGCGAAAGAGTGCCAGGTGGTTCAGGGTGGCGTCCATTTTGAGGGCGACACGCGGCTTATTTACCAGAGCCTGATGTGGAGCCGTCTGGCGTCGCGCATCATGCTGCCCATGAAAGAGTGCAAGGTCTACAGCGATCTTGATCTCTACACCGGTGTACAGATGATCGACTGGACAGAGATCTTCACCCCGGACGCTACCTTTGCGGTGCATTTCAACGGCGTCAACGATGAGATCCGCAACAGCCAGTACGGTGCCCTGCGCGTCAAAGACGCCATTGTGGACTGCTTCACGCGTCGTAATAAAGAACGTCCGAACGTTGATCGTGAAAACCCGGATCTGCGTATCAACGTCTGGCTGAACGGCGACACTGCCAGTATTTCCCTGGATCTGAGCGGCGCAGGCCTGCATCTGCGCGGCTATCGCGATCGCACCGGCATGGCCCCAATCAAAGAGACACTGGCCGCCGCTATCGTGATGCGCTCCGGCTGGCAGCCGGGTACGCCGCTGCTCGATCCAATGTGCGGTTCCGGTACGCTGCTGATTGAAGCCGCGATGCTGGCCACTGACCGCGCGCCAGGGCTGCATCGTGGACAGTGGGGCTTCAAAGGCTGGGCGCAGCACGATGAAGCCCTCTGGAAAGAGGTCAAAGACGACGCGCAGACCCGTGCCCGTAAAGGGCTGGCGGAGTACACCTCTCACTTTTACGGTTCGGACAACGACCCACGGGTGATTGAACGCGCGCGCAGCAACGCCCGTCGAGCCGGTATCGGTGAGCTGGTGACCTTCGACGTCAAAGATGTGGCGAACCTGACCAATCCGCTGCCAAAAGGCCCGTACGGTACGGTGATCAGCAATCCGCCGTATGGTGAGCGTCTTGGCAGTGAGCCAGCGCTGATTGCGCTACACAGCCTGCTGGGCCGCAACATGAAAGCGCATTTCGGCGGCTGGAACCTCTCCCTGTTTAGCGCCTCGCCAGAGCTGCTGAGCTGCCTGCAATTGCGTGCCGATCGCCAGTTCAAGGCGAAAAACGGCCCGCTGGACTGCGTGCAGAAAAACTACCATCTGGCAGAGATAGCAGCGGACAGCAAACCGTCTGGCGTGGCGGAAGATTATGCCAACCGTCTGCGCAAAAACCTGAAGAAATTTGAGAAGTGGGCGAAGCAGGAAGGCATCGAATGTTATCGCCTTTACGACGCTGACCTGCCGGAATACAACGTGGCGGTTGACCGCTATGCAGACTGGGTGGTGGTTCAGGAATACGCCCCGCCGAAAACCATTGATGCGCAAAAAGCGCGTCAGCGTATGCTGGATGTGATTGCGGCCACCATCGCCGTACTCGGCATTTCGCCAAACAAGCTGGTGCTGAAAACCCGTGAGCGTCAGAAAGGCAAAAACCAGTATCAGAAGATGGGCGAGAAGGGCGACTTCATCGAAGTGGGCGAATATAATGCGCGCCTGTGGGTTAACCTGACCGATTACCTTGATACCGGTCTGTTCCTCGATCACCGCATCGCCCGCCGCATGCTGGGCCAGATGAGTAAGGGCAAAGACTTCCTGAACCTGTTCTCCTATACCGGCAGCGCCAGCGTTCATGCAGGGCTTGGTGGGGCGCGTAGTACCACCACGGTCGATATGTCCCGTACTTATCTGGAGTGGGCAGAGCGCAACCTGCGTCTTAACGGCTTAACCGGTCGTCAGCATCGCCTGTTACAGGCCGACGTGCTGGGCTGGCTGCGCGATACCGATGAGCAGTTTGACCTTATCTTTATCGATCCGCCGACCTTCTCTAACTCCAAGCGTATGGAGGATAGCTTTGACGTTCAACGCGATCACCTGCGCCTGATGACCGACCTGAAGCGTCTGCTGCGTAAAGGCGGCACCATTATGTTCTCGAATAACAAGCGCGGATTCCGCATGGATCACGACGGCCTGGCCGAACTGGGACTTAAAGCACAAGAAATCAGCCAAAAAACGCTGTCTCAGGACTTTGCCCGTAACCGTCAAATCCACAACTGCTGGCTGATCTCCGCGGTCTGAAAGGAAAAATAAATGTCTTTAATTAGTATGCACGGCGCGTGGCTCTCTTTCAGCGACTCACCGCTTCTCGATAATGCAGAGCTGCATATCGAAGATAACGAGCGCGTCTGTCTGGTCGGCCGTAACGGCGCAGGTAAATCGACGCTGATGAAAATCCTCAACCGTGAGCAGGGGCTGGACGACGGCCGTATTGTTTACGAGCAGGATCTGGTCGTCTCTCGTCTGCAACAGGATCCGCCGCGTAACGTTACCGGCAGCGTGTACGATTTTGTGGCCGAAGGGATTTCAGAGCAGGCGGAATACCTCAAGCGCTACCACGAGATTTCGCATCTGGTCATGACCGACCCGAGCGACAAAAATCTCAACGAACTGGCAAAAGTGCAGGAGATGCTCGATCACCACGGCCTGTGGCAGCTGGAAAACCGCATTAACGAAGTGCTGGCTCAGCTTGGCCTGGAAGCGGATATGGAGCTGTCGGCGCTCTCCGGCGGCTGGCTGCGTAAAGCGGCGCTGGGCCGTGCCCTGGTGAGCGGGCCCAGGGTACTGCTGCTGGACGAACCAACGAACCACCTGGATATCGAAGCGATTGACTGGCTGGAAGGGTTCCTGAAAACTTTCAATGGCACCATTATCTTCATCTCCCACGACCGTTCGTTCATCCGCAACATGGCCACGCGCATTGTCGACCTCGACCGCGGCAAGCTGGTGACCTATCCGGGCGATTACGATACCTATCTGCTGGAGAAAGAAGAGAACCTGCGCGTGGAAGAGCTGCAAAACGCCGAGTTCGACCGCAAGCTGGCGCAGGAAGAGGTATGGATCCGTCAGGGCATCAAGGCGCGTCGTACCCGTAATGAAGGCCGCGTTCGCGCCCTGAAGGCGATGCGCCGCGAACGTAGCGAACGCCGCGAAGTCTTGGGTAGCGCCAAAATGCAGGTGGAAGAGGCGTCCCGCTCGGGCAAAATTGTCTTCGAAATGGAGAACGTGAGTTATTCGGTTGACGGCAAAGTGCTGGTGAACGATTTCTCCGCACAGGTTCAGCGCGGCGACAAAATTGCGCTTATTGGTCCAAACGGCTGCGGCAAAACCACGCTGTTGAAACTGATGCTGGGCCAGTTGCAGGCCGACAGCGGTCGTATTCACTGTGGTACCAAGCTGGAAGTAGCGTACTTTGACCAGCATCGCGCAGAGCTGGATCCGGACCGTACGGTGATGGACAACCTCGCAGAGGGCAAACAGGAGGTAATGGTTAACGGCAAGCCGCGTCACGTGCTGGGCTACCTTCAGGACTTCCTGTTCCACCCAAAACGCGCCCTGACGCCTGTGCGCGCGCTGTCCGGCGGTGAGCGTAACCGTCTTTTGCTGGCGCGCCTGTTCCTGAAACCCAGTAACTTACTGATTCTCGATGAACCGACGAACGATCTGGATGTCGAAACGCTGGAACTGTTGGAAGAGTTGATTGATGGCTATCAGGGAACCGTGATGCTGGTCAGCCACGATCGTCAATTTGTCGATAACACCGTGACCGAGTGCTGGATCTTCGAAGGCGAAGGACGCATCGGTCAATATGTGGGCGGCTATCATGACGCGCGTGGACAGCAATCGCAGTCGCTGGCGCAAAAACAGGCGAAGACCAAAAATGTCGCTGAACCTGTTGTTGCGAAAGCAGAAACTGTCAAAAAGTCTCCTGCTAAAATGAGCTATAACTTGCAGCGCGAGCTGGAAGGGCTGCCGCAGCGTCTGGAAGAGCTGGAAGCGGCACTGGAAGCACTGCAAATTCAGGTCGCTGATGCGTCATTCTTTACGCAGCCTCACGACTATACTCAGAAAGTATTGGCTGAACTCTCCCAGGCCGAGCAGGCGCTGGAAGAGGCATTTGAGCGCTGGGAGTACCTTGAGTCTCTGAAAAACGGCGCATAAACAGGGATAATCTATGTGTGACCAGCACCATGCCGATCGGCATATTTTATGCTCGCAATGCGATATGCTCGTGGCGTTGCCAGAGCTTGGTCACGGACATAAGGCTGCCTGCCCGCGCTGCGGAGCTACGCTGACGACCGAGTGGGACGCGCCAAGGCAGCGTCCTACGGCTTACGCGCTGGCAGCCCTGTTCATGTTACTGCTCTCCAATCTCTTCCCTTTCATCTCTATGAAAGTGGGTGGGATGGTAAGCCAGGTGGAGTTACTGGAAATTCCAGGCGTGATGTTCTCGGAAGATTACGCCAGCCTTGGCACCTTCTTTCTTCTGTTCGTGCAGATAGTCCCGGCTTTTTGCCTGGTCGTCATTCTGCTACTGGTCAATCGCGTCAGGATGCCCACCGCCCTTAAAATCAAACTCGCGCGGATCCTGTTCCAGCTGAAAAGCTGGGGGATGGCGGAAATTTTTCTGGCGGGTATCCTGGTCAGCTTCGTGAAGCTGATGGCCTACGGCGATGTGGGGATTGGCAGCAGCTTTATTCCGTGGTGTCTGTATTGCGTGCTGCAACTGCGCGCTTTCCAGTGCGTGGACCGACGCTGGACCTGGGACGATATTGCCCCGGCACCGACGCTCTCGCAGACGGTAAAGGTGGGCGTACCGGGTATCCGTCAGGGGCTGCGCTCCTGCTCCTGCTGCACCGCCGTGCTGCCCGCGGATGTCGAGGTGTGTCCCCGCTGTGAAACTAAAGGTCACGTCCGACGCAAAAATAGCCTGCAATGGACCATGGCGCTGCTGGTGACCTCTGTCATGCTCTATCTGCCCGCCAATATTTTGCCGATCATGATCACCGATCTGCTCGGCGACAGAATGCCCTCGACCATCCTTGCCGGGGTGATTTTGCTGTGGAGCGAAGGGTCATACCCTGTTGCAGGCGTCATATTTCTCGCCAGCATTATGGTTCCGACCTTAAAGATGATTGCCATTGCCTGGCTTTGCTGGGATGCAAAAGGGCACGGTAAGCGTGACAGTGAGCGCATGCATCTGATTTATGAGGTCGTGGAATTTGTTGGCCGCTGGTCGATGATTGACGTGTTCGTGATTGCGGTTCTCTCAGCGCTGGTGCGTATGGGTGGGCTGATGAGTATTTATCCCGCTATGGGAGCGCTGATGTTTGCTTTGGTCGTCATTATGACCATGTTTGCGGCCATGACCTTCGACCCTCGTTTATCGTGGGATCGTGAGCCCGATTCAAGCCATGAGGAAGAGTAAGAGCATGGAAAATAAGAGTGGAGAGGCTAAAGTGCAGAAGGTCAGAAACTGGTCGCCGGTGTGGATTTTCCCCATCGTGACCGCGCTGATCGGTGCATGGATCCTGTTTTATCATTACAGCCATCAGGGACCGGAAGTCACGCTAATTACCACCAATGCAGAGGGAATTGAGGGCGGAAAAACCACCATCAAGAGCCGCAGCGTGGATGTGGGTGTCGTGGAAAGCGCGACCCTGACGGATGATTTAACCCATGTTGAAATTAAGGCCCGCCTGAATGCTGGCATGGAAAAACTGCTCCATGAAGATTCCGTTTTTTGGGTGGTGAAACCGCAGGTCGGAAGAGAAGGGATCAGCGGCTTAGGGACGCTATTGTCAGGGGCTTACATTGAACTCCAGCCCGGCAATAAAGGCGCCCAGCCAGCAAACTATCAGTTGCTGGATTCACCGCCGCTTGCGCCACCGGATGCAAAAGGGATCCGCGTCATTCTGGACAGCAAAAAAGCGGGCCAGCTCTCGCCGGGCGATCCGGTGCTGTTCCGTGGGTATCGTGTCGGTTCGGTTGAAACGAGCACCTTCGATCCGCAAAAACGGACCATCAGCTATCAGCTATTTATCAATGCGCCTAATGACCGACTGGTGACCAGTAACGTTCGTTTCTGGAAAGACAGTGGGATCGCTGTGGATCTGACCTCTGCGGGGATGCGCGTTGAGATGGGTTCACTCACCACGCTGTTTGGTGGGGGCGTCAGTTTTGACGTGCCGGAAGGTATAGATCTGGGACAACCGGTGGCGGAAAAAACCGCCTTCAGATTGTTTGACGATCAAAAAAGCATTCAGGATGCGCTCTATACCGATCACATCGATTATCTGATGTTCTTTAAGGACTCTGTACGCGGCTTGCAGCCAGGAGCGCCAGTTGAGTTCCGCGGTATCCGTCTGGGTACAGTGGGGCAAGTGCCTTACTTTGTTCCGGGACTCAAGCAAATGCTTGATGATGATTATCGTATTCCGGTGCTGATACGCATTGAGCCTGAGCGTTTAATTAACCAGATAGGTGAAGATCAGGATATTGGGGAGCATATCAGCGACCTGATGAATCGCGGTCTGCGTGGCTCGCTGAAAACCGGCAACCTGGTGACAGGGGCGTTGTATGTCGATATGGACTTCTATCCAAAAGCGCCACCTATGACGGGAGTCCGTGAATTTGGCGGCTACAAAATCATTCCTACGGTCAGCAGTGGCCTGGCGCAGATCCAACAGCGTCTGATGGAAACGCTGGATAAGATCAACAATCTGCCGCTGAATCCAATGCTTGAGGCTGCGACGGGATCACTGCATCAGAGCCAGGCGACGATGCAACGTCTGCAAACCACCCTGGATAATATCAACAAGATCACGGCCAACCAGTCCATGCAGCAACTGCCGCAGGATATGCAGAAAACGTTGCGTGAACTGAATCGCAGTATGCAGGGCTTCCAGCCGGGCTCAGCGGCCTACAACAAGATGGTGGCGGATATGCAACGTCTTGATCAGGTTTTACGCGAGCTACAGCCCGTTCTGAAAACGCTCAATGAAAAGAGCAACGCGCTGGTGTTTGAAGCGAAAGATAAAAAGGATCCTGAGCCTAAGAGGGCGAAACAATGAAAAAATGGCTAATCATCGCAGGCGCACTGGTATTAACGGCCTGTAGCTCTGGAAGCGATAACAAAAGCTACTACCAGCTGCCGTTAAGCGCGCAGTCGGGGGCGCAGAGCAGCGCCTCGCAGGGCAGCCGTCTGCTGTGGGTTGAGCAGGTTGCCGTGCCAGATTACCTGGCGGGCAACGGGGTGGTCTACCAGACCAGCGATGTGCAGTATGTAATCGCCAACAATAACCTGTGGGCCAGCCCGCTGGATCAGCAGCTACGCAATACGCTGGTGGCGAATCTGAGCAGCCAGCTCCCCGGTTGGGTCGTTGCCTCGCAGCCTCTGGGAAGCGATCAGGACACTCTGAATGTTAACGTGACGGGATTCCATGGCCGCTATGATGGTGCCGTTGTTATCAGCGGGGAGTGGCTGCTGAATCACCAGGGTCAGCTGATTAAGCGTCCTTTCCATCTTGAACTCAAGCAGCAGAAAGATGGCTATGACGAAAT
Source organism: Enterobacter cloacae complex sp. IR5412 (assembly GCF_049237385.1). NCBI lineage: Bacteria > Pseudomonadati > Pseudomonadota > Gammaproteobacteria > Enterobacterales > Enterobacteriaceae > Enterobacter > Enterobacter cloacae complex sp. IR5412. The sequence continues at coordinate 486,848 of NZ_JBMKHQ010000002.1, read as the reverse complement.
GGTGAAAGTACTTGCGCAGGGATGGGCACAGGAGTCGGCTACTATAGCAAGAGAGATTTCCCGCCTGCCATAAGTAAAATTCATCGACGAAAGCCGCACTCAGCTTCTTGCTGATTGCGGCTTTTTTTTCGTTTTACGTTCAGGTTGTTACTTGTCCCGCATCACACTTTTTGTACAAACGATCTTCCATGTAGCTCACAAATATGACACCCGTATGAATTTTGAACGTTGACGCTGACGCAGATTCGGGGTATTCGTTAACTGTGCTTGCACATATTGCAACCACTGTTTTCTTTCCACCAGACAAAAGAATGAGGGAAACGAGGCATGAAGAGACAGAAACGAGATCGCCTGGAAAGGGCTCATCAACGTGGTTATCAGGCTGGCATCGCCGGACGTTCTAAAGAAATGTGTCCCTATCAGGCCCTGAATCAAAGGTCCCAATGGCTAGGGGGCTGGCGAGAAGCCATCGGAGACAGGGCAGTACTTGCTTGATACCGTCTCTTTAAAAAGAAACCTCCGCAATGCGGAGGTTTCGCCTTTCTGGAAGGGGCTAAAAGCCGTTATCAGAAAGCGGAGGTATCCTGGAACAGACCCACTTTCAGGTCGTTCGCGGTATAGATCAGACGACCATCAACCAACACTTCACCGTCCGCCAGGCCCATAATCAGACGGCGGTTAACGATGCGTTTGAAATGGATACGGTAGGTGACTTTCTTCGCGGTAGGCAGAACCTGACCGGTGAATTTCACTTCGCCTACGCCCAGCGCACGGCCTTTGCCTTCACCGCCAAGCCAGCCCAGATAGAAGCCAACCAGCTGCCACATGGCATCGAGGCCCAGGCAGCCAGGCATTACCGGATCGCCAATAAAGTGGCAACCGAAGAACCACAGGTCCGGGTTGATATCGAGTTCTGCTTCTACGTAACCCTTATCAAAGTTGCCGCCGGTTTCGGTCATTTTCACGACACGGTCCATCATCAGCATATTTGGGGCTGGTAACTGCGGGCCTTTCGCGCCAAACAGTTCACCGCGACCAGAGGCAAGAAGGTCTTCTTTAGTATAGGATTCGCGTTTATCTACCATGTTCTCAGTAAGCCTTATTTTAGTGAAGGACGCAGGATAGCTAACACGTGTACGCTGAACAAGTCCGATCAGTTCGCACTAAACCAACTTAACCAGCGTAACGGCCACGGATAACGATGACGAGCATCCTGCTGTGTCGCCTGAGCTATACGTTCCTGAATGGTCTGCATCAGGGTTGTCTGGCCTTCGCCGTCCCAGACCAGGTTTGTCAGTAAGGGTAGTGCATCCTCAACCCCTTCGATGGCCCAGACGGTGAATTGTTCCTGCTCTACCGCATCCAGAATCGCCTGGCTCAGGCTCAAATGGCGAGCGTTAGGTGCCGGAATTATCACGCCCTGTTTGCCGTTTAAACCGCGCTGCTGGCAGATTGCGAAGAAGCCTTCGATTTTCTCATTCAGTCCGCCCACCGGTTGGGCACGGCCAAACTGATCCACGGACCCGGTAATCGCAATATTCTGGTTAATCGGCACGTCTGCAAGCGCGCTGATCACGGCGCACAGCTCTGCCATTGAGGCGCTGTCGCCGTCGACTTCACTGTAGGACTGCTCAAAGGTCAACGAGGCAGAGAAGGGGATCTGCTGCTCGAGCTGAAGTTCAGACATCAGGAATGCCTGCATGATCATCATGCCTTTGGCATGAATGTTTCCGCCCAGTTCGGCCTTGCGTTCGATATCGGTAAATTCGCCGTCACCAATGTGTACGACACAGCTGATACGGGAAGGCTCACCAAAGGCGCGCGGGTGCCCGGGGAACTCGATGACGGACAAGGCATTGATTTGCCCGATACGTTCGCCTTCGGTCTCCACCAGAATCTGTTCAAGCAGAATTTCATCCTGCATACGGTCAGCAAGATAGCCTTCGCGCCATTCACGCTGGGCCAGCATCTGGCTCAGTTGCTCACCGTTGAACGTACCGTTGCCGCTGATAACGCCCACTTCACGCAGTTGTTTACCGATCCAGAGCGGACAGAGCGGCAGGGTTTCCTGATCGCCGGTGTAGCGTACGGCCTCGCGGATTAAGCCCGGCCACGCATCCTCGGCAGGTGAGGGCAGCGCGAAACGTTCCGCCACGGCCATAACCCACTGACACCACTGCGCCATGTCATCGGCATCTGCAATCTGAATATTGTCTTCAAATTCGCTGTAAACCGCCTGCTCCGCGAGTTCTGGCTCCATTTCCTGGAAGTCAGCCAGGGATTCACGGTCACCCGTCAGCACGACGGTCAGCGACAGCGGCATAGACGGAATGGAAACAGGCAGAGGACGTGACTCGTCGAAGCCTACCCAGTCAAAACGTTGCTGCGTCACCACCGTTTTCAGGCGCATCCACAGCAGCGGCTGCGCAAGCAGTGTGCGAAGGGAGATGAGCAATACGCCGCCATTCGCGCGGTGTACCAGCCCGGGTTGCAGAGAAACATCGCCATTAAACTGACGAAGGCAGCCGAACAACTGTTCTGCTTCCACCCAGTTGGCAGTGATCACCTCGCCTTTTGCAGCGAACAATCCATCTGCCTGCGTGGCAGGTTCGAATGTCACGTCGCGACCGGCAATATGATACTGACCACCAAAAACGGCATTCGTTTTTGGCTGCAACTGGCGCATGGCATCACCGAGAAGCGTCAGATACTCGGCTTCTTCCGGGGCTTTGAGCAGCATGAAAGGAGATGTAGCCCATGGGGATGACATCTGCTCCAGCGCGTAATGCAAACGCGGTTGTGTCTCGCTAAGTATGAATTTGTGTTCTTTTGTGAGGTCTGGCTGTGCAAACAGCTCCTGATAGCTCTCGGTATCCGGAACCAGGTCACGCCATGCAAGTTTCGTAATGGTCAAAGTTGATGTTTTTTAGTCAGAAGTAAAACCGTGGAGTATACCGTAAGCGGCGCACTCTGCCCAATCAGGATTCGGCTTTTCGTCATGCGGATCGCCTGCGACGTTTCACAGGATATGATTTCTTTTCAGCAGATTGCCAAAAAACTGATATTCTGAACAGAGTTACACGGTAACACTGAGATCGCAATGAAATATCAACAACTGGAAAACCTCGAAAGCGGCTGGAAATGGAAGTACCTGGTCAAAAAGCACCGTGAAGGGGAGCTGATCACCTGCTACATCGAAGCCAGCGCGGCACAAGAAGCTGTGGATATGTTGCTGACCCTCGAAAACGAACCGGTACAGGTCAACGACTGGATCGAGAAACACATTAATCCGGCCTTGTTAAACCGGATGAAGCAAACTATCCGAGCTCGTCGTAAACGGCATTTCAATGCCGAGCATCAGCACACCCGTAAGAAATCCATCGACCTGGAGTTCATGGTCTGGCAGCGTCTGGCCGGGCTTGCGCAACGGCGCGGGAAAACCCTGTCGGAAACGGTGGTGCAGCTGATTGAAGATGCCGAGCACAAAGAGAAGTATGCCAGCCAGATGTCGACGTTGAAAAACGATCTACAGGCACTGTTAGGTAAAAAATAAGCTTTTTACTTTTCTTCAGATAATAAAAAACCCCGCATGGCGGGGTTTTTTTATAAGACGATAACTTATGCCGCAGGCTGAGTTACAACGTCTTTGATACCTTTAACTTCGATCTCTACGCGACGATCTGGTGCCAGGCAGTCGATCAGTGCAGCGCGTGGTTTCACGTTGTCACAGGTAGAACCGGTAACTGGGTTAGATTCGCCCATACCACGTGGGGAGATCTTGTTAGCTGGGATACCTTTAGATACCAGGTAATCAACTACAGACTGAGCACGTTTCTCAGACAGACCCTGGTTGTAAGCGTCAGAACCGATACGGTCGGTGAAGCCCAGAACCACTACAGAACCGTCTTTAGGATCCAGGTTGCTCAGCTGGGTGTACAGCTGATCCAGTGCCTGCTGACCTTCTGGTTTCAGGGTAGCTTTGTTGAAGTTGAACAGAACGTCAGACTTCAGAGTGAAGTGCTTGGTCTGTACTTCTGGCGCTGGAGCCGGAGCTGGAGCTACGACTGGCGCATCTTCCTGCTGACCGAAACGGTAAGAAACACCAACGCTCAGCATGCCGTTGTCTGGACGAACACCAACGGTAGCACCGTCACCGATGTTGTTAACCCACTGGTATTCCAGACGGGTAGCGATGTCACGGGTCATTGCCCACTCAACGCCACCAGCGAATACTGGGGAAACACCAGTGTCGTGGTCGTCACCAGCGATGCTGTTGCTGGAGTCTGCACGCCATACCATGCCGCCCAGACGGGTGTACACGTCCAGATCGTCAGTTACTGGGTAACCCAGTTTAGCGGTCAGCTGTACGCCTTGAGCTTTGAAAGCGCCATTTACGTTGTCGCCTTTGTAAGGCATACGACCTAACCAGTCGTAACCCATTTCAAAGCCAACATACGGGTTAACCTGATAGCCACCGAACGCACCTGCACCCAGCTGGCTCTCGTGAGTAGGGCCATCGTTGTTCAGGCTGCTGTTGTACCAACCGGTGTCATGGAACTGAGACCAGCCCAGTTTACCACCTGCATACCAGGTATTATCTTTCGGAGCGGCCTGCGCTACGGTAGCGAAGCCAGCCAGTGCCACTGCAATCGCGATAGCTGTCTTTTTCATTTTTTGCGCCTCGTTATCATCCAAAATTTGCCATGAATATCTCCATCGGAGGAATCACGGTTAAATCCTTCACCGGGGGGCGTGGTCAAATATAAACCTACCGATATCTTCGGCTTAGGCCGAGCACCCCTGGCGATGTAAAGTCTACAACGTAGCTGAAAACTTACAAGTGTGAAGTCCGTCAGGCATATGAAAAAAAAAGTTCCGTATACCTAATATTTAACAATTTTTGAACGAATTTTGTGCAGTAAAATTAACGAGAACCGCGTCAGACAAGCCTTGCCGCAGTTTTGGCGCGTTGAACTTTTTTTGCATACTGCGGTCGAAAAAAATTCCAGGAAAACTCTTAAAATGACTCAATGGTACACATTTGAGTGAATTTTTAGCCCGGGATGTTGTCCTCTGCGATAGGAATCTCCACGAACTGGCCGCATGATGAAACCCATCGCGTTACCTTCTTCAGCCGCTTCAGTCAGACGCAAATGTTCCTCTTGCGACAGATCCTCAGGCAACCACCCAATCACGACGCTATAGTTCCCGGTACGTAATGCCCGGACCATCGACTCGACCGTATCGCAAGGGGAGAGTTGATTAATCTGCATCACCTTCGCTAATGGCAGCCCAGCCGACTGAACCCATTCGCGACTTAATTTTTGCTGTGGCGTCAGCCAGAGCTGCCAGCGAGACTGTTGCCCGAGCTGCTGCAAAAGCGGCAGGAGTAAGAGTTGTGTCAACAGCGGCTGGTCTTCACGGTAAACCACTTCACTGATAAGCCCTGTCGATTCACGCCCGATAGAATTCTGCGCAGCATTGCCTGCGGCAGAAGTAGAAGGTGTTAAGTGATTTGCATAGCCTGAAGTGTACATATTCATTCCAGCCCTGTAGTTACTGTATGGATATACAGTAACCCCTGTATGCATAAAGATCAACCTCATTTTCGGAAAGCGACTCGCAAATTTCATCGATTCCTGGTGAACCTGAAAAAATCATCTTGCCCAACGGCAATAAGTTGCCTATTTTCCTGCTAACGGATCCGTTAGTAAGAAATATCGTGGTTACTGTATGATTTTTAATGGAATTATCATGAAAAAGATATCTTATGAACGGATTTATCAATCTCAAGAATACCTCTCTCCGCTGGGTGAAATTCATCATCGCGCACTGTTTGGCGGTTATACCCTGGCCGTGGATGAAGCGGTATTCGCGATGGTGTCTGACGGTGAGCTTTACCTTCGCGCCTGTGAGCAAAGTGCAAAATACTGTGTAAAAAACGCCTCTTCTTTTCTGACCCTGATGAAACGAGGACGTCCTGTGCTGCTTAATTACTACCGTGTGGATGAAGGTCTGTGGCAAAACAGGGAAAAACTGCTTCAGCTCTCCTCGTTTGCGCTCGATGCCGCCAGGAAAGAGCGCTACCAGCGCCATCAGCGTAACCGGCTTAAAGATCTGCCGAACCTGACCTTTCAGATTGAGGTCCTGCTTATGGAGGCGGGCATTACTAATGAAGAGACGCTACGACAGTTGGGGGCGAAGACGAGCTGGCTGAAAATGCGCTCTAAGAATAAAGCGCTGAGTATCCGGGTATTGTTCGCGCTTGAAGGCGCGATTGAAGGGTTACATGAAGCGGCACTCCCGGCGGATATTCGCCGGGAGCTTACGGAGTGGTTTAATGCGCTGCCTGAGTCGCAGGGCCATCATTCCGCCAGGTAGCGATCTGCTGTCGCAGCCGACAAATTTCCGGCAGCAAAGCGATAAGCAGGCCAATTTGCTGAAGGACCAGCGGAGCTTTGTTGTCGGTGCCTGGATCAAGGTGTGCGATACGTTGCACCAGTTCATCCAGTGCCTGGTGAACCCGTGGCTCATCCGCAGGTTGATGATGAAGCGCATCATCAACGTAGCAAACGGCATCGTCCAGCAGTGCCAGGATGCCCGGATTCGTCAGTTTCTCTCGGTGGGCGCCAAGGGTAGAGATATAGCTGGTGAACGTGTGGTTCAGACACAGCAGGCGGAAGGCTGTCTCCCGGATTTCTGCCGTGGCGCGCGGCTCAGTTGACATATTCGAGACAACGGAAGCCAGCTCTGCGTCAGTGTTATGCGCATCGCGACGGGCAATCCGATAGGCCAGACGGTTATCGCGACCCTGATGGTATTGCTCAAGTATGGCGTCCAGATAGCGGCAGTTGGCGTTCATTGCTCTGTCGGACACGCGCGGTAAATTTCGGAAACGCCAGTCCGGCCAGATAAAGCTCACCGCCGCCCAGGCGATGGCGCAGCCGATCAGCGTGTCGATCACACGGGGGAGGGCCACTTCAAAGCCTTCACCCAGCAGATTGAAGCAGAGCAGCACAAGCAGCGTGATGAACATTGTGGCGTGAGCGTACTGCACATTGCGGAAGGCGAAGAACAGTACCCCGGTAATCACAATCAGGATCAGTTGCCCTTCTACTGAGGGTACAAAATAGAGCACCGGCAGCCCGATGGCGACCCCGACTAACGTCCCGACAATACGCAGCGCGAGTCGATGGCGGGTAGCGTTATAGTTCGGCTGGCAGACGAACAGGCTGGTCAGCAGGATCCAGTAGCCGTGGTGCAATCCTGTTATCTGGATAAACGCGTAGCCAACGCACAGTACCAACGACATCCTTACCGCATGGCGAAAGAGGGCGGATTCCGGCGTAAAATGACGGCTCAGGCGCAGCCATATATCGCTGAAACCGTTGAGACTGTCGTCGGCAAGCTGGTTGTCAGCGTCATTGCCCGGCATCGCCATCGCCTGTTCAGACTCAATGGTGGCGAGCTGAGCATCGATGGCTCTCAGGTTGTTGAGCAGGAATCCCAGGGCTTTGAACTGTTCCGGCGAAGTTCCACTGGCCTGAACGCGATCGAGCGCCGCATCCAGGTGGCTGAATGCGCGTTCAAAGCGAGGATCGTGCTGATAGGGCGTGCGCAGCAGTATTGAGCGCGCAAGTTGCTGGCAGGCCTGAGACTGCATCGACAGCAGACGCTGGAAACGGAACATCACGTCGCTGTAGCGGAATTTCTCGCGCAGGTCAGCGTATTGCACATGCGAGGAGCTGGCGCGCTCGTGAATATCCTGGGCAACAAAGTAGTAGTGCAGGGTGCGCCGGGTACCGCGCTGACCGCGATCGCCGCGCAGACGGGTGAGCAGAGACGCTTTGGTCTGATTCAGCGTGGCGACCAGTTGGCCATTTGCCAGCGCCAGATCGTACAGGGGCGCCTGGCTGTCCTCTTCGATATCCGGATCAAACAGCCGGGATTTCAGCTCAAGATAGTGGGCCAGCCGTTCGTAACTGCGGGCAATGTTGTCCTGTAAGGCACGAACCGGAAAAATAAGATGCCCGGTTAAGGTCAGCAGGTTATACCAGATAGCGCCCAATAGCAGCAGGACCGGTTGCTGATACCACTGATCGTAAAGAGAGACGCCCAGCATGGTGTAAATGGCAATCAGCAGGGCGCCAAACGCGATAGTGGCGTAGCGTTGCCCGAGGCCGCCGAGCAAAATGAAGCCGCTGGTGGACACCGTCAGCCCTAAGGCAAACAGCCAGGGCCACGGGAAAAGCAGCTCAACGGAGGCGGAAGCAATAAAGAAGCAGACCAGCGTGATGACCAGATTACGCAAACGACCGGCCAGGCGGTCGTCGAGATCCGCCAGCGCGCCGGCCACCACCCCAAGCGTGAGGGGGATGGTGAGCTTCACATCATTCAGCCACCACGGCAGAGCGACGGTGCCGCAGAGGGCGATAAATATCCTGACGTTATACAGCCAGTTACTGTTCCATGTATAGCGACGAAGCAGGGGGCTTAGCATGAGAGCGGCCAGTCCTTATTACTGAAAACGACGACGGGCATTGGCTTCACGCGCGGCTTGCGCGACTTCGACCGGAACAACTCGGCGTCCTACCGGCCACAGGGCGATGGTGGCAATTTTGAAATTAGCGAGGCCAACCGGAATGCCAATAATCGTAATGCACTGGGCGATACCGGCGAAGATATGCATCAGACACAGCCACCAGCCAAAGAAGATTAGCCATAAAATATTCAGCAGCGTGCCGCCGGTATTCATCAGAGCATTTTTTCTTTCCGGCTCCAGTTCATCCACGTGCACGGCTTCATTTCCATAAGGAACGAGGGACAGTTTGGTGATTTCCCAGCAGGAGCGCGTCAGCGGAAGGGTGAAGATAAGCACGATGCTCACCAGGGTGGCAAAAAGCCAGGAAAGGGTGGTGGCAAAACCGCCAAGGACAAAATTCAACACATTCAGAACGGTACGCATAAACCCTCATTTCCTTCGATATGATTAACGCCCGGTGATTGTAACGTTTTTTTGGGCTGGAGCACCTTAAAACTGGCAGTTAAACTGTCTGACAAATTATGACCTCGTGGATCCGGCAGGATATGGAACTGAAAGCAACTTCAATGGGCAAACGCCTGGCGCAGCACCCTTACGACAAGGTTGTGCTTCTTAATGCGGGAGTGAAAGTCTCCGGTGAACGCCACGAATACCTTATTCCGTTTAATCAGCTACTGGCCATTCACTGTAAACGAGGGCTGGTATGGGGGGAGCTGGAGTTCGTTCTGCCGGCAGAGAAAGTGGTGCGACTCCACGGGACCGAGTGGGCGGAAACCCAACGCTTCCACCATCATCTGAACACGCGCTGGCACCAGTGGAGCCAGGAGATGAGCGTGATTGCCGCACAGGTGCTGCATCAGGTGCTGGACGATATCGCGCTAAGCAATACGCAGCAGAAGTGGCTGACGCGCCAGCAAACCGCCGGGCTTCAGCAAAAAATCACCCAGGCGCTGACGGCATTGCCTATACCGGTGGCGCGGCTTGAGGAATTTGATAACTGTCGCGATGCGTGGCGGAAGTGTCAGGCCTGGCTTAGCGATATCGAGAAAAGCCGTCTGGCGCATAACCAGGCCTGGACTGAGGCGATGCTTACGCAATATGCCGATTTCTTCAGTACGGTGGAATCATCGCCTCTCAATCCTGCCCAGGCGCGCGCAGTGGTGAATGGCGAGCACTCTTTACTGGTGCTGGCAGGCGCAGGGAGCGGCAAAACGTCGGTGCTGGTGGCGCGCGCGGGCTGGCTTCTGACAACGGGCGAGGCAGTTGCCGACCAGATTTTGCTGCTGGCTTTTGGTCGCAAGGCGGCGCAGGAGATGGATGAGCGCATTCAGGCGCGTTTGCATACCCAGGATATCTCGGCGCGCACGTTCCACTCCCTCGCTTTACACATCATTCAACAGGGCAGCAAAAAAGTCCCTGTTGTCAGCAAGCTGGAGAATGATGCTCAGGCTCGCCAGGCGCTGTTTATCAAGGCATGGCGTCAGCAGTGCAGTGAAAAAAAGGCGCAGGCGAAAGGTTGGCGTCAGTGGCTTGAAGAGGAACTCAACTGGGAGGTGCCGGAGGGCAGTTTCTGGCAGGATGAAAAGCTGGCGCGCCGGCTGGGCTCTCGTCTCGACCGGTGGGTAAGCCTGATGCGCATGCACGGCGGCTCTCAGGCGGAGATGATAGAAAGCGCACCGGAGTCGATCCGCGCCGTGTTTTCTAAGCGGGTTAAACTGATGGCGCCGATGCTGAAAGCGTGGAAAACCGCGCTGAAAGACGAAAACGCGGTCGATTTTTCCGGGCTAATCCATCAGGCCATTATCATTCTGGAGAAAGGGCGCTTCGTCAGCCCGTGGAAACACATTCTGGTGGATGAGTTTCAGGATATTTCGCCGCAGCGCGCTGCGCTGCTTTCGGCGCTGCGGGCGCAGAATAAACACACGTCGCTGTTTGCCGTGGGCGATGACTGGCAGGCTATCTACCGCTTCAGCGGGGCGCAACTTTCCCTCACGACGGCCTTCCATCACTATTTTGGGGAAGGCGATCGCAGCGATCTGGACACCACCTACCGCTTCAACTCGCGGATTGGTGAAATTGCCAACCGTTTTATTCAGCAGAACCCACATCAGCTGTCGAAGCCGCTTAACAGCCTGACGTCGGGGGATAAAAAGGCCGTCACGCTGCTGGCGGACGATCAGCTGGAACCGCTGCTGGATAAACTGAGCGGCTATGCGAAACCGGATGAACGGATTCTGGTCCTGGCGCGTTATCACCACCTCAAGCCGACGGCGCTGGAAAAAGCGGCAACGCGCTGGCCAAAACTACAGCTCGATTTTATGACCATTCACGCCAGTAAAGGGCAGCAGGCCGACTACGTAATTGTGGTGGGGCTGAAAGAGGGGAGCGACGGTTTCCCGGCACCGGCGCGGGAATCCGTGATGGAAGAGGCGTTATTGCCTGTTCCGGAAGATTTCCCGGATGCAGAGGAGCGGCGCTTACTGTACGTGGCGATAACCCGCGCGCGCCATCGCGTGTGGCTCTTGTTCAACAAAGAGGAGCCGTCGGTGTTTGTCGATATTTTGAAAAGTATTGACGTGCCGGTGGCGAGAAAGCCGTAACGCGCCGGGCAAATTCTGTAGGCCCGGTAAGCGCAGCGCCACCGGGCAAAAAACTACTTCAGTCTCTCCGCAAGATAACGCTGATAATCCGGGATCAAAATCTCCACCGGATCGTTAAACTGCGGCGATTCAATGATGAAATCTGCCGTTGAAAGATTGGTGGCTACCGGAATGTTCCATACCGTCGCCAGACGCAGCAGCGCTTTAACGTCCGGATCATGCGGAACCGCGTTCAGCGGATCCCAGAAGAATATCAGAACGTCAATTTTACCTTCCGAAATCTGAGCGCCGACCTGCTGGTCACCCCCCATCGGGCCGCTCAGCATGGCATTCACTTCCAGACCGGTTTCGCGGTGGATCAGGTTGCCGGTTGTTCCCGTGGCAGAAAGGGCATGATGCTGTAAAAGAGGCTGATGGCGACGAACCCAGTTAAGCAGCATTTGTTTACAGTGATCGTGCGCAACCAGAGCAATGTGCTTGCGCGCCGGAAGTGTGCGTGTTGTCAGTTCCATAATCTTATCCGTGAGGTTACCTCGCTACACGATGACGGGAACTGACTGATGCTGCAAGAGAAAGGACGAAAAAATGTGGCTTACGACGAAGGTTGTCGTTTCGCCCATTGCAGAAAACGGGCGCGCGTGTCCGGATCGGCATTCTGGAACCAGAATTTGAGGCGTTGCTCAGTAAGAGTCTGCGACTGAGGAGGGAGTACATCCAGCTCCGATACGCCCGAAAGCAGGGTACTGTCATCCGCCATCATGGTGGCGAACTGGGGCAGGGAGGCGCGCCTGCTGGCTCTGTTATAGATCTCCGTGTCCGCTTCGTAATCTGTTCCTTTTGGCCTTTTTGTCAGCGCCAGGATATCCAGCTTTACCGGGATGGGCATAGAATCCCCGTCCACCAGCTCAATGCGCGGTGAGGCATCAAATGCCAGTGACTCTTTTTCTGTCTCAAAGTGCGGGAGACGAAAATTGACCTGGCTGATGCGTTGGGTATTAAAGCTGACCACCAGCGGAGGCGAAATGTACACCTGCTGTTCGTTGTCGGCGAGGCGAATCGTCTTTTCAACCCGAAAAACCACCTGATGCGGGCCATTATCCAGCTCGATGCTGTCTGCGCCCCGCAGCAGGGAGCTGGAGACTTTTTTCCCGTCCAGCACCAGCAGGTCAATGTCGGTTGAGAGTCTGAGGGTGGTTGCGAAAACACAAACCGGCATGATTAACGCAACCACAGCCCAGGCAATGCCGGTTTTCATAGCAGACTCCTGTAGACAAACTACCTGGTAAGAATGTATCAAAATTTTTCGATAAACACGTTTACTAACATATAGACATATTTTGCCGTTTTGCCCTCATACTTCTGTATGGGATGCGTGGTTGAGATGTCCGCTTTGACGTACACTTTGAAAAAAACCAGGAGGAACAGCATGAAAGAGAACGACATTATCGAGATTCTGACGTCCACGCGCACTATCGCGCTGGTCGGCGCGAGCGATAAACCGGATCGCCCAAGCTATCGGGTCATGAAATACCTTCTGGACCAGGGATATCACGTGATCCCGGTCTCGCCGAAGGTGGCGGGGAAAACGCTGCTGGGTCAGCAGGGCTATGCGACGCTTGCGGACGTGCCGGAAAAAGTGGATATGGTGGACGTTTTCCGTAATTCAGAGGCGGCCTGGGGCGTGGCGCAGGAGGCGATTGCCATCGGCGCGAAAACGCTGTGGATGCAGCTGGGCGTGATTAATGAGCAGGCGGCCGTGCTGGCACGCGATGCCGGGCTGAAGGTGGTGATGGATCGCTGTCCGGCAATCGACATCCCCCGTCTGGGGCTGGCAAAATAAAAAAAGCCCGCTTGACGGGCTTTTTTACACCTTTAGTTACGCAGTCTGGGCGCCTGTAACTGTTTGCGGATGGTCTGAGCAAGCTCGTCCATAGTGGGTTGTTCCGGATGCTCATCCTGTAGTTCACCACTCAGCTGCGCTTCGGCAAGATAGGTATGGACAGGCTGACCATCGTCGCCCTCCATAACCACATGATACCAGGGCGCGGCGCGAAGCTCTGCGTCAACGGCCAGATCGTCTGCTGACGGTTCATCAAGGGAATACTCCGGGTCGATATCCACGACCACACCCAAATATCCAAGCAAGGTGTGGCGGACCTGCTGGCCGATACCGAATTTGCTGGCAATCATAGTCACCTCCCGGGAAACATTACATACACACTATGTGCGGGCAATATTTCTCTTTTCAAGTTACATGACGCGACAGGCAAACCCTTTCAGATACAGCCCTTCCGGGTAGGTAGCGATCACCGGGTGATCGGCGGCCTGACGGAACTGCTCTATAAATTGTACATCACGACCCGCATCTATTGCGGCATCGGCGATGATTTTTTGGAATAAATCTGTCGTCATCAGGCCAGAGCAGGAGAACGTCAGCAGAACGCCGCCCGGGTTCAGCAGCTGGATCGCCAGCATGTTGATGTCTTTATAGCCACGGCAGGCGCCCATCAGCTGGCTTTTATTTTCTACAAACTTCGGCGGGTCCATCACGATAACGTCAAATTTCTCGCCCTGGTCGCGGTATTTACGCAGCAGTTTGAACACGTCGTCGCGCACAAACTCCGCTTTGCTCAGATCCAGCTTGTTCAGCTCAACGTTCTGTTTCGCCACATCCAGCGCTTCCTGTGAGGTGTCGACGCTCACAACCTGGGCACAGCCGCCCATCAGGGCAGAGACCGCAAAGCCGCCGGTATAGGAGAAGCAGTTCAGCACGCGCTTATCGGCAACGTACTGGCGCGTTGCCAGACGGCTGTCACGCTGGTCGAGATAATAACCGGTCTTATGGCCGCCCTGGATGTCCACCAGCAGCTTCATGCCGTGCTCCTCGATAGGCAGCAGGGCAGGCGGCAGTTCGCCGGTGACCGGGCCCTGCGTCAGCTCCATGCCCTCTTTTTTACGTACCGCCACGTCGCTGCGGTCGTAAATGGCACATTCCGGGCACAGGGTTTGCAGGGCGCTAATTAGCGCGGCACGCTGGTATTCCGCCCCGGCGCTCAGCAGCTGCAACACCAGGAAATTGCCGAAGCGGTCAATGGTCACGCCCGGCAGCCCGTCGGATTCACCGGCAATCAGACGATAGCTGTCCAGCCCGTCACGCTTTGCCAGCCACTCGCGCCACTGCTGCGCCTGTTGCAGACGACGGACAAAGAAGTCGATATCGATGGCTTCTTCTTTATCGAACGTCCAGACGCGCGCGCGGATCTGAGATGCAGGCGAGTATGCGCCGCGTGCTAACCATTTCCCCTGATGGTCAACAATATCGATGGTTTCACCGAGGCTGGCTTTACCTTCCATGCGGGCAACCGCGCCGGAAAAGACCCAGGGATGGCGGCGCAGTAATGACTTCTCGCGCCCTTTGGCTAACACTAAACGTACACTCATAATTTGCTATTCTGTCGATTCCAATGAAATGGCCGCCATTTTCCCGACTTCAGCGAGGAAATGCAACGCGCCAGTCGGATAAGGAGAAGGATGATGTCAAATGTATGCACCATTGCCTGGGTCCATGGCCTTGTACAGGGCGTCGGATTCCGCTACAGCACCCAGCGCGAAGCCCTTCAGCTCGGACTGACGGGGTATGCGCGTAACATGGATGATGGCAGCGTGGAGGTTGTGGCCTGCGGTGAGGCGGATCGGGTAGAGAAGCTGGTGGCGTGGCTGAAAGCGGGCGGACCGCGCAGCGCGCGGGTTGATAAGGTGCTAACGGAACCGCATCAACCCGGCCGGGAATACGCTGACTTCAGTATTCGCTATTAAATGCATTTTACCGGCTTTGGCAGGCCGGCAATTTTTGTCGCCTGTTTAGCCGGGCCTTTCGGAAACAGGCGATACAGATAACGGCTGTTGCCTTTCTCTTCGCCAAATTTATTCGCCATGGCTTTGACCAGCATGCGGATAGCCGGAGAGGTGTTGAATTCGAGGTAGAATTCGCGCACAAAGCGCACCACTTCCCAGTGTTCCGGGGAGAGGGTAATTCCTTCGTTTTCCGCAATTTTCTCCGCCAGCGCTTCGCTCCACTGGCTGCTCTCTTTCAGATAACCGTCATTATCGGTTTCGATCTCTTTGCCTTCAAAACTCAACATATTCATTCACGCGTTAGTCAAAAACCGCCTCAGTCTACCAAAAAAACAAAGCCCCGCATAAGCGGGGCTTTGTTCACAGCACGGTGAGTTAATCGCGGCTGGCGAAGCCCAGGATACTCAGCAGGCTGACAAAAATATTGTACAGCGACACATACAGGCTCACGGTGGCGCGGATATAGTTCGTCTCACCGCCGTGAATGATGTTGCTGGTTTCATACAGGATTGCGCCGGATGAAATCAGGATAAACACCGCGCTGATTGCCAGATGCAGAGCAGGCAATTGCAGGAAGATGTTCGCCAGCATACCGACCAGCACAATCACGATACCCGCCATCAGCATACCGCCGAGGAAGGACATGTCCTTACGGGTGGTCAGCACGTAGGCCGAGCAGCAGAAGAACACCAGCGCGGTACCGCCCAGCGCCATACCAATCACGTCGCCCATTCCGGCAGACAGATAGGCGTTCAGGATTGGCCCCAGGATGTAGCCCAGGAAGCCGGTGAAGGCGAAAGCGGAGAGAATACCCACCGGTTTATCCGCGGTTTTATAGGTCAGGAACATCAGACCATACATACCCACCAGCGTCAGGATCAGGCCCGGAGAAGGCAGCATCAGTACGGTGCTGGCCGTCGCGGTGATCGCCGAAAACGCCAGCGTCAGGCTGAGCATGAAATAGGTATTGCGCAGCACCTTATGGGTGCTGAGTAGCGATGTGCGGTCGCGTGAAGAAGTAATTATACGATCCATGAGTCACTCTCTTATGACAGATGTAATTAGCGCAAAGAATAGGAAACGGCGCGGCAGACGCAAAGTGGTTTTACCCATCTTTACTCAGCCCCTTAGGGATTATGCTGGTTTTTTATTCTGGTAAAGCCTTTGTACTCAGAATGAAGTGCGGTATGCAAGGCGTATTCAGATCAACCTCTTATAGGTCACTGAAAAATATTGCGTTATTTCCCTAAGGCCGCTAAGAGTTATTTCCGGATCGTCATAAAAACAGACAATAAGGCGAAGGAAATGAAACCACAAACACGCATGCACTTTACGCTCTCTTTGTTAACCGCAGGGGTCCTGTGCGCCAGCACGGCAACCTGGGCGGCTAACGTGCCAGCAGGAACCCAGCTGGCAGATAAGCAGGAACTGGTCAGGAACAACGGCAGTGAACCCGCCTCGCTCGACCCGCATAAAGTCGAAAGCGATGTCGAATTCAATATTATCAGCGATTTATTCGACGGGCTGGTCAGCGTCTCTCCGGCAGGTGAAATTCAGCCGCGCCTGGCGGAGAAATGGGAAAATAAAGATAACACCGTCTGGACTTTCCATCTGCGCCCGGGCATAACCTGGAGCGATGGCACCCCCATCACCGCGGAAGATGTCGTCTGGAGCTGGCAGCGACTGGTCGACCCGAAAACCGTCTCTCCGTATGCCAGCTATCCCGGCAGTATGCGTATCGTCAACGGCACTGATATCGCAGAAGGCAAAAAAGCACCCGAGTCGCTGGGCGTGAAAGCCATCAATGACACCACGCTGGAAGTGACGCTCACCCAGCCAAATGCTGCTTTCCTGGCGATGCTGGCTCACCCGTCTCTGGTGCCGATAGATAAAGTCCTGGTAGGTCGTTTCGGTGATAAGTGGACCAAACCGGAGCACTTCGTCAGCAGCGGGGCCTATAAACTGTCACAGTGGGTGGTGAACGAACGCATTGTGGCGGTGCGAAACCCGAAATACTGGGATAACGCACATACCGTCATCAACAAGGTGACCTATCTGCCCATTTCCTCCGAAGCCGCTGACGTCAACCGCTACAAAGCGGGCGAAATCGACATCGCCTACACGGTGCCGATCAACCAGTTTGCTCAGCTGAAGAAAACGCTGGGGAACGAGCTGGACGTATCGCCGCAGCTTGCCACCTATTATTACGAATTCAACACCACCCGGCCGCCGTTCAGCGACGCCCGCGTGCGTAAGGCGCTGAATCTGGCGCTGGATAAAGATATTATCGCCGGGAAAGTTTTAGGGCAGGGGCAACGCCCGGCATGGCTCATCAGCCAGCCGGATATTGGCGGCGTCAAGTTACAGAACCCTGATTACGCCAGCTGGCCGATGGATAAACGCATTGCCGAGGCGAAAAAACTGCTGGCCGAAGCCGGATTTAACGACAGCCATCCGCTCAGCTTTAATCTCCTCTATAACACCTCGGAATCGCACCAGCGTATTGCGATTGCCGCCAGCTCGATGTGGAAGAAGAACCTCGGCGTAGAGGCGAAGCTGCAAAACCAGGAGTGGAAAACCATGCTTGATACCATGCACACCCATAACTTTGACGCGGTGCGCTACGCCTGGATTGCTGATTACGATGACGCCGCAACCTTCCTGAATAACTTCCGTACCGGTGACAGCCAAAACACCACTCAGTACAGCAATCCGGAATACGATCTGGCTCTGGTGAATGCGGCGAAGGCGAAAACGGCGGAGGAGCGCGGTAAGTTCTACCAGCAGGCAGAAGATCTGCTGGGGCGCGATGTGCCGGCGATCCCTGTCTATCACTACGTGCGCACGCACCTGGTGAAACCGTGGGTAGGGGGCTTCACGCCGGATAAGCTTGGCTACTACTACACCAAAGATATGTACATCAAAAAGCACTAACGATCCGCGGTGGATATTATGCTGGTAAAACGGCCAATCTGTTGTCTATTCAACCGATTAAACGCATTTTGGCTATTTTTAAAGCGAACGAATGCGCGCACCCTTTACAGCGCGCGGTGAGGTGTTTATAGTTCGCCTCACTTAGGAAGCGTGGCCGAGCGGTTGAAGGCACCGGTCTTGAAAACCGGCGACCCGAAAGGGTTCTAGAGTTCGAATCTCTACGCTTCCGCCAAATTCGAAACCCCTGCGATAGCAATATCGCAGGGGTTTTTGCTTTTGTTCTGGCTCTCCGCCATGTTACCCATGTTATAGCTTATCGTGATCCCGGCGTCGGCCTTACAGACCTGAGCTTTTACGCACCATGTATCCGCGATGTTCGAGGGCGTCAGCACCGCTTCGGGCGCACCCGTGGCTGCGATCTGCCCGGCCTTCAGGAGGATCAGACGCTGGCAATAATTGGCCGCAAGATTGAGATCGTGCAGTGCAACCACCACCGTAAGCGGCAGCTGTGAAACGAGCCGCATCAGGTCCAGCTGGTGCTGAATGTCCAGGTGGTTTGTCGGTTCATCGAGCAACAGCACCTGCGGCTGCTGGGCCAGCGCGCGGGCTATCTGGCTTCGCTGGCGCTCTCCGCCAGACAAAGAGTGCCATCGCCGCTGGCGTAAGCTGCATAACTGCATCAGGCCAATCGCCTGTTCAACCGCAGCCTCATCGTCGCGCGTGGTTCTCTGGAATGTTTTCCGGTAGGGCGTACGCCCCAGCCTGACCATATCCTCAACGGTCAGTTCCCCGTCGACCTCAGCATGTTGCGGGACAAACGCCATGTGCTGCGCCCGTATTTTCAGCGGCATCAAGCCAAGCGTTGTGCCATTAAGCGCAACACGTTCGCTGTGTCGTGGAAACAGCCCGGCGAGGCAGCGCAGCAGCGTCGACTTGCCTGAGCCGTTTGGCCCTAACAGGCCGACAATCTGCCCGGATGGCAGGTCGAGATCGATATCCTTAAGCACCGTCTGCGCCTGTCGGGTTACGGTTAACCCGGCCACTGTTATATTCATGGATGCTCCTTTCGGTTTTGATAAAGCAACGCCACAAAGACGGGGGCGCCCACCAGCGCAGTCACCACCCCGATGGGCAGAACCTGGTGCACGATCAGCGTGCGTGAGACGATATCGGCAAGGATCATAAAGTGGGCGCCGATGAGAAACGTCAGCGGGATCGAGCGGCGATGGCCCGGCCCGCATAGCATGCGCGTCACATGGGGAATGACCAGCCCGACAAACCCCACTGCGCCTGTAGCGCTCACCAACGTGGCGGTGACAACGGCACAGGTCAGCAATAAGACAATACGCACGGCGGTAACCGGGATCCCCAGCGTGGTGGAGACCTCATCCCCGAAGGTGAAGGTGTCCAGCGCCCGGGAAAAGAGCAATACCACCAGTAAACCCGCAAGCGTAACGGCCAGCGCCAGCAGCGCGTCAGGCCAGCGCACGCCGCTCAGACTCCCCATCAGCCAGAACATGACGCTACGGGACTGCTCGGCATTGGCGGACGTGCTGACGACGTACGCGGTCATGGCGTTGAAGAGCTGGGTGCCCGCAATACCGGCCAGCAAAATGCGCGACGGGCTTTCACTCATCCCGTTTGTAATCACCATGATGAGCGCAAAGGCGGCGCAGGAGCCGACAAACGCACCGCTGCTCACGCCAATCACGCTTCCCCCCATGCCGAGAAGCATCACGCAGACGGCCCCCAGCGAGGCGCCCGCGGAAATCCCCAGCAGATAAGGCTCAGCCAGAGGGTTACGCAGGATCGACTGTAACACCAGCCCGCACAGCGCCAGGCCACCGCCGCTGCACGCGGCCATCACTGCCCGGCTCATGCGATATTGCCAGACGATACCCTCCTCCGTTTGTGGCAACGCATAAGAGGTCAAACCCAGTCCGTTGAGGATCGCTTTCCCGGTACTGGCATACGACACCGGCATATCACCGATACTGGCGGCAAAAACCAGCATTAGCGGCAGCGCCATGACGCCTGCTGCCAGTAAACCTTGCTGGCGGCGGTCAAAAGCGAAATGACTCATTGTTCATCCTGGAAAGAAGCCAGCCGATCGCTGATAAGCTCAACCGCATCGACGTTACGTAATGAAGGGTTTAACGACATTGCCGGCACCACAATAATGTGGTTGTTCCTGACCGCAGGCATGTTCTTCGTCACCGGGTCATTACGCAAGAATGCTTTTTTTACTTCAACGTCATCGGCAGGGTAGAGCCTGCGGGACATCCCGGCGATAACAATCACGTCCGGCTGCGACTGGGCAATATGTTCCCAGGTTACAGCCGGCCATTCGTCATGAGAGTCAATAATGTTCTTCAACCCCAGCGTGCGGCTGATCCAGCCAGGCGCGCCGTAATTCCCCGCCACCCAGGGATCGCCATTCAGACGGCTACTTGAGAACCAGAATACGACGCGAAGCGGTTTCGCTGAGACGCGCGCCTTGGCCTTTTTGATACGTTCCGTCAGCGTATGATTAAGCTGCTCACCTCGCGCGGAAACATCAAATATCGTCGCCAGATCTGTCACTTCCCGTGTGATTTCGGCCAGCGAAAACGGCGCGCTGCGTGCTCCGTCTGCGTTTGACTTTTCCGTCACCGCTTTATCCGTGCAGTCGGCAGGAGAGATCCACGTATTAATCCCCAGCGAGGCAAACTGCTCACGGGTTCCCACTTCTCCCTGCGGACCAATGTGCCAGTGATACTGCGCGAGAACGAGCTCAGGTTTCTGTCCCACCACGGCTTCAAAGGAGGGGGAATTATCTGCAAGCCGGGGGATATTTTTCCCGGCATCTGCCAGCGGATCCGGGAGCTTGCCGAACCAGACCGACGTTGCGGCGATCTTTTTCTCCAGCCCCAGTGCGAGCAGTAATTCTGTTTCATGCTGTCCCACGGTCACGACGCGCTGAGGAGCCTGCGCAAAGGTCTGCTTTACGCCGCAATTTTCAATCGTGAGGGGCCAGGAGGTTGCTGAGAAAGCGGCAGGCGCCGTGGAGAGCAATAAAGCCAGAAATAACCCTTTTTTAAGTAACATAGAACACAATCCCAAATTGTTATGTTATAACATAATACATATATTGTGATTGAGAGCAACACGCTCACCGTCGCTTGTTGCAGAAACGAAAGGCTGGACTATTCTCAACATACCCACCTGGCATTCGCGGGTTGCCTGAAAAACAACAAGATTTCTGATTTGGGGTAGTGAGGATGAAAAAGATCCTGCTCGCGTTTGCGTTCTGTTTTGCCTCCCTGAGCGCCTTCTCATCGTATGCCGCTGAGCCCCGCCAGGCGCCTTCTGAGCAGGAGCGCGCCCGGACGGTCTATATCTTTCATCAGCCGATCGTCATGCTTCAGGCGAAATTTGGCCTGACCACGCCGGAGGAGCGCGTTTTACGCATCCGCAACACCCTGCGCAATTTTACCGAGGCGGACGTGCGTGAGCCGCTCACTATCGTCCCCGTGACCCGCTATAACCAGCAGGGGCGGCTGATCGTGATGAACGGTAAGCCCGTGATGCTGCTGACGGAAGGGGATTTGGACGAAGGGGACGATCTCACCCTCGATCAGGCCGCGCAGCGCGTGCTGGCGCGCATGGAAGCGCAGAGAATGGCGCTGCGCGATCAATACGATACCGGCTGGCTGGCGCTGTCGACGGTAAAAGCTGCCGCTGGCCTGCTGGCGCTTTTGCTGCTCTGCTATGGCACCTGGCGATCCTGGCGCTGGTTTCGACGCGTCTACCGTCTGCGTATTGTGGAGAATCGCAGCCGGGTGCCGCAAAGCTGGCGGCGGTACATTGGCGCCATTGAGATTCGGCTTTACGCCTTGCTGATGTTCCTGCTGGGTTTAATCGGCTTTTACGTCTGGCTGAGCTGGGCATTCAGTCTGTTTCCGTGGACGCGGGTGTGGGGCACGTCGCTGGGAGACTGGTCGCTTCGCGTGGTGCAGCAAATTGCCCTGGCGATTGTCTCGGCTTTGCCGGGGCTAACGATTGTTCTGATCATTTTCCTCATTACCGCTTTTATTCTGAAGCTTCTGAGGATGGTGCTGAATCAGGTGGAGGCTGGTCGTCTGCAACTTCCCGGCGTACATCCGGAAACCGTGGGGGCTACCCGTAAGCTCATTTCCGTCGCCGTCTGGCTATTTGCTCTCTCCGCTGCCTGGCCGTTTCTCCCCGGCGCAAACTCACTGGCGTTTAAAGGTATTAGCGTCTTCTTCGGCCTGATGTTAACGCTGGGTTCGGCAGGGGTGATGAACCATGCCATGAGCGGTCTGGTCCTGATTTACTCCCGCGCACTGCGTAAAGGCGATGTCATTCGGGTGGCGGATAACGAAGGTAAGGTCAGTGAAATAGGCATGCTGGCGACCAAAATTATTACCCGGGAAAATTATGTCGTTACCGTGCCCAATGCGGTGGTGGTGAGCGGTAAGATCACCAACCTTAGCGCGCTACAGCCCGATGGCAGACTCAATCTGACGGTCAGCGTCACTATCGGTTATGACACCCCATGGCGTCAGGTGCATGCCATGCTGGAGCTGGCCGCGAAACGGGCAAAAGGGATTGATCTTTCCGAGCCGCCGCTGGTGCGCCAGTTAGGGTTAATGGACTGGTATATCGCCTACGAGTTGCAGGTTCGTCTGCTGCCCGACCAGTCCCTCGCGGTTGCCCGCAATGAACTGCATAGCCAGATACAGGATGTGTTTAACGAATTTAACGTGCAGATCATGTCTCCGAATTTTGTTATGCAGCCAGAGGGCAGCGTAATGGTTGCCAAAGAGAACTGGTATACCGCGCCCGCCAAACCCCCTCAGGGCGAAACCTGAGGCCCCGGTTTTGCCAAGGTAAGCCAAAAGATCACAGTTTCTGATCGACAATCGCCGATTTTATACGGGTCATCGCCAGAATGTTTTTTGAACGCATATTCAATTTCTCGAGGATCCTCACGCGGTAGGTGCTGGTCGTTTTTTGTGACAGTTGCAGCTTTTTCGCGATTTCATGATTTTCCATATGGAAAAGCTTTAGCACGTCATATTCGCGTCGGGTAAAGGAGTGTGTCCTGAGCGCCCGATAAAAACGCATCAGCTGCTGAAAAGGATGAGCAGTAAAATGCATCGACGAATAGATAATATTATCAATTCTCACCGCGCTGTTGGCTTCTATCTCATGCATCAGGACAATGTAATCACGCTTGACTTTTTTGACCTGCTGAATGGTTTTATTGCGTAACTTATCCTGTTCAATCGCAATGATAAAATCCAGCTCAGGATCGACCTCATAAAGATGGTGAATATCCTCCTCATCGCGAATCAAATGGGTAGATGTCAGTGAGCTTGAGACACCGTGGCAAAGATAATAGTTATCGCTGATAAAAATAAAATTCATAATTAATGGGCAGGGTATTAGATAAAATTCATTAAAAATCTAAGCGGCTTAATCTGTAGTATTTTCTGCCAGACAGCGGCGAGGTCGACGACCCCGGCCATCGACAGCAGAACCAGAATAATCAGCAGCGTAGATAGCGTTATCGCAAACATAAAACGCGTAATTTTTTTCTGCATTTTTTGCTGATGCGTTACCCGCTGGTCCTCTTTTTCATACTCGACCATGGTGGTAATAGCCTGGCCCTGCACGTAGTACACCTTACCCTCTTCGCTGAGATCGCCCGTGATCACGAGCGACTCAAGTAAGAGCGCGATTTTTCTGCTAAACGACTCATTTTTGATATGTTTATACCAAAGTGTGCCGTAAAGCATGGCGATCACTTCCCGCTGGGTGAAACCAGACGAAACGCGCGAAGGGCGCTGGTTGACGTAGTCGGTCACCAGCAGCCTGAGCAAGTTGTAACGGTCCCGGCTGATGGTTTCTGAATCAGATTTCAGGCCAGAAATACAGCGCCCTTTCAGACGAGCAAGGGCCGTTTTTAAGGTGATGATTTTCGTATAATGGTCAAAGGCAAACGGGATAATGCCTTTGTAAGCCTGAAACCCATTGCGCTTATAGTGAATGATTTCAGCCTGCATTTCGCTGATATCTTCCACGCTCATACTGACATCTTCGCTTTTATGCATCGGGCAGAGCACAACGTTGCTGCTTTCGTGCTTCTTCAGAATATAACGCGTATTGTCGGCATCTTTTAAGTACACCAGAAAATAGTCATGCGGGTTGTTTTTTTGCGCACCGTTCTGGATCAGCCACGGCAGAAATTTACGCCAGAGAATAAGTCTGTAGTTATCGGTATCGAATAATTTCATGGAAAATCTCTTATCGCAGTGACCTGCGTGAATAGGGTCTTACAAGGGCATATTGAGGTGGCAATGTTGCACGGATAAGCTGCGGTGTATGAAAAAGAGTCTAGATCACAAACTTTCATTCTAATAAGTTTATGTGATGTAAAAATAAATGTTTACATTTTAGCCAGCCGATGACGAAGAAGTGATCGGAGCGGAAGGGAATGACGCAAGAAGCTCAACGTAATGCAATTTCCTGCTTTACATCATGCTCAGAGATGTTTATAGTGCGCCTCACTTTGGAAGCGTGGCCGAGCGGTTGAAGGCACCGGTCTTGAAAACCGGCGACCCGAAAGGGTTCTAGAGTTCGAATCTCTACGCTTCCGCCAAATTCGAAAACCCTGCGATAGCAATATCGCAGGGTTTTTTCGTTATTCCAGCCCCAGCGTATACTGTGCGATTTTGAAGTAGATAATGAGCCCGGTACCGTCGATCAGCGTGGCGATAAACGGCGCGGAAACGACCGCCGGGTCGATTTTGCAACGTTTCAATACCATCGGGATCACCGATGAGACAATGGCGCTCCACAGCGTAATGCAGACCAGCGTCAGGCTGACGATAAGCGTGATTTCCATCCCAATGCCCATCATCCAGGCACGAACGCAGCCCGCCAGGCCCAGCGTGGCGGCAATCATTAACGAGGTGCTCATCTCTTTGCGCAGCACGCGACCCACGTCGCGAAGGTGGACTTCACCCAGCGCCATGGCGCGCACCAGCGTCGAGGTAATCTGCGTCCCGCTGTTTCCGCCGGTGCCAATCAGCAGCGGAATAAAGAACGCCAGCGCAATGGCGGATTCCAGCGCCTCTTCAAAATGCTGGATCACCGAGCTGGTATACGCTTCCGCGACAAACAGCAGCAGCAGCCAGACGGAGCGTTTCTTCCACAGGCTAAAGGCGCTGGTTTCCAGATAGGGCTTCTCCAGCGGCAGCGTTGCCCCCTGAAGCTGGGCATCTTCAGTAACGTCATCTTCCAGCAGATGGGCGATTTCACGCTCGGTAAGGCAGCCCACCAGCTTGCCGTGGGTCACCACCGGTACGACATCCGCACCTGCGTGCGCCAGCAACCCGGCGACATCCGCCCGCTCATCTTCCGGTTTAAGCTGGATAAAATCCGATATCATCAGCCCCTTAACGGGCTGTACGGTATCCGTGGCCTGCAATAATTTACGTACGGCAATCAAACCCGCGAGGCGACCGTTGTCTTCGATAAAAATATGTGACGGAATATCATCATCTTTTAATTTTTCAAAGAACTGCTCGCGTGCCAGAGCCACGCATAATGAAATATCAATAACGATAAAATCGGTATTCATATATTGCGCGATGGCGCTGTCGTTAAAAGCCAGATTTTGGTTGTGAATAGCGTAAGACATTGTAACTTCCCTTTGAATAATAAAATCTCTCAGGGGCGAGCAAGACAGGGCATGTCGGAAAGGAGATCCCCACGTCCTGGGTTCAGCACTGTACACCGTATCCCGTAAGGGAAGTTATACTGGCAAAGCCTTGATTCGACAGTGCCTGTTTTACCCTGTGCCGGTTCTCTCGAACCCACCAGAGCGATAACGTGTATTTGTACAGGAGCCTCGCCATAACGAGATCGTTGTAAAACGTGAGGGATAATACGCTTATTTAAAATGGCCGCTGAGGAATTTAAATAATGTTTAAGTATGGTTTAAATGAATATTATTGAATGAATGTTGACGTTTTATTTAACTATTTTCACTTCTAATGGGGAATTCTGATGTTACCGGGGAGAGTAAAATGGCATGGCTGGACACGCTGCTGGATCATTTTGCGCATTATCCAACGCATCTCTTCGCGTTGCTCGTTGTTATGGCACTGAGTAAATCAACGGTACTGATCTCTTCCGTGCTCCCGCCCGCATCGGTCATGCTGCTGGCGGGGATTGCCGTCAGCCAGTCGAGTATGCATCCGGCGCTGACGTGGCTGGCGGTGGTGATGGGCGCTACGGCAGGATCGGTACTGAATTACCATATCGGCCAGCTGATGGGGCATACCCGGCGAGTGTCACGCTTCACGGCAAAACATGCCGGGAAGTTTTTGCGGGTACAGCACCAGCTGCATAAAAATGGCCTGCTGGTGTTGTTCACCTCGCGTTTCCTGGCGGTACTGCGCTATATCGTGCCGCTGGCGGCGGGCATGCTCAGGCTGAGCGCGATAAAGGTTTACGCCATCAGCCTGCTTTCAGCCTGCGCATGGGCGGCGCTGTATGTCGGCATCGTCACCGGCATCAGCCTCTGAATCAGCGAGTCACGTATTCATCAGTTTGAGAAATGCTTCCCGAAAAACCTGTCACGAATCTGTCACACTCAATGCGACATTAAAAAAACGTGTGAGGAATTAGGGATGAGAAAAGCACTACTCGCAGTTGCCGTGGCAGGTACCCTTGCCGTGACCTTTGGCGCACAGGCGCAGGACACACCGGACGGCTATCAGCTGGAACAGGTACTCATCATGAGCCGCCACAACCTGCGTGCACCGCTCGCCAATAACGGCAGCGTGCTGGAGCAGTCCACGCCGAAGCAGTGGCCGGAGTGGGACGTCCCGGGTGGACAGCTCACCACCAAAGGGGGCGTACTGGAAGTGTATATGGGTCACTATATACGCGAGTGGCTGGCAGAGCAGGGGATGGTGAAGACGGGTGAATGCCCGCAAGCGGATACCGTCTATGCCTACGCCAACAGCCTCCAGCGCACCGTGGCGACCGCGCAGTTCTTTATCACCGGCGCGTTCCCGGGGTGCGATGTGCCTGTGCATCATCAGGAAAAAATGGGCACCATGGACCCCACCTTCAATCCGGTCATTACCGATAATTCCCCTGAGTTTCGTGAGAAAGCGCTGAAAGCGATGGAGACAGAACGGCAGAAAATGCAGCTGGATGAAAGCTACAAACTGCTGGAGCAGCTGACAAACTATAGCGACTCGCCGTCCTGCAAGGAGAAAAAAGTCTGTTCCCTGACGGAGGCGAAAGATACGTTCAGCGCCGATTATGAAAAAGAGCCGGGCGTCTCCGGGCCGCTGAAAGTGGGTAACTCGCTGGTGGATGCGTTCACCCTACAGTATTACGAAGGATTCCCGGCAGACCAGGTGGCATGGGGGGAAATCAAAACCGATCAGCAGTGGCGCGTGCTGTCGAAGCTGAAAAACGGCTACCAGGACTCGCTGTTTACCTCGACGGACGTGGCGCAGAACGTGGCTAAACCGTTGGTGAAGTACATTGATAAAGCGCTGGTGACCGAACAGGCCAAAGCGCCAAAAATTACCCTGCTGGTGGGGCACGACTCCAACATTGCCTCGCTGCTGACCGCGCTGGATTTCAGGCCGTATCAGCTGCACGACCAGCAGGAACGAACCCCGATTGGCGGTAAAATTGTCTTCCAGCGCTGGCATGACAAAAACACTAACCAGGAGCTGATGAAAATTGAGTATGTCTACCAGAGTTCTGAGCAGTTGCGTAATGCCAGCGTGCTGTCGCTGCAATCTCCTGCGCAGCGCGTGACGCTGGAGCTGAAGGGCTGTCCGGTAGATGGCAACGGCTTCTGTCCGATCGATAAATTCAATGCGGTGATGAACAACGCGGCGAAATAGAAGAAAACCCCCCGCGCGGGCGGGGGAACATTCAGACGTTTTTACGTTCGATGGTTTGCTCGCCCCAGAACAGCGAGTCTTTGTCGGTTTTTTCGAAAGCGCGAACCAGCACTTCATCGTTGCCTTCTTCCCAAATCTGCTCAGCCAGCTTTTCGTCATACCTGGCGACTTCAAAGATGGCTTCTGCAATCTCCGGAGAGGTATTGCGTAAACTTGCCCATTCGCCCACGTGGTGAGCTTTGGATTCTTGAGTTGGCATACTTGTCCTCCTGTTGGGTTAGCCGTTCAGTTTTTTGGCAAGACCCGCGACGTATTCGCCCTGATAGCGGGCGATCGAAAGTTCTTCATTGCTTGGCTGACGTGAACCATCCCCACCGGCAATGGTTGTCGCGCCATACGGTGTCCCGCCACGAACCTGGGAAACATCAAACAGTTCCTGCGCGCCGTAGCCAATCGGCACAATCACCATCCCATGATGTGCAAGGGTAGTCCAGGTTGAGGTGATCGTCTGCTCCTGGCCGCCACCTGTGCCGGTAGAGCTGAACACGCTGGCCAGCTTGCCGTATAACGCGCCGGAGGCCCAGAGCCCGCCCGTCTGGTCGAGGAAGGTGCGCATCTGGCCGGACATATTGCCGAAGCGGGTCGGGGTGCCGAAGATAATGGCATCATAGTCCGCGAGCTCCTGCGGGGTGGCGACCTGGGCGTTTTGTGTTTTTCCCCCGGCTTTGGCGAAGGCTTCCGCCTGCATGGTTTCCGGTACGCGTTTAACCACAACCTCAACGCCGTCTACTCTGTTTGCGCCTTCTGCAACTGCGTGAGCCATGGTTTCAATGTGTCCATACATGGAATAATAGAGCACCAGAACTTTTGCCATTTTGCATCACTCCTCGTTGGTTTTTCTTACAGCGGATCGCTGCGTTACTTTAAAGATATGACATCACGGCCAGACTGCAAAAATGAACGGCATTTATTTGATATATAACAATATCTTTTCGTTATGTGCTTTGTAGCAAAATGAAACAACTTTAGCAGCGCTGATTTTTCAAAATATAAGAATGGCTTATGGATGACCTCCTCAATATTTCATACGAAAGGCTGAGATCATGTTGCAGAATATTACCTCTCGCTTGCCGGATAGCCGCATTACACTAAGCTTAGATTCACGCGGCACAGATAAAGGCACTGTCCTTGAGCCGCGAGGTGAAAGAATCCTCTTTTACTGAATGCAATATGATGTCTAATGTTTCACACTCTGGAGGTTAGAGATGGCAAACCATCGTGGTGGTTCAGGTAATTTCGCTGAAGACCGTGAAAGAGCATCAGAAGCAGGTCGTAAAGGTGGCCAGTCTAGCGGGGGCAATTTTAAAAACGACCCTCAGCGCGCATCAGAGGCTGGCAAAAAAGGGGGTAAAAATAGCCACGGCAGCAACAAGTAGTACGCCGGGTTAACTCTCTGCCGCCGGGTTTCCCGGCGGTTTTTTTATGTCTGCTACATTGAACTGTAATCAAAGGCATCGCACACTACAGGATTGATTCTTCGTGCTGGTGTCCCATGTCCGTTTCCCGTTTTACTTTCTCCATTAAGCCTCAGGAAGCCATCCTGATTTTGATCACCATGTTCTGGGGCGGAACCTTTCTTGCCGTTCAGTACGCGGTCACGATGAGCGATCCGTTTTTCTTTGTAGGGCTGCGTTTTGCAACCGCGGCGGTTGCCGTGGCGCTTATTTCGCTGAAAACCCTGCGCGGGTTGACCCTGAGAGAGCTTAAAGCGGGTGTCGCTATTGGCGTGGCGATTGCCATGGGCTATAGCCTGCAAACGTGGGGGCTCCAGTCTATCTCCAGCAGTAAATCCGCCTTCATCACCGCCATGTACGTACCGCTGGTGCCGCTGTTGCAGTGGCTGTGCCTGGGCAGAATACCGGGCCTGATGTCGTGCATTGGTATCATGCTGGCGTTCATCGGCCTCATTTTATTAGCTGGGCCGGAAAATAATCTGCTGGCGCTGGGGCCGGGAGAGATCATCACGCTGGTGGGGGCCGTTGCCATTGCGGCAGAAATTATTTTGATTAGCGCCTGGGCAGGAAAAGTGGACGTCAAGCGGGTGACGGTCGTGCAGCTTGCCACCGCGTCGCTGGTGGCGTTCGCGACGATGGTGCCGGCAGGGGAGTCCGTCCCGCCGATGTCTACCGGGCTTATCGTCGTGGCGCTGGGGCTGGGCGTTTTTAGCGCCATTATTCAGGTCACCATGAACTGGGCGCAGCGCAGCGTATCTCCGACACGGGCGACGGTCATCTATACCGGTGAACCGGTGTGGGCGGGTATTTTCGGGCGACTCGCCGGGGAGCGTCTGCCGTTGCTGGCGCTGGTGGGCGCGGCATTTATTGTCGCCGGGGTGCTGGTGAGCGAGTTAAAGTTAAAAAAACGACGTAAGTCGATTGCCGGGTTGGGCTCTGAACAAGGGGCAGATAGCTAACAACGCGCACGCTGCCCGTTTTGCCCGGCGGCGCTTCGCTTGCACGGGCCTACAATTGGCATGTAGGCCGGGTAAGCGTAGCGTCACCCGGCTATTTCAGGTTCAGGGGGTGATGGGTTCCGCTTGCGCTTCATCCCCTTTGCGGCGGCTAAGCAGGGCGTTGAGCAGGATCGCGCCGAAGGTCGCCGTGCCAATCCCGCCCACCGTAAACCCGCCCAGCGTCAGGGCGAAGTCGCCTGCGCCCAGCACCAGCGTGACCGCCACCATGATCAGGTTACCGTTCTGGCTCAGATCAACATGATTCTGCACCCAGATGCGTGCCCCGGCGACGGCAATCAGACCAAATACAACAATCGAGGCGCCGCCAATCACGGGTGCCGGGATGGTGTGGATCAATGCGCCGAATTTTGGGGAAAAGCCGAGCAGTATCGCCATCACCGCCGCCGCCACGAAGACCAGCGTCGAGTAGACTTTGGTCACTGCCATCACGCCGATGTTTTCCGCGTAGGTCGTCACGCCGCTGCCGCCGACCGAGCCGGAGAGCATGGTCGCCAGACCGTCTCCCACAAACGCCCGCCCCATATACGGGTCCATATTGCGCCCGGTCATTCCCGCTACGGCTTTCAGGTGGCCCAGGTTTTCAGCCACCAGAATCACCGCGACAGGCGCGATGAGCATCATCGCCTGAGCGTTAAAGGTGGGCGAGGTCATGTGCGGCATGCCGAACCAGGCGGCCTGGTGAATCAGTGTGAAATCAACTGGCTTGCCGAGACCAAACACGTTCGCCAGCAGCGCGTAGATCAGACAGGCCGCAATCAGCCCGACCAGAATCAGCAGCCGCTGGATCATCCCGCGCGTAAAGACCGCCACCACGCCGATGCACAGCACTGTAATCACCGCCATCCAGCTTTCAAACGGCGAGCCGGATACGCTCTTCACCGCAATCGGCGCGAGGTTCAGGCCTATCGCCATCACCACCGCCCCGGTGACGACGGGGGGCATCATCCGCTCGATCCAGCGCGTGCCGACTTTCATCACCACCAGACCGGTCAGGGTGTAGACCAGCCCACAGGCGATAATGCCGCCGAGGGCCACGCTCAGGTTGGGGTTAATGCCCTGACCGTTAAACCCGGTCGCTGCAATAACGACTCCCACAAAGGCGGCGCTGGAGCCCAGATAGCTGGGCACGCGCCCGCCGGTGACAAAAAAGAACAGTAGGGTACCCATACCCGACATCAAAATGGCGAGGTTAGGATCCAGCCCCATCAGCATGGGCATCAGCACCGTCGCACCAAACATCGCGACCGCATGCTGCACGCCCATCACCATTGTCTGCCCGAGCGGGAGCTTTTCATCCGGCGCGACCACGCCTGCTTCTGTGGAGGTCGATTTCAACTGCCAGTGGGGAAGTCCGAACATGTTCTGTCTCCTGAATGCGGATTAACAGGCGGGTCGCATAAGTGCGTGATAGCCGCGGTCGAACCACACCAGCCCTTGCGGTGCCGGGTGGCGAACGATGGATACGATGTCGCAAAACAGAATGTCGTGGGTGCCGACGCTAACCACCTGGCTGATGCGGCAGTCGAAAGAGGCCAGGGCATTTTCCAGACGTGGACAGCCCGTGTCGCCTGTCTGCCAGCGGGCAGCGGCAAAGCGGTCCGCCATCGGCGTTTTGCCGCCAAACAGGTTGGATAATGGCTCCTGTCCGGCACTAAGCGTGTTAACGCACAAGGTGCGGTTCTCGCTGAAAATCGGCCAGACGGACGCGCCACGGTTGAGGCAAACCAGCAGAGTGGGCGGGGAATCGGTCACGCTGCATACCGCGCTGGCGGTAAAGCCCGCCATTCCCGCAGGGCCGTCGGTGGTGATGATATTGACCGCCGCACCGACGCAGGCC
This sequence comes from Enterobacter cloacae complex sp. IR5412, assembly GCF_049237385.1. NCBI lineage: Bacteria > Pseudomonadati > Pseudomonadota > Gammaproteobacteria > Enterobacterales > Enterobacteriaceae > Enterobacter > Enterobacter cloacae complex sp. IR5412. The sequence goes on along the minus strand of NZ_JBMKHQ010000002.1, from coordinate 454,600 downwards.
ATGGCATCACGGAAGGTTTGTTGATCGGGTGTCGTCATGATGGCTCCTTACGCCAGCCCGCAGGCGTCTTCGAAGGTCAGACGCGGTAAGCGCCCATAGACTTTGCTCATATCGCCATAGCCGATGTTAATCAGCAGATTGCTTTTAAGCAGCGTGCCCGTGAAAAAGGCCGCGTCCACTTTTTCCCGGTCAAAGCCGGACATCGGCCCGGTGTCGAGCCCGAGCGCGCGGCAGGCGAAAATCAGGTACGCGGCCTGCATCGAGCTGTTGCGAAAGGCGGTCTCTTCCGCCAGTGCGGGGCTGGAGGTAAACCAGCTTCTGGCATCGCCGTGCGGGAACAGTACAGGCAGGCGCTCATAAAACTCGCTGTCCCAGGCGACAATTGCCGTGACCGGGGCGGTGAGCGTTTTCTCAAGGTTGCCGCTGGAGAGCGCCGGGCGCAGCTTCTCTTTTCCTTCCGGGCTTCGCACAAAGACAATGCGCGCCGGGGAACAGTTGGCGGACGTCGGCCCCCATTTCATCAGGTCATAAATCTCGCGCAGCGTCTCGTCACTGACCGGTATATCCAGCCAGCCGTTATGGGTACGTGCGCCGGTAAACAGCGTTTCCAGCGCGGCGGGCGTGATGGCTTCGCTCATTCAGGCTCCTTACAAAGCGGGTTCAGGGCTGTGCAGCAGGCTGGCAAGCCCGTTCAGCAGCAGCGTGTTAAAGATGTCCGGCGCGGTCACGTTGCAGGCATGCCCGCCCTGGCGCATGACCGTTTTGCGGGCATGCGGGAGGGCGGCGTGCAGTTCCGCGGAGCAGACGGCCGGCACCAGCAGATCGTCGGTGGAACAGATAATCTGCACGGGGCAGCGAACGCGTGCAGCGTGGCGGCTGAAATCGGCCTGTTTCAGCGCATGCAGCCTGCGCAGCAGATTGGCTTTGCCCTGGAAATGGGCCAGCGCCAGCGCTTCCTCGGCCTCCAGCCGCGGAGCGCGGGCAGCCATCCAGTCTGCCGGGTAAAGAAACAGCGGCTGTGCCTCTACCCACGCCTGAGCCCCGCCCGCATGCAGCAGACGTTCGCGAACGTCAAAACAGCGTCGGGTATGGGCATTGAGGGTCAGCCAGCCGTTGACACAAACCAGCGCGGTGAGGGCGTCAGGCTTATCGATAGCCAGCCGCAGGCCGACCAGCGCCCCCAGCGCGTGGCCGACCACGCAGTAACGGGCGATCCCGGCCCCGGCTAACGCCAGCGCGAGCTCGTCGGCCATGTGTGCGAGGGTGTAGTCTTCCGGCAGGGTATCCGGGTTATTCCCCGTGCCCCGCTGGTCGTAGCACACCACCTGATACTCCTGCCCCAGCACGGCGAGCTGAGGCAGCCAGTAGCTCCCGCTGCCTCCGAGCCCGGCAATCAGCACCACCACGGGCGCGCCCGCAAAGGGGGGCGGGGAAATGGACAGTTTCATGGCGGCCTCACTTCGCGATGTGCGCAACGGTGGCAATTTCAACCAGCGCTTCAGGCTTTACCAGCCCGCACTGGATGCAAAACCGCGCCGGTTTATCGCCGGGGAAAAACTCCGCGTAGATCTCGTTAATCGCGGCGTAGTTTTTCCAGTCGGTGATAAAGATGCTGTTGAAGGTCACGTCCTCCATCGTGCCACCCGCCGTTTCGATCACGGTTTTGATCGTCTCCAGCACGTGGCGGGTTTGCGCCTTTGGGTCATCGATAAACACCACGTTGTTGTCTTTATCAAACGGCAGCGTGCCTGAGACATACACCACGCCGTCGGCGAGGGTACCGGGGACAAACGGGGCTATAGGGGTGCTGGTGCCCGGCGGAATAATCACGGATTTCGGCATAGCGGTTCTCCTCAGGCGATGCGGGCGAGCGGGGGATCCAGCGCGTCGCAGAAATCATTGACGTTACTGACCCAGCCAAAAAAGGTTTCGATATTGAACAGGGCGGCTTTCTGGGCAAAATCCGGCCCGGCCTGATGGGTAGCGTCTTCCAGCACCACGCCAAAATACTCGAGGAAGAAGCCGTCGCGCAGGGTGGACTCCACGCAGACGTTGGTGGCAATGCCCGTAAAGACCAGATGACGAATGCCCCGGCTGCGCAGCAGGCTGTCGAGCGGGGTATTGAAAAAGCCGCTGTAGCGCGGTTTCGGCAGTACGATATCGCCAGCTTCCGGTACCAGCTCATCCACCAGCTGATAATCCCAGCCGCCTTTCGCCAGCAGCGTGCCCTGGAGTTCAGGCCGTTGGCGCATGGTTTTCAGGGCGTTGGATTTGTGAAAGTTGGGTGAGCCGGGACCGCCAGCTTCGACGTACTGGTCGTCCCAGCCGTTCTGGAACCAGACGATCAGCATGCCCGCAGCACGCGCGGCGCTCACGGCGGTTTTGATATTCTCAATCACCGGCTGCGTGGCCGAGACGTCGAACCCGGCCAGATCCAGATACCCGCCTTTACTGGCATAGGCGTTTTGCATATCCACCACGATCAGCGCGCTCTGCTGCGCGTCAAAGGTGATGGCCTCCGGGCGAGCGTTGAGGGTCGTCATTACGCCACCTCCTTCGTCACGGCAGGGATGTGGGCACGGCACTGCATCAGCGGCTGAATACGCTCGCCGAAGGTTTCCACGCCGGTGAGAAAATCATCGAAGGTCAGCAGCACGCCTTCGGCGCCGGGCACGGCAGCCACTTCGTCGAGCATTCTGGCGACGCTGGCATACGAGCCAACCAGGGTGCCCATGTTGATATTGACGGCAGACGTCGGGTCGGCCATCTGGCGAACGTTGGTGTCCGCGCCGGAGCGGGTATCCTTCTGGCTCTGCTCGGTCAGCCAGCTCAGGGCTTCCTCGTCGGCGCCGTCCTTGTATCGTTCCCATTTGGCGCGCGCGGCGTCGTCGGTTTCGTCGGCAATCACCATAAACAGCACGTAGGAGCCCACGTCGCGCCCGATTTTGTCGGCGGCCGCTTTCATGCGTGCCGCGGTGGGCGCGAAGGCGACAGGGGTGTTAACGCCTTTGCCGAAGCAGAAGTTGAAGTCGGCGTATTTGGCGGAGAATTCCATCCCCGCGTCGCTCTGCCCGGCGCAAATCACCTTCATCGGCACCGACGGCTGGGGGCTGACGCGGCAGTCGTTCATGGTGAAGAAGTCACCCTTGAAGTCACTTTTGCCGGTGCCCCACAGATCGCGTAGCACCTGCACGTATTCAGTCAGGTAGTCGTAGCGACGGGAGAAGTAATCGTCACCCGGCCAGATCCCCATCTGCTCGTACTCCGGCTTTTGCCAGCCGGTGACCAGATTGACGCCAAAGCGCCCGCCGGAGATGGAGTCGATGGTGGAGGCCATCCGCGCCACGATTGCCGGGGGAAGGGTAAGGGTGGCGGCGGTGGCGTAAATCTGGATGCGCGAGGTTACCGCCGCCAGGCCCGCCATCAGGGTAAAGGACTCCAGGTTGTGGTCCCAGAATTCGGTCTTACCGCCGAAACCGCGCAGCTTGATCATCGAGAGCGCAAAGTCGAAGTGGTAATGCTCCGCTTTCTGCACGATGGCTTTATTCAGCTCAAAGGTCGGCATGTATTGCGGGGCCGTGGTCGAGATAAGCCAGCCGTTGTTGCCGATCGGTACAAATACGCCAATTTTCATCACGAACCTCTCTTCATTACGTCGCAGGTGTCACGACGTTTTTGCAAAGGGAGTGCCAGTTTTGAAAAATACTTTGTTATTAGGGTGTTAACTGGTGGTTGTTAAATTTAACAACGAAAATGTGGACTAAGTGGTCAAAATCATTGCACAGAAAACAGGCACTCATGCGCGCTGAGGGTGCAGAAGGTCGTGGCGAGACGGGGGTTTTGCTATGCTGAGCGCAGGACAGAAAATGGAGAGCGAAAATGACACAAGGCGCAGTGAAAACACCCGGTAAACGTTCGCAGGCGGTGAGCGCCAAGAAACAGGCGATCCTCAGCGCCGCGCTGGAGACATTTTCGCAGTTTGGTATTCACGGTACGCGCCTTGAGCAGGTGGCGGAGCAGGCCGGGGTGTCCAAAACCAATCTGCTCTACTACTACCCGTCAAAAGAGGCGCTCTATATCGCGGTGATGCAGCAGATCCTCGATATCTGGCTGGCACCTCTCAAGGCGTTTCGCGAAGAGCTGGCCCCGCTGGTGGCGATAGAGGAGTACATACGCCTGAAGCTGGAGGTATCGCGTGATTACCCGCAGGCATCAAGGCTGTTCTGCCTGGAGATGTTGCAGGGCGCGCCGCTGTTGCAGGCGGAGCTGACGGGAGATCTAAAGCAGCTGGTGGACGATAAATCGGCGATTATTGCCGGATGGGTCGCCAGCGGAAAGCTGGCCCCGGTCGATCCGCAGCATCTGATTTTCATGATTTGGGCCTCAACCCAGCACTACGCTGACTTCGCGGTCCAGGTCGAGGCGGTAACCGGTAAAACGCTCCAGGACGAGGCGTTTTTCCAGAGCACCCTGGAAAACGTGCAGCGGATGATTATTGAAGGGATCCGCGTGCGTTAATCAGCCGGTTGGAAAGGGCAGCTTAAATTGCCCTCTTCACACTGCATCAACGAGGCCAGAAAGGCTTCGCGCTCCGCTGTTTTCTCCGTCAGGCACTGGTTGATAATCATCGGCTGAATAGTGCCACCTTCGGTTCCTGAACCCATCAATTTACAGTCTGCGTCACGCAGGGCGATCCACGCCTGCTGCGCCTTTTTCAGCAGGTCGCGCTGAGGGGCTGCCGCGCGTTTGATGGCGGCCTGGTACGTCTGGTTGAGCTTTTTATCCGCAGCCTGGTACTGCTCTGCCGCACAGGCACTGAGTTCTGTCTGGGTGGTCGCTTTGTCGCACTCGTCGGCAAGCGCACTGGCGCTGAGCAGCAGGGCTGCACCTGCGAGAAATACTCTTTTCATCATTCCCTCCGTGTAAAAAAGCCGGATGCGCTGCGCTTATCCGGCCTACGGTGATTTTGTAGCCCCGGTAAGCGTAGCGTCACCGGGGAAAGTTTACACGATTAACCGATTGTCATCAGGCTGGCGTTACCGCCTGCCGCCGCGGTGTTGACGCTGAGCGAGCGCTCCACGTACAGACGCTCCAGCAGCAGGTTGGTTTCCCCGCGGGCGAAGCCCTGCACCGAGACAATCGCGCCGCTGCGGGCCGCCACCTGCTCGCACAGTTCGCGCAGCTGGTCGGAATCACCGTGGTAGATCACCGCGTCAAACGGCTGGGTCAGCAGGGCATCGGCCTTCGCAAAGCGAATGCGAGCCGAGACCGCTTTTGGCAACTGTTTGGCGAGGTCGCGATGCAGGGCATCTTCCGGCCACAGCACCTCACAGCCCGTTGCCGTTGCGGCTGCCAGCTGCACCAGCGCATCCTCCTCGTTATCCGCCACGCACAGCACACGCTCGCGCGGCATCAGCGTCCAGGTGTTGCGCTCACCGGTTGGACCCGGCAGCAGACGCTGTGTTCCCGCCTGCGCCAGCTCGCCGTACTGCTGTGCAATCGCATGCAGCTCGGGACGATTTTCAGCCCACTTAATCAGCGCGTCCAGCGGCTGGGTCAGCACGGCTTTCACCTGCGCATCCACCGGATAGTCCGCGTCCTGACGCGCCAGCGTCACGCCCAGCGCATTTTCCGGACGGTTTGCCAGCAGACGGTACAGATAGAGCGGACCGCCCGCTTTCGGGCCGGTGCCGGAGAGGCCTTCGCCGCCGAACGGCTGCACGCCCACGACTGCGCCGACCATATTACGGTTGACGTACAGGTTGCCGACTTTAGCATTGCCGGTCACCTGGGCAATGGTTTCGTCGATACGGGTATGCACGCCAAGCGTCAGGCCGTAACCCGAGGCGTTGATCTGATCGATCAGCTCGTTGAGGTTGTTACGGTTGTAGCGCACAACGTGCAGTACCGGACCGAAGACCTCTTTTTTCAGCTCGTCGAAGCTTGCCAGCTCAATCAGCGTTGGCGGCACGAAGGTGCCGGTCTGCCACTCGCGGGCATCTTCACTGTTCTCACGCACCGCCTGGAACACCGGACGGCCTTTGGCACGCATGGTCTGAATGTGGTTTTCGATGTTGGCTTTGGCTTCCGCGTCGATCACCGGCCCGATATCGGTGGTGAGACGGCCCGGGTTGCCCATGCGGCATTCCGCCATCGCACCGCGCAGCATCTTCAGCGTGTGGTCAGCCACGTCATCCTGTAAGCACAGCACGCGCAGGGCGGAACAGCGTTGACCCGCGCTGTCGAAGGCAGAGGCCAGCACGTCAACGACGACCTGCTCAGTGAGCGCGGAGGAGTCCACGATCATGGCGTTCATGCCGCCGGTTTCAGCGATCAGCGGCGTTGGACGGCCCTGCGCATCTAGACGGGTGGCGATGTTGCGTTGCAGCAGGGAGGCTACTTCGGTCGAACCGGTAAACATCACGCCGCGCACGCGGTTATCGGAGGTCAGTTTGGCACCCACCGTTTCACCGCGCCCCGGCAACAGCTGCACCACGCCCGCCGGTACGCCCGCTTCCAGCAAAATGTTAATGCCCTGAGCGGCAATCAGCGGAGTCTGCTCTGCCGGTTTTGCCAGCACGCTGTTGCCTGCGGCAAGGGCCGCGGCAATCTGGCCGGTGAAGATTGCCAGCGGGAAGTTCCACGGGCTGATACAGACCACCGGGCCGAGCGGACGGTGCGTTTCGTTGTCGAAATCATCACGCACCTGACCGGCGTAGTAGTGCAGGAAGTCGACCGCCTCACGCACTTCGGCGATGGCGTTGCTGAAGGTTTTACCCGCTTCACGCACCAGAATGCCGATAAGCTGCTGCATCTGATCTTCCATCAGCACCGCCGCGCGTTCCAGAATGGCGGCACGCTCCTGCGGCGGGGTGGCAAACCAGATTGGCGCGTTGTTCACCGCGCTCTCCAAAGCCTGATCCACTTCCGCTTCTGTGGCTTCGCGCACGTAGCCGACGATATCCTTCGGCTCTGCCGGGTTGATCACCGGCTGCATTTCACCGTCTTCAACGGACTGCTCAAGGATCGGTTTGGCCTGCCACTTCTGCAATGCGCTGTTAAGCAGGGCAGAAGAGAGCGACGCCAGACGGTGTTCGTTGGCGAGATCCAGACCCGCCGAGTTGGCGCGGCCTGCACCATACAGCTCGCGCGGCAGGGCAATCTTCGGATGCGGCAGACCAATCTGGCCTTCCTGCGCCGCCATCTTCTCTACGGCCTGTACCGGATCGGCCACCAGTTCGTCCAGCGGCAGGGTGGTATCGGCGATGCGGTTAACGAAGGAGGTGTTCGCCCCGTTCTCCAGCAGACGACGCACCAGGTAGGCCAGCAGGGTTTCGTGTGTACCTACCGGGGCATAAATACGGCACGGACGGTTCAGCTTGCCGTCGGCCACTTTACCGGTCACCTGCTCGTACAGCGGTTCACCCATGCCATGCAGACACTGGAACTCGTACTGGCCCGGATAGTAGTTCTGACCCGCCAGGCTGTAGATCGCCGCCAGGGTGTGGGCGTTGTGGGTGGCGAACTGCGGATAAATCAGGTTCGGCACGCCGAGCAGTTTTTTCGCGCAGGCGAGGTAAGAGACGTCGGTGTAGACCTTGCGGGTATAGACCGGATAGCCTTCCAGTCCTTCCATCTGGGCGCGTTTGATTTCGCTGTCCCAGTAGGCACCCTTCACCAGACGGATCATCAGGCGGCGACGGCTACGGCTGGCCAGGTCGATCAGGTAGTCAATGACGAACGGGCAGCGTTTCTGGTAGGCCTGGATAACGAAACCAATCCCGTTCCAGCCCGCCAGCTCCGGCTCGAAGCACAGTTTTTCCAGCAGATCGAGGGAGATCTCCAGACGATCCGCCTCTTCGGCGTCGATGTTGATGCCGATGTCATACTGGCGCGCCAGCAGGGTCAGGGACTTCAGGCGCGGATAGAGTTCTTCCATCACCCGGTCGTACTGCGCGCGGCTGTAGCGCGGGTGCAGGGCGGAAAGCTTGATAGAGATGCCTGGCCCTTCATAAATACCGCGACCGTTGGACGCTTTACCGATGGCGTGGATCGCCTGCTGGTAAGAGACCATGTAGGCCTGCGCGTCGGCGGCGGTCAGCGCCGCTTCACCCAGCATGTCGTAGGAGTAGCGGAAGCCTTTGTCTTCCAGCTTACGGGCGTTCGCCAGCGCTTCGGCAATGGTTTCCCCGGTGACGAACTGCTCGCCCATCAGGCGCATCGCCATGTCTACGCCCTTGCGGATCAGCGGCTCGCCGCTCTTGCCGATAATACGGTTCAGGGAACGCGACAGGTTGGCTTCGTTATGGGTGGAGACCAGCTTGCCGGTAAACAGCAGGCCCCAGGTGGCGGCGTTCACAAACAGGGACGGGCTGCGGCCAATGTGGGAGTGCCAGTTGCCGTTGCTGATTTTGTCGCGGATAAGGGCATCGCGGGTGGCTTTATCCGGAATACGCAGCAGCGCTTCCGCCAGACACATCAGCGCCACGCCTTCCTGCGAGGAGAGGGAGAACTCCTGCAACAGACCCTGCACCATGCCGGCGCGTCCGCTGGCGGTTTTCTGATTACGCAGCTTGTCGGCGAGCTGATACGCCAGGCTGTGCGCCTGAGCGGCAACGGCTTCCGGCAGGCGCGCCTGCTCCAGCAGCATCGGCACGGCGTCGGTTTCGGCACGGCGATAGGCGCCGGTAATGGCGGCGCGGCTGACGGACTGCGGCAGGATCTGCTCGGCAAATTCCAGGAACGGCTGGTGGTTCTCATCAGCGGCCGTCGCGGCCTCTTCGCCTTCGTTCGCAGCGCCCGCCAGCAGGGCAGGCAGCTCCGGCAGACCTTCTTCACTCTCCAGTCTTTCCAGATAGTTAAAAATCGCCTGCTTGATTAACCAGTGCGGCGTGCGGTCGATACGGGTCGCAGCGGTTTTAATCCGTTCGCGGGTAGCGTCATCCAGCTTAACCCCCATGGTGGTCATCCCCATGCCAAAACTCCTGTTGTTCTGTAATAGCGTTCTGTTGATAGCGTGAAATATCCACCATGTTGCAACTTTGTGCAACCGTGTTAAATGTGACCTGGTCTGCAAGCTGGAAAATGAATGGATTGTTAACGATTAGTTAGCTGTGAAAAAGAACGCGCGGCGGTTTCTGAGCCCAGTTTTTATGCGGTGCTTAACACTTTTTAAAGGTGCAACCCGTAAAAGCGTGAGCGAGTGCAACCTATAGGAAAGACGTATAAAACCAGGGATGAAATTCATGTAAATGCAGTGTTAAATCGTTTGTCAGTGGGATGCGTATACGGCAGGATAGCGCGCCCAACGGAAACACATACACACATCACTACGTTCCGGTGATGACATAACAAGGCAGCCCGGACGGCTGTCGCTCGACATTTTGGAGAATTTGAATGGCTATTAGCACACCGATGCTGGTGACATTTCTCGTTTATATTTTTGGCATGATCCTGATAGGGTTTTTGGCATGGCGTTCCACTAAAAACTTTGACGACTACATCCTCGGCGGGCGCAGCTTGGGCCCGATGGTCACCGCACTCTCAGCGGGCGCATCCGACATGAGCGGCTGGCTGCTGATGGGGCTGCCGGGCGCGATTTTCATCTCCGGTATCTCCGAAAGCTGGATCGCCATCGGCCTGACCGTTGGCGCGTGGATTAACTGGAAGCTGGTAGCAGGCCGTCTGCGTGTGCATACCGAAGCCAACAACAACGCCCTGACGCTGCCGGATTACTTCACCGGACGCTTTGAAGATAACAGCCGCATATTGCGTATTATCTCTGCGGTGGTGATCCTGCTGTTCTTCACCATCTACTGTGCCTCCGGCATTGTGGCGGGCGCGCGCCTGTTCGAAAGCACCTTCGGCATGAGCTATGAAACGGCGCTGTGGGCCGGTGCGGCCGCGACCATCCTCTATACCTTCGTGGGCGGATTCCTGGCGGTAAGCTGGACCGATACCGTGCAGGCGAGTCTGATGATTTTCGCCCTGATCCTGACCCCGATAATTGTGATCTTTACCGTCGGCGGCTTTGGTGAATCGCTGGAAGTGATCAAGCAGAAGAGCATCGAAAACGTCGATATGCTGAAAGGGCTGAACTTCGTGGCCATCGTCTCCCTGATGGGCTGGGGCCTGGGCTACTTCGGTCAGCCGCACATTCTGGCGCGCTTTATGGCGGCGGATTCTCACCACACCATCGTTCACGCGCGCCGCATCAGCATGACGTGGATGATCCTGTGTCTGGCGGGGGCATGCGCGGTCGGTTTCTTCGGTATCGCCTACTTCAACAACAACCCGGCGCAGGCGGGCGCGGTGAACCAGAACGCCGAGCGCGTGTTCATCGAGCTGGCGCAGATCCTGTTCAACCCGTGGATTGCCGGTATCCTGCTCTCCGCGATCCTGGCGGCAGTCATGTCCACCCTGAGCTGTCAGCTGCTGGTGTGCTCCAGTGCCATCACCGAAGACCTCTACAAAGCGTTCCTGCGTAAGGGCGCGAGCCAGAAAGAGCTGGTGTGGGTAGGGCGTTTTATGGTGCTGCTGGTGGCGCTGGTGGCGATTGCGCTGGCGGCTAACCCGGAAAACCGCGTGCTGGGGCTGGTGAGCTACGCGTGGGCGGGCTTTGGCGCCGCATTTGGTCCGGTGGTGCTGTTCTCCGTTCTGTGGTCACGCATGACCCGCAATGGCGCGCTGGCGGGGATGATTATCGGTGCGGTTACCGTTATCGTCTGGAAACAGTTCGCGTGGCTGGGCCTGTACGAAATTATCCCGGGCTTCATCTTCGGCAGCCTCGGTATTGTGGTGTTTAGCCTGCTGGGTAAAGCGCCGTCTGCATCTATGCAGAAGCGCTTTGCGGAAGCGGATGCGCATTACCACTCAGCGCCGCCGTCTAAGCTCCAGGCTGAGTAATTTCCCCCTCACCCTAACCCTCTCCCCAAAGGGGAGAGGGGACAGACCGTTCACCCGTTCGAGATGAGAATGATGATTAAAACAGGGTTGATGATGGCAGCATTACTGCTGCTGGCGGGGTGTAACGCTCCCACGCAGCATGCGGCGGTGGAGACCTGCAAAGCGGATAACCAGATGCAGCAGACTACGCTCTATTTTGGCTTGAATCGCCCGGCAGGGGCGCAGATTACCGGCAGCGAGTGGCAGCAGTTTGTCGACCAGGACGTGACGCCGCGTTTTCGCGATGGCTTAACGGTGGTTGATGCCCGCGGGCAGTGGCTGGGGAACGACGGAAAAGTGGCGCGTGAACCCAGCAAAGCGTTAATGCTCATCCATGGTAAAGACGCGCAGAGCGAGAAGAACATCGAAGCGTTGCGCGGGATCTATAAGTCTCGTTTCGCGCAGGAATCGGTGATGCGGGTCGACCAGCCGGTGTGCGTGCAGTTTTAATGAGAACGGCGGGAATTCCCGCCGTTGTTGTTTTGTAGGCCGGGTAAGCGAAGCGCCACCCGGCATTGCATCAGAGCACCAACCCCGCAAAGCTCGCCGACAGCAGGCTCACCAGCGTTGCCCCGTACACCAGGCGTAAACCAAACCGCGACACCACATTACCCTGTTGCTCGTTCAGGCCTTTTATTGCCCCCGCCACAATACCAATGGAGGCAAAGTTAGCGAACGACACCAGGAACACTGACAAAATGCCCAGCCCGCGCGGTGACATTTGGTGGGCTATTTTTTGCAGCTCGATCATCGCCACAAATTCATTCGCCACCAGTTTGGTTGCCATAATACTGCCCGCGCTTAAGGCATCGCTCAGCGGAATACCAATAAGCCACGCCAGCGGATAAAACACGTAACCCAGAATCTGCTGGAAGCTCAGGCCAAATACGCTGGAGAAGAGGGCATTAACGGCGCTAATAAGGGCGATAAAGCCAATCAGCATCGCCAGAATAATCATCGCCACCTTAAAACCGGCCAGAATATATTCGCCCAGCATTTCAAAGAAGCTCTGGGATTCATGCAGCTTTTCCAGTTTGATATCGGGTTCGGCTTCCGGGCGGGCCGGGTTAATGACCGAAAGGATAATAAAGGTGCTGAACATGTTCAGGAGCAGTGCCGCGACGACAAATCTGGCGTCGAGCATGGTCATATAGGCACCGACAATCGACAGCGAAACCGTCGACATCGCCGTTGCAGCCATCGTAAACAGGCGGCGTGAGGAGAGATCGCCCAACACGCCCTTGTAGGCAATGAAGTTTTCAGACTGACCGAGTATCAGTGAGCTCACCGCGTTAAAGGATTCCAGCTTGCCCATGCCGTTCAGTTTTGACAGCAGCGTCCCGATAACCCGAATAAAGATCGGCAGAATACGCCAGTGCTGCAGAATACCAATCAGAGCCGAGATAAAAATAATGGGGCAGAGCACGCCAAGGAAAATGAACGCCAGCCCTTTTTCACCCATCCCGCCAAAGACAAAATTCGTCCCTTCGGCAGCGAATTTAAGCAGTGATTCAAAGAAACCGGAGACATGTTTAATAATGAACAGGCCGCTTTCTGCATGCAGAAAAAAGAATGCCAGCGCGATTTCAATCACGATCAGCTGTAAAACGAAACGAATGCGAATTTTTCGGCGGTCGAAACTCACCAGCCAGGCAAGTGCAAGAATAATCACCAGCGCCAGCAGGAAATGGACAATTTTAAACATGGTTTATTTTCAGTTGGTTTTCGAGGCGGACATTTAGCCACAGCCCCGGTTAACCGTAAATGGGCATTTTCGTTATACCTTATAAACGCAACGGTTACTCAGGCAATTATTATTCCGCAATGCGTTTACATCTGGTCATCAAAACTCCACATATTTCGCTTGTTTTTCTTGTAGCCGTAATGATAATCACTATCACAAGAATTTACCTTTCTTTGCATCAGTTGACCGCGATAAACATTTAAGGTGTCTGCATGTTTGTTCCTTTTCTCATTATGTTACGTGAAGGCCTTGAAGCGGCCCTGATTGTTAGCCTTATCGCCAGTTATCTGAAGCGCACCCAGCGTGGACGCTGGATCGGCGTGATGTGGGTTGGCGTCTTCCTGGCCGCGGCGCTTTGCCTGGGGCTGGGTATTCTTATCAACGAAACCACCGGTGAATTTCCTCAGAAAGAGCAAGAGCTTTTTGAAGGCATTGTTGCCGTAATAGCGGTGGTGATCCTCACCTGGATGGTGTTCTGGATGCGCAAGGTCTCCCGTAACGTGAAGGTACAGCTGGAGCAGGCGGTGGATAACGCCCTGCAAAAAGGCAACCAACACGGCTGGGCGCTGATCATGATGGTTTTTTTCGCCGTGGCGCGTGAAGGCCTGGAGTCAGTGTTCTTCCTGCTCGCGGCTTTTCAGCAGGACGTGGGCATCTGGCCGCCGCTGGGCGCGATGCTTGGGCTGGCCACGGCGGTTGTGCTTGGCTTCCTGCTCTACTGGGGCGGCATTCGTCTTAACCTGGGCGCGTTCTTCAAGTGGACCAGCCTGTTTATTTTGCTGGTGGCCGCGGGGCTGGCGGCAGGGGCGATCCGCGCCTTCCATGAAGCGGGCCTGTGGAACCACTTCCAGGACGTGGCGTTTGATCTTAGTAACGTTCTCTCCACCCACTCACTGACCGGCACGCTCCTTGAAGGTATCTTCGGCTATCAGGAAACGCCGAGCGTCAGCGAGGTGGCGATGTACTTTATCTATCTTATTCCGGCGCTGGTGCTGTTCTTCATGCCATCGCGCCCCAGCGCTCAGCCGTCGCGTACTGCGCCGTGAAGCGCTTTGTTTAGTTACAACATACTTTAAAGGGAAGAGACATGGCTATTCAATTCCGTCGTAGCGCGTTACAGGTTGGTGTGGCAGCGCTGTTCGCGTCTGCCTTCGCCGCTCAGGCAGCAGATATTCCGCAGGTAAAAGTCACCGTCAACGATAAACAGTGCGAGCCGATGACCATCACGGTTAACAGCGGTAAAACCCAGTTTATTATTCAGAACCACAGCCAGAAGGCGCTGGAGTGGGAGATACTGAAAGGCGTGATGGTGGTGGAAGAGCGTGAAAATATCGCGCCTGGCTTCAGCCAGAAAATGACCGCTAATCTTCAGCCGGGGGAATATGACATGACCTGCGGCCTGCTGACTAACCCGAAAGGTAAGCTGATCGTCAAAGGCGCAGCGACGGCGGACGCGGCCAAAGGCACCGCGCTGCTGAGCCTCGGCGACGCCATTACCGCCTATAAAGCCTACGTCACCAAAGAGACGGCTGACTTGGTGGCAGGCACCAAAGCCTTTACCGACGCGGTGAAAGCGGGCGATATCGAAAAAGCGAAATCCCTGTATGCGCCTACACGTCAGCACTACGAGCGCATCGAGCCGATTGCCGAGCTGTTCTCTGACCTCGATGGCAGCATTGACGCCCGCGAAGATGACTACGAGCAGAAGGCCGCCGATCCGAAATTCACCGGCTTCCACCGCCTGGAAAAAGCCCTGTTTGGCGATAGCTCCACCAAAGGGATGGAAAAATACGCCGATCAGCTCAATAGCGACGTGCTGGAGCTGCAAAAACGCATCAGCGAGCTGGCCTTCCCGCCGTCGAAAGTGGTGGGTGGTGCAGCGGGTCTGATTGAAGAAGTGGCCGCGAGCAAAATCAGCGGTGAAGAAGATCGCTACAGCCACACCGACCTGTGGGACTTCCAGGCAAACGTCGACGGCGCACAGAAAATTGTCGATCTGCTGCGGCCCCAGCTGCAAAAAGAGAACGGCGAACTGCTGGCGAAAGTGGATGCCAACTTTAAGAAAGTTGACGCCATCCTGGCGAAATACCGTACCAAAGACGGGTTCGAAACCTACGACAAGCTGACCGATGCTGACCGTAACGCGCTGAAAGGCCCGATTACGACGCTGGCGGAAGATCTCTCCCTGCTGCGTGGCGTTCTGGGTCTGGACTAAGCGATGAACAAGCATGATGAGTACGACGTGGCGGAACCTTCCCGACGTCGGTTGTTAAAAGGGGTAGGGGCGCTGGGCGGCGCGTTTGCCCTGGCGGGCGGCTGTCCGGTGGCGCATGCGGCAAAACCACAAAGCGCCCCCGGCACGCTCTCCCCGGATGCGCGTATGGAAACGCAGCCATTTTATGGTGAGCACCAGGCAGGAATCCTGACGCCGCAGCAGGCCTCGATGATGCTGGTGGCTTTCGATTCGCTGGCGAGTGATAAGGCTGACCTTGAGCGTCTGTTCAGGCTGTTGACCACGCGCATTGCCTTCCTTACGGCGGGCGGTCCGGCACCGGAAACACCGAATCCGCGCCTGCCGCCGATGGATTCCGGGATCCTCGGGGCGTTTATCGCTCCCGATAATCTGACCATCACCGTGTCGGTGGGGGAATCGCTGTTTGATGATCGCTACGGTCTGGCGAAGCAGAAGCCGAAAGCGCTGCAAAAAATGACGCGATTCCCGAATGACTCTCTCGACGCGGCGCTGTGCCACGGCGATCTGCTGTTGCAGATCTGCGCCAATACCCAGGATACGGTGATCCACGCCCTGCGCGATATCATCAAGCACACCCCGGATCTGCTCAGCGTGCGCTGGAAGCGGGAAGGTTTTATCTCTGACCACGCCGCGCGCAGTAAAGGGAAAGAGACGCCGGTCAACCTGCTGGGCTTCAAAGACGGTACCGCCAACCCGGACAGCAGCAATACCGTGTTGATGAAAAACGTGGTCTGGGTGACGGCGGATCAGGGCGAACCGGCCTGGGCGGTGGGTGGCAGCTATCAGGCGGTGCGTATCATTCAGTTCCACGTGGAGTTCTGGGACCGCACGCCGCTGAAAGAGCAGCAGACGATCTTCGGCCGCGATAAGCAAACCGGCGCACCGCTCGGCATGAAGCACGAGCACGATGAACCCGACTACGCCCGCGATCCGAACGGAGATGTCATCGCGCTGGACAGCCATATTCGTCTCGCCAATCCTCGCACCAAAGAGACCCAGTCCAGCCTGATGATGCGCAGGGGCTACAGCTACTCGTTGGGGGTGACCAATTCCGGTCAGCTTGATATGGGACTGCTGTTTGTCTGCTATCAGCACGATCTGGAGAAAGGGTTCCTCACCGTGCAGAAGCGGCTCAACGGCGAAGCGCTGGAGGAGTACATCAAGCCCATCGGCGGCGGCTATTTCTTTGCCCTGCCCGGCGCGCGTGACGCGAAGACCTGGCTCGCTCAGGGTCTGATAGAAGCCTGATAATCGTCCCTGCGACAGTTCGCGGGGACATTATTTTTCCATATGACTATCTTGTTGTTATATTTCTGTAATATTCATATATGAGACTGATTCCGCTGCAGGAGCAGTCTTAAAGGTTGCATCTAGGTAAAATAAATGTTGCATTTATGATAATTCCTGATGTACTTAAGATAAGACAGCGGTAGTTCCCGGCAGTGATACTGACTCACTATGGAGATCGCGAATGGTTGCGTCCTGTACTGGACAAGGTAAACACATCAACCGCAGCACCCGGCGCGGAGGCTCAGACTCCGGCAGCGATTTCCTCACCACAAAATTCTCCCCTCCACCTCTAAATACGATTTCTACCGACGTGCATAACGGTGCGCGTAGCCGTTCTGTATCGTCATCCGGTAATGCAAGCAATGGCTTACAAGGAAGCCAACCCTCTGATGTTCGTGCGCATAATCGTGCCGATGCTGGCGCGTGTGATGAATACCAACAACTCAAGGTGCTATCCATGGGAAGACAGAAAGCAGTGATCAAAGCTCGTCGCGAAGCAAAACGTGTGCTGAGACGGGATTCACGTAGCCATAAACAGCGTGAAGAAGAATCGGTCACCTCGCTTGTGCAGATGAGCGGCGTAGAATCCATTGGCATGGCGCGGGACAGCCGCGATGCATCGCCAATAGTGGCGCGGAATGAAGCTCAGGCGCACTACCTGAATGCTATCGAGAGTAAACAGCTCATCTTTGCAACCGGGGAAGCCGGATGCGGGAAAACCTGGATCAGTGCCGCCAAAGCGGCGGAGGCGCTGATTCATAAGGACGTGGAAAGGATCATCGTTACCCGTCCGGTACTGCAAGCGGATGAAGATCTGGGCTTCCTGCCTGGCGATATTTCTGAGAAGTTTGCCCCGTACTTCAGGCCCGTCTATGACGTGCTGGTGAAGCGGTTGGGCGCTTCCTTTATGCAGTACTGCCTGCGACCAGAGATTGGCAAGGTGGAAATCGCGCCGTTCGCCTATATGCGCGGACGTACATTTGAAAATGCGGTCGTTATTCTTGACGAGGCTCAGAACGTGACCGCTGCGCAAATGAAGATGTTTTTAACGCGCCTCGGGGAGAACGTGACGGTTATCGTCAACGGCGATATTACCCAGTGTGACCTGCCGTCGGGCGTGAAGTCTGGCCTGAGCGATGCTATGTCACGTTTTGAGGAAGATGAGATGATAGGGGTGGTCCGCTTCACAAAAGAGGACTGCGTCCGCTCAGCGCTGTGTCAACGAACGCTGGAAGTGTACTCCGACTAAGATCATTTCACATTTTAAGTCATTTCTTCCCGGCGTCATGCCGGGAAGCTTCTTTTATTCCCTCTGTTCGCATGGCTTTTTTTTAATCATATTTATTTCCTATAGCATTCAACGGGATTTACGCACCGTTTTTCGGTAATAATAATATTGCTGTTAATTTGCTGCGAACGCTTTTTAGACAGGTCGCAAAAATGTGATATGTATTTACAATACCCACAAAATACCTGTAAATATAATGATCGCGCTAATTGTTAGGTGAAAATTAAACGTGAATGTTGTCACAGAACATGACTAAGCAGTAAAAATTAAGTTGGTGTCTTTTGGGTAATTATCTATGTTTCGTACTTGTTCAAATTAAATTCTAAGAAGAAACACACCAGGGGATCGTTTCCTCTGGAACATCACGCTGAGGGTCATACATGAACGAACTGGTTAGTGCAATTAACGGTGTTATCTGGAGCCCTGCGTTAATATTTTTATGTCTGGGTGTCGGTCTCTATTTCTCACTGCGTAGTCGTTTTCTGCAATTACGTCATATAAAACATATGATTACCCTGATGTTTCAGGGCGGGGCTACCGATGCCGGCGTATCATCGTTTCAGGCGTTGACGATGACGCTGGCGGGCCGCGTAGGGACAGGGAATATCGCCGGTGTGGCGACCGCCATTACCTTTGGTGGCCCCGGTGCGCTTTTCTGGATGTGGGTAGTGGCATTTTTAGGCGCCAGCTCTGCTTTTGTTGAATCCACCTTAGGTCAGGTTTATAAAGAAAAAATTAACGGCGAATATCGTGGGGGACCTGCCTTTTATATTGAAAAAGGGTTGGGGGTGAAGTGGTACGCATGGTTATTTGCTATTGTGACCATTTTCTCCTGCGGTTTATTACTTCCGGGCGTACAGGCAAACTCAATTGCCGCCAGCCTGGATATTGCCTTCGGTCTTAACCCAAACGTTACGGCGGCAATACTGGCTGTACTGTTAAGCTTCATTATTTTCGGTGGTGTAAAAAGGATCGCCAGCTTTAGCAGTATGGTCGTTCCGTTTATGGCGCTCGGCTATATTATTGTTGCCTGCGTTATTATCGCGATCAATATTGAAAAACTGCCTGCTGTTATCCTGCTGATCTGGAAAAGTGCTTTTGGCCTTGAAGCGGGATTTGGCGCTATTCTGGGCCAGGCTATCATGTGGGGCGTTAAACGCGGCGTCTATTCCAACGAGGCGGCGCAGGGCACCGGGCCACATGCATCCTCGGCAGCAGCCGTAAGTCATCCGGTGAAACAAGGGCTGGTTCAGGCGTTCTCCGTATATATCGACACGCTGTTTGTCTGCTCCGCGACCGGGTTTATGCTGTTGATCACCGGGCTTTATAATGTTCAGGGCGTCGACGGCGCAGCCCTTTATACCGGTATTGCAGGCGTGGCGGCCGGTCCTGGCTATGTGCAGACAGCGATGGAAAGTATGATGCCGGGCTTTGGTAATTACTTTGTCGCCATCGCGCTATTCTTCTTTGCCTTCACCACCATCATTGCCTATTACTATATCGCTGAAACCAATATCGCCTACATCAACCGTAAAATTCACCGTCCGTGGCTGACATTCCTGCTTAAATTATGTCTGATGGCTTCCACGGTATATGGCACAATCCGCACCGCGGATCTGGCATGGGGATTAGGGGATATCGGGGTAGGGCTGATGGCCTGGCTCAACATTATTGCCATTGTCCTCTTGCATAAAAAAGCCTTTGCCAGCCTGAAGGATTATGAAACCCAGAATGCGCAGGGAATTGATCCACAGTTTGATCCGGTTCGGCTTGGGATTAAAAATGCGGATTACTGGCTGGGGGAGCGCAGAGATGAAGAGGGGGGATTGCCGGGGCAGGTTTCTTCTCCTGAAGGAAAGCAGCCGGCGGGGAAGTTGAATAACTGAGGAATAGTTTAAAACGGGCCCGTGCTTATGCGCGGGCTTTTTTTATGGGTGAGGCGGTATCACCCGCACCGGCGGGGATTGACTCGCTTCGCTCTCAGTCTGTCCAACTGGCTGCGCCAGTTGTCGAACCCCGGTCGGGGGTTCTCATCCCCCCGCAGACGTGCAACATGCGAAAAAAAAAGCCCGCATTTTCATGCGAGCTCTTCTTAAAATATGGCGGTGAGGGGGGGATTCGAACCCCCGATACGTTGCCGTATACACACTTTCCAGGCGTGCTCCTTCAGCCACTCGGACACCTCACCATATTGTTTTGCTGCCTGACCGCTTGGGGGGCAACGGGGCGCTACTATAGGGAGTTGCGCGAAAGCGGTCAAGCAGATTTTCTGCATTCGTGCCTGTTCGGTTAAGCCTTAATCAGCTTATGGCGCACCGCGCAGGATCAACGCTGCGAATCGAGCACTTCGCTGTTTTTCACGACGTCCTGCGCTTTGCTGTAACTTTCGATCAGCAGCTGGTAGGCAGGGAAGATGTGTGTGTACACCTCTGCCCATTCTCCCGCATCTTCACGGTTCCACGTGCGCTGGATCTCTGAGGCCACTGCCGCTGTGTCCATCGGTACCACGCCTGCCTGCACCACGCGCGCCAGGGTGATCTCTTGCGCCATTTTGCTGTAGGTGCCGGAGGCATCAATCACCGCAAATACTTTATATCCGTCCGCCACCGCGCTGATGGACGGGAAGGCCATGCAAACGCTGGTAATCGTCCCCGCGATAATCAGCGTTTTGCGTCCGGTGGCTTTCACCGCCGCCACGAACTCCGGATTATCCCAGGCGTTGATTTCACCCTTGCGTGCCACATACTGTGCGTGCGGCGCATTGGCGTGGATCTCCGGGATAAGCGGGCCGTTCGGTCCCTGTGGAACCGATGCCGTGGTGATCACCGGGATCTTCGCCAGCGAGGCGATCTTTGCCAGCGCTGCTGCACGAGCGCGCAGCTCAGGCATTGGCATGTCTCCAACAGTCTGGAACAATCCGCTCTGGTGATCGATAAGCAGCATAACGGCATCATTGACGTCAATAACGGGACGTGCACCGTTGAAGTTTGCAGGGGTAGACATAATGCGCTCCTTTATTACGTTTAGATTTGGCCAAAGCGGCCGGAGTTGAAATCGCGAATAGCTTCGGCGATTTCGGTTTTACTGTTCATCACAAACGGGCCATAGCCCACGATGGGTTCATTCAGTGGCTCCCCGGCCATCAGCAACACTTTGGCATCGCTGCTGGCTTCGAGATGCAGCTTGTCGCCGCTCTGACTCAGCACGACCAGCTGCGCCTCACCCGCAGGCGTGGTGCCGTTCACTGTCACGCTGCCCTCAACAACAACCAGCGCCGTGCTCCAGCCTTCGGGCTGATTGAGCGTCAGGTGGCTGCCCTGGTGCAGCGCGAGATCCCATACGTTAAGCGGTGAGAAGGTATGCGCCGGGCCGGTTACCTCTCCAAAGCGGCCAGCAATCACGCGCATTGTTCCGCTGTTATCCGGCAGGGTGACCACCGGGATATCCGCCTGAGTGATGCTCTGGTAGCCAGGCGTCGCCATTTTGTCTTTGGCGGGCAGGTTGACCCACAGCTGCATCATTTTCAGTTCACCGCCTTTCTGCGAGAACGCGCTGGAGTGGAACTCCTCGTGCAAAATGCCTGCGCCTGCCGTCATCCACTGCACATCGCCTGGACCAATAACGCCGCCTCTGCCGGTGGAATCACGGTGCTCAACTTCGCCTGAGTAGACGATGGTCACCGTTTCAAAACCGCGATGAGGATGCTCGCCCACGCCGCGTTTTGCGCCATCCGCCGGGAATGTATGTGGTCCGGCGTAGTCAAGCAGCAGGAACGGGCTCAGCGGTTCGCCGTGCGTCTGGTAAGAAAACATCGAACGAACCGGAAAACCATCACCGACCCAGTGCGGACGAGGTGCGGTATACACGCCTGTTACGTTTTTCATGATTAACTCCTGATGTCCTGTTGATGTAATTAGCTTATATTCAAGGTTAATATCCCGGTAGATAGCAAAAATGACATTCACTGTTCCTTAAATAGAACAATGGGGGCGTATGCAGGATCTCAATGATTTCGTATGGTTTGTGAAGGTGGTGGAGCATGGCGGCTTTGCGGCGGCGGGGCGGGCGCTCGATCAGCCAAAGTCGAAACTGAGCCGTCGGATTGCGCAGCTGGAAGAACGCCTGGGTGTTCGGTTGATACAACGTACCACGCGGCAGTTTGCGGTGACTGAAGTGGGGCAGACGTTCTATCAGCACTGTAAAGCCATGCTGGTGGAGGCTGAAGCTGCGGAGGAGGCGGTGGCTGCTTTACAGGCTGAGCCGCGCGGTATGGTCAGGATCACTTGCCCCGTAACCCTACTGCACGTTCACGTGGGGCCCATGCTGGCGAGGTTTATGGCGCGCTATCCGGGGATCAACCTCCAGCTTGAAGCCACCAACCGCCGGGTCGATCTGGTGGGGGAGGGGGTGGATGTGGCGATCCGCGTTCGTCCGCGCCCGTTTGATGACAGCGATTTGGTATTAAGGGTGCTGGCGGACAGGGGACACTGTCTGGTTGCCGGGCCGACACTGATTGAACGGATGGGCAACCCGGCGATGCCTTCTGAACTCAGCGAATGGCCGGGTTTAAGTATGGGCGCTGGTAAACACCTGCATAAATGGGAGCTGAGCGGGCCGGAGGGGGCGAAAGCAGACATTCACTTCACGCCGCGCCTGGTGACTACCGATATGCTGGCGCTGCGGGAGGCAGCGATGGCGGGCGTGGGCGTGGTACAGTTGCCCATTTTGATGGTGAAGGATCAGCTGGCTTCAGGTGAGCTTGTTCGGGTGCTGAATGCCTGGGAACCCAGAAGGGAAGTGATCCATGCGGTGTATCCTTCCCGGCGCGGCCTGCTGCCATCGGTCAGGACGCTGGTGGATTTTCTAACCGAAGAATATGCCCGGATGGTGGAGGAGTAACGTTTCCAGGGGACAACTGAATGCGAGCACCTAACTATCCCCTCTCCCCTCCGGGGAGAGGGTTAGGGTGAGGGGGGGATTGACTCGCTTCGCTCGCCCTGCGGGCAGCCTGTTCGCTTCGCTCTCAGTCTGTCCAACTGGCTGCGCCAGTTGTCGAACCCCGGTCGGGGGTTCTCATCCCCCCGCAGTCTTGCAACATGCGAAAAAAAAGCCCGCATTTTCATGCGAGCTCTTCTTCAAATATGGCGGTGAGGGGGGGATTGACTCGCTTCGCTCGCCCTGCGGGCAGCCTGTTCGCTTCACTCTCAGTCTGTCCAACTGGCTGCGCCAGTTGTCGAACCCCGGTCGGGGGTTCTCATCCCCCCCCGCAGTCGTGCAACATGCGAAAAAAAAAGCCCGCATTTTCATGCGAGCTCTTCTTCAAATATGGCGGTGAGGGGGGGATTCGAACCCCCGATACGTTGCCGTATACACACTTTCCAGGCGTGCTCCTTCAGCCACTCGGACACCTCACCATATTGTCATCCCGTTGTTGTCGGGACGGGCGCTAATGTAAGGAAAAGCCGTACTGCCGTCAACCCACTTTTTCAGTAATTTAGCGTGTTTAGACAAACTTCAGGCAACCTGATTTCGAAATGTGCGAAAAGCGCCTCTTTTATCAGCAACGCGGTTTAGCGATAAATTTGTTATGCTGACAAGCCAGTTGAAAATGAAAATAAAACAGCGCACTAAAAGGCAATGACTATGGATATTATCTTCTATCACCCCACTTTTGATACGGCTTACTGGATTAAGGCGCTCACGGCGGCACTGCCTGGCGCACGCGTTCGCGAATGGAAACAGGGCGATAATGAACATGCCGACTACGCGCTGGTCTGGCATCCCCCGGTCGAAATGCTACAGGGACGCCGTTTGAAGGCGGTGTTTGCTCTTGGTGCGGGGGTGGATTCCATTCTCAGTAAGCTGAAGGCTCACCCTGAAATGCTGCCGGAAGATATTCCCCTGTTTCGTCTGGAAGATACCGGTATGGGGGAGCAGATGCAGGAATACGCCGTAAGCCAGGTGCTGCACTGGTTCCGCCGCTTCGACGATTATCAGGCGTTTAAACAGCAATCCCACTGGGAACCGCTCCCGGATTATCAGCGTGAAGATTTCACCATCGGCATCCTCGGAGCGGGTGTGCTGGGTTCGAAAGTCGCCGAAGCGCTCGCCCCGTGGGGCTTCCCACTGCGCTGCTGGAGCCGGAGCCGTAAGGATTATCCGGGCGTCGAGAGCTTTGCCGGAACGGACGAACTCCCGGCGTTCCTGAAAGGGACACGCATTCTCATTAACCTGCTGCCGAATACGGCGGAAACGGTCGGCATTATCAATGGCACGCTCCTCAACCAGTTGGCAGAAGATAGCTACTTAATGAACCTGGCGCGCGGGGTACACGTTGTGGAAGACGATCTGCTGAAAGCGCTGGATAGCGGTAAACTGAAAGGCGCAATGCTGGATGTGTATAGCCGCGAACCGCTGCCGACAGACAGCCCGCTTTGGGCACATCCACGCGTGGCGATGACGCCCCATATTGCGGCCGTGACGCGACCGGCGGAGGCCGTGGCGTATATCTCGCATACCATCAGCGAAATAGAGAAGGGCAATGCGGTGACCGGACAGGTCGACAGACAGCGAGGCTACTGAGAGAAACCCGGCGTTCGCCGGGTTTTTGCTAATATTCGCCGCTGATAACTGCTATCCTTTGGAAAAACCGCAGAGGAGAGAAAGATGTATCCCGTTGACCTGCATATGCACACCGTCGCCAGTACTCACGCTTACAGTAACCTCCATGATTATATCGCTCAGGCGAAGCTGAAAGGCATCAAGCTGTTTGCGATAACCGATCACGGTCCGGATATGGCGGATGCGCCGCACTACTGGCATTTTGTGAATATGCGTATCTGGCCACGTCTGGTTGACGGTATCGGGATACTGCGAGGCATCGAAGCGAACATCAAAAATACCGACGGTGAAATTGACTGCACCGGCCCGATGCTGACCTCGTTAGATCTGATCCTCGCCGGCTTCCACGAGCCGGTCTTTGCGCCCCAGGATAAAGAGACCAACACCGCGGCGATGATTGCCACCATTGCCAGCGGCAATGTGCACATTATCAGCCACCCGGGAAATCCGAAATACCCGATCGATATTCAGGCCGTGGCACAGGCCGCAGCGAAGCACCGCGTGGCGCTGGAGATCAACAACTCCTCGTTTGTGCATTCGCGTAAGGGCAGTGAGGCCAACTGCCGCGACGTTGCGGCGGCCGTGCGTGACGCAGGCGGAATGGTGGCGCTGGGCTCTGATTCACACACGGCCTTCACGCTGGGTGATTTCAGCGAGTGCCTGAAAATATTGCGGGACGTGAATTTCCCGGAAGAACAGATCCTGAACGTCACGCCGCGTCGTATGCTCGACTTCCTTGAGTCGCGCGGCATGGCGCCGATTGATGAATTTGCCGATCTTTAATTAATAACGGAATAAAAACATGAATGAGTTTTCCATCCTTTGCCGCGTGCTGGGCACCTTATATTACCGCCAGCCGCAGGATCCGCTGCTGGTTCCGCTGTTTACCCTGATTCGTGAAGGTAAACTGGCGCAGAGCTGGCCGCTGGAACAGGATGAGTTGCTGGAACGCTTGCAAAAAAGTTGCGATATGCAGCAGATTTCAACGGATTACAACGCGCTGTTCGTGGGGGAAGAGTGTCGCGTGTCGCCGTATCGTTCTGCCTGGCAGGAAGGTGCGACCGAAGCGGAAGTTCGGGCGTTTCTTTCAGAACGCGGCATGCCGCTGACGGATATGCCTGCCGATCATATCGGTACCCTGTTGCTGGCGGCCTCATGGATTGAAGATAAAGCAGGTGATGATGAGAATGAGGCGATTGAAACCCTGTTCGAAACGTATCTGCTGCCGTGGGTCGGAACCTTCCTGGGTAAAGTTGAAGCCCACGCCACCTCTCCGTTCTGGAGAACGCTGGCTCCGCTGACGCGTGACGCTATCGCTGCCATGTGGGATGAGCTGGAAGAAGAGAGTGAAGAGTGATTTAAATCACAAAAATCCTGCAACGATACATTTCAACTTGCACGTAACGTGCTTCTGATCTCATTTCTAGGGTGCGCATCTGCTAAGATGCGCACCATGAACATATTACTTTGTATTGCAATCACGACTGGCATCCTCTCCGGCCTCTGGGGTTGGGTGGCGGTATCTCTCGGTTTGTTGAGCTGGGCCGGTTTTCTTGGCTGCACGGCCTATTTCGCCTGTCCGCAGGGTGGTTTTAAAGGGCTCTTTATTTCAGGCAGCACGTTACTGAGTGGCGTGGTCTGGGCGCTGATCATTATGAAGGGCAGCGCGCTGGCGCCGCATGTGGAAATCCTGGGGTACGTCATGACCGGTATTGTGGCTTTCCTGATGTGCGTTCAGGCAAAACATCTGCTGTTGTCCTTTGTGCCCGGCACGTTCATGGGTGCCTGCGCGACCTTTGCAGGCCAGGGGGACTGGAAGCTGGTGGTCCCTTCGCTCATGCTGGGATTACTGTTTGGCTACGCTATGAAGAACAGCGGTCTCTGGCTTGCAGCCCGACGCGAGAAGAGCCAGAACGTTCCTGTGGTAAGTAAATAAAAAAAAGGCGAGACGAAAATCTCGCCTTTTTATACGCCGCCAATCATGACTCCGGCGGAACCGACATCTCACGGTATTTCACCAGCACCGCATTACTCACGTCACTTTTATTCTGAAGATCCCACAAGCCGCGATCGATGCCGTCATTAATCAGGAAAATCACCCCGGTTTCGATGGCCGACATCAGACATAGCATGACCGGCTCGTTAGAGGTATAGCCAATTTCAGCCTCCAGCAAACGCTGGTAGTCGATAAAGCGGAATACCCCCGCCTGCACTTCATATGAGAGAATCGTTTTGCTGGTGGTCACGGAGGATAAAATTTCACCCGTGCTCACGTTAACCACGCGCAGGTTGACGGCAATCTGATCCAGCTGATACTGCGTGTCGGCCCCGATACCAAAGTAACGGGCACCCGCGCCGCCCGATTTCACGTTACTTTCGTAGCCGATAATCGAGCCTTCCACCATGATATTGGCTGCGGTGAGAGACTGTAGCGGCATGCGGTTATTGACGCCAACGGTACCATTCTCCTGTGCAGCACGAATGATTTTTCGTTCGTTAAGCAGGTTTTGCAGCCCCTGGCGTTCCAGCGGGATAAACCAGCGCGAATCTTTCAGGGCGGTAACCAGCATCGCGGTGGCGCTCTGCGGTACGGCCGTGGAGAAGTTACTGGCCGGATACGGTTTGAACTGGCCCGTCTCATCCTGAATGTTATAGACCGAGACGAATATCTTCCCGGTAGGGCCCGGCAGATGCGTCAGATCCCGATAGCTCTGGGCACGGGGCATTAGGGTGGGTTTAGCGGCTTCTTTTGGCGGGGCAGTTAAACAACCGCTTAATAAGCACACTGCAACTAAAATAAAAAAGCGCTGCATGATAATTGTCCTTATTTCGGAGTTGTTTAGAAATCAGTTGAACTGGTCTGCAAACCGGAAACCTGGATTGTCGACGTCTTACCGGTTTTTCGGTCCGTCACATTTAACTGAAGCTGCCCGTCTTTATTGGCAATATCGACGATAAAGTCATTAGTGACCATCCGGCCGGGTTTTCCGGTATTAATGTTGGTTAATAAGCCACCTAATATTTGCGACTGGATGGCCTGAGTAAAATTATCCAGAGCTGACGGGGTCTCGATACCGAAATCATCGTCATAGCTGGGGTCTTTATAGGAGTTTTGAGCCTGCGCCTGGTTAAGCATAAAGGCTCCGTTATTCGGGTTGCCGCCAAAATTAGGGTTGCGGAACTGGAATGTCATATTTCCGGCCCAACTCAACGGCGCAATGAGCATTAACGAAATCACTGTGTGTGCGAGACGCATTACAGCCTCCGAAATAGGTGTCGTTGCTAGAACTCATCTTTTGCTAAATCGCCTGTGCTCAAAAGGGCTTTATCTAACTGTAGGCGGTTAATAGCTTCTTCTGTTTGTGCCAGTGCGAAAGCGACGTTCTGATCGAAGTCTCTTTTCGTTGGGAATAAAAAAGTCTGGTAAATAACGTCCTGATTAGCGGTTATTGTGATCCAGCTTCCCCACCGCGCACTGGGCCGTTCGTTGATGGTTAAATTACCCGGATAATCGCTTTCCCACTTATCGCTGAAGGCACGATAAAAATCGTGTCCGACAGAGGTGACGGTGTGGTCGGTCAACAGTCCAGGAACTTCCACCTCAACAGCCTGAAGGTTTCCGGCAGCAAGCATAATGCCTGCGGCGGCAATCCAACTTAGGGTGCGTTTCATGCTATTAACGCCTGAGGTTATCGTTTGCCCACGACACCGCCTGCGTGCGATTTTTAACAGCTATCTTTTTGAAAAGATTATAAAGATGCGTCTTAACCGTATTTTCGCTGATAAATAACGAACGGGCGATTTCAATATTTGAAGCACCAATACGCAGTTTGTTCAGGATCTCTTTCTCACGGTGCGTCAGAAGGGCCGATTCCGAACTGTTATAGCGATAATTTCCGGAGTGGGTAATGAGGTAGCTGGCCAGTTTTTGCGAGAAATAACACTCCCCCCGTAATATGCCCTGCAAACCCTCCACGACACGGTTTTCTTCTTCTGTAACGTAAAACACGCCGTTAATATGCGGCCAGCTCTCAATTTCGCGGAAAGGATACTCATCAGGCGTATTCAATAACAACACGCGGATATTATTGTTTTTCCTGCTTAAATTATCTTGCCAGTAATGGATCAGTTTTTTATCCGCTTCCATCATATCGAGAAGAATGATGCTGCCAGGAGCGATATCATCAAAAGAACGTTGAATGTTATGAAGTTTCCCGTTAAGTGACAGGCATTGTTTTAAATGCTGCAATAACGCTGTCGCTTGTAAGGAAGGTTTTGTGATCAACAATAATGTATGAACGGGTAAGCTATGGACTTCATTAAACATGATGAAACCCCACGTTATTTATGACACCCGGCAGCTGCCCTCGTATTATTGAAAAGGGCACCAGAAGTACTGCAGGTGTGGCACTGCTGTGTGTAGTTAAAAAACCTTCCTCCAAAGGAGGCGGTAAAATTAAAAACAAATAACGTACTGCTGTTTTCAATCTAGCTATTGCAAACTTTAAAGCAAGTGTTAATCGTGTAACATAATGTAAAATTCGATATTTATTTGTGTATTTTGCAGGGTGAATAGATTTTAAGATAAGGGGAAAGTTGTACAGGTGTATAAACGTGCACAGATTTTAAAAACCATACGGTATATTATAATGATTTGTATTATCTGGTTTTTTATTATTGTAAGCCAGCCGGTAAAAAGTATGAACTCTGCTAAAAACATAAGACTTACCTAAACCAGAATTTTTTCTTAAGAAAACTTGCTTCGTGTCACGCGCGTGGCAAAGGGCATTGTCGTTTTTGTCTGAAGCAGCCGGTACAGGTTGGACAGCCTGTCTCGCTGTTGTACAAGCGCAGGAAGACATTTTTGGTTTCTGCTTTAGGCGAGTATCCCGTCGTTTCAGGCGAGATTTACGACTTTGAGGTGAAGGGGAATATAAAAATAAGGCGCACGGGTGAGATATTAAACATGTTTCGGCAGACATACTCTTTTCCGTAACGCGGCGTTAACAAAACGAATCGCGTTAACGGAGTAAGGAATACCTTTTTTATAGCCAGGTCCAGGGTGACAGCATGAAAAACAAAACGTTGTTTATGATGTTTACATTACTGGGTGCGCCTGGGTTTGTAATCGCAGGTGATTCAGATTTAGCCAGTTCTGAATATAATTTTGCGATAAATGAATTAAGTAAAGCTTCATACAATCAGGCAGCCATTATTGGTCAACAGGGTTCAGGAAATAATGCTGATGTACGCCAGGGCGGTTCTAAATTGCTGTCCGTTATTTCCCAGGAGGGCGGGAATAACCGCGCGAATGTTGATCAGTCAGGGACGTATAACCTTGCTTATATCGATCAGACCGGCAACGGCAACGATGCGAGTATTAAGCAGGGCGCTTTTGGCAACACCGCCATGATTATCCAGAAAGGCTCGGGTAACAGGGCGAATATAACGCAGTATGGTACGCAGAAAACAGCAGTTGTAGTACAGAGACAGTCGCAGATGGCTATTCGCGTTATTCAACGCTAGCGATGTGTGACGCCTTAATCAATCCGATGGGGGTTTACCATGAAACTTTTCAAAGTGGCAGTTATTGCAGCAATCGTAGTTTCTGGCAGTGCTTTCGCAGGTGCGGTACCACAATTTGGCGGCGGTCACGGTGGTGGCTGGGGTGGCGGCAATAACGGCCCTGACTCAACCCTGAGCATTTACCAGTATGGCGGCGGTAACTCCGCGCTTGCTTTGCAGACGGACGCCCGAGATTCTGAATTGACCATTACCCAGCATGGTGGCGGTAACGGCGCAGACGTTGGCCAGGGCTCTGATGACAGTTCTATCGATCTGCTGCAAAAAGGCTTTGGTAACAGCGCCACCATCGACCAGTGGAATAGCAAAGATTCTGTTATCAACGTGAAACAGTTCGGCGGCGGCAACGGCGCGGCGGTAGACCAGACAGCGTCCGGCTCAACGGTGACTGTGCACCAGGTTGGCTTCGGCAACAACGCGACCGCACACCAGTACTGATTCATTTCTGTACCAAAAAACAGGGCATGCGCCCTGTTTTTTTTCGGGAGGATCTCATGAGCACCTTCATTCTCCTTGCCGCGCTTGCCAGCCAGATAACGTTCAGCACCTCACAGCAGGCAAATGTGACAACCATTATTCCTCAGGTCACGCTGGCAGACGCCTGCGAATGTCAGGTTGAGGTGTTATCTGTCCGGCAGGGGCAGGGGGGACAAAGTACATCGCGGCAGAAAAATACTCTTTTTATACCCGCTAATCAGCCGATTGATCTAACGCGAATCAGTTTAAATATTCGCTCAGGGGATGCGGTAAAAATAATCGTCACCGTTTCCGATGGAAAATCGCTTCATTTATCACAGCAGTGGAACGCACCGGCAAGTACGCTTTAATCATTCATAAAATCAATGATTTAATAAAGTGGCGGCGCTGCACAGGTAAGCTATGCTGATATCAAGAACCCAGCAAACGGGTTGCTTAAATTGATACGTCATAACGGAGCGTTTTTACCCCTCAAGGACGAATTTCATTGAGGAGTACAAATAATGTTCAAATCCGCAGCGTGTATTATTTCTGGTCTGGGACTGATCCTGTCCTCTTTTTTTCCTCCGGCTTATTCAGCAACTATAGAGAATGGTGGGGTGATTCATTTTCGTGGCGCGGTGGTCGCTGACCCGTGCGAAGTCACGCCCCGGCATCAGCAGTTTGCAATTTCCTGCCCGGAAAATAACCGTATGAAAACGCATACCATCAGTTATGACGAGGCGCTCCGGGGCCATCATCCTCACTCAGAGCTGGCCGCTGTCACCATGAAATATCTGAATGAAAAGAAAACGCTTGCGGTCGTTCAGGTGGATTACCGTTAACCGCCGTTTTTTTCGCGACAGTTTTTCTCCTTCTCCCTCTGCGATACACTGATGAAAAAGGCGGGTTGCAGAGGGTGTTTATGAGACCGCAAATCGACGTTATTCATGGCGATATCACGACGGTGCACGTTGACGTGATCGTCAACGCAGCCAATTCCTCCCTGATGGGTGGGGGCGGGGTAGACGGTGCCATTCACCGGGCCGCGGGCCCTCAGCTCCTTGAAGCATGCAAAACCGTGCGCCAGCAGCAGGGAGAGTGCCCGCCGGGGCATGCTGTTATTACGCTTGCGGGCGATCTCCCGGCCAAAGCGGTGATCCATACCGTTGGACCTGTCTGGCACGGTGGCGACCGCCATGAGGCTGAGATTCTGGAGCAGGCTTATCGTAACTGCCTGCGGCTTGCGGCAGATAACGGCTATAAGACCATGGCGTTCCCCGCCATTAGCACCGGGGTGTACGGTTATCCAAAGGAAGCGGCAGCTACGATCGCCGTGAATACCGTTTATCACTACCTTTCCCTCAAACCCATGCCGGAAAAAGTCATTTTTGTCTGTTTCGATGAGCACACCGCCGACCTGTATCAGCGGCTTTTGACCGCGCGCAGCCAGGCATTTTGATGTCTGAAAAGCAAAAACGGCGCTCTGGAGGCGCCGTTTTTTTATCCCGCTTTAACCTGAGGTTTGCCTGAGAACAGGAAACGCAAAAGCGGGATCCGCAGGTGGATTTCATACAACACGATGGCAATGCCAACCACAAAGACCAGACCGGTGAAGAAGCCCAGCGCATTCGATTTGATATGCGGCGTAATGTACGCCCCGAAAAACAGCGTCAGCGGATGGTGGACCAGGTAGATAAACAGTGAAGCATTAACGAAATAGGTGACGCGACTTGATTTAAAATTCAGCAGACGATGGCCAAGGGCGAACACCACGTTAACCATCCACAGGCCCATCAGCATCGTTATCACGCTCTCTGTCTCATACATCCACGCGTCCCCGCTGCCAAAGCGCTGATTGAGAAGATAGGCGGCAAAGGCCAGCGCAGCACCCACCGCACACCAGGGGGAGGGGGTGGTAAACAGCGCTTTAAGCCGGGGATGAATAAATGCTAGCGCCCCAATCAGGAAGAAGGGGATGTAGAACAGGGTCTGCATCACCACGAAATTAAACAGCCCATCGCTCAGAATGGGAGGGTAGACAATGAGTAGCGTACGCCTGACGGCGGCATACGCGACCCCCAGCGCAAGAAACAGCAGCGACAGCTTGCCCAGGGTGATGTTGGCGAAGAAGGTCGAGGTTGCGGCGCTCGCGCGCTGGCGCAGTTGACTGAAGATCAGCAAACTCACCGTGGTTAGCACCACCAGTACCAGCAGGAACCAGAGGTGGGAAATCAGCTCCCAGACCAGGGTGTTGTATTTCTCATAGAACGAGAGATTAGGCCAGTTTTCCGCCTTGCCTTTAACATGCTGCAACATGATGAACTGCGGCAGCGTCAGCAGCGGAATGGCCGTCAACATTGGTATGCCCACGCGCTCCACGCGTACTTTCCACCACCGCTTGAGGGGATAGCGCAAGAAGAGCATGTAAGAGAAATAGCCTGAAATGACGAAAAACACCTGCATGCGGAAGGCATGGATAAAATCATTGAACAGCGTCAGCCACCAGGAGGGCATCTGGCTGTTCACATGCCAGGTGTGGCTGGAATAGATCAGTGAAATATGAAAAGGGATCCCCAATAGCATGAGCCATGCGCGGATCGAGTCGAGGAAATATTCACGTTGTACAGGGGTTGTGCTCATATAACTTTGCGCATTCTCAGACTTTTCGCCTTATCCCTAAGGCTCATAATGGTTACATTCGGAGCCAACCCTACACCAAGACCGACACCCTGTCTCCAGGATAAGCACGCAAAGTGAAAAGCGGGTTCTTTCATTTGCTTAATCCATGAGCCAGCGAGCTGAACAAAGCAGTGATAATGTTGTCGGATTGCCTGAGTTTCCATTAAAATGGATCGGATCGATATAAGCACACAAAGGGGGAAGTGCTTACTTATTATGAAACATAAACCACAAATGATGAAAATGCGTTGGTTGGGTGTAGCAGTGCTGTTGTCACTGTATACCTCATCTGCACTGGCCTTTAACATCGATGATGTCGCAAAACAGGCTAAATCGATGGCGGGCAAGAGCTACGAAGCGCCAAAAAGTAACCTGCCCTCCGTTTTCCGCGACATGAAATACGCGGACTATCAGCAGATCCAGTTCAATCACGATAAAGCGTACTGGAACAATATTAAAACCCCGTTCAAGCTTGAATTTTACCACCAGGGTATGTACTTCGACACGCCGGTTGCCATCAATGAAGTGACGGCGACCGCGGTACGTAAAATCAAGTACAGCCCGGATTATTTCAATTTTGGCGATGTGCAACACGATAAAGACACGGTGAAAGACCTCGGCTTCGCAGGCTTCAAGGTGCTTTACCCGATTAACAGCAAAGATAAAAACGACGAAATCGTCAGCATGCTTGGCGCCAGCTACTTCCGCGTGATTGGCGCGGGGCAGGTATACGGGCTTTCTGCGCGCGGTCTGGCAATTGATACCGCGCTGCCATCAGGTGAAGAATTTCCACGTTTTCGCGAGTTCTGGATCGAACGTCCAAAACCAACCGACAAACGTCTGACAATTTATGCGCTGCTGGACTCCCCTCGTGCGACAGGCGCTTATCGCTTCGTGATCATGCCAGGGCGTGACACGGTGGTTGACGTGCAGTCTAAAGTTTACCTGCGCGATAAAGTGGGCAAACTGGGCGTCGCGCCGCTGACCAGCATGTTCCTGTTCGGGCCGAATCAGCCGTCTCCGGCGACTAACTTCCGCCCTCAACTGCATGATTCTAATGGCCTTTCCATTCATGCTGGTAACGGCGAGTGGATCTGGCGTCCGCTGAACAACCCGAAACACCTCGCCGTCAGCAGCTTTGCGATGGAAAACCCGCAGGGCTTTGGTCTGCTGCAACGTGGCCGTCAGTTCTCCCGCTTTGAAGATCTGGACGACCGCTACGATCTGCGCCCAAGCGCCTGGGTTACACCGAAAGGCGACTGGGGTAAAGGCAAGGTTGAGTTGGTTGAAATTCCAACCAATGATGAAACCAACGATAACATCGTGGCGTACTGGACACCGGATCAGCTGCCTGAAGCCGGTAAAGAGATGAACTTCAAGTATGCGATCACCTTCAGCCGTGACGAAGACAAACTGCACGCACCGGATAACGCGTATGTGATGCAGACGCGTCGTTCTACGGGGGACGTGAAGCAGTCCAACCTGATTCGTCAGCCGGATGGCACGCTGGCATTTATCGTGGACTTCACCGGGCAGGATATGAAAAAACTGGCGCCGGATACTGCCGTGACGGCACAGGCCAGCATTGGCGATAACGGTGAAATCGTTGAGAACGCTGTGCGTTACAATCCGGTCACCAAAGGGTGGCGTTTGACCCTGCGCGTGAAGGTGAAAGATCCGAAACAGACCACTGAAATGCGCGCCGCGCTGGTCAGTAACGATAAGCCGCTGAGTGAAACCTGGAGCTATCAGCTACCTGCCAATGAATAATACATCTGAATATATTGATGCCATGCCGCTAACGGACATTGAAAAAGCGGCACTCCCTGCGAGCGACATCCGCGCGGTTCACACCGCGCTGGATGGTGAACATCGTCACTTTTCCCGTGATGATGATACGCCGCTGGGGTCAGTGAAGGCACGTCTGGAGCAGGCATGGCCAGACTCGCTGGCAGAAGGGCAGTTAATCAAGGATGACGAAGGGCGTGACCAGCTACAGGCGATGCCGAAGGCCACGCGTTCCTCTATGTTCCCCGATCCGTGGCGCACCAACCCGGTGGGTCGCTTCTGGGATCGCCTGCGTGGGCGTGACGTGACGCCGCGCTATCTGTCACGTCTGACCAAAGAACAACAGGCGTCCGAGCAGAAATGGCGTACCGTGGGAACGATTCGTCGTTACATTCTGCTGCTGCTGACGCTGGCACAGACGGTTGTCGCCACCTGGTACATGAAAACTATTCTGCCGTACCAGGGCTGGGCATTGATTAACCCTGCTGACATGATTGGCCAGGATATCTGGGTCTCCTTCATGCAGCTGCTGCCGTATATTTTACAGAGCGGCATCCTTCTGCTGTTTGCCGTGCTGTTCTGTTGGGTCTCCGCCGGGTTCTGGACGGCGCTGATGGGCTTCCTGCAACTGCTGATGGGGCGTGACAAATACAGCATTTCTGCGTCGACGGTCGGGGATGAACCCCTCAATCCTGAGCACCGTACCGCGCTGATCATGCCTATCTGTAACGAAGATGTTGACCGCGTATTCGCCGGGCTGCGTGCCACCTGGGAGTCCGTAAAGGCGACCGGTAACGCGGCGCATTTCGACGTCTACATCCTGAGCGACAGCTACAACCCGGATATCTGCGTGGCAGAGCAAAAAGCCTGGATGGAGCTGATTGCTGAAGTGCAGGGCGAAGGGCAGATCTTCTACCGTCGTCGTCGTCGTCGTGTTAAGCGTAAGAGCGGGAACATCGATGACTTCTGCCGTCGTTGGGGTAACCAGTACAGCTACATGGTGGTATTGGATGCGGACTCCGTGATGAGCGGCGACTGTCTGAGCGGGCTGGTCCGTCTGATGGAAGCCAATCCGAACGCGGGTATTATTCAGTCCTCGCCAAAAGCGTCCGGTATGGACACGCTATATGCGCGCTGCCAGCAGTTTGCGACCCGCGTCTACGGGCCGCTGTTTACTGCCGGTCTGCACTTCTGGCAGCTGGGTGAATCTCACTACTGGGGCCACAACGCCATTATCCGCGTGAAGCCATTCATCGAGCACTGCGCCCTGGCGCCGCTGCCGGGTGAAGGATCGTTTGCCGGGTCCATTCTGTCGCATGACTTTGTGGAAGCCGCGCTGATGCGTCGCGCAGGGTGGGGCGTCTGGATTGCCTACGATCTGCCGGGCTCGTATGAAGAGCTGCCGCCGAACCTGCTGGATGAGCTCAAGCGCGACCGCCGCTGGTGTCACGGTAACCTGATGAACTTCCGCCTGTTCCTGGTGAAGGGGATGCACCCTGTTCACCGTGCGGTGTTCCTGACGGGCGTCATGTCCTATCTGTCTGCGCCGCTGTGGTTTATGTTCCTGGCACTCTCGACCGCGTTGCAGGTTGTGCATGCCCTGACGGAGCCGCAGTACTTCCTGCAACCGCGCCAGCTGTTCCCGGTGTGGCCGCAGTGGCGTCCGGAGCTGGCGATTGCGCTGTTCGCGTCGACCATGGTGCTGCTGTTCCTGCCTAAGCTGCTCAGTATCATTCTGATCTGGTGTAAAGGTTCGAAGGAGTACGGTGGTTTCTGCCGTGTAACCCTTTCACTGCTGCTGGAAGTGCTGTTCTCGGTCCTGCTGGCACCGGTGCGTATGCTGTTCCACACGGTATTCGTGGTGAGCGCGTTCCTGGGATGGGAAGTGGTGTGGAATTCACCGCAGCGTGACGATGACTCTACGCCATGGAGTGAAGCCTTTATGCGCCACGGCTCTCAGCTGCTGCTGGGCCTGGTGTGGGCTGTTGGTATGGCCTGGCTGGATCTGCGTTTCCTGTTCTGGCTGGCGCCAATCGTCTTCTCGCTGATCCTGTCGCCATTTGTGTCGGTGATCTCCAGCCGTTCTACGGTGGGCCTGCG
This sequence comes from Enterobacter cloacae complex sp. IR5412, assembly GCF_049237385.1. Taxonomy (NCBI): domain Bacteria; kingdom Pseudomonadati; phylum Pseudomonadota; class Gammaproteobacteria; order Enterobacterales; family Enterobacteriaceae; genus Enterobacter; species Enterobacter cloacae complex sp. IR5412. The sequence continues at coordinate 417,850 of NZ_JBMKHQ010000002.1, read as the reverse complement.
TACCAAACGCTGGAAGCTGTTCCTGATCCCGGAAGAGTATTCTCCGCCGCAGGTGCTGGTGGATACCGATACCTATCTGGAGCAGAACCGCAAACGCACGCTGGATGATGGCTTTATGCACGCCGTGTTTAACCCGTCATTCAATGCGCTGGCAACCGCGATGGCGACTGCGCGTCACCGCGCCAGCCAGGTGCTGGAGATCGCCCGCGATCGCCACGTTGAGCAGGCGCTGAATGAGACGCCAGAAAAGCTTAACCGCGACCGTCGTCTGGTGCTGTTGAGCGATCCGGTGACGATGGCACGGCTTCACTACCGCGTGTGGACTTCTCCGGAGAGATACTCTTCGTGGGTGAATTACTACAAGGACGTGAAGATGAATCCGCTGGCCCTGAAGGCGAAGTAAGTTGTTAAGTAGGGCGGGTAAGCGAAGCGCCACCCGCCAAATAAAATACCGGCTTAATCGCCGGTATTTTTTTAGAGGTCAGAAATGAAAGTAATCATTGTTGTCATGATGGCATGCCTGCTCAGCGGCTGCGGCAGCATCATCAGCCGCACCATTCCCGGACAGGGCCACGGGAATCAGTACTACCCCGGCGTACAGTGGGATGTCCGTGATTCCGCATGGCGCTATCTCACCGTGCTCGATCTGCCATTTTCGCTGATTTTCGACACGCTACTGCTGCCCATCGATGCCAGCCACGGCCCTTACGAGTAACGAGAGCTTATCGCTCGTCCCATTCGTCCGCTGCGGCCTGACCTTCTTCGGTATCCAGCGGCGGTTCGAGCTGAAACTCACCTTCATCCCATTCATGCAGCGTATTTTCTTCCAGCCACTCCTGACGTAACTCAATTTCGTCATAGTCGCCGTCGAATACCGCCTGCGCACCTTCACCACTCAGTATCGGCAGACATTCTCCGTCTTCACCTTCATCAGCAAAGAATTCGGCCTGCCACATAATATCGCCGTCCTGAAGGACGTATTTTTGGATATTGAGTTGTTGCACGTCAGCATCTTCTTCCTCAATGCCGGGATTATCGGCGAGGAATTCTTCGCGAGCGGCATCGATAGCTTCTTCCAGCGTGGCGTACATTGTCATTGGTGTCTCCCTGTTTTTCGTGAAGGTATTCAGGGAAAGAATAGCTGATTATATGATTGTGCAAGTATGAATGCGTAAATTAGCCGTCACGATGTTGTGTTATGCGCGCCGGGCGTAGCGCCCGGGATAAGCTGAGCCAGGAATAAACAGCGTTGAACAGCACGACGCCTGCCGTCACGATAAAGACCGCCCGGAAACCGAAACTGGCCGAAACCCCCGCGCCGACCAGCGGCCCGGTGACGTTACCCAGATCGCGAAACGACTGGTTGTAGCTGAAAATACGTCCGGCAATCTGGTTGGTGGAGTTATAAACCAGCAGCGTCTGCACCGCCGGAAGCAACGCGCCGTCCGCTGCGCCCAGCAGAAAGCGCAACACGCCGAGCTGCCAGGGAGACTGCACCATCGACATGGGGATCAGCAGCAGAACGGAGAGGATCAGGGCGCAGATCAGAATTTTCTCCGGGCCAATGCGATCGCCCAGCCTACCGAGCCGTGGCGCGCTCAGCAACGCGGCCACGCCGGGAACAGAGGCGATCAGGCCGCTAATAAAAGCAATGTTGCTGACGTTTCCCGCCAGATCGCGGACATAGAGCGTCAGAATAGGCGCGATTGAACCGGTGGCCACCTGAATAATCATGGTGGTCACAAACAGGCTCAGCACCAGCTTTGGGTTTTTCAGCGAGGCCAGCACATCCCGGGCGTGCAGCATCTCTTTTTTGGCTACCGGCGTGAAATTCTCGCGGATGCAGATAAGCGTCACGAGGAAGCAGAGGAACAGCACGCTGGCGGTAATGAAGAATACCGGCCGCAGTCCGTAGTGGTCGGCCAGCAGCCCGCCCGCCAGCGGACCCAGCAGTGCGCCGCTTACGCCGCCAGTGGAGAGCGTACCTAATGCCCAGCCGCTTTTATGGCGTGGGATTTGGGTTGCGATCAGGGCGTTGGCATTGGGGATAAATCCCCCGAGCAGACCCAGAAGCGCGCGTAATATCAGAAACTGCCAGACATTCTGCGCCACCCCCATCAACAGCATTATGATCGCCATGCCGAGCGCGGAGCGCAGCAGCATAATTTTGCGGCCTTTGCGATCCGCAAGCCCACCCCAGAAAGGCGACGCAATGGCGGAGAACAGGAACGTAATGCTGAACACCAGGCCGGACCACATATTCAGTGCGCTATGGCCGGTGACGCCGAGCTGTTCAACGTAGAGGGGCAGGAAGGGCATTACCAGGCTAAAGGCGGCGCCAGTAAGAAAACAACCCAGCCATGCAACCGTCAGGTTGCGTTTCCAGTTTATGGGAGCATCTGTGGAGGACATAACTATCCGCATAATGAGGTGCAGGGCACCGTGACCAGTGAGGTAATAAGCCTGCTAATTATGCGCCTGGGGTATGATTGCCGCAATGACGGGGAGCTTTTAAAGCTAAAACAGCTTGCGGCCCGGAAGACCGCATGCAGATTAATAACGAGAAGGGACGCCCTGAGGCCGGGTTTTGAAGCGGCGATGCAGCCACATGTACTGCTCGGGAGCGAGCATAATGCATTTCTCGACAATAGCATTCATCCAGCGCGCGGTGGTTTCTGCATCATCCAGCGGCGGCGTGAGTTCCGGCTCCAGCATGATGAGCTGATAGCCTGAACCGTCTGGTTTACGGCGCGGTACAAACGGCACGATAGCCGCTTTGGACATCCGCGCCAGCATCCAGGTCCCGGTGGTTGTCGCCGCATCTTCCACCGCAAAGAACGGGACAAACACGCTGGATTGCGGGCCATAGTCATGATCCGGGGCATACCAGACCACTTCACCTGATTTGAGGGCGCGGATCATCCCTTTAAGGTCTTTGCGGTCGATCATGCTTTTATTCGAGCGCATGCGTCCGTTGGTCTGTATCAAATCGATCACCGGATTATCGTTGGGACGATAAACGCCAATACCCGGCGCCTGCATGCCGAACATGCGCGCGCCAATTTCGAGCGTCAGGAAATGAACGCCAATCAGCAGGACGCCAGTCTGGTTGGCCTGGAGATTATGCACCGGATCCATGCCGGTTCCGGCCACTTCCGTCCAGCGCGCCATGCGCTTATCCGACCAGAACCAGGCCATACCGGTCTCCATCAGTCCCATGCCGACAGATTCGAAGTTTTTAACCACCATGTCGTGACGCTCAGATTCGCTCATCTGAGGAAAGCAAAGCTCAAGATTTCGATACGCGATCCTGGCGCGACGCTTCATAAATTGTTGAGCAATGCGGCCCAGTCCTTTACCCATGCGGAAAATTACGGGATAAGGCAGCTGTACAATTAGCCACAACAAGCCAATGCCTGACCATGTTAACCAATAGCGTGGGTGTAAAAGCGCGGCAGTAAATTTCGGTAACTGGGTCATGTCTGTCCTGTGTTCTAACGTCCTGAAGGGCTATTGTCTCATTTTTTGAGGCATAGCCAAAATGTCTGTCATCGAAACATGAAAGAATATGCAAGTGTTAAGTCTGATTAATCAGGTTGACTGAAATGTAGCGTAAATTGTGTGGATGTAAATTGTCTTTGTTTGCTATATCATGCCGACCGATTTTTATTTCTCAACGATTGCAGGACTTGTACACCATGCCAGTGTTACACAACCGCGTTTCGAATGAGATGTTGAAAGCGCGTATGTTGGCCGAAACCGAACCGCGCACAACGATCTCTTTCTATAAATATTTTACCATCAACGATCCACAGGCGACCCGCGATGCGCTTTACCAGGCTTTCACCACCCTGAACGTGTTTGGTCGCGTCTATCTGGCGCGTGAGGGTATTAACGCGCAGATCAGCGTGCCGGAAAGCAAAGTCAGCGCCTTCCGCGATCTCCTTTATGGTTTTGATCCGGCGCTTAACGGCTTACGCCTGAACATTGCGCTGGATGATGACGGCAAATCGTTCTGGGTGCTGCGCATGAAGGTGCGTGAGCGTATTGTGGCGGATGGCATCGACGATCCGAGCTTCAATGCCGCGAATGTGGGGGAGTACCTCAAGGCCGCTGAAGTGAACGCGATGCTCGACGATCCGGATGCAGTGTTCATCGATATGCGTAACCACTACGAATATGAAGTGGGCCACTTCGAGAATGCGATGGAAATTCCTGCCGACACTTTCCGCGAACAGCTGCCGAAAGCGGTTGAGATGATGCAGGAGCATAAAGACAAAAAGATCGTTATGTATTGCACCGGGGGGATCCGCTGCGAAAAAGCCAGTGCCTGGATGAAACACAACGGTTTTAATAAAGTCTGGCATATTGAGGGTGGGATCATTGAATATGCCCGCCGCGCCCGCGAGCAGGGGTTACCGGTGCGTTTTATCGGTAAAAACTTTGTGTTTGATGAGCGTATGGGCGAGCGAATTTCAGAGGACGTAATCGCTCACTGCCACCAGTGCGGTACGCCGTGCGACACGCATACCAACTGCAAAAACGACGGTTGTCATCTTCTGTTTATTCAGTGTCCTGCATGTGCCGAGAAGTTTAATGGCTGCTGTAGCGAGCTGTGCAGTGAAGAGAGTATCCTGCCTGAAGAAGAGCAACGTCGTCGCCGTGCCGGGCGCGAGAACGGGAATAAGATCTTTAATAAATCCCGGGGCCGACTGAATACCAAACTGGGTATTCCGGACCCGGAGTAAAACATTGCCCGGCGGCGTAAAAGCCTGCCGGGCCTGTTTTATGACTTCTGCTGAACGCCTTCCACCGAAATAATCAGCTCTACATCCTGCGATGCCGGTCCTAAATCTGTGGTGATATTAAAATCTTTCAGATGAATTTTGCCGGCGGCTTCAAAGCCAGCACGTTTTCCGCCCCACGGATCGTCGCCCTGGCCGATTAATTTCGCATCCAGTGTTACCGGTTTTGTTACGCCATTCAGCGTAAGATTACCGGTAATAGCGAGCTTATCACCGTCTTTCTTCACTTCTGTCGACGCGAAAGTAGCTTGCGGGAATTTGCCTACGTTCAGGAATTCAGCGCTGCGCAGATGTTTATCACGCTCGGCGTGATTAGTGTCGACGCTGTTAGTATTAATGGTGACGTTTACTTTATCGGCAGCAGGGTTTTTCTCGTCGAAACTAAATGTGCCATCGAAATCATTGAACGTACCATATAACCAGCTGTAACCCAGATGCTGAATACGGAAATTGACGAAGGCATGCTGGCCTTCTTTATCAATTTTATAGTCGGCGGCAATGGCCGAACCGGTGGTAAATAACAGCGAACCTAATGCGATACCCAACAGGCGTTTTTTCATTTTATGCTCCAGAGTCAACTGACGAACGGCCAAGCATGCGCTTCAGCGTATCGTCTTTATCAATAAAGTGGTGTTTCAGGGCCGCAAGGCCATGCAGAACAGACAGGATCACCACGCTCCATGCCAGCCACAGATGAACCACACCTGCGGTGTCAGCCTGTGAACCGGCGTCAGCCAGCGTGGCAGGGACGTCAAAGAGCCCAAACACGCTGATCGGTTTGCCGTCTGCGGTCGAAATGAGATAACCGCTGATCAGAATGGCGAACAGCAGGGCATAGAGTGCGATATGTGCGCCAACAGCGCTTATGCGGGTAAGACGGCCATGGCTTTTGGGGGCAGGAGGGGGCGGAGAGAGATGTCGCCAGATCACGCGAAAAACCAGACCCATCATCAGCAGAACCCCAATGCTTTTGTGCAATTCGGGGGCCTGATGATACCAACCGTCATAATAGCTTAATGTCACCATCCAGAGGCCGAGACCAAACATGGCATAGACAGCAAGTGCAAATAGCCAGTGTAAACACATGGATATTATTCCGTAGCGGCTGGAGGAGTTACGCCATTGCATATGAATTTCCGTTCTCAAATGACTGAGCAATAAAAATGGCCGGATTAATTAAATAATGCAACTGAAAAAAAGGAATAATGTTATTTAGTTATTTTATTTCAGCGAATTTGAATATGTTTCCGCAATGTATTTCAATCGCTTCGTTCAATAAATTTGAGATGACTTTTTATAAAAACTATAAGTTAAATAACTTTAAAGGAGTGTCAATAAACGTCAGTGATAGTTTTCAGAAGAATACAATAAAGATGACGTCAACAATCGCCAGCATCGACCAAAGGACAATGTAGAGCATGAAATGCTCGCGGATGTTATTGATAAGGTAATTCACCAGTCTGCGCATCATGATCCTCTCGCAAATCAGGCTCCGGTTATTCGGAGCCTGTAGCGGTATTATCGGCTAAAGCGCGAGAGCGCGAAGGGTTTGAGATCAAACGAAGGCGCAATCCCCTGAGCAAACTGGGCGGCGATTTCACCTAACACAGAGGCAAATTTAAACCCGTGACCGCTGAGCCCGGTTACGATCAGGGTGTTGTCGTGCCCAGGCAGGGTGTCGATGATGAAGTCTTCATCTGGCGTATTGTCATAGGTGCACGCTGCGCCATAAAGCAACCCGCCTACGCCCGGCAGAATATTACGCAGGAACGTGAAGGCTTCGGAACCATCCTGCGGATAGGCTCCGTACGGCTTGCGTTCTTCCGCAGAGGAAATGACCTGTCCGCCGTTATGTTTGCCAATCTTGAGCGCGTCTTTTTCCGAGGGGAAACCGTAGTACTGGTCGCCATTAGGTAACTCGCCCGTGAACGCCGGGAATTTGTTCTGGCTGCTGTAACGCCCGTCAGACTGGAACCAGGAGAAGACTTTGCGTACCGGCTGGATGGGCAGATCCGGCAGCAGTTTCGTCACCCACGTTCCCGCACTGACCAGCAGGCGTGCGGCGGTATATTCACCTTCAGACGTGGTGACGGTTGAACCCCCGGCATGGTGGGTGATGCCCGTGACCGGACAGTTAAACAACTGTGCGCAGCCCGCTTTGGCGGCGAGATCAATCCAGGTCTTAATGGCCGTTTCGCTGTGCAGTACCCCGGAATTGGCTTCAAACAATCCAATGTAGTCTTCAGGGACAGAAATTTCCGGCCAGCGCGCCATTAAGTCGTTCGCATCCAGACGCTCAACGTCCAGACGGTAGGCTTTCGCGCTCTCCTCGATCGTCGCCAGAAACGTGGAGTTGGCGGGCCCCAGATTAATAACCCCGGTGCGCTCAAAAATGCGTTCTTCGGTGACTGCGGCCAGCTCATCCCACAGCGTCTGAGCCCGAAGCACCAGCGGTACATAGCGCTCACCTTCGCCGTAAGCGTGACGGATAAGACGGGTATCGCCGTGATGGCTTCCTTCAGAATGAGGGGGAAGGTGGGCGTCAATCATCAGCACATTCAGACCCGCCTGCGTAGCGTAATAACCGGCTGCAGATCCAACGGAGCCGCTTCCGATAATGATCAAATCGTATTTCATAGGCTTCTCTTTACTAACGCTTTGTTAGCAGAGTAATTAACTATGTGGGCTTATACAAGAGCGAAATAAATAAGGCACCGCGAGGGTGCCTGTTGAGTGAAAAGGGGCATAAGGTCAATGCCGTTTATACTCATTTTCCTGGTAGTCGCCAGATTCTATTTTTGCGATGCCTGCTTCCAAAATAGAAATAAACTGACGGGCGACGTCTGTTGTAAGCCACAGCGTCTGTCCAACTTCCGCTTCGTCACGGTTTAGCTGATTCGGGGTCTGGTAGTGCAAACGCAGCATCAGCGCATCGTAGCTGTCTACGGTGCTGATATCCCAGCCAACGAGTGGATGGGTCTGGATGACTTCATTATTCTTTTCCATTATAACCCCCTTAATGCGTGTTAGAAGACAACGACTTTGAGGTTCAATGCATGTTTTTCTGAAAGCTTTTTCAGTATATCAATTAATAAGGGTTCCGCAGGAAAAAATAAACGGGTAGCAACACATTTTTCTGCTTTTTAGGATTGTTCGAACAATAAAACGTCATCTTGTTCACGATTTTCTAAGAAGATACTGAAATATTTTGAACTTTCAGGAGACGAAACGAAAAAAAGCCGGGGCGACCCGGCAAAAAAACACAATGAGGGAGCAAATTTTAATCAGTGATAAACCAGTCGTCGGCGCTTTCCCATGTTTCCTGCAAAATTTCGCTGATGCGGTCTTTGTCTTCTTTCGCGCCGCCAATGACGGAAAGATGGTTTGCTGTCGCATAACGTACCGTTATGGCGCCATCGTTTTCAGGAAAAGTGCTGTTAATACGTCGGGATAGCTCACCCGCCAGAGCGTCGAGTGCGCCAGCAGGCAGGACGGTGGTTTTGGCAATGGTGACTTCAATACGCATAAATGCCCCCCTGTGTAATATACTGTTTATTTATACAGTTATATTGGCGGTTTGACAACAGGGGGATGACAATTTTTTAGCTTTTTACCGTCCAGCTTACGGTTTCACCGGCCAGGAAGGGGATCAGCGTATCGTCGGTGAGCGCAATCGACGCTTCAACCTGGCTTTCTTTGCGCTCCAGCTCAATGAACGTGTCATTAACCGGCAGACCGTAGAAACGCGGGCCGTTAAGGGAGCAGAAGGCTTCGAAATGGCCTAACGCATTCATCTCGTCAAA
>NZ_JBMKHQ010000002.1:263573-409186 GCF_049237385.1 Enterobacter cloacae complex sp. IR5412 | reverse complement strand
CGCGCGCGGGAAGCCGCTGGCGACCAGTTCACGTAGCGCCTGCTGGTGGATATTGCGCTTGAGGATCGGCAGACAATACAGATGTGGGCGAACGCCACCCACCAGCATGTGGTTACGGTTAAACATCAGGTGCTGCGGGGTGATGGTGGCGGCAATCAATTCGTTTCCATCCCGGACATACTCTGCGGCATCTTTGGTCGTAATGTGTTCAAACACTACCTTCAGCCCAGGAAGACGCTGGCGCAGCGGCTCCATGACCGTTTCGATAAAACGCGCTTCGCGATCGAAAATATCAATGTCAGCGTGGGTCACTTCCCCGTGCACCAGCAGTGGCATCCCCAGTTTTTGCATACGCTCCAGAATAGGCATGATGGCGTCAATGCTCGTCACCCCATGGCTGGAGTTGGTGGTGGCGTTTGCCGGGTAGAGCTTCGCGGCGGTGAACACACCTTCGTTAAATCCGCGCTCAACCTCATTGGGATCCAGCGAGTCCGTCAGATAGCAGGTCATCAACGGAGTAAAATCGTGCCCGGCCGGAACGACGTCAAGGATACGCTGGCGATAGGCGATCGCGGCCTCGACGGTGGTGACTGGCGGAACCAGGTTAGGCATAACAATCGCACGGCCATAAATTTCGCTGGTATACGGCACGACGGTTTTCAGCATGTCGCCATCACGAAGATGGATATGCCAGTCGTCTGGGCGGCGGATTTTGAGAACCTGGGATTGTACAGTCATGGAAGCTCCGGCTTGAAAGGGATCAGTCATAAGATGGCTGTTTTTGCCGGACACAAATCATAAGCGGAAACGTTTTCGTTTGCACACTATTCCGTTAAAAAAAACGGGCGCCTGAGCGCCCGGAGTATTTAGTCGGTGAAAGGAATGATGATTTCACCCGGTTTCACCTCTATCCCTTTGGCATATTTCTTCGCCAGAGATTCGCCCTTACTCTTGTCTTCGCTCAGAACGTAGGCGGGCTGCTGGTTGAAATAGTTCTGTAACGACTGGTTGAGATAAGGCATCAGCGTTTGCAGCACCGGTTTCATTTTATCCGGCGTGACGACCGCATCGACGATTTCCATCTCTTGCAGGAAAATTGCCCCTTTCTCTTTATTGAAGACCGGCAGCGCCTTGAGCTTCAGCTTGATATCCGCTTTCTGATTGCCGAAGAGCGAGGTCATGTCCAGGCTGGCATCGCCGGACAGGGTGACTTTGTTAGGCTCCTCGCGCCCAATCTGGCTGGCGAGATTCGTCAGGACGATATGTGCATCCGCAAGGCCGGGCACGCCGATATCTTTTGAAAAGTTATTATGTTTTTCCAGCGCCTGATTAATTTCCTGCTCACTGACGGTGTACTGCGTAAGCTGGTTACATCCCACCAGCAGCCCACTGACAATTAACGCAGCGGCAATAACGATCTTTTTCATGGTGTTCCTCAACATAAAATCGGCGCATCTGTCCTGATACGCCAGTATGTCAGGGTGATCCTGGAGAAACCAGCAGAAAAAACTGATAGTGAAGGGAGGTAAATATCCTCCCCCAGAAGGTCAGGCGCCAGGCTCCAGCATCCCGCGGGTGCTGCGTTTATCACTGAACTGCCACCAGAGGGCAATCAGCGTCATAAAGCCGACCATACCGAGCATGACCCACGGCAGCTCCGGCTGATGGAGCGCTTTTCCGGCATCAAACAGCCAGCCGCCACCGGTGTAACCCAGCGCGCCGCCAAGCGCCAGTCCGAGACGGCTGAAGCCCATGTAGCTGCCACGGGCCCGGGCGTCGGCAAGTGACGCGCCCAGGGTTTCACGGGCCGGCTCGGCAATGATTGAGCCAATATAGAAGGTGCAAATCAGCATAAACAGCTGCTGGAGTGAACTCACCAGGCCGATGGGCATCATGCTCAGCGTCATCAGCAACAGCCCGGCCATCAGACGGTGCTCAAGCCGGAAACGGCGCTCGCTCCACCGGGCAATCGGATAGAGCAGAGTCAGAGAAAGGCAGGCCTCAATGGCATACATCCATTTTACCGCCGCCGGCGTGCCGGCAATATCGTTAACCATAATCGGCAGCATCAGCATGACCTGCACGGCGAGCATGTAGTAGCCGGTCAACGTTAAAACATAGGTGACGAAGCGTTTATCGCTCAGCACGCGGTCAAGCCCTTCCCGCACCGGCGCTTTTACCGTCGACAGCTTCCATGCAGGCAGAAACAGACCGTTAAACAGCGCGCAGAGAATAAACAGCACCGCGCCGGTGGCGCAGACCAGGCGGAAATCGTATTGCAGCAGCCAGCTTCCCAGCAGGGCGCCCACTACCGCGCCAGCGCTGTCCTGCATCATCAAAATTGAGAAGAAACGACCCCGGTGTTGCGGACGGATAAGCTTAACCACCAGCGCGGTACGCGGTGGGTCGAAAAGGGTGCCGCCAATCCCGGAAAGGAAACAGGAGAACCACAGCAGCCAGGGGTCATGAGCGATTGCCATCGTGGCGAATCCCGCCGCACGTAACAGCATGCCGGTGACGATCATCGGTTTCGCACCGAAGCGGTCGGCTATTGCCCCGCCAAACACGCCAAGACCCTGTTGTACAAACTGGCGTAAGCCCAGCGCGATCCCGACCATTAGCGCCGCCCAGCCCATTTGATCGACAAAACGAATCGATATAAGTGGAAAAACGACAAAAAAGCCGAGCACGACCAGCATGTTATCGACGAGCAGGAAATATTTACCCAGGCTCCTGGCCTGTGATACGCGGGACATTTTCCCTCCAGGGAAAATAAAAGGTGAGCACGCTAATATTCTGCGGTGTCGCCGCGCTTTTTCACATACCTGCTGGCGACAATATTTTTTTATCAAAAAGGTGCTTTGATAGAGAGTTCTCATCGAAAAATGTGAAAAGCGATAAAAATGGTATGTCACTGTTTTCACAGAAGGCACAGGCGCAGGTATAGTAAAGCTAACAGGCAGAGCAGAAGCGACGGGAAGGAGTGGTATCGATGTTTGGCTATCGCAGTAATGTGCCAAAAGTGCGTCTGACGACGGACAGGCTGGTCGTTCGTCTGGTGCATGAGCGTGATGCCTGGCGTCTGGCGGATTATTACGCCGAGAATCGCCAGTTTTTAAAACCCTGGGAACCCGTTCGGGACGAGAGCCATTGCTACCCCTCTGGCTGGCAGGCGCGCCTCAGTATGATTGCGGAATTTCACAAACAGGGAAGTGCGTTTTATTTCGCGCTTCTCGATCCGGAAGAGAAAGAGATCGTTGGCATTGCCAATTTTTCAAACGTAGTACGCGGGTCGTTTCACGCCTGCTATCTCGGGTATTCCATCGGCCAGAAATGGCAGGGGCAGGGGCTCATGTTTGAGGCGCTGACGGCGGCGATTCGCTACATGCAGCGCACGCAACATATCCATCGCATTATGGCGAACTACATGCCGCACAATAAGCGCAGCGGCGATCTGCTGGCCCGCCTGGGGTTTGAGAAAGAGGGCTATGCCAAAGATTATCTGCTGATTGACGGCGAGTGGCGGGACCATGTCCTCACCGCGCTCACCACGCAGGAGTGGACCGCGGGTCGTTAAGGAGAAAAGATGAAATATCAGTTAAATGGCGCCGAAGCGCGCGTGATTGGCTGCCTGCTGGAAAAGCAGGTTACGACGCCGGAACAGTATCCTCTTTCCGTGAATGCCGTCACGATGGCCTGCAACCAAAAGACGAACCGTGAGCCGGTGATGAACCTTGGCGAGTACGAGGTGCAGGATATCCTTGATGAGCTGGTGAAGCGCCACTACCTGCGCACCGTCAGCGGCTTCGGTAATCGCGTCACTAAATATGAACAGCGCTTTTGTAATTCCGAATTTGGCGATTTAAAACTCAGCGCCGCAGAAGTGGCGGTTATCACCACGCTGCTGCTGCGCGGGGCGCAGACGCCGGGTGAACTGCGCACACGCGCCTCCCGCATGCATGAGTTTCAGGATATGCAGGACGTTGAACAGACGCTGGAGGGATTAGCCTCACGCGAGGACGGTCCTTACGTGGTGCGTCTGGCCCGCGAGCCGGGCAAGCGTGAAAGCCGCTACATGCACCTGTTTAGCGGCGACGTGGAGTCCTCTACGCTGGCCGTCGAATCCGACACGCCAGCATCAAACGACAGCCTGACCGCGCGCGTGGCAGCCCTGGAAGACGAGGTTGCCGGGCTGAAGCAGCGTCTGGATGCTTTACTCGCACACCTGGGAGATTAACCGTGACTACATTACGCATTGGAGTGGTGGGGCTGGGCGGGATTGCGCAAAAAGCATGGCTGCCCGTTTTAGGCGCCGCGTCAGACTGGACGCTGCAAGGGGCGTGGTCGCCCACCCGCGAGAAAGCAGAGCGCATCTGCAAAACCTGGCGCATCCCTTATGCTGGCTCACTCCAGGATTTAGCCCGTGAATGTGATGCGGTATTTGTGCATACCTCAACCGCGACGCACTTCCAGGTGGTGAGCGAGTTGCTGAACGCAGGCGTTCACGTCTGCGTTGATAAGCCGCTGGCGGAAAATGTGCAGGATGCTGAACGACTGATTGAGCTGGCCGCGCGTAAAAAGCTGACGCTGATGGTCGGCTTCAACCGCCGTTTTGCGCCGCTCTATCAGCAGCTTAAAGCGCAGTCCGGCTCGTTTGCCTCTCTGCGTATGGATAAGCACCGTACCGACAGCGTGGGGCCGAACGATCTGCGGTTCACGCTGCTGGATGATTATCTCCACGTCGTGGATACGGCCCTGTGGCTGAGTAACGGAAAAGCCCAGCTGCAAAGCGGCACGCTGCTGACCAACGAGCAGGGTGAAATGGTTTACGCCGAACATCATTTTGCCGTTGAGCATTTACAGGTGACGACCAGCATGCATCGTCGGGCGGGCAGCCAGCGCGAGTCCGTGCAGGCCGTTACGGATGGCGCGCTGTATGACGTCACCGATATGCGTGAGTGGCGGGAAGAGAAGGGCAATGGCGTGCTCGCGTTACCCGTTCCCGGCTGGCAGAGCACCCTGGAGCAGCGTGGCTTTGTGGGCTGCGCGCGTCACTTCATTACCTGCGTGCAGAATCAGACGGTTCCTGAAACGTCCGGGGAGCAGGCCATTCTGGCGCAGCGCATCGTGGAACGACTCTGGCGCGAAGCCATGTCGGAATAACTCGCTGTAACATCTGCCGATAGTAATTCGTTGAAATCCGGTTAGACTAAGCGCCGCTTGTTGGCTTTGCCGGGTGGCGCTTTCGCTTATCCGTCCTGGAAATCCGTAGGGTTGTGGAACTTCACGTTAATGAACTTATTAAAATCGCTGGCGGCCGTCAGCTCGATGACCATGTTTTCCCGCGTGCTTGGCTTTGCGCGCGATGCCATTGTGGCAAGGGTTTTTGGCGCAGGGATGGCGACTGACGCCTTTTTCGTTGCGTTCAAGCTGCCGAACCTGCTGCGCCGTATTTTTGCCGAAGGGGCTTTCTCACAGGCATTTGTCCCGATCCTCGCGGAATATAAAAGCAAGCAGGGCGAAGATGCCACCCGCGTCTTTGTGGCGTACGTTTCCGGTTTACTGACGCTGGCGCTGGCGATCGTGACCGTACTGGGGATGCTGGCAGCGCCCTGGGTAATCATGGTAACGGCGCCGGGCTTTGCCGACACGGCGGATAAATTTGCCCTGACGACGCAACTGCTGCGGATAACCTTCCCCTATATTCTGCTGATTTCGCTGGCGTCGCTGGTGGGCGCCATCCTGAATACCTGGAACCGCTTCTCCGTGCCGGCCTTTGCCCCCACGTTCCTCAACGTCAGCATGATTGGCTTTGCGCTGTTCGCCGCGCCGCATTTTAACCCACCAGTGCTGGCGCTGGCCTGGGCCGTGACCGTCGGCGGGGTGTTACAGCTTGCTTACCAGCTCCCGCACCTGAAAAAGATCGGCATGCTGGTTCTGCCGCGCATTAATTTCAAAGATGCGGGCGCAATGCGCGTTATCAAACAGATGGGACCGGCAATACTCGGCGTGTCCGTCAGCCAGATCTCGCTTATCATCAATACCATCTTCGCCTCTTTCCTGGTGTCGGGCTCGGTGTCCTGGATGTACTACGCCGATCGTCTGATGGAGTTTCCATCCGGGGTGCTGGGCGTGGCGCTGGGGACTATTCTGCTGCCGTCGCTGTCGAAAAGTTTCGCCAGCGGCAACCACGATGAATACTGCCGCCTGATGGACTGGGGTCTGCGTCTCTGTTTTCTGCTGGCGCTGCCAAGCGCGGTGGCGCTGGGGATCCTGGCGAAACCGCTGACGGTGTCGTTGTTCCAGTATGGAAAATTCACCGCCTTTGATGCCGCCATGACCCAGCGTGCGCTCGTAGCCTACTCAGTGGGGCTGATGGGGCTGATTGTCGTGAAGGTGCTTGCGCCCGGCTTCTATTCACGTCAGGACATCAAAACGCCGGTTAAGATTGCCATTGTGACGCTGATCATGACGCAGCTGATGAACCTGGCGTTTATTGGTCCGCTGAAACACGCGGGTCTGTCACTGTCGATTGGTCTGGCGGCCTGTCTCAACGCCGGGCTGCTGTACTGGCAGCTGCGTAAGCAGGATATCTTCACCCCGCAGCCGGGCTGGGCAAGCTTCCTGCTGCGTCTGGCGATCGCGGTAGTATTGATGGCGGCCGCGCTGGTTGGCATGTTGTATGTCATGCCTGAATGGGCGCAGGGCACCATGCCTTACCGCCTGATGCGTCTGATGGCCGTGGTGGTGGTCGGGGTGGTGGCGTACTTTGCCACGCTGGCGGTGCTTGGCTTCAAGGTGAAAGAGTTTACCCGCCGCACGGTATAAACGCCAAAAGGGGAGTCACCAGAAGGTGCTCCCCGCTTCATGACATGCCGCTAGTGCGTCAAATCGAAATCTTTTTCCCGCCCGTGATACGTGCCGTGGCCGTTTGACCATCCGCACCGTACAGCCCCGGCTCTTTATAGGGCTTTAACACCTCAAGCGCCTGCTGATTACGGATAATCTGACCTTCCAGCAGCCAGCCGTTATGCTGGTTGAGATCGCGAAGATGCTGGGTTTTTTCTGTAATGGTCTGCCAGCGTTCGTTGATCTCATCATTGGCGCTGCGTTTCGTGTCTTGCTCAGCGCGTCGCTGTTTTTCCAGATAATCCAGGGTCGCCAGCAGCGAGCTTTTATCTTCAGTAATGCGTTGCAACGCGCTGCCGTTGATTTGACCAGAAGAGAGGTGGTGCTGTTCTGCGTCCATCACCGTTTTCAGGTCGTTCAGGACCACCGTCATCTGATCCAGTATTTCTGACAGTCGACTCATACGGTTAGTTACTCTGGAGGAAACTCTGTGCGTCCTGAATCAGCGCATCAGCGATTTTGCTGGTATCCATTTTCAGTTCGCCGTTACGGATAGCCGTTTTCAGCGCTTCAACTCGTTCCATGTTGATATCGCTGCTGCCTGGCTGCATCAGCTTCGACTGCGCATCGCTCAGCGTGACGCTGGTGCTGTTAGCCGTCGAGGTTTTTTCCAGACGCGTTTTTTGCGGGGCAGCCTCATTCGTTTCGCGAGGTTGTACAGTGCTAACCGGCTTCAGGGCTGATGTACGATCAATGCTCATAGTGTTGTCCTCATCGAGGGTTCGCGGCGTTTGCGCCTGACATCATCATTTGTTGAATATTTATCGGCAGTCGCCGCGAAATCTTTAAAAAGATTACAGGTTAATCAGAATATTCCCATCAGGACCGACCGTGCCGCTGACCACCTGGCCTGAGGACATTCTGACCCGGGCATTTTGCGCCACTGCGGCATTATTCAGCGCTTTTCCTTCACTGTTGATACTAAAGCCTTCGCCATTGGCGACCACCATCACCTGTTGTCCCGCCTTCACCCGCCACGCCTGGCGCAGCATAGAGAGCTGTATCGCCTGTCCAGGGGCGACATCGCGCAGGCTGACCGCCTCCTGAGCCTGGTTAATATCCAGCATCGTCCGCGGTGGAAGCTGATCCAGACGGCCTCGCTTCAGCGTTACGCTGTCTGGTTGCAGCAGGCTGCCCCGGGGAATGGGAACGGCGGCGACAACATAATTGCCTGTCGCCTGAACCGCAACCTGTAAATAACGTTTTTCGTTGGCGCAACGCGCCAGCACATTCACGTTGCCCCATAAGCGGGTGCTGCCGGTCACGCTAAATGACGGGGCTTCGCAGGAAGGGTAAAGGTTAGGCGGGGTGCGTACGGTCACGCGTACGTCATCGCTGAAACCGGCCAGCTTCTGCGCAAAGAATGCATTGAGCTGGTTCTCTAACCCCTCAGCCTGCACAAGAGGGCTCAAAAGCAGCAGGGTCGCCGCAAGGCCACGTTTAAAAGTCCGCATCGCACGTTCCACTATGTCCAGAATTAAGCAAATTCTACCCGCAGTGGTTTTCCATCAACGCAACAAATAGCGACGCATTTTGCGCTTATTCCGTCGATAGGGGAGACGGGGTGAGATTTAAGCTGTGAACTGAAATTTTCTCATCAGCGGAGGAGACATGCTCGATAAACTCGACGCCGCGTTACGTTTTCAGCAGGAAGCGCTCAACTTACGCGCCCAGCGGCAGGAAATTTTAGCCGCCAATATCGCCAACGCGGACACCCCCGGGTATCAGGCGCGCGATATTGATTTTTCCAGTGAACTCAAAAAAGTGATGGAGCGTGGACGTGCCGAAGGGACGGGTGTCTCACTTGCCCTGACATCCTCACGGCATATTCCCGCTCAGGCGATGACCGCGCCAACAACTGACTTACTTTATCGTGTCCCCGATCAGCCCTCGCTTGACGGCAATACCGTCGACATGGACCGGGAGCGCACACAGTTTGCCGATAACAGCCTGCAATACCAGACAGGCCTGACGCTACTCGGCGGGCAAATCAAAGGCATGATGACCGTCCTGCAGGGGGGCAATTAGTAAATGGCCTTGCTGAATATTTTTGATATCGCCGGTTCGGCATTAACGGCGCAGTCCAAACGACTGAACGTGGCAGCCAGTAACCTGGCCAACGCCGACAGCGTGACCGGACCTGACGGACAACCGTATCGCGCTAAACAGGTCGTCTTCCATGTTGATGCTGCACCGGGTGCGGCAACGGGCGGCGTGAAAGTGGCGGACGTGGTTGAGAGCCAGGCGCCCGACAAGCTGGTTTACGAGCCAGGCAACCCGCTCGCGGATGCCAGCGGCTACGTGAAAATGCCGAACGTGGATGTGGTCGGGGAGATGGTGAACTCCATGTCCGCGTCACGCAGCTACCAGGCAAACGTCGAAGTGCTTAATACCGTGAAGAGCATGATGCTCAAAACACTCACTCTCGGCCAGTAAAGGAGACACGCATGTCCATCGCCGTAAACGTGAATGACCCGACAAATACCGGCGTCAACAGCACCAGTAGTGCAACCGGTTCCAGCTCTCTCACCGGGAGCAATGCCTCCGATTTACAGAGCAGCTTTCTGACCCTGCTGGTGGCACAGCTGAAAAATCAGGACCCGACCAATCCGATGCAGAATAACGAACTGACCACGCAGCTTGCGCAGATCAGTACCGTCAGCGGCATTGAGAAACTGAACACCACGCTCGGCTCGGTCTCCGGTCAAATCGATAACAGCCAGTCCTTGCAGGCCGCCAACCTGATCGGTCACGGGGTGATGATCCCGGGGACCACGATTCTGGCGGGCACCAGCACCACCGATGGCACGTCCACCACCACCACGACGCCGTTTGGCGTTGAGTTGCAGCAACCGGCCGACAAAGTCACCGCCACCATCAAAGACGCCAGCGGCAACGTGGTGCGCACGATTGAGATTGGCGAGCTTAAAGCGGGCGTTCATACCTTTACCTGGGATGGCAGCCTGACCGACGGCACTAAAGCGCCTAACGGCTCGTATCAGGTTGCGATTAGCGCCAGCAACGGCACCACGCAGCTGGTGGCTCAGCCGCTACAGTTTGCCCTGGTTCAGGGCGTCATCAAAGGTAGCGATGGCAACAAACTGGATTTGGGTACCTCCGGTACCACCACACTCGACGAAGTTCGGCAGATTATCTAAGCCTTCATACTTATCAGGAGTAAGTCATGG
Organism: Enterobacter cloacae complex sp. IR5412; assembly: GCF_049237385.1. Lineage (NCBI taxonomy): Bacteria > Pseudomonadati > Pseudomonadota > Gammaproteobacteria > Enterobacterales > Enterobacteriaceae > Enterobacter > Enterobacter cloacae complex sp. IR5412. The sequence continues at coordinate 399,089 of NZ_JBMKHQ010000002.1, read as the reverse complement.
CCTTTTCTCAAGCGGTCAGCGGCCTGAATGCTGCGGCCACCAACCTGGACGTCATTGGCAACAACATCGCCAACTCCGCGACCTATGGTTTTAAATCCGGTTCTGCATCTTTTGCAGATATGTTTGCAGGCTCTAAAGTGGGCCTGGGCGTGAAGGTTGCGGGTATCACCCAGGACTTCACCGACGGGACGACCACCAACACCGGTCGTGGTCTGGATGTCGCCATCAGCCAGAACGGTTTCTTCCGTATGGTGGATGCCAACGGTTCCGTGTTCTACAGCCGCAATGGCCAATTCAAGCTGGATGAAAACCGTAACCTGGTGAACATGCAGGGGCTACAGTTAACCGGTTATCCGGTTGCCGGCACGCCGCCGACGGTGCAAACCGGTGCGAATCCGCAGGCGATCACCATCCCAACGACGCTGATGGCGGCGAAGTCCACCACCACGGCCTCTCAGCAGATCAACCTGAACTCCACCGATACCGCGCCAACCGTCGCATTCGACCCGGCCAACCCTGACTCTTACAACAAGAAAGGCACCGTGACGGTGTTTGACAGCCAGGGTAATGCGCACAACATGAACCTGTTCTATGTCAAAGACGCTACTCCAGCTAACTCCTGGAAGGTGTATTCGCAGGACGGCAGCGTAGCGGGAGATGCAGCGAAACTGGCAACCACATTGGTCTTTAATGAGAGCGGTGTGTTGACCGGCGGTGGGGAAGTCGATATCGAGACCGGGGAGATCACTGGTGCAACGGCGGCAACCTTCAAAATGAGTTTCGCGAACTCCATGCAGCAGAACACCGGTGCGAACAACATCGTGGCGACGAGCCAGAACGGTTATAAGCCGGGCGATCTGGTGAGCTACCAGATCAACGATGACGGCACCGTTGTCGGTAACTACTCCAACGAACAGACCCAGGTGCTGGGCCAGATCGTGCTGGCTAACTTTGCCAACAACGAAGGCCTGAAGTCCGAAGGGGATAACGTCTGGTCCGCCACGCAGTCTTCCGGTGTTGCCCTGCTGGGTACCGCGGGTTCCGGTAACTTCGGCACGCTGACCAACGGCGCGCTGGAAGCCTCCAACGTCGATCTGAGTAAAGAGCTGGTGAACATGATTGTCGCGCAACGTAACTACCAGTCCAACGCGCAGACCATCAAAACCCAGGATCAGATCCTCAACACGCTGGTTAACCTGCGTTAAGCGGCTGACGGGAAAGCGCAATGGATCACGCAATATATACAGCGATGGGGGCTGCAAGCCAGACGCTCAATCAGCAGGCTGTTACCGCCAGCAACCTGGCGAACGCCTCCACGCCTGGTTTTCGTGCACAGCTCAACGCACTGCGTGCGGTGCCGGTAGAAGGGCTGTCTTTGCCCACGCGTACGCTGGTCACCGCCTCCACGCCGGGCGCCGACATGACGCCAGGCCAGATGGATTACACCGCGCGTCCGCTGGACGTTGCCCTTCAGCAGGACGGCTGGCTGGCGGTGCAAACGGCTGACGGCGCAGAAGGGTATACCCGCAACGGTAACATTCAGGTGAGCGCCACCGGACAGTTGACGATTCAGGGGCATCCGGTGATGGGCGAAGCCGGTCCGCTGACGGTGCCGGAAGGGTCAGAGCTGACCATTGCGGCAGACGGGACGATCTCGGCATTGAATCCGGGCGACCCGGCGAACACCGTTGCGCCTGTCGGTCGTCTGAAGCTGGTGAAAGCGGAAGGCAACGAAGTGCAGCGTGGTGATGACGGAATGTTCCGTCTGACCCAGGCGGCGCAGGCCACGCGTGGCGCCACGTTACAGGCCGACCCGACCATCCGCGTGATGTCCGGTGTGCTGGAAGGCAGTAACGTCAAACCGGTCGAAGCCATGACCGACATGATCGCCAGCGCCCGCCGCTTCGAAATGCAGATGAAAATCATCAGCAGCGTCGATGAAAACGCAGGCAAGGCTAACCAACTTCTGGCTATGAGTTAACAGGACTCCCTATGATCAGTTCTTTATGGATCGCGAAAACCGGTCTGGACGCACAGCAAACCAATATGGATGTAATTGCCAACAACCTGGCAAACGTCAGCACCAATGGTTTCAAGCGCCAGCGTGCGGTTTTCGAAGATTTGCTTTATCAAACGATTCGTCAGCCAGGGGCGCAGTCTTCTGAGCAAACCACGCTGCCGTCCGGTCTGCAAATTGGTACCGGCGTACGCCCGGTCGCCACCGAGCGTCTGCACAGCCAGGGCAACTTGTCCCAGACCAACAACAGCAAAGACGTTGCCATCAAAGGTCAGGGTTTCTTCCAGGTGCAACTGCCTGACGGGACCTCCGCCTATACCCGCGATGGTTCGTTCCAGGTGGATCAGAATGGTCAGCTGGTGACGGCGGGCGGCTTCCAGGTTCAGCCTGCGATCACCATCCCGGCGAACGCGCTGAGCATCACCATTGGCCGTGACGGTATCGTCAGCGTCACTCAGCAAGGTCAGGCCGCGCCGGTTCAGGTTGGTCAGCTCAACCTGACGACCTTCATGAACGATACCGGACTGGAAAGCATCGGTGAGAACCTCTACACCGAAACGCAGTCTTCCGGCACGCCAAATGAAAGTACCCCCGGCCTGAACGGTGCGGGGCTGCTGTACCAGGGGTATGTGGAAACCTCGAACGTTAACGTGGCGGAAGAGCTGGTGAATATGATCCAGGTCCAGCGCGCCTATGAAATTAACAGTAAAGCAGTGTCGACGACCGACCAGATGCTGCAAAAACTGACGCAACTCTAAGGTGTAGCCCGGTGCGGTATACGTCGCACCGGCTCCCTGTTTTCGAAGATGAAGGCAATGCAAAAAAACGCGGCGTTTCGTTATCCGATCCTGACTGTTCTGGCTGTCACCCTCAGCGGGTGTGCCTGGATCCCGTCTAAACCATTGGTACAGGGTGCGACTACCGCCCAACCCGTTCCCGGCCCCGCGCCGGTGGTGAACGGCTCTATTTTCCAGACCGCGCAGCCGATTAACTACGGTTATCAGCCGCTGTTTGAAGACCGTCGTCCGCGTAACGTCGGCGATACGCTGACCATTGTGTTGCAGGAAAACGTCAGCGCGAGCAAGAGCTCGTCGGCGAATGCCAGCCGCGACGGCAAAACCAATTTTGGCTTCGACACCGTACCGCGCTATCTGCAAGGGCTGTTCGGCAACGCCCGTGCGGATGTGGAAGCCTCCGGCGGCAACACCTTTAACGGTAAAGGTGGCGCGAACGCCAGCAATACCTTCAGCGGAACGCTGACGGTAACGGTTGACCAGGTTCTGGTGAACGGCAACCTGCACGTGGTGGGCGAAAAACAGATCGCCATTAACCAGGGTACGGAATTCATTCGCTTCTCCGGTGTGGTTAACCCTCGCACCATCAGCGGCACCAACACCGTACCGTCCACACAGGTGGCGGATGCGCGCATTGAGTACGTCGGCAACGGCTACATCAACGAAGCGCAAAATATGGGCTGGCTGCAACGCTTCTTCCTTAACTTATCGCCGATGTAAGCGAGGTGACCTATGTATAAATTTCTCTTCGCCGTGGCGCTGTCGCTGGTCGCTACCGTTGCGCAGGCCGATCGCATTCGCGATCTCACCAGCGTGCAGGGCGTGCGCGAAAACTCCCTGATTGGCTACGGCCTGGTGGTGGGGCTGGATGGGACGGGTGACCAGACGACCCAGACGCCGTTCACCACCCAGAGCCTGAACAACATGCTCTCTCAGCTCGGTATTACCGTACCGGCGGGGACCAACATGCAGCTGAAAAACGTGGCGGCGGTGATGGTGACCGCGTCTTATCCGGCCTTTGCGCGTCAGGGGCAAACCATCGACGTGGTTGTCTCGTCGATGGGTAACGCCAAAAGCCTGCGCGGCGGTACGTTGTTGATGACGCCGCTGAAAGGCGTCGACAGCCAGGTGTATGCTCTGGCGCAGGGCAACATTCTGGTTGGCGGGGCAGGTGCGTCGGCGGGCGGCAGCAGCGTGCAGGTGAACCAGCTGAACGGGGGACGTATTACCAACGGCGCGATCATCGAACGTGAGCTGCCGACCCAGTTCGGCACCGGCAACACCATTAACCTGCAACTGAATAACGAAGACTTCACGATGGCGCAGCAGATTGCTGACACCATCAACCGCAGCCGGGGTTACGGCAGCGCCACCGCGCTGGATGCCCGCACCGTGCAGATCCGCACGTCAACCGGTAGCAGCAACCAGGTGCGGATGCTGGCCGATATCCAGAATATGGAAGTGAACGTGTCGGTGCAGGATGCAAAAGTCATTATCAACTCCCGTACCGGATCGGTGGTGATGAACCGCGAAGTGACGCTGGACAGCTGCGCCGTGGCGCAGGGCAATCTCTCCGTCACGGTTAACCGCTCGGCCAACGTCAGCCAGCCGGATACCCCGTTTGGTGGCGGTCAAACGGTAGTGACCCCGCAAACGCAGATTGATTTACGACAGAGCGGCGGATCGTTGCAGAGCGTGCGCTCCAGCGCCAACCTGAACAGCGTGGTACGTGCCCTGAACGCGCTGGGTGCAACGCCAATGGATCTGATGTCCATTCTGCAATCCATGCAAAGTGCAGGCTGCCTGCGCGCTAAACTGGAAATCATCTAAATGCTGACCGATAGCAAACTGTTGACCAGTGCCGCCTGGGATGCCCAGTCGCTCAACGAGCTCAAAACCAAAGCGGGCAAGGATCCGGCGGCGAATATCCGCCCGGTTGCCCGTCAGGTGGAAGGCATGTTCGTGCAGATGATGTTGAAAAGCATGCGTGAAACCCTGCCGAAAGATGGCATGTTCAGCAGCGATTCCACACGGCTTTACACCAGCATGTACGATCAGCAGATTGCCCAGCAAATGACCGCCGGAAAGGGGCTCGGCCTGGCGGACATGATTGTGAAACAGACCGCAGCCGCTCAGGGGCTGCCACCTGAAGAGGCTCCGCCGCAGGTGCCGCTGAAGTTTGATCTGGAAAAGGTGACCAGTTATCAAAATCAGGCGCTGACCCAGATGGTGCGTAAGGCAATGCCAAAGCCGGCAGAAACGCGTGACGAGCCGCTCTCCGGCGACAGCAAAGACTTCCTGGCGCAGCTCTCCCTGCCGGCGCGTCTTGCCAGTGAAGAAAGCGGCGTGCCACACCATCTGATTCTGGCGCAGGCGGCGCTGGAGTCGGGCTGGGGGCAACGTCAGATCCGCAGGGAGAACGGCGAGCCGAGCTTCAACATCTTTGGCGTGAAGGCCACCTCCAGCTGGAAGGGGCCGACCACGGAAATTACCACCACCGAATATGAGAACGGTGCGGCAGTGAAGGTGAAAGCCAAATTCCGCGTCTACAGCTCGTATCTGGAAGCGTTGTCGGATTATGTCGGGCTGTTGAGCCGGAATCCGCGCTACACCGCCGTGACCCAGGCCACCACGCCAGAGCAGGGCGCTCAGGCATTGCAGAATGCCGGCTACGCGACCGATCCAAACTATGCACGCAAGCTGACCAGCATGATCCAGCAGCTGAAATCCATGTCTGAGAAGGTCAGCAAAGCGTATAGCACAGATCTCGAAAATCTGTTCTGAAAGTTCTCAAGTCCCGGTGGAGGTTGCCGATAACCTTCATCAGGACTCGTGTCTGAACGTATAAAAGGAACCCCCATGTCCAGTTTGATTAACAGCGCCATGAGTGGCCTCAGTGCTGCGCAGTCGGCACTCAATACCGTCAGTAATAATATTTCAAGCTACAACGTGGCAGGTTATACCCGCCAGACTACCATTCTGGGCGCATCAAACAGCACCCTGACCGGCGGCGGCTGGGTGGGTAACGGGGTCTATGTCTCCGGCGTTCAGCGTGAATATGATGCGTTTATTACCAACCAGCTGCGCGCGGCGCAGAACCAGAGCAGCGGCCTGACCACGCGCTACCAGCAGATGTCAAAAATTGACGACGTGCTGTCGGATACCACGAACTCGCTTTCTGCCAACCTCCAGGATTTCTTTAAAAGCCTGCAAACGCTGGTGAGTAACGCAGAAGATCCGGCTGCACGCCAGACGGTACTCGGGAAGGCAGATGGTCTGGTAAACCAGTTCAAAACTAACGATCAATATCTCCGCGATCAGGATGCGCAGGTCAATACGGCGATTTCTACCAGCGTCGATCAGATCAATAACTACGCGAAGCAGATTGCCAACCTTAACGATCAGATTTCCCGGCTGACTGGCGTAGGGGCGGGCGCATCCCCGAACGAACTGCTCGATCAGCGCGATCAGCTGGTGAGCGAACTGAACAAAATTGTCGGTGTGGACGTTACCGTACAGGACAGCGGCACCTACAACATCTCTATCGCCAACGGCTACACCCTGGTCCAGGGCAGCAACGCCAGCCAGCTGGCTGCGGTGAAATCCAGCGCGGACCCTGCACGTACAACGATTGCGTATGTGGATGCCGCAGCAGGCAACGTGGAGATCTCAGAAAAACAGATCACCACGGGGTCGCTTGGGGGGCTGTTAACGTTCCGTTCTCAGGATCTGGATCAGGCGCGAAATACGCTTAACCAGATGGCGCTGGCGTTTGCGGATGCCATGAATACCCAGCACCAGGCGGGCTTTGATGCCAACGGGGACGCAGGCGGCAAGCTGTTTGATTTTGGCTCCCCGGCAGTGCTGAGTAACGGTAAGAACACCGGAAGCGCGTCCGTGACGGCCACGATGACGGACAGTACCAAGGTCCAGGCGACAAACTACAAAGTTGAGTACAACGGTACCGACTGGACCATCACCCGTCTGTCAGACAACACCAGCTTCACGGCTATGCCGGATACCAGCGGTAATCTGTCGTTTGATGGCCTCAACGTCAACATTAGCGGCTCGGCCAATAATAAAGACAGCTTTATCGTGAAGCCGGTGAATGACGTTATCGTGAATATGGACGTTGCGATCAGCGACGAATCCAAACTGGCGATGGCCTCCGCGCAAGGAAGCGGAGAAAGCGACAATACCAATGGCCAAAAGCTGCTGGATTTGCAGAGCGCCAAGCTGGTGGGGGGGAACAAAACCTTTAACGATGCTTATGCCGCGCTGGTCAGTACGGTGGGCAGCACCACGGCGTCGCTGAAAACCAGCAGCGAAACCAAAGTTAACGTTGTTACGCAGCTGACCAAACAACAGCAGTCAATCTCCGGGGTTAACCTGGACGAAGAGTATGGCAACCTGCAACGCTATCAGCAGTACTATCTGGCGAATGCGCAGGTGCTGCAAACGGCGAGCACGCTGTTTGATGCATTGATCAATATCCGCTAAGGCTGAGGCATAAAAAATGCGTATTAGTACTCAAATGATGTATGAGCAAAGCATGCGCGGCGTGACGAACTCCCAAAGTCTCTGGCTCAGCTACGGCGAGCAGATGTCTACGGGGAAGCGTATCAACCGTCCGTCTGACGATCCGATTGCCGCTTCGCAGGCCGTTGTGCTCTCTCAGGCCCAAACGCAAAATAGCCAGTATGCGCTGGCGCGCTCCTTCGCTACGACGAAAGTCTCGCTGGAAGAAAACGTGTTATCGCAAGTGACAACCGCTATCCAGGCTGCTCAGGAAAAGATTGTCAATGCGGGCAACGGTACGTTAAGTGACGATGACCGCGCTTCGCTGGCAACGAACCTGCAAGGTATTCGCGATCAGCTCATGAACCTGGCTAACAGCACGGACGGTAACGGTCGCTATATTTTTTCCGGTTACAAAACCGAAGCGGCGGCTTTCGACCAGGCTACGGGTGATTATAAGGGCGGCGGAACGCCAATCAGCCAGCAGGTTGACTCTGCGCGCACGATGCAAATCAGCCATACGGGCACTGAAGTTTTCGATAGCTTCACCAGCAATGCGAAGCCAGAGCCAGATGGTAGTACGCCGGAAACGAATTTGTTCAAGATCCTCGACTCCGCAATTGAAGCGCTGAATAAGCCGATTGGCGATGACGAAACGAAGGCTGAAGCATTTACGGCGGCTATTGATAAAGCCAACCGTGGCCTGAGCAACTCCCTCAACAACGTGCTGACCGTTCGCGCGGACCTCGGCATCAAGCTGGACGAGCTGGGCAAGCTGGATTCTCTGGGTGAAGACCGCGCGCTGGGCCAGACTCAGCAGATGAGCGACCTGGTTGACGTAGACTGGAACTCGGTGATTTCGTCCTACACCATGCAGCAGGCGGCGTTGCAGGCCTCGTATAAAGCCTTTAGCGATATGCAGGGTATGTCTTTGTTCCAGATGAACAGATAAGACTCTGACCTGTTTGACATGTCTTGAAACTGGGCATGTTTTGACTGCCCAACCCGTCCGGGTTGGGCAATTTTTTTACACACTTTCTGCCTGAGCGGACACCACCCGGGCGCTTTCAATCACTCTGATAGCCAGCGCAATGGCACCACACAGGGTTGCCAGTGCTACCACGCCCGTCCAGCCTGCCAGCGTATAGATATTGCTGCCTAATGCCGAACCCAGCGCCATTCCGATGAAAATGACGGTAAACAGCAGGGCGTTAAGGCGCCCACGGGCCTGCGGCTCAAGGCTGTAGACCAGGTTCTGGTGCGCCACGAGGCTGGACTGCAAACCGAGATCGAAACCGACCGCGGAGAGGGCAATCAGGAGCAACTGGCCGTGTACACCCAGGGCTGGCATCAGGAACATCAGAGCAAACGAGAGGGTCACCAGCGCGGCACCCAGTTGGGTCACTTTACCGGCGCCCAGCTTATCGGCCAGACCGCCTGCCAGCGGTGCGGCCAGCGCGCCTGCGGCTCCGGCAATACCAAAACCACCCGCCACGGCGCTGCCAAGGTGATACCGTTCCAGCAGCATGACCGCCAGCGTCGACCAGAACGCACTAAAGGCAATCGACAGAAAACCCTGAGCCAGCGCAGCCCGACGCAGCGCCGGGTAGCGACGCCAGAGGTGTTCCATGGAGCGCATCAGTGCCGGGTAGCTCAGCGTGGAATGAACGGCGAAGCGGGGAAGTACGGCCCACATCACCACGCCGATAAAGGCAATGCTTGCGGCGGCCAGCTGATACATCACTCGCCAGCCAAAGGCTTCACCCACCACGCCGCTCACGGTTCTGGAGAGCAAAATCCCCAGCAGCAGGCCGGTCATCACCGTGCCGACTGTTTTTCCCTGTTTGCCTTCCGGCGCGAGGATCGCTGCGGCCGGGACAATATCCTGCGCCATGGTGGCGGCCATGCCAATCAGCAGGCTGGTGAGCAGTAGGGAGTGCAGTTGTCCGGTCAGGCTACAACCCAGCAGGAACAGCGCCAGAGCTGCACTTTTTATCAGGATCAACGTTCTGCGGTCATAACGATCGCCGAGCGGGAGCAGAAACAGGATACCTAAGGCATAACCCGCCTGGGTGAGCGTCGGGACCATGCCCATGCCTTCGATGCTCAGGTGCAGGTCTGAGCCCATCAGCGGCAGCAGAGGCTGGGCATAATAGATGGATGCCACGCTGAAGCCCGCACCGAGCGCCAGCATTAAGATTACCCAGCGGCTTACGGCCCGGGTGGTGGTTGTGTTCATAAGATGTTCCTCATTCGTCGTGTGCGGCTATTTTTTATCAGTACGCCTTGCGACGGTAGCGGGCGCGGTGGTAAAACGCTTATACGTGTAGCGTATAGGTGTCAATGATATGAAACGGACTGAGCGTATAGATCGTGTAGAACTGATGCGAACCTTTGTTCGCATTGTGGAGGCGGGGTCCCTTTCTGCGGCGGCACGTCAGCTGGCAACAACCCAGGCCACGGTGAGCCGACGGTTGCAGTCGCTTGAAACCATGCTGGGCGTGCGCCTGATGCTGCGCACAACCCATACGACACGGCTGACCGATGACGGTGAACGCTGCTATCAGCATGCCAGACGGGTGATTGACAGCTGGCTGGCGCTGGAAGACGAGGTGGGGCAGACGGAAGATGAACCGGTCGGGGTGCTGAGGGTGCGCGCGCCTCACGCGTTTGGCCAGGATCAGCTACTAAAACCGTTAACCCAATTTTTGCAGCGCTATCCCCAGCTTTCTGTTGAGTGGATGCTTAACGATCGCTCGGTTGATTTCCTCGGCGACAACCTTGACTGTGCTATTCGGGTAGGCGTGGAAGTCGATCCGGCAACCGTGTCTGTGCTACTGGCTGAAGTGCCGCGCTCGGTGGTAGCGTCACCGGCACTCCTTGCCCGTTTTCCCGCGGTTAACACGCCGGACGATCTGCAACATCTCCCCTGGATTGCCATCAGCTCTTTTTATCAACGCCATGTGGAACTCTTCCACGAGGCAACACCCACCCCGGCGAGAGTTACCATTACGCCACGCCTGAGTACCGACAGCCTGTATGTAGCGCGCAATACGGCACTCACCGGGCTAGGCGTGGCGGTGGTATCCAGCTGGACGGTACAGGATGATATTCGGGAAGGGCGACTGGTGCATTTACTGCCAGAGTGGCAGCCAGCAGCGCTACCGGTACATCTGGTTTATCCCTGGTCACGCTATTATCCGGCGCGCTTGCGGCGTTTTCTGGAGCTGATGCGGCAGATAATGCCGGAGGTCACCGGGATGAGAAAGCCCCTGCAACAGCCATAAAAAAGCCGACCCGAAGGTCGGCTTTCAGTCTTAGCGTGCGTTATTCAACAGGCTGAGGACGAGTAGCTGGGGCAGTAGCCATGTGCGTCGCACTGTGACCACCGGCAGCACCTTTACCTTCGAAGTTGAATTTCGGACGAACCCAGTCACTATGGCGTGGTGCTTCAGGCACGTACTCAGGTGCCGGGGCACGAGTCATTGGCGCGGTAGCAATGTGAGCAGGCGCTACAGCTTCAACGATCTCAACCGGCTCAGATTTCACTTCAGGCGCTTTGACCTCTTCGACAACAGGTTCAACCTGAATCTCGACGTCCTGAACAACCTCTTCCGTCTCCGTTTCGACGGCAACGTCTGCGGGCTCTTCTGCTGCGGATACAGGCTTAGCGTCTTCCGCGACTTCTTCAGCCACCACGGTATCTTCTTCGGCAATGATCTGCGGTGCGGCATCAACCGGCGCAGCAATCACTTCAGGATGGGTCGTTTCCACTTCCACAGCCTGCGGCGGCGCTGTTTCAACAACCTGCGGTTCGACCACGGTTGCCGCTTCAGTCACGACGTCTTCCACCGCGACGACTGGTGCAATCACCTCTTCGGTCACAGCCTGTTCTTCAACAGCCTGCTCCGGACGTGCAACCGGATAACGGATCCAGACTTTACCGGATGCCATCTCAGGTGACGCGCACGCCACGGTCATTGGCATTGGAGACTGGGTCGGGTAACGCTCGTCACGATAACGACGGCGACGCTGACCGCTCACGCGCAGATGGCGTGGAGAACGGCGGGAGCGACGCGGCATACCTGCGTTATCACGGTTTTCGCTGCTTTCGTCCTGCTCAACCTGATTTTCCACTACGGCTGGCAGGTCAACTTTCGCAACCTGAGTACCCGTTGTGCTTTCAGCCGCTTCAACCGCGATAACGTCGTTTTCTTCGGCCTGAACAACACCCATACGTACTTTCTGGGTCAGCTGGCGCTGCTTACGACGCGGCATAACCTGAGTACGCTCTTCCTGCTCAGTGTCCTGCTGTTCTGCAGGCGCTTCGCGATTCAGGTTTTTGACTTCCTGCTGAGCCTGGCGTTTGTCATCGTTACGACGACGGTTACGCTCGCGGCGAGGCTGCTGCTCGTCACGCTGTTTGCTCTTCTCGGACTCATCGCCCGCCTGCTGGCGAATCTCACGATCTTCAACGTTCTGCTGTTGCTTCTCGCGACGGTTGCGACGGTTGTCCTCGCGCTGTTCACGACCTTCGTTGTTATCGGAACGATTATCACGGCGCTCATTACGATCGCCACGGTCGTTGCGGTCGCGACGGTTGTTCTGACGCTTACGACGGTCCTGCTGACGCTCTGGTTTCGCTTCTTTTGGCGCTTCTTTCGGCTCCTCAGGCTGAACTTCTTCGGCGGCAAACATTTTTTTCAGCGCACCGATGATGCGGCTCAGGAGACCAGGCTGCTCAGGCTGCGCTTTTGGCGCGGCAGGAGCCACTTTCTGCACAGCAGGTTTTTCCGCTGGTTTTTCCAGCGTCGCTTCTGGCGGTGCTTCCGGCATGATGAAGGTCGCTAAAGCTGGCTGCTCAGGCAGTTTACGCTCGGCAGGCTCTTCATCAGACGGCAGCGCCATTTCTTCTTCATGCAGCTTCGGCAGCAGGTAGCTGAGGGTGCTTGTCTCTTCGCCTTTGCGCACGCGCAGCACGTGATAGTGCGGGGTTTGCATCTCGTCGTTTGGCACGATGATGCAGCGAACGCCGCCCTGACGCGCTTCGATTGCGCTCACCGCTGCACGTTTTTCGTTCAGCAGGTAGGAGGCAATCGGCACTGGAACAATAGCGTGAACCTCTTTGGTGTTCTCTTTCAGCGCTTCTTCTTCAATCAGACGCAGAATAGAGAGGGAGAGAGATTCATTGTCACGAACGGTACCTGTACCGGAACAGCGCGGGCAGACGTGATGGCTGGACTCACCCAGAGACGGGCTGAGGCGCTGACGGGACATCTCCAGCAGGCCAAAGCGAGAAATATGGCTGATCTGGATACGCGCGCGATCCTGGCGCACCGCTTCACGCAGACGGTTTTCAACCGCACGCTGGTGGCGAACCGGGGTCATGTCGATGAAGTCGATAACGATCAGACCACCCAGGTCGCGCAGGCGGAGCTGGCGGGCGATTTCATCAGCGGCTTCAAGGTTGGTGTTGAAGGCGGTCTCTTCGATGTCGCCGCCGCGGGTTGCACGCGCGGAGTTGATGTCGATGGCGGTCAACGCTTCGGTGGTATCGATAACGATAGAACCGCCGGACGGCAGACGCACTTCACGCTGGAAGGCAGACTCGATCTGGGATTCAATCTGATAATGGCTGAACAGCGGGATTTCACCGGTGTACAGCTTAATTTTGCTGGTGAAATCCGGGCGACCCAGTGCGGCGATGTGCTGGCGAGCCAGCTCAAGCACTTTCGGGTTATCAATCAGAATTTCACCGATGTCCTGACGCAGATAATCACGGAAGGCACGCACGATGACGTTGCTTTCCTGGTGGATCAGGAACGGCGCAGCACGGCTTTCTGCCGCTTTCTTGATGGCTTCCCAGTGTTTCAGGCGGAAGCTCAGGTCCCACTGCAACGCTTCGGCAGATTTGCCAACGCCTGCGGTGCGCACGATAAGGCCCATGCCGTCTGGCAGTTCAAGACTTGCCAGTGCTTCTTTCAGCTCGGTACGGTCATCGCCTTCGATACGGCGAGAGATGCCACCCGCACGCGGGTTGTTTGGCATCAATACCAGATAGCTTCCTGCCAGACTGATAAAGGTGGTCAGCGCGGCGCCTTTGTTGCCACGCTCTTCTTTATCGATCTGGACGATAACTTCCTGACCTTCACGCAGAACATCTTTGATGTTCGGACGGCCATGGGAGTTGTAGTTTGCAGGAAAATATTCGCGGGCGATTTCTTTGAGAGGAAGGAAACCGTGACGCTCAGCACCGTAATCGACAAATGCAGCTTCAAGGCTTGGTTCAATGCGGGTGATTTTGCCTTTGTAAATGTTCGCTTTTTTCTGTTCGTGTCCAGGACTTTCGATATCCAGATCGTACAGGCGCTGCCCATCCACAAGGGCGACACGCAACTCTTCTTGCTGAGTTGCGTTGATTAACATTCTTTTCATCGTAACTTACTCGTTATTCTTACATTGACGACAAAGCTGCGGGCAAGGTGACGCTTTCCGGGGTATGAACCGATGGCCTCGTGTCTATTCACGTCGCCAACCTCACGGTTGTCGCTCGCTTAAGAGGCGCAGAGTGTCGGTTGCCTGTATTTCATAGGGAAACACAGCGCAATTATCAGGGGAATTGCCTGGGAAAACTCTCCAGAGAACAATCCTTATACCGGGAAGTACTGCAACCCGCAGCCCGCTAACTGCCTGAAAGATCAATACGTCTTACGCCATTGCTGCGTGGATGATCGGTCAGACAAAATTGGTCATTCCGTCGACATCCTTACAAAACCCGGATTTAACGCGGAAAACGGATTCATTATTCCACTGCTCGCCGGGTTATAGCAAGATGACTTTTACCAATTATCACCCGGTTACTCACAGTTTCTTCACTTCAACGGGGTGATTGGTTTAATAACCACCAAATCGATTGCGCGAAAGGGGAGTGGTCCGGATAAAAGTAAATATAAGCATAGAAAAATGAGTGGCGCTAATGTCAGACGCTATTTAGAATCGCCAACCATGAAAACAGAGACTCCAGCCGTAAAAATGGTTGCCATCGCCGACGACGAGGCAGGGCAACGTATCGATAATTTTTTGCGCACCCAATTGAAGGGTGTGCCAAAAAGTATGATTTATCGCATCTTGCGTAAGGGTGAGGTGCGGGTGAACAAAAAACGTGTGAAGCCCGAGTACAAGCTCGAGGCGGGCGATGAAGTCCGCATTCCACCGGTACGTGTTGCAGAGCGTGAAGAAGAGGTCGTTTCTCCGAAGCTGCAAAAAGTCGCGGCTTTGAGCGACGTTATCCTTTATGAGGACGACCACATTCTGGTGCTGAATAAACCGTCCGGAACGGCGGTACACGGGGGGAGCGGTCTGAGCTTCGGCGTGATCGAAGGTTTACGTGCGCTGCGCCCGGAAGCGCGTTTCCTCGAACTGGTTCACCGTCTTGACCGTGATACCTCAGGCGTGCTGCTGGTGGCGAAAAAACGTTCTGCACTGCGTTCCCTGCATGAACAGCTGCGCGAAAAAGGGATGCAGAAAGATTATCTGGCGCTGGTGCGCGGCCAGTGGCAGTCTCACGTGAAAGTGGTGCAGGCGCCGCTGCTGAAAAATATTCTGCAAAGCGGTGAGCGCATTGTTCGTGTTAATCAGGAAGGGAAACCGTCTGAGACGCGATTTAAAGTAGAAGAGCGCTACGAATTCGCCACGCTGGTGCGCTGTAGTCCGGTGACGGGGCGTACTCACCAGATTCGCGTCCATACCCAGTTTGCAGGCCATCCGATTGCGTTCGACGATCGCTATGGCGATCGCGAGTTTGATAAGCAGTTGGCGGGTACGGGGCTGTCGCGTCTGTTCCTGCATGCGGCAGCGCTGAAGTTTACCCATCCTAATACCGGTGAAGTTATCCGTATTGAAGCGCCGCTGGATGAGCAGTTGAAACGCTGCCTGAAAGTTCTGCGCGGCTGATTATGTGCCGGGGGGCGCTGCGCTTACCCGGCCTACGAAATCCGTAGGCCCATGCAAGCGAAGCGCCGCTGGGCAAAAATCACATCGTCAGCGGATTACACTCTTCTCGCCTTAACATCTGGCACAGCGCAATCAGCGGCAACCCCACCAGCGTGTTGGGATCCCGCCCGTCCAGCTTGTCGAACAGTGCAATTCCCAGCCCTTCACTTTTGAAACTCCCTGCGCAGTTCAGAGGACGTTCCCGACGCACGTAATCCATAATCTCCTCCTCGCTGAGATGACGGAAGTGCACATCAAATGGCTCACACTCGGTTTGCAGATGACCGGAGGCGGAATTATAAAGCGCCAGGCCGGTATAAAAGGTCACGATACTGCCTCGCGCACGCAAAAGCTGCTGGCAGGCGTTTTCTTCCGTATGCGGTTTACCGGTGATTTCGCCGTCCAGCACACAAACCTGATCGGAGCCTATAATCAGATGAGCGGGGTAACGTACGGCCAGCGACTGTGCTTTCTCTTTCGCGAGACGGGTCACCAGATGACGCGGTGACTCGCCCGGCTGTGGCGTTTCATCCACCTCCGGCGCGGCGCATTCAAACGGGATCCCGAGCTTTTCCAGCAGCATTCGGCGATAAGGTGAAGTGGAAGCAAGGACGAGATTTGGCATATTTTTATCACCAGATATAGCGTATCGATGCCAGCCATTTTAAACTACAGGCCGCAATGTGTGCGAATAATTGGCAAAAGGCAGCTCTGGTTGCCTTTTTCTTTGACTCTATGACGTTACAAAGTTAATATGCGCGCCCTATGCAAAAGGTAAAATTACCCCTGACTCTTGATCCGGTTCGTACGGCTCAAAAACGCCTCGATTACGAAGGAATCTATTCTTCCGATCAGGCTGAGCGTATTGCCGAATCTGTAGTCAGTGTGGACAGTGATGTAGAGTGCTCCATGTCGTTCGCTATCGACAACCAGCGCCTCGCCGTTTTAACCGGTGATGCAAAGGTGACGGTAACGCTCGAATGTCAGCGCTGCGGGAAACCGTTTGTACAGCATGTTCACACAACGTATTGTTTCAGTCCGGTTCGTTCTGACGAACAGGCTGAAGCACTCCCGGAAGCGTATGAACCGATTGAGGTTAACGAATTCGGTGAAATCGATCTTCTGGCGCTGGTTGAAGATGAAGTCATCCTCTCCCTGCCAGTCGTTCCGGTGCATGATTCTGAACACTGTGAAGTGTCCGAGGCGGACATGGTCTTTGGGGAACTGCCTGATGAAGCGCAAAAACCAAATCCATTTGCCGTATTAGCCAGCTTAAAGCGTAAGTAATTGAGGAGTAAGGTCCATGGCCGTACAACAGAATAAACCAACCCGTTCCAAACGTGGCATGCGTCGTTCCCATGACGCGCTGACCGCAGTTACCAGCCTGTCTGTAGACAAGACTTCTGGTGAGAAACACCTGCGTCACCACATCACCGCTGACGGTTTCTACCGCGGCCGCAAGGTTATCACTAAGTAATCACGCGTCAGCGTGATTAGGCTTAGTGAGGAACTTCCCCGTGAAAACGGGGAGTTTACCGAACCAGGCTGCGACGATACCTTGACACGTCTAACCCTGGCGTTAGATGTCATGGGGGGAGATTTTGGCCCTACCGTGACAGTGCCTGCAGCATTGCAGGCACTGAATTCTAATTCGCAACTCACACTTCTTTTAGTCGGTAATCCCGACACAATCACGCCATTACTTGCAAAAGCTGACTTTGAACAACGTTCGCGTCTGCAGATTATTCCTGCGCAGTCAGTTATTGCCAGTGATGCCCGGCCATCGCAGGCTATTCGTAATAGCCGCGGCAGCTCTATGCGCATGGCGCTGGAGCTGGTGAAAGAAGGGCGAGCGCAGGCTTGCGTCAGCGCGGGAAATACTGGCGCGCTGATGGGGCTGTCGAAATTATTGCTCAAGCCGATTGAGGGCATTGAGCGTCCGGCGCTGGTGACGGTGTTACCGCATCAGCAGAAGGGCAAAACGGTGGTGCTCGATCTGGGCGCTAACGTAGATTGTGATAGTACAATGCTGGCTCAGTTTGCCGTGATGGGGTCGGTGCTGGCAGAAGACGTGGTCGGGATTACCAATCCCCGCGTTGCGTTATTGAATATTGGTGAAGAAGAGACCAAAGGCCTGGACAGTATCCGCGACGCTGCGGAATTACTCAAACAGGTTCCCTCCATCAACTATATTGGTTATCTCGAAGCCAATGAGTTGCTGACGGGCAAAACGGATGTATTAGTGTGTGATGGCTTCACCGGAAACGTGACGTTGAAGACCATGGAAGGGGTCGTACGAATGTTCCTTTCTCTGCTGAAATCGCAGGGAGAAGGTAAAAAAAGGTCCTGGTGGCTGATTTTATTAAAGCGTTGGTTACAAAAAAGCCTGACGCGGCGATTCAGTCACCTCAACCCCGACCAGTATAATGGCGCCTGTCTGTTAGGATTGCGCGGCATCGTGATTAAGAGTCATGGCGCCGCCAATCAGCGAGCATTTACCGTCGCGATTGAACAGGCAGTGCAGGCGGTGCAGCGACAAGTCCCTCAGAGGATTGCCGCTCGCCTGGGATCTGTATTAGCTAAAAGTGACTGAGCGTACATGTATACGAAGATTTTAGGTACCGGCAGCTACCTGCCAAAACAAGTGCGTACCAACGCCGATCTTGAAAAAATGGTAGATACGTCTGACGAGTGGATTGTCACGCGCACAGGTATCCGTGAACGTCGTATCGCCGCGTCAGACGAAACTGTGTCCACCATGGGCTACGAAGCCGCTCAGCGAGCGCTTGAGATGGCTGGCATTGATAAAGAACAGATCGGGCTTATTGTGGTGGCGACAACATCTGCCACGCATGCCTTCCCAAGCGCAGCGTGCCAGGTGCAGAACATGCTCGGCATCAAAGGCTGCCCGGCATTTGATGTTGCAGCGGCGTGCGCGGGTTTCACCTATGCGCTGAGCATCGCCGATCAGTATGTTAAATCGGGTGCCGTAAAATATGCGTTGGTGATCGGTGCTGATGTGCTGGCGCGTACCTGCGATCCAACCGATCGCGGCACAATCATTATTTTTGGCGATGGCGCGGGCGCGGTACTGTTGGGGCAGTCCGAAGAACCAGGCATTATCTCCACGCACCTGCACGCTGACGGTCGCTACGGCGAGCTGTTAACGCTGCCTAACGCCGATCGCGTTAATCCGGACAGTTCGATTTACCTGACAATGGCGGGTAATGAAGTGTTCAAGGTGGCCGTGACCGAACTCGCTCACATTGTTGATGAGACGCTGGAAGCGAACAATCTGGATCGCGCCGCACTCGACTGGCTGGTACCGCATCAGGCTAACCTGCGTATTATCAGCGCGACGGCGAAGAAGTTGGGCATGTCTATGGATAACGTTGTGGTGACGCTTGATCGCCACGGCAACACCTCTGCGGCATCGGTACCGTGCGCATTTGACGAAGCGGTACGCGATGGACGAATTAAACGGGGCCAACTGGTCTTGCTTGAAGCCTTTGGTGGTGGGTTCACCTGGGGTTCCGCGCTGGTTCGTTTCTAGGATAAGGATTAAAAAATGACGCAATTTGCTTTTGTGTTCCCGGGACAGGGCTCACAAACTGTTGGGATGTTGTCTGAAATGGCAGCAAACTATCCGGTTATTGAAGAGACTTTCCGTGAAGCTTCTGACGCGCTGGGTTATGATCTGTGGGCGCTGACCCAGCAGGGCCCAGCTGAAGAGCTGAACAAAACCTGGCAGACTCAACCGGCACTGCTGGCAGCCTCCGTCGCATTGTGGCGCGTATGGCAGCAGCAGGGCGGCAAAACACCGGCGCTGATGGCGGGTCATAGCCTGGGTGAATACTCTGCGCTGGTCTGCGCAGGGGTGATTGCCTTCGCTGACGCGGTCCGTCTGGTTGAATTGCGTGGTAAGTTTATGCAGGAAGCGGTGCCAGAAGGCACGGGCGGCATGTCTGCCATCATCGGTCTGGATGATGCTTCTATTGCTAAAGCCTGTGAAGAATCTGCTGAAGGTCAGGTCGTTTCTCCGGTAAACTTTAACTCGCCAGGCCAGGTCGTTATCGCGGGTCATAAAGAAGCGGTTGAGCGTGCAGGCGCTGCCTGTAAAGCTGCGGGTGCAAAACGTGCACTGCCGCTGCCGGTGAGCGTGCCGTCTCACTGTGCGCTGATGAAGCCCGCTGCCGATAAGCTGGCGGTTGAGCTGGAAAAAATGACCTTTAACGCACCGACGATTTCCGTTGTGAATAACGTCGATGTGAAGTGCGAAACCGCGCCGGAGGCTATCCGTAACGCGCTGGTTCGCCAGCTCTATAGCCCAGTTCAGTGGACCAAAACCGTTGAATTTATGGCGTCTCAGGACGTTGAACATCTGTATGAAGTCGGTCCAGGTAAGGTACTTACCGGTCTGACAAAACGTATTGTAGACACCCTGACTGCCTCGGCGATTAACGAGCCGGAAGCAATGAAAGCGGCACTCTCGCAATAAAAGAGGAATACCATGAGTTTTGAAGGAAAAATTGCCCTGGTGACCGGCGCAAGCCGCGGTATCGGGCGTGCTATTGCTGAAACACTGGTTGCGCGCGGCGCGACGGTGATCGGGACTGCGACCAGCGAGAATGGCGCACAGGCCATCAGCGAGTATCTGGGTGCGAACGGCAAAGGTCTGGTACTGAATGTGACTGAACCAGCATCTATCGAATCTGTTCTGGAAAATATTCGCGCAGAGTTTGGCGAAGTGGATATTCTGGTCAATAATGCCGGGATCACTCGCGACAACCTGTTGATGCGAATGAAAGATGATGAGTGGAACGATATTATCGAAACCAACCTGTCATCGGTATTCCGTCTGTCAAAAGCGGTAATGCGCGCTATGATGAAAAAGCGTCATGGACGTATTATCACTGTAGGTTCTGTGGTTGGTACCATGGGAAATGCTGGTCAGGCTAACTACGCTGCGGCGAAAGCAGGTCTGATCGGTTTCAGTAAGTCGCTGGCGCGCGAAGTCGCGTCCCGCGGAATTACTGTAAACGTTGTTGCTCCGGGCTTTATTGAAACGGACATGACGCGTGCGCTGACCGATGATCAGCGTGCGGGTACGCTGGCGGCAGTTCCAGCGGGTCGTCTTGGCGACCCTAAAGAAATCGCCAGCGCGGTTGCATTTTTAGCCTCTGACGAAGCGGGTTACATCACTGGTGAAACCCTCCACGTCAACGGCGGGATGTACATGGTTTAATCACGATCGAAAATATTTGCGTTATTTGGGCAAATGGCCTCAAAATAACGTAAAATCGTGGTAAGACCTGCCGGGATTTAGTTGCAAATTTTTCAACATTTTATACACTACGAAAACCATCGCGAAAGCGAGTTTTGATAGGAAATTTAAGAGTATGAGCACTATCGAAGAACGCGTTAAGAAAATTATCGGCGAACAGCTGGGCGTTAAGCAGGAAGAAGTTGTGAACTCCGCTTCCTTTGTTGAAGACCTGGGCGCAGATTCTCTTGACACCGTTGAGCTGGTAATGGCTCTGGAAGAAGAGTTTGATACTGAGATTCCGGACGAAGAAGCTGAGAAAATCACCACCGTTCAGGCTGCCATTGATTACATCAACGGTCACCAGGCGTAAGTGAACATCTCCAGGCGGTCATTCGACCGCCTGAGTTTTATCTTTTGTAGTCCCACGAATCTCTTTTTTTATCCCTCCCTGGAGGACAAACGTGTCTAAGCGTCGTGTAGTTGTGACCGGACTTGGCATGTTGTCTCCTGTCGGCAATACCGTAGAGTCCACCTGGAAAGCTCTCCTTGCCGGTCAGAGCGGCATCAGCCTAATCGACCATTTCGATACTAGCGCCTATGCAACGAAATTTGCTGGCTTAGTAAAGGATTTTAACTGTGAAGAGATCATCTCGCGCAAAGAACAGCGCAAGATGGATGCCTTCATTCAATATGGAATTGTCGCTGGCGTTCAGGCCATGCAGGATTCTGGCCTTGAGATTACGGAAGAGAACGCTACCCGTATCGGCGCTGCTATCGGCTCCGGGATTGGCGGTCTTGGCCTGATCGAGGAAAACCATACATCTCTGGTGAATGGCGGCCCGCGTAAAATCAGCCCGTTCTTCGTTCCGTCTACGATTGTAAACATGGTGGCAGGTCACCTGACCATTATGTTCGGCCTGCGTGGCCCAAGCATCTCAATCGCGACAGCCTGTACGTCTGGCGTGCATAACATCGGCCAGGCCGCGCGTATCATCGCGTACGGCGATGCAGATGCTATGGTTGCGGGCGGTGCTGAAAAAGCCAGTACCCCGCTGGGCGTCGGTGGCTTCGGTGCAGCGCGTGCGCTCTCTACCCGAAACGATAATCCTCAGGCGGCGAGCCGTCCGTGGGATAAAGACCGTGATGGTTTCGTGCTGGGTGACGGTGCAGGCATGATCGTACTGGAAGAGTACGAACACGCGAAAAAACGTGGCGCGAAAATTTATGCTGAAGTTGTTGGCTTTGGCATGAGCAGCGATGCTTACCACATGACGTCTCCTCCAGAGAACGGCGCAGGTGCTGCGCTGGCGATGGAAAACGCCATCCGTGATGCGGGCATTACGCCGGCACAGATTGGCTACGTTAACGCGCACGGGACATCTACCCCTGCGGGTGATAAAGCAGAAGCGCAGGCGGTTAAGTCTATCTTCGGCGAATCTGCCAGCCGTGTACTGGTGAGCTCCACGAAATCCATGACCGGTCACCTCCTGGGTGCGGCGGGTGCAGTAGAATCAATCTACTCTATTCTCGCGCTGCGCGATCAGGCTGTACCGCCAACCATCAACCTGGATAATCCAGATGAAGGTTGCGATCTGGACTTCGTTCCCCACGAAGCGCGCCAGGTTAGCGGTATGGAGTACACCCTGTGTAACTCCTTCGGCTTCGGTGGGACTAACGGTTCTCTGATCTTCAAAAAGGTCTGAGTCTGGTTAGTCGCTGACGATAATAAAGGTCCGCTTGCCGGGCCTTTTTTATTAGGTGATATCCCCTTGTCCGGCTAACCACATCCTGCCAGACTGAGCCTCCATGCATAAGGAGCCACTATGTTTTTAATTAATGGCCTTGAGCAAGAAATGCTGCCGGCAAGCGACAGGGCGACCCAGTTTGGCGATGGCTGTTTCACGACCGCGCGTATTCTCGACGGTGGCGTGTGCCTGCTCGGGGCCCATATCCTTCGTTTACAAAAAGCCTGCGAAGCATTATTGATCCCCTTCTCGCAGTGGGACATTCTTGAAAGTGAAATGCGTCGGCTGGCGTCACATAAAGCAAGCGGCGTCCTGAAAGTCATTATCAGCCGCGGCAGCGGTGGTCGGGGCTATAGCGGTTCTGCCTGCCAGCATCCTGCGCGGATCCTTTCCGTTTCAGATTATCCTTCCCATTACGCGCACTGGCGTGAAGAGGGCGTAGTCCTGGCGCTTAGCCCGGTACGTCTGGGGCGAAACCCGATGCTCGCTGGCATAAAACATCTTAACCGTCTTGAACAGGTGCTTATTCGTACTCATCTTGAGCAGACGGAGGCCGGGGAGGCGCTGGTTCTTGACAGCGAAGGGTACATTACGGAATGCTGTGCGGCTAATTTACTCTGGCGGAAGGGCAGTGACGTATTCACGCCTTCGCTGGAGCAGGCCGGAGTCAACGGCATTATGCGGCAGTTTTGTTTGCAACAGCTGGCACGTGCAGGCTTTCGCGTTGTCGAAGTTAACGCTAAGGAAGAGGCGCTGCTGGCTGCCGAAGAAGTTGTTATCTGCAATGCGCTGATGCCCGTTGTCCCCGTTCGCGCTTATGACCGCAAGTGCTGGTCATCCCGCGAGCTGTTCCAGTTTCTGGCCCCGTTATGTGAGCAAACCAGGTAGTCATGAAGAAAATGTTACGCTTTGTCCTCCTTCTTATCGTTGCGTTCGGAATCGCTGGCGGAGCGGGAGTGTGGAAAGTCCGTCAGCTGGCTGAAAGTCAGATCCTGATTAAAGACGAGACGATTTTTACCCTGAAAGCGGGGACCGGGCGGCAGGCGCTTGGTCAGCAGCTGTATGACGACAAAATTATCAATCGCCCACGCGTATTCCAATGGCTGCTGCGTATTCAGCCGGACCTGTCCCATTTCAAGGCCGGTACCTATCGTTTCACCCCTGGCATGACCGTGCGCGAGATGCTGCATCTGCTGGAGAGTGGTAAAGAAGCCCAGTTCCCATTGCGTTTTGTGGAAGGTATGCGTCTGAGCGATTATCTCAGGCAACTGCGTGACGCGCCGTACATCAAGCATACGCTGAAAGATGACCGCTACCAGACCGTGGCAGACGCCTTAAAATTCGAACATCCCGAGTGGGTGGAAGGCTGGTTCTGGCCCGATACGTGGATGTATACGGCAGGCACGACGGATGTGGCAATTCTGAAGCGCGCGCACAACAAAATGGTCGCGGCGGTAGACGCTGCGTGGAAAGGGCGAGCAGAGGGGCTGCCTTATAAAGATCAAAACCAGTTCATGACGATGGCCTCGATCATCGAGAAAGAGACGGCCGTTGCTGCCGAACGTGACCAGGTTGCCTCGGTGTTTATTAACCGTCTGCGCATCGGCATGCGTTTGCAAACCGATCCTACCGTCATCTACGGGATGGGCGAAAACTACAACGGAAGGATTTCCAGAAAAGATCTGGAAACGCCAACGGCGTATAATACCTACGTGATTAGCGGCCTGCCGCCTGGACCGATTGCGACGCCGAGTGAAGCATCGTTGAAGGCCGCCGCGCACCCGGCCAAAACGCCGTATCTCTATTTTGTGGCTGACGGAAAAGGGGGGCATACGTTCAATACCAACCTGGCCAGTCACAATCGCTCCGTTCAGGACTATCTGAAGGCACTTAAGGAAAAAAATGCGCAGTAAATACATTGTCATTGAGGGACTCGAAGGGGCGGGCAAAACCACCGCCCGTAACGTGGTGGTGGATACGCTGAAATCGCTTGGCGTCGCCGACATGGTCTTCACCCGCGAGCCGGGCGGTACGCAGCTGGCGGAAAAA
This sequence comes from Enterobacter cloacae complex sp. IR5412, assembly GCF_049237385.1. Classification (NCBI taxonomy): domain Bacteria; kingdom Pseudomonadati; phylum Pseudomonadota; class Gammaproteobacteria; order Enterobacterales; family Enterobacteriaceae; genus Enterobacter; species Enterobacter cloacae complex sp. IR5412. The sequence goes on along the minus strand of NZ_JBMKHQ010000002.1, from coordinate 374,708 downwards.
CTGCGCAGCCTGGTTCTGGATATCAAATCCGTTGGCGATGAAGTTATTACCGACAAAGCGGAAGTGCTGATGTTCTATGCGGCGCGCGTTCAGCTGGTGGAGACGGTGATCAAACCCGCTCTGGCAGAAGGCAAATGGGTGATTGGCGATCGCCACGATCTCTCAACCCAGGCGTATCAGGGCGGTGGACGGGGTATCGATCAGGCCATGCTGGCTACGCTTCGCGACGCGGTTCTGGGCGATTTCCGTCCTGACCTGACGCTGTATCTGGACGTGACCCCTGAGGTGGGCCTGAAGCGCGCCCGTGCCCGCGGCGAACTGGACCGCATCGAACAGGAGTCTTTTGATTTCTTTAACCGCACCCGTGCGCGTTATCTGGAACTGGCCGGGCAGGACAAGACCATTCGTACCATCGATGCGACGCAATCCCTTGAAGACGTTACATGTGATATTCAGCAGACCGTTACGCAGTGGCTACAGGAGCAGCAGGCATGAAATGGTATCCATGGTTGCGCCCACACTTTGAACAGCTGATCGGCAGCTATCAGGTTGGTCGGGGGCATCATGCGTTACTGATCCAGGCGCTGCCGGGAATAGGTGATGATGCGTTGATTTACGCCATCACCCGCTTTCTGATGTGCCAACAGCCGGAAGGACATAAAAGCTGCGGTAAGTGCCGGGGTTGCCAGCTCATGCAGGCGGGCACGCATCCTGACTATTACACCCTCGAACCTGAGAAGGGCAAAAATACGCTCGGTATCGACGCGGTGCGTGAGGTCAGTGAGAAACTGTACGAATATGCGCGTCTGGGGGGGGCGAAAGTAGTGTGGCTGAAAGACGCCGCGCTGCTCACGGAAGCCGCAGCCAACGCGCTGTTAAAAACCCTGGAAGAGCCGCCAGAAAACACCTGGTTTTTCCTCTCCTGCCGCGAGCCGGAACGCTTGCTGGCGACGCTGCGCAGTCGCTGCCGTCTTCACCACCTTGCTGTCCCTCAGGAATCCTGGGCACTCGCCTGGCTTGAGCGGGAAGTGACGGTGTCACAAGACGCGGCGCTCTCAGCGTTGCGCCTGTGCAGCGGTGCGCCTGCGGCTGCGCTGGCCTTATTACAGCCCGAGGTGTGGTCCCAGCGTGAAACGCTGTGTCGTGCGGTTGAATCAGCCCTCGACAGCCATGACTGGCTGAGCGTGCTGCCAGCGCTGAACAGCGATCAGGCTCCGGAACGGCTGCACTGGCTGGCCGCGCTGCTGCTGGATGCGCTCAAAATTCAGCAGGGGGCTACGCTTCTGACTAACCCTGACGTGTGGGCGCTGGTCACCACGCTGGCGAATCGCCTGTCAGGGCAGTCGCTGCACGCTATCCTTCATGATATCTGCCAGAGTCGTGAACAACTTTTGACGGTAACCGGTCTCAATCGCGAGCTTTTACTGACCGACCAGTTACTGCGTATCGAACACTACCTGCAACCGGGTGTCATACCGCCGGTTTCCCACCTCTGAGAGAGACATTATGTTTTTAGTCGACTCACACTGCCATCTCGATGGCCTGGATTATCAATCCCTGCATAAAAATGTGGACGACGTGCTGGCGAAAGCCGCCGCGCGCGATGTGAAATTTTGCCTGGCCGTGGCAACCACGTTGCCGGGTTACCGCTCCATGCGTGAACTGGTAGGCGAGCGCGATAATGTCGTCTTCTCCTGCGGCGTGCATCCGCTGAATCAGGATGAAGCGTACGACGTTGAGGATTTACGCCGTCTTGCCGCAGAAGAGGGCGTAGTGGCGATGGGCGAGACCGGCCTGGACTATTTCTACACTCCGGAAACGAAACCTCGCCAGCAGGAATCCTTCCGTAACCACATCCGCATTGGCCGGGAACTGAATAAGCCGGTTATCGTTCACACCCGAGATGCGCGCGCCGACACGCTGGGTATCCTGCGGGAAGAAAAGGTGACGGATTGCGGTGGCGTACTACACTGTTTCACAGAAGACAGAGAAACGGCGGGTAAGCTGCTTGATTTGGGCTTTTATATCTCGTTCTCGGGGATTGTCACGTTCCGTAATGCTGAGCAACTGCGTGATGCGGCGCGCTATGTTCCGCTGGATCGTATTCTGGTGGAAACCGATTCCCCGTACCTGGCGCCGGTGCCTCATCGTGGCAAAGAGAACCAGCCAGCGATGACCCGGGATGTCGCTGAGTATATGGCCGTTCTGAAAGGTGTCAGTATTGAAGAACTGGCTCGCGTGACAACGGAAAACTTCGCCAGCCTGTTCCATATTGACCCCGCCCGCCTGCAATCTGTCTGATACACCTGTTATTTTTAGGCTCGTAATTAATAAGTAAAGCGAGTAAAGTTCACCGCCTCATTCGGGGCGGTGATGGCGTTTTTAGACACATCCAGACATGCTTTATGTAAATATCTGCAAGTTTTTTGGCCGTCTTGAACTGAAACGTGATAGCCGTCAAACAAACTCAGAGGGAATTATTTTACTCTGTGTAATAAATAAAGGGCGCTTAGATGTCCTGTCCACGGCGCGGTACTCCCCCCGGGCCAATGCGTGAAAACGTAAAAAAAAGCACAAATACTCAGGAGCACTCTCAATTATGTTTAAGAATGCATTTGCTAACCTGCAAAAGGTCGGTAAATCGCTGATGCTGCCAGTATCCGTACTGCCTATCGCAGGTATCCTGCTGGGTGTCGGTTCTGCAAACTTCAGCTGGCTGCCAGCCGTAGTTTCCCACGTGATGGCCGAAGCAGGCGGTTCTGTTTTTGCTAACATGCCGCTGATCTTCGCTATCGGTGTTGCTCTGGGCTTCACCAATAACGACGGTGTTTCCGCTCTGGCGTCCGTTGTTGCTTACGGCATCATGGTGAAAACCATGGCTGTGGTTGCGCCGCTGGTACTGCATTTACCTGCTGAAGAGATTGCCGCTAAGCACCTGGCGGACACCGGTGTTCTCGGTGGTATCATCTCCGGTGCGATTGCAGCGTATATGTTTAACCGCTTCTATCGCATCAAGCTGCCTGAGTATCTGGGCTTCTTCGCGGGTAAACGTTTTGTGCCGATCATTTCTGGTCTGGCCGCGATTTTCACCGGTGTGGTCCTGTCCTTCATCTGGCCACCAATCGGTACGGCAATCCAGACCTTCTCTCAGTGGGCAGCTTACCAGAACCCGGTTGTGGCGTTCGGTATCTACGGCTTCATTGAGCGCTGCCTGGTACCATTTGGTCTGCACCACATCTGGAACGTTCCATTCCAGATGCAGATTGGTGAATACACCAACGCAGCAGGTCAGGTGTTCCACGGCGACATCCCACGCTACATGGCGGGCGACCCAACGGCAGGTAAACTGTCTGGTGGCTTCCTGTTCAAAATGTACGGTCTGCCGGCCGCTGCAATTGCTATCTGGCACTCTGCTAAACCAGAGAACCGTGCAAAAGTGGGCGGTATCATGATCTCCGCAGCGCTGACCTCGTTCCTGACCGGTATCACCGAGCCGATCGAGTTCTCCTTCATGTTCGTTGCGCCGATCCTGTACATCATCCACGCGGTACTGGCAGGTCTGGCATTCCCAATCTGTATCCTGCTGGGTATGCGTGACGGTACGTCCTTCTCTCACGGCCTGATCGACTTCATCGTTCTGTCCGGTAACAGCAGCAAGCTGTGGCTGTTCCCAATCGTGGGTGCGGGCTACGCAGTGGTGTACTACACCGTCTTCCGCGTGCTGATCAAAGCACTGGACCTGAAAACGCCGGGTCGTGAAGATGCAACGGAAGACAGCAAAGCCGGTGTGACCAGCGAAATGGCACCTGCTCTGGTTGCTGCTTTCGGCGGTAAAGAGAACATCACTAACCTGGACGCGTGTATCACTCGTCTGCGTGTGAGCGTTGCCGACGTTGCGAAAGTCGACCAGCCGGGTCTGAAAAAACTGGGCGCAGCAGGCGTCGTTGTTGCAGGTTCTGGTGTTCAGGCAATCTTCGGAACGAAATCCGATAACCTGAAAACCGAAATGGATGAGTACATCCGCAACAACTAAGCTGTGATCTGGGGAGACTAAGGCAGCCGATTGGCTGCCTTTTTTATTATTGCGGTTTGTGGTGCCGGGTGGCGGCTGCGCCTAACCCGGCCTACGTGATGGGTAGGCCCGGTAAGCGCAGCGCCACCGGGCTTAATACTCAGAAGTCGTAGCTCGCGCTCACCGAAACGTTCAGTGGCGCGCCATACACTACATACGATCCGACGTAGTCGTAATATTCTTTGTCGAACAGGTTGTTGACGTTAGCCTGAACAGCAAAGTCTTTGGTGACCTGAAAGCGACTGAACAGGTTCACCAGCCCATAGCTGCCTTGCTCCGCGCGGGAACGTCCTGCCGGACCGCCTTCCACGTCCGTCCACACTTTGTTCTGCCAGTTTACGCCACCGCCCACGGTCAGTTCCGGCAGCATTGGCAGTTGATAACGGGTGAACAGTTTCATGGTTGTGCGTGGCTGATCGGAGCTGACGGCGTTGCCATTCTTATCTTCTGCAATGTAACGCGTCGCGCCAAAGGTCAGCTGCCAGTTATCGGTTAGTGCACCGTTGAGCTCAAACTCGACCCCTTTGCTGACCACCCCGTCCAGCGATTCATAAATCGACTCACCGCTCGGCATGTAGGTATACGTGTTGCTGGCCACGTTATCCTGCTCAATGCGGAAAATCGCCAGTGAGGTGGTGAGGCGGGTATTAAACCAGTCTGCCTTCACCCCGGCTTCGTAGCTTTTACCCGTGGTAGGGTCGAGATAACGTCCACTGGCATTGCGCTTATCCTGCGGCTGGAAGATAGAGGTATAGCTGACGTAGGTCGACCAGTCCTCATTGATGTCATACACCAAGCCGGCATACGGCGTGACATCATCTTTGGTGCTTTCCAGACGGGTATTCGGCGAACCAGCGGGGTTATAGCGTATGTTGTATTGGGTGTAACGCGCCCCCAGGATCAGATGCAACGGATCGGCGAGTGAGAAACGCGCAGAGGAATAGGCTGAAGACTGGCGAATATCATCCTTGCTGTAGAGTTTCCACGGCGTCCACTGCGGATCGGCAATGTTCCCGTTCCAGTTCTTAAAGTTGCCGACATCAACCATGCCGTATACTGCATCCGGCATGGTGTTGTCGTAATGGTTACGCTGACGGCTAAAGCTGCCGCCGAACATCATCTCGTGCTGACGGCCAAAGAGATCGAAGCCGCCGCGCAGGAAGGCATCGACCGCATCCTGTTTACGTTCCCCGCGGTTCCAGCCGCCGTAACCCACCAGGCCAGCGCCGGTCTCTTTATCCGGATAACCGGACATATACATCAGCTTAGAGTCAAAGTTGGTTTCAGCATGCATGCCGTTGATGTGCGCTTCCCAGCCATTATCGAAACGCTGGGTCAGGTTAGCGAAGATGCGGGTGCTGTCTTTATCTGAATAGGCCCAGTCAGGCGCGACGGTCTGGCTGCGATTGTAGTTGGTCTTACTTCCGTCGCTGTACCAGGTCGGCAGCCCGCCCCAGGTTGGGTCGGCGGTATGGCTTTCCTGATACTCATACCCTACCGAGAGGGTCGTGCTGTCGGTAACATCTGCATCCATCACGCCGTAGAGGAATTTCTTCCGGTAGTGGTAGTTATCCACGAAGCTGTCGTTGTCCTGATAACCCGTGATCAGACGACCCCGTACCTTACCTGATTCCACTAGCGGCGCCTGGAGATCCAGCACGTAACGCTGCTTGTCCCAGCTGCCGTAGCTGGCGGAGACGTTGCCTTTAAATTCCTGGCTGTCCGCATGCTTGCGCACCATATTAACGTACGCCGCCGGGTTGCCCGTCCCGGACATCAGGCCTGTGGCGCCGCGGACCACTTCAATGCGGTCATAAATTGCGGTATCGGCGGCGGTATCACCAAAGTTCCACACTTCACTGATGGACGTTGGAAGGTCGTCATAGGCGTAGTTGCTGACGAAAAATCCGCGTGAGTAAAATACGGTACGATCGCTGTCCTGCACCTGCGCCGTAATGCCCGTGGTGTTCGTCAGCACCTGGCCGATGGATTGCAGATTCTGGTCAGCCATACGTTGCTGGCTGATAACGCTGACGGACTGTGGGATGTCGCGGGGAACCAGCAACAGTTTGGTGCCGGTGGTGGTGGTTTTTACGCTGTAATCCTGCTCCTGGCTGGCAGAAAGATCCTGTGTGTTATCAAAACCCCCATCAACGACGACGGTATCTTCGGCTGTTGAAGCAGCGAAAGCGGTGGTTGGCGTCAATGCCATAGCAATGCAGGCGGCCAGCAACGAAGGTGTTGCGGCAGGCTGACGTTGCCCATCCCTGGTGTGATTAATGAAAGACATCATCAAACCCTTAGTGAATGGTGAAGGTAGTGCGCGACAGTCCCGCTAGCACGGGCTGACGTCGTTTTCTATGTTAAAAATGCGCATGAAAATGCAAATGCGAAATATACGCATTGTGATTAACGCTGTAAACAGATGTTTCGGGATGAACTGAAATCAGGTTTCAGAAAAGAAATGTCCTAAAGCGATGCCTCTTCAGCCAGATGGGCGATAATCAGGAAAGAAATAACGGGAGAAGGTTGAAAGGACAGGAGAAACTCGCTCATACTCTTGTGTTGTGTCACACAGTAAAACAGACAATGTGTGTTAACAACGGACGCACGACGCCAGATTAAACATAAAAGGAAAAGGTCATGGCTGAAGAAACGATTTTCAGTAAAATTATCCGCCGCGAAATTCCGTCGGATATTGTCTATCAGGATGAACTGGTCACGGCTTTCCGCGACATTTCTCCCCAGGCGCCGACGCACATCCTTATTATTCCCAATATTCTGATTCCGACCGTCAATGACGTTAAAACCGAGCATGAAGTGGCGCTGGGCCGTATGCTTACGGTGGCCGCGAAAATTGCTGAGCAGGAAGGGATTGCTGAAGATGGATACCGTTTGATCATGAACTGTAATCGCCATGGCGGCCAGGAAGTCTATCATATTCATATGCATCTTCTGGGTGGACGTCCACTGGGACCGATGCTGGCACATAAAGGTCTTTAATATGTTAACTGGGCGTATTGCAGCGCTGATCGTGACGCTGGTTATGGTTGGGTGCAGCGCGCGTCCCGCCATCCCGGTCAGTGAAGAACAGACGCTGGTGATGGAGTCCTCAGTGCTTGCTGCGGGCATCACGGCGGAAAATCCTTCGTTGACCATAAGCGAAATCCAGTCTTCTGCCTCCTCTACGCTCTATAACGAAAGGCAAGAGCCAGTGACGGTGCATTATCGCTTCTACTGGTATGACGTGAGAGGTCTTGAGATGCACCCGCTTGAGGCGCCGCGTAGCGTGACGGTCCCGGCAAGATCGTCGGTCACGCTCTACGGCAGCGCCAGTTATCTGGGTGCACATAAGGTGAGACTTTATCTTTATTTGTAAGGAGTGAACCTTGATTAAAACAATGAGCCGTTATGCGCTCCTGAGTGCGTTCGCACTCTTTCTGGCAGGCTGTGTGACGCGAACGGAAGAACCTGCACCGGTGGATCAGGCGAAGCCGGGAACGGAACAGCCGACCACACCGGCGCAACCTGTTCCAACCGTGCCGTCTGTACCGACTATTCCGGCGCAGCCTGGCCCGATCGAACATCCGGACGATACCGCGCAGCCTGCGCCGCGAGTGCGGCACTATGACTGGAACGGCGCGATGCAGCCGATGGTGGGCAAAATGTTGCAGGCACAGGGCGTTACGCCTGGCAGTGTGCTGCTGGTGGACAGCGTGAACAACCGTACAAACGGTTCCCTGAATGTGGGAGAAGCGACGGAAACCCTGCGCAACGCGCTGGCAAACAACGGTAAATTTACGCTGGTCTCAGCCCAGCAGCTCGCGGTCGCCAAGCAACAGCTTGGTCTGTCGCCTCAGGACAGCCTGGGTTCGCGCAGTAAAGCGATTGGTATCGCCCGCAACGTTGGTGCGCAGTATGTCCTTTATTCTAACGCGACAGGCAACGTGAACACGCCGTCGTTGCAGATGCAGTTAATGCTGGTTCAAACCGGCGAAATTATCTGGTCAGGTAAAGGTGCCGTTACGCAACAATAAGCGCACGCGTCAGGATGTCCAGACGCGTTATTTCCCCCAGTACCGTGTTATCGCGCCGCAAGCCCCCGTCGGGCTTGGCGGCGCGAGTTGCATTATTGAGCGTGGCGACCATCGGCTGGTATTACGTCAGCATCACGATGCCGCCGCGCCTGCCGCCCATTTTCGTCGCCAGTTCCGCGCCCTGAAGCGCCTTCCCGCCGACCTTGCCCCGAAACCTCATCTCTTTATCAGGGACTGGATGGCGGTGGCGTTTATTGCGGGTGAGATCAAAAGCGAGCTTCCCGATACGCCCACGCTGGCAGCCATGCTGTATCATCTGCATCGACAGCCGCGTCTGGGCTGGCGGGTGACGTTACTTCCATTACTGGATAGCTATTGGCAGCAGGCTGCGCCTGGACGACGCACGCCCTTCTGGCTGGCGCAGCTTAAGCGGCTGCGTAAAGCGGGAGAGCCGAAGGCGTTACGTCTGGCGCCGCTGCATATGGATGTCCATGCGGGGAATATCGTTCATACCACGGCGGGCGAGAAACTTATCGACTGGGAATATGCAGGGGACGGTGACGTGGCGCTTGAACTCGCTGCGGTCTGGATGCCTGATGAGGCTTCGCGCGTGCAGCTGATAACCGCCTATGCCCGAAACGCCAACATAAATGTACTCACCCTTGCGCGGCAGGTCGCGCGCTGGCGTCCGTGGGTGCTGATGCTGATGGCGGGATGGTTTGAAATGCGACTTCAGCAGACAGATGACGAACAATTTATTGCGCTGGCAAATGATGCCTGGCGTCAGTTACAAACGAAAGGATAAGAGAGGTTGGTGTGGGTCCAGTAATGTTGGATGTTGAAGGGTTTGAGCTTGATGCGGAAGAGCGCGAAATTCTGGCGCACCCGCTGGTAGGGGGGCTGATTCTTTTCACCCGCAATTATCACGATCCGGCGCAGTTGCGCGAGCTGGTTCGCCAGATCCGCGCGGCGTCACGCAATCGCCTGGTGGTGGCCGTCGACCAGGAAGGTGGACGCGTGCAGCGTTTCCGCGAAGGGTTTACCCGCTTACCCGCCGCACAATCTTTTGCTGCGCTGCTGGGTGCTGAAGAGGGCGGTCAACTGGCGCAGGACGCAGGCTGGCTGATGGCCAGCGAGATGATCGCCATGGATATCGATATCAGCTTCGCCCCGGTGCTGGACGTAGGACACATTAGCGCGGCAATTGGTGAGCGTTCGTATCATGACGATCCACGTATCGCGCTGGCAATGGCGACGCGCTTCATTGACGGTATGCACGATGCGGGCATGAAAACCACCGGCAAACATTTCCCTGGCCACGGGGCGGTGACGGCGGATTCCCATAAAGAAACCCCGCGCGATCCGCGCCCGGAAGCAGACATTCGCGCTAAAGATATGTCTGTTTTCCGCTCGCTGATTACCGATAACAAGCTGGACGCTATTATGCCTGCGCACGTCATCTACAGTGACGTTGATCCGCGTCCGGCCAGCGGCTCTCCGCACTGGCTTAAAACCGTGCTGCGTCACGAGTTAGGCTTCAATGGCGTTATTTTCTCTGACGATTTATCCATGGAAGGGGCGGCGATCATGGGAAGCTATGCCGAACGTGGGCAGGCTTCGCTGGATGCGGGTTGCGATATGATCCTCGTCTGCAATAATCGTAAAGGGGCGGTGAGCGTGCTGGATAACCTGTCGCCGATCAATGCTGAACGTGTTACACAATTGTATCATAAAGGTTCATTTAGTCGTCAGGAGCTGATGGACTCGGCGCGCTGGAAAACGGTAAACGCCCGGCTTGAAGCCCTGAACGAGCGCTGGCAGGCACATAAAGCAGCCCTTTAATTCATCCCGGAAGGCGTAGCGTGGTGAGACGATGATCATTTATTTACACGGTTTTGACTCAAACAGTCCTGGTAATCATGAGAAAGTGCTGCAATTGCAGTTTATCGATCCGGATGTCCGGCTGATCAGTTACAGCACGCGTCATCCGAAGCATGACATGCAGCATCTGCTTAAAGAAGTGGACAAAATGTTGCAGCTCAATATCGACGATCGTCCGCTGATCTGCGGCGTGGGGTTGGGGGGATACTGGGCAGAGCGCATCGGTTTTTTGTGCGATATCCGTCAGGTCATTTTTAATCCTAACCTGTTTCCAAACGAAAACATGGAAGGCAAGATTGACCGTCCGGAAGAGTACGCCGATATCGCAACAAAATGCGTGAGCAATTTCCGCGAAAAGAACCGCGACCGGTGTCTGGCGATCCTCTCCCGCAACGATGAAGCGCTGGACAGCTCCCGCGCTGCCGAACTTCTGCATCATTACTACGAAATTGTCTGGGACGAAGAGCAGACCCACAAGTTCAAAAATATTTCCCCGCACTTGCAGCGTATTAAGGCCTTTAAAACGCTGGGCTGAACTCCCTGAACCTGACAAAGGCCCGGTACGTGAAAGCGTGCCGGGCCTCTTTTTTGTCAGAGTTGTCTACTTTTAAACCATCAAAACTTGATGCATATCAATTTTGGTATGACCAATGCGCCTGACGTGCTATTCTCAATGAATATGAATGGTTTCAGCGCAGTAACCTGTTGTTAATTAAGGGTTATTTATATAACTTTTAATTAACAATTGGTTAATAATTTGAGGGGGTCACGTTGACTACGCCATTGAAAAAGATAGTGATTGTCGGCGGTGGTGCTGGCGGACTGGAGCTGGCGACGCAGCTGGGTAAGAAACTGGGTCGCGGTAAGAAAGCCAAAATCACGCTGGTGGATCGTAACCACAGCCATCTGTGGAAGCCGTTACTGCACGAAGTGGCGACCGGGTCGCTGGATGAGGGCGTGGATGCGCTCAGCTATCTGGCACATGCGCGTAACCACCACTTCCAGTTCCAGCTGGGTTCGGTGGTGGACATCAACCGTGAAAATAAAACCATCACGCTAGCCGAGCTGCGTGATGATAAAGGCGAGCTGCTGGTTCCTGAGCGCAAGCTGGCCTATGACACGCTGGTGATGGCCCTGGGCAGTACGTCCAATGATTTCAACACCCCAGGCGTAAAAGAGCACTGTATCTTCCTGGATAACCCGCATCAGGCGCGTCGTTTCCATCAGGAGATGCTTAACCTGTTCCTGAAGTACACCAACAACATGGGTGCTAACGGCAAGGTTAACATTGCTATCGTGGGCGGCGGCGCAACGGGCGTTGAATTATCGGCGGAGTTGCACAATGCGGTCAAACAGCTGCACAGCTACGGCTACAAAGGACTGACTAATGAAGCGCTGAATGTGACGCTGGTGGAAGCAGGTGAACGTATTCTGCCTGCGCTGCCGCCGCGTATTTCCGGCGCGGCGCACAACGAGCTGACCAAACTGGGCGTGCGCGTGCTGACCCAGACCATGGTGACCAGCGCGGATGAGGGCGGACTGCATACCAAAGACGGCGAATACATCCAGGCCGACCTGATGGTCTGGGCTGCGGGGATCAAAGCGCCTGATTTCATGAAAGATATCGGTGGGCTGGAGACAAACCGTATTAACCAGCTGGTGACAGAGCCGACGCTGCAAACCACGCGCGATCCGGACATCTTCGCTATCGGCGACTGTGCCTCCTGCGCGCGTCCGGAAGGCGGGTTTGTGCCTCCTCGCGCCCAGGCCGCGCACCAGATGGCAAGCCTCGTGCTGCATAACATCCTGGCGCAGATGAAAGGCAAACCGATGAAAGCCTATGTCTACAAAGACCACGGCTCTCTGGTGTCGCTCTCAAACTTTTCCACCGTGGGCAGCCTGATGGGCAACCTGATGCGCGGCTCCATGATGGTGGAAGGGCGCATCGCCCGCTTCGTGTACATTTCTCTGTACCGTATGCACCAGATTGCGCTGCACGGCTACTTCAAAACCGGCCTGATGATGCTGGTTGGCCGCATCAACCGCGTTATCCGCCCACGCCTGAAGCTGCACTAATTTCTCCCTCCCTCCGGGCTCTCCGGAGGGAGTTCTTAGCACATCATGCTGTGCATTTCGCTCCTGACGCTTAAGAGTTCTCTTAAACAGACGCTATCCCAGCTCATCCCCCCGGTTTTTTGATCCTTTATCTTATTGGCGAAGCGTTTATTGCGCTGCAAAATTGCTACCAATTGCAACAAAGGAGGAAGTCCCGTGAATAAATCAATGTTGGCGGGTATAGGGATTGGCGTCGCAGCTGCGTTAGGTGTGGCTGCCGTTGCCAGTCTGAACGTACTTGATCGTGGCCCGCAGTATGCGCAGGTGGTTTCCGCTACACCGATCAAAGAGACGGTCAAGACGCCTCGTCAGGAGTGCCGTAATGTTTCTGTCACCCATCGTCGTCCGGTTCAGGATGAAAACCGTATCGCTGGCTCCGTGCTGGGCGCGGTTGCTGGTGGGGTGATTGGTCATCAGTTTGGTGGTGGCCGTGGTAAGGATGTCGCGACGGTAGTTGGTGCGCTGGGTGGCGGTTATGCCGGTAACCAGGTGCAGGGCGCGATGCAGGAAAATGATACCTACACCACAACGCAGCAGCGCTGTAAAACCGTGTATGACAAGTCTGAAAAAATGTTGGGCTACGACGTAACCTACAAAATTGGCGATCAGCAGGGCAAAATCCGCATGGATAAAGATCCTGGTACGCAGATCCCTCTCGACAGCAATGGTCAGCTGATACTGAATAACAAAGTGTAAAAAAGATGTTCTCTGAACTTAGCTCCTCATGCGCTCAGGCTGAGGAGCTTTTTTTTGCGTCAGAGTTTAAGAAGTTCAGGCCACAGGCGCAGCGTTGTTTGCGTAATCCCCTGCAGTTTTTCCAGCGTCGCGCCTTCACGGGCGCTGATGGACATCCCCTGTAGAATACAGCTCAGATACTGGGCCAGCTCCTGCGGACGGCAATGCGCCGGAATTTCACCGCGCTGCTGGCGTTGAGCCAGAAACGTGCTGAGCGTCTCCTCCTGCATCGCATGGCGCGATTTGACCGTGTTGGCAATCTCTTTCGACGATGCCGCGAGGGTCGCGGAGGTGTTGATCATAAAACAGCCCGCGGGCGTGTCTTTACTGGTAAAGCAGGTTGCGACTGCGCAGAAATAATCCTGCAATGCCTGCTCAACCGTTTTTTCTTCACAGAATAGCTGGGCTTCGTGTTTTGCCGCGAAGCGCGAGATGTATCTGTCCAGTACGGCCCGGAATAAGCCTTCTTTGTTGGTGAACTCTGCGTACAGGGTAGGGGCTTTCGCGCCCGTTGCTTCCACCAGGTCGGAGAGCGACGTGGCTTCATACCCATGCTGCCAGAAGAGCGTCATGGCCTTATCGAGCGCCGCATCCCTGTCGAACACTTTTGGTCGGCCACGGCTTTTCTTTGCGCAACGCGTGACATCGGTTGTCATGTGCCGTTGGTCCTCTGTTGTTTTGTTGAATAGTCATTATAAAAATAAACGTCTGCGACGACCAGCGGTGATTTCTTAAAAATAATTTAATTTTATCTTTATGAAATATAAGGAAAATGAAATTAATTTAACGACCATTATAAAAATGGGTTGACGTGTGACCTGGATCACATCTATCATTTACCTATCGATCGTTAACTAAATAACTAACGACCACTACATCATCTGCCCAAAGGTATAAAATCATGAAAAACGTTAAAACCCTCATCGCTGCCGCCGTTCTGAGTTCACTCTCTTTCGCAAGCTTCGCTGCTGTTGAAGTGCAATCCACTCCAGCAGACCAGCAGAAAGTCGGTACCATCTCTGCCACTGCCGGGACTAACCTCGGCTCTCTGGAAGATCAGCTGGCACAAAAAGCTGACGAAATGGGTGCGAAATCATTCCGCATCACCTCTGTGACCGGTCCTAACACCCTGCACGGTACCGCAGTTATCTACAAATAAGCGTAACGCAACCCTCCGTTATGCCACTGCAAAAAAAAACGCCCTGCTAATGCAGGGCGTTTGTCGTTATTACCGTTTACATTGACTGCTGAGCAACCTCATGATGCCGCGTGACATCGGTTGGCATCCCGGAGCGCGCTTCCATCGCCCGCTCCATCACTGCGCCATCGGTGTTTGCATTCGTTTTAAAGCTCACCATCGAGGCATTCAGATTAATCGGCAGCGTCTGCGGATCGTCATTAATGTTTTTCGATAGCGGCTGGTGGATCTCAACCAGACGGACGCCACCCGGCTCTTCAGACACTTTAATCGGCGTATTGATGATATTCACTTTCGTGCCAGGGGCGATCACGCGGTAGAGCGTTTTGATGTCGTCATCGCGCAGGCGAATGCAGCCGGAGCTGACGCGCATCCCGATCCCGAAATCCGCATTCGTTCCGTGCAGAAGATAAACCCCACCGTAGGCCGCCAGGCGAATGGCATGGTGCCCCATCGGATTATCCGGGCCCGCGGGAACCACGGCAGGGAGATCGATACCCTGTGCCTTATAGCGGGCGCGGATGTTTGCCGTCGGAGTCCAGGTTGGATTAGCGCGCTTGTCGGAGACGGTGGTCACCATGGTCGGCGTGAGCGTATCGCCTCCCAGCTGGCCGATGCCGATAGGGTAGACGGTTACTTCATTTTTCCCCGGCGGGTAATAGTAAAGACGCAGCTCGGCGAGGTTTATCACAATCCCCTGACGCGGCGCGTCCGGCAGGATGGTTTGCAGCGGAATCGTCAGTACGCTGCCCGCCCGGGGCACATAGGGATCTACGCCCGGGTTGGCCTGCAACAGCGCCAGGAACCCGACGTTATATTTTTTAGCAATCGCTTCCAGCGAACCGCCATCGTTTTCAACCACGTGAAAGCGGTTTTCACCTACGACGTTGCTGCCGGCGGGCGGAAGAGGCCAGGTATTGGCGCGAGCAGGGAGCGCGACGGCAACCGTCGCGGCCAGCGCAACCACAGTTAACCAGCGGGTAAAACGCGAAGAAATCATCATTATCATAATCCATACAAATGATAAGGTTATTGTTTTATAAGGCGTTAATGATAATTATGGCGAATGTATGGTCGGGAAGATCGGGCGAAGTGCAAAGAGTTTGTAAATTGTCCCCCACCAGCCGGGCGCTGGCGGGGGAAACCGTTATGCGATGGCGTTCTCTTCCAACTGACGCATAAAGTTACGCACCCAGTCCATGCGGATTTTACGTTCCGTCAGATCCTGAGTAAATTTCAGACGCGTCGGGCCATCAAGACGGAAATGCTGCGGCTGTTTTTGCAGAAGGCCAATCAGCCACATCGGATCGACGTGGTTCTTCTCGGCAAACTCAATTACGCCGCCTTTCTCGTTGCCTTCAAGCTTGCGAATGCCCAGCTTCTGCGCCTGCTGACGCAGGCGGGCAATATCCAGCAGGTTGCGCGCCGCATCGGGCAATATCCCAAAACGGTCAATCAGTTCGACTTTAATCTCTTCCAGCTCGCCTTCGCTTTTCGCGCTAGCAATGCGTTTGTAGAACGACAGACGGGTATTCACGTCAGGAATAAAATCATCCGGCAACAGGGAAGGCATGCGCAGTTCCACTTCGGTCTGCTGGCTGGTGAGATCTTCCAGAGACGGTTCACGTCCGGCTTTAAGCGCGTCGACGGCATTTTCCAGCAGCTCCA
This sequence comes from Enterobacter cloacae complex sp. IR5412, assembly GCF_049237385.1. Classification (NCBI taxonomy): domain Bacteria; kingdom Pseudomonadati; phylum Pseudomonadota; class Gammaproteobacteria; order Enterobacterales; family Enterobacteriaceae; genus Enterobacter; species Enterobacter cloacae complex sp. IR5412. Next base: position 359,002 of record NZ_JBMKHQ010000002.1, on the reverse strand, counting down.
TATACAGAGAAAAACCGATGGTTTCCATGGAGCCGCTCTGGTCTTCACCCAACAACTCACCGGCGCCGCGGATCTCCAGGTCGTGCGTCGCCAGCGCAAAGCCAGCACCCAGATCTTCCAGCGAGGCGATAGCTTCCAGACGCTTTTGCGCGTCGGTGGTCATCGCCTTCGGATGCGGCGTCAGCAGCCACGCGTAGGCCTGATGGTGCGAACGCCCGACGCGCCCGCGCAGCTGATGCAGCTGGGCCAGGCCGAAGTGATCCGCGCGTTCGATGATGATGGTGTTCGCCGTCGGAATGTCGATCCCGGTCTCAATGATGGTGGTACATACCAGCACGTTGAAACGCTGATGGTGGAAGTCGTTCATCACCCGCTCCAGCTCGCGCTCGCGCATCTGGCCGTGACCAATGGCGATGCGCGCTTCCGGCACCAGCTCTGCCAGCCTGTCGGCGGCTTTCTGAATGTTTTCAACGTCGTTATACAGGTAATATACCTGGCCGCCGCGCAGCACTTCACGCAGGATCGCCTCGCGAACCACCAGATTGTCGTACTCGCGAACAAAGGTTTTCACCGCCAGACGGCGCGCCGGCGGGGTGGCAATAATCGACAGATCGCGCATGCCGCTCATCGCCATATTCAGGGTGCGCGGGATCGGCGTGGCGGTCAGGGTCAGAATGTCGACGTCGGCGCGCATCGCTTTGATGCGCTCTTTGTGGCGCACCCCAAAGCGGTGCTCTTCATCGACGATCAGCAGCCCCAGATCTTTCCACTTCACGTCGCTTTGCAGCAGCTTGTGGGTGCCGATCAGAATGTCAATTTTGCCTTCGCTTGCCTGTTCCAGGATTTGCGTCTGCTCTTTGGCGCTGCGGAAACGCGACAGCATCTCAATGCGTACCGGCCAGTTGGCGAAGCGGTCGCGGAAGTTGTCGAAGTGCTGCTGGGCGAGGAGGGTAGTCGGCACCAGCACCGCCACCTGCTTGTTGTTTTCCACCGCCAGGAAAGCGGCACGCATTGCTACCTCGGTTTTACCGAAGCCCACGTCGCCGCAGACTAAGCGATCCATCGCCAGCGGCTGGCACATGTCGCTCAGCACGGCATTTATGGCCTGAGCCTGATCCGGCGTAGTTTCAAACGGGAAGCTGTCGCAGAACAGCTGGTACTGCTCTTTATCATGCTTAAACGCATAACCCTCTTTGGCCGCGCGCTGGGCGTAAATGTCCAGCAGCTCGGCGGCCACGTCGCGCACTTTTTCCGCCGCCTTCTGCCGCGCGCGTGACCAGGCGTCGCCGCCCAGCTTATGCAGCGGCGCGTTATCTTCCGCGCCACCGGCGTAGCGGCTGATAAGGTGCAGGGACGACACTGGCACGTACAGTTTGGCGTCGTTCGCGTAGGTCAGCATCAGGTATTCACCTTTGATGCCGCCTGCTTCGAGGGTGGTCATTCCCTGATAGCGACCCACACCGTGTTCCAGGTGAACGATCGGCTGACCGGGGTGCAGTTCGGCCAGGTTGCGGATCAGGGTGTCCGGGTTGATGGTGCGACGGCTGTCCTGACGACGGCGCGCCACGCGCTCGCCCAGCAGGTCGCTTTCACAAATCAAGGCCAGGTTATTGAGCGTATCAATAAATCCGTGTTCGGCGGAGCCGATCATCAGGTAACGACCATTTCCGGTCGCTTCGCTCAGGCGATGAATGCGCTTCGGTGCAACTTTGATCCGTCCTAGTAGTTCGCCCAGCGCTTCACGACGACCCTCACTCTCAACGGAGAACACCACTGGCCCGGTGAAGGAATCAAGAAACTTGCGCAGGTTATCGAGCGGGGATTTCTGCTGCGCCTGGACGGCCAGATCGGGCAGCGTCCGGAACGCGAGATTGGTGTTCGCCGCCTTATCGGCAAGCGAATCGGTTTTGAGCTGCATACGCGGCCAGCGTTTTAGCTCGGCGTTGAGCTCGTCGGTACGCAGCCACAGCATTTCCGGCGGCAGCAGCGGACGCATCGGGTCAACGCCCCGGTTTTCAAAGCGGGCGCGCGTTTCGCTTTCAAAGCGGCTGGCGCTGGCGTCGATATCCCCGGTGTTAACAATCAGCGTATTCGCCGGGAAGTAGCTGAACAGCGCCGGCAGCGGTTCGTTAAAGAACAGGGGCTGCCAGTACTCGATCCCGGCCGGAAGGGTGCCTTTGCTGACCTGCTGGTAGATATGTTCGGCATCACGTTTCACGTCGAACCTGTCGCGCCACTGGCTGCGGAACAGTTCGATGGCGGTTTTATCCGTCGGGAACTCATGGGCGGGCAGCAGATTAATGGAGTCCACTTCCTCCAGCGTGCGCTGGGTGTCGGCGTCGAACACGCGCAGGCTGTCGATCTCATCATCGAAGAAATCCAGACGATACGGCTGGTCGCTGCCCATCGGATAGAGATCCAGCAGCGCACCGCGCGTCGCGTATTCGCCGTGCTCCATCACCTGATCGACATGACGGTAACCGGCTCCGTCAAGCTGCACGCGCAGGGCATCGCGCGACAGGCGCTGGCCTTTTTTCATCACCAGCGCGTGGCCGTGCAAATAGCTGTGCGGACAGACGCGCTGCATCAGGGTATTCACCGGCACAATCAGCACACCGCGCTGCATGGTGGGGAGCTGATACAGCGTCGACAGGCGTGAGGAGATGATCTCCTGGTGCGGAGAGAAACTGTCGTAGGGAAGCGTTTCCCAGTCGGCCAGGCTGAATACCAGACTGTCGGTGAACTGACGAATTTCGTCGTGCAGGCGCAGGGCGTTTTGCATGTCCGGGGCAACCAGCACCACCGGCCCCGGATGGCGCTCGGCAATTTCCGCCACCAGCGTGGCGCAGGCCGCGCCTGTCAGTTCGCCCAGCTGGCGTTGGTCACCTGCTTTTACAGGCAAGGAAAAACGATAGTGTTCAGGCATGGCTATGTCAGGGTCTCTTGGGGATATACCAACAGTATTGGGGCATATCACTGATACGCAATGTCTTTATTATCCTCGATCGTTATGCATAAGCAAATCGTAACCGCACAAGAGGAAAAGTGCCCCCGGATGGGGGCAGGGTAGGTTAGCGGCTGGCGAGCTGTGGCGTAAGCCGTGCGGGAGGGGAGAAGAAAAGGTCGCCAAAGAGGGCGGTCGAGAGCTTACGTGCGCCCAGTCCAACCAGCGTGCAGACGAGTAGGCTGATGAACGGATAGACCAGAATCAGCGTTAACTCCGCCCAGATCGGCCAGTACGCCGCATTCATTTCGCGAATCAGGAGCAGGCTAAACGCCTCAATTAAAATGCGGTGGGTGGTATAAATCGCGATGGTGTTTGAACCGATGACGTTCAGCAGATTATTGGGATGAACGGCATAACGCTGCTCGAAGCTGTAAAAGAGCTTCATGATGACCACGATCGACAGCAGTGAGAGCGGCAGAGGAACATTAGCGAACCACAGCACTACCGACACCGCGCCAGAGGCGATAAGTACCAGCCAGCTGCGGCGTAAATTCATCCCTTTCATCCACGTCATCAACTGCGCGCCGTACCATGCGCCGAGGCTGTAGTAGATCGTGTTGCGCACCACGCTGTTCATTCCCCACCACGGTAAAGGCAGGAAGTTAATGGCGATGCTTGCCAGCGCCAGAAGCCCCAGCATCGGCAGTTTCCAGCGGCTCAGCAGTTTACAGAGCGTGAAGTAGACCACTAAGGCGTACAAGTACCACAGGCTGGTGCTGGCCGTGAGCATTCCCAGTACAAACCCTGAAACGGAATCGGCGTAGGCCGCATTGGTTGCTGTCGCCAGTTCACGCTCGGGGGCGAGCCAGGCATTCAGATGGGTCAGCGCCTGCCATTGCAGGACGCCCCACAGGGCCAGCACCCAGACAATGCTCCAGATCCGCTTGTCGAGACTGGTGCGCCAGTTCACCTCGTCAATATATCGACGAATCAAATAGCCGGAGATGAAGAAAAACACCGGCATACGGAACGGTGCGAGGTAAAGATTAAAGTAGACCCAGCATTTGGCGAGCAGGCCCGATAACGGATGCTGTAGCCCGTCCAGGTGAGGATAAAAGGTGATCACCGAGTGGTAAATCACCACCAGGCAGATGCACAGCCCTTTTATCTGGTTAATCCATAATGCTTTTTGTTTCATTGTGCGTGACGACCTTGTTGCCATAAACGAAAGGTCGATTGTTGTAAAATGAAACCCCGATGTAACGGGTAACAGTCTGTATCAGGATGATTTTCGGAAAAAGTGGAGGCTGTATGGCGGAAGTTCAGTCAGTAGCATGATGATTTATCTGAATTTTTCGGAAAAATGATTACCGAATCTTACGGTTTCAGTCATTTACGCTTAGCGGATTCGCTTATATACTCGTGGGTCTGCTATCAGCAAACAGACGGATTTCATGTATCAACCTGTCGCACTCTTCATAGGCTTACGTTACATGCGTGGGCGCGCCGCGGACCGCTTCGGTCGCTTTGTCTCCTGGCTTTCGACTATTGGCATTACGCTTGGCGTGATGGCTCTGGTGACGGTGCTTTCCGTCATGAACGGCTTCGAGCGCGAGCTGCAAAACAATATCCTGGGGCTGATGCCGCAGGCCGTTCTCTCTTCCACTCAGGGCTCCGTTAACCCGCAACAGCTGCCGGAAAGCGCGGTGAAGTTACAGGGTGTCACGCGCGTTGCGCCGCTCACGACGGGCGATGTGGTGCTGCAAAGCGCCCGCAGCGTGGCGGTCGGGGTGATGCTGGGTATCGATCCGGCGCAAAAAGATCCGCTGACGCCGTTCCTGGTCAACGTAAAACAAACCGACCTGGAAGCGGGTAAATACAACGTCATCCTCGGCGAGCAGCTTGCCGGGCAGCTCGGGGTCAACCGTGGCGATCAACTGCGCGTGATGGTGCCCTCAGCCAGTCAGTTTACGCCGATGGGGCGTCTGCCAAGCCAGCGCCTGTTCAACGTGATTGGCACGTTTGCGGCGAACAGCGAAGTCGATGGTTACCAGATGCTGGTTAACATTCAGGACGCCTCGCGTCTGATGCGCTACCCGGCGGGAAATATCACCGGCTGGCGTCTGTGGCTTGATGCGCCGCTGAAGGTGGATACCCTTAGCCAGCAGACGCTACCGGAAGGAACGAAATGGCAGGACTGGCGCGACCGCAAAGGCGAACTATTCCAGGCCGTGCGCATGGAGAAAAACATGATGGGGCTGCTGCTGAGCCTGATCGTGGCCGTTGCCGCGTTTAATATCATCACCTCGCTCGGGCTGATGGTGATGGAGAAGCAAGGCGAAGTCGCCATTCTGCAAACCCAGGGGCTGACGCCGCGCCAGATCATGGCGGTATTTATGGTCCAGGGCGCCAGCGCTGGCATCATCGGCGCGCTGCTCGGCGCGGCGCTGGGTGCGCTGCTCGCCAGCCAGCTCAACAATCTCATGCCGATTATCGGCGCGCTGCTTGATGGTGCGGCGCTGCCGGTGGCTATCGAGCCGCTCCAGGTGGTCGGTATTGCGCTGGCCGCGATGGCTATTGCGCTGCTCTCTACGCTTTATCCTTCCTGGCGGGCTGCCGCCACTCAACCCGCTGAGGCTTTACGTTATGAATAAGATCCTGTTGCAGTGCGACAACCTGTCCAAACGCTATCAGGAAGGCACTGTGCAGACCGACGTGCTGCACAATGTGAGCTTTAGCGTGGGTGAAGGCGAGATGATGGCGATTGTTGGCAGCTCCGGCTCCGGCAAAAGTACGCTGCTGCACCTGCTGGGCGGGCTGGACACGCCAACCGAAGGCGATGTGATCTTTTCCGGGCAGCCGCTGAGTAAAATGTCGTCTACGGCGAAAGCCGAGCTGCGTAACCGTGAGCTGGGTTTTATCTATCAGTTCCACCATCTGCTGCCGGACTTTACGGCGCTGGAAAACGTCGCAATGCCGCTGCTGATTGGTAAAAAGAAACCCGCGGAAATTAATGCCCGCGCCAGCGACATGCTAAACGCGGTAGGGCTGGGTCATCGCGGGAATCATCGTCCGTCTGAGCTTTCCGGCGGCGAGCGTCAGCGTGTGGCCATCGCCCGTGCGCTGGTCAACAACCCGCGCCTGGTGCTGGCGGATGAACCGACAGGTAACCTCGATGCGCGTAACGCAGACAGCATTTTCCAGCTTCTCGGCGAACTGAACGCCGCGCAGGGAACCGCGTTTCTGGTGGTCACGCACGATTTGCAGCTGGCTAAGCGGATGGGCCGTCAGCTGGAAATGCGCGACGGTCGTCTGAATGCAGAACTGACGCTGATGGGAGCGGAGTAATGGCTTCACCGTTATCGTTACTCATTGGGTTACGCTTTAGCCGCGGTCGTCGCCGGAGCGGGATGGTTTCCCTTATCTCCGTGATCTCCACCATCGGTATCGCCCTGGGCGTGGCGGTTCTAATCGTGGGCTTAAGCGCCATGAATGGCTTTGAGCGCGAACTGAATAACCGCATTCTGGCCGTTGTACCCCACGGTGAAATCGAGCCGGTTAACCAGCCGTGGTCCAACTGGCGTGATGCCCTGAACAAAGTGGAAAAGGTACCCGGCATTGCGGCGGCTGCACCTTACATCAACTTTACCGGGCTGGTAGAGAGCGGGGTAAACCTGCGCGCCATTCAGGTGAAAGGGGTGAACCCACGTCAGGAGGAGCGTCTGAGCGCGCTGCCTCGCTATGTGCAAAATGGTGCATGGGCAAACTTTAAGGCTGGCGAACAGCAGATCATCATGGGCAAAGGCGTTGCCGATGCACTGAAGGTGAAGCAGGGCGACTGGGTCTCGATCATGATCCCGAACGCCAGCGCTGATCACAAATTGCAGCAACCTAAGCGCGTGCGTCTGCACGTCACCGGTATTTTGCAACTGAGCGGCCAGCTCGATCACAGCTTCGCGATGGTGCCGCTGGAAGATGCGCGCCAGTATCTGGATATGAGCGACAGCGTGACGGGCATTGCCATTAAGGTTAACGACGTTTTCAACGCCAATACACTGGTGCGTGACGCTGGCAGCGTGACCAATAACTATGTCTACATCAAAAGCTGGATCGGCACTTACGGGTATATGTACCGTGATATCCAGATGATCCGCGCGATTATGTATCTGGCGATGGTGCTGGTGATTGGCGTGGCGTGCTTTAATATCGTCTCTACGCTGGTCATGGCCGTTAAGGACAAGAGCGGCGACATTGCCGTGCTGCGTACCTTAGGGGCGAAAGACGGTCTTATTCGCGCCATCTTCGTCTGGTACGGTTTGCTGGCGGGGCTGTTTGGTAGCCTCTGCGGCGCGGTCATCGGCGTGGTGGTGTCTCTTCAGCTGACGCCGATTATCAACGGGATTGAGGCGCTTATCGGCCATCAATTCCTGTCAGGCGATATCTATTTTATTGACTTCCTGCCGTCTGAACTGCACTGGCTGGACGTCATTTATGTGCTGGTTACAGCACTTTTACTGAGTCTGCTGGCAAGCTGGTATCCGGCGCGTCGCGCAAGCCGAATTGATCCGGCGAGGGTATTAAGTGGCCAGTAATTTCGTCATGGTTTAGCGGTCTTTTGGCCGCTGAATCAAACAGAGGAATGCATCATGTATTACGGATTTGATATTGGCGGCACCAAGATTGCGCTCGGCGTGTTCGATAAAGACCTTAAGCTACAATGGGAAACCCGCGTGCCTACGCCGCGCGATAGCTACGATGAATTTTTAACCGCCATTGCCGCGCTGGTGGCGCAGGCGGATGAACGCTTTGGCGTCAAAGGCAGCGTCGGCATTGGTATACCGGGTATGCCCGAAACCGACGACGGCACGCTGTATGCCGCCAACGTTCCTGCTGCCAGCGGCAAACCGCTGCGTGCCGATCTTTCTGTTCTCCTTGAGCGCGACGTGCGCTTAGACAACGATGCCAACTGTTTTGCTCTCTCAGAGGCCTGGGACGACGAGTTTCGTCGCTATCCGTTGGTGATGGGGCTGATCCTCGGAACGGGCGTCGGTGGCGGGATTGTCATTAACGGTAAGCCCATTACCGGGCGCAGCTACATTACCGGAGAATTTGGTCATATCCGTCTGCCAGTGGATGCGCTGGACGTCGTTGGTCGTGATTTCCCGCTTACCCGCTGCGGCTGTGGTCAGCACGGCTGCATTGAGAGTTACCTTTCAGGGCGCGGGTTTGCATGGCTTTATGAACACTTCTATCATCAGAAACTTGAGGCCCCTCAAATCATTACGCTGTGGGAGCAAAGAGACGCGCAGGCGCGTGAGCACGTTGAGCGCTATCTTGATTTGCTGGCGGTGTGTCTGGGGAATATCCTGACCATCGTCGACCCGGATCTGCTGGTGATCGGGGGAGGGCTGTCAAATTTCACTGCGATTACGGAACAGCTGTCCGGGCGTTTGCCCCGACATTTATTGCCGGTCGCCCGCGTGCCGCGCATTGAGCGTGCGCGACACGGGGACGCAGGAGGCATGCGCGGAGCCGCATTCCTTCATCTCACCGATTAGTTTACGAGGTTACTATGCTGTCGCGTCGCCAGGGTCGACTCAGCCGTTTTCGCAAAAATAAACGCCGCTTACGTGAACGCCTGCGTCAGCGGATCTTTTTCAGAGACAGGATGATGCCAGAAGCGATGGATAAACCCAGAGTGGTGGTGTTGACCGGGGCGGGGATCTCCGCCGAATCCGGTATTCAGACCTTCCGCGCGGCGGACGGGCTGTGGGAAGAACACCGAGTAGAAGATGTGGCGACGCCGGAAGGTTTCGCCCGCGATCCGGCGCTGGTTCAGGCGTTTTACAACGCCCGTCGTCGCCAGCTTCAGCAGCCGGAGATTGCGCCAAACGCGGCGCACCTGGCGCTGGCAAAGCTGGAGGAGGCGCTGGGGGATCGTTTTCTGCTGGTGACGCAAAACATCGACAATCTTCACGAAAGAGCCGGAAACCACAACATCATTCACATGCACGGCGAACTGCTCAAGGTGCGGTGCGCATGGAGTGGGCAGGTGCTGGAGTGGAAAGAGGACGTGCTGGACGAAGACCGCTGCCACTGCTGTCAGTTCCCTTCGCGTCTGCGTCCCCATGTGGTCTGGTTTGGCGAAATGCCGCTGGGAATGGATGAGATCTACAGTGCCCTGGCAATGGCGGACGTCTTTATCGCCATTGGTACCTCAGGACATGTCTATCCGGCGGCGGGGTTTGTTCACGAAGCGCGACTGCAAGGTGCCCATACGGTGGAGCTTAATCTTGAGCCAAGCCAGGTCGGGAGTGAGTTTGAAGAGAAGCATTACGGTCTGGCCAGCGAGGTGGTGCCAGCCTTTGTGGATAAACTCCTGAAGGGGCTGTAAGGGTAACGGGCGACCTTGCGTCGCCCGTTGTGCATTAACGGCCTGCTTTTAGCTTCTGATAATACTCTTCATACAGGCGGCTCGCGTCACCGACGTCGTTCTGCCATTCCCCTTTGCTGATGGTTTCAGCGTCCGGATAAAGCGATTTATCATTCGCCACTTCAGGACTTAACAGCTTCCGCGCGGCCAGGTTTGGTGTCGGGTAACCAATAGTTTCCGCCACCTGTTTTGCCACATCCGGGCGCAGCAGGAAGTTAATCAGCTTCAGGGCGCCATCGACGTTTTTCGCATTAGCCGGGATCGCGAGGCTGTCCATCCAGAAGATGCCGCCCTCTTTCGGCCAGACCACCTCCAGCGGCGTACCGGCCTGACGCGCCACAAACGCAGAGCCGTTCCAGACCATCCCCAGATTCACTTCACCTTCCATATACGGGTTAGCCGGGTTATCCGAGTTGAACGCCGCCACGTTTGGCATCAGCTTTTTCAGTTCGTTATACGCCGCTTCGATCTCTTTCGGATCGGTGGTGTTGCCGGAGTAGCCGAGTTTACGCAGCGCAATCTGGAACACTTCGCGCGCATCATCGGTTAACAGCAGGCTGCTTTTGTATTCCGGCTTCCACAGGTCAGCCCAGGATGAAACCGTTTTTGGATCAACGGCATCCCTGTTGACGCCAATTGCCGTCGCGCCCCAGATGTACGGAATGGAATAATCGTTGTTCGGGTCGAATGGCTTGTTTAGCATCTCAGGATCGAGGTTTGAAAAATTGGTTAGCTTCGTTTTATCGATCTTCTGGATCATGCCTTCTTTGCGCATCTTGTCGACGAAATAGGTCGACGGCACCACCAGGTCATACGCGCCATCTTTATAGGTTTTGAGCTTGGCGTACATGGTTTCATTCGACTCGTAGGTCGAATAGATCACCTTGATGCCCGTCTCTTTGGTGAACTGCTCCAGCAGGCCCGGCGGCACATACTCGGTCCAGTTGTAGAAATAGAGCGTTTTGCTGTCATCAGCATGCGCGGCACCCATTCCGAGCACCAGTGCCGCAGCGGCAAGCATTTTTTTCATTTCTGTGTCCCCTGAGATTTTGTTTTATCACGAGCAATAACCTGGCTGGCAATCACCAGAACCAGCGATAACACCAACAGAATAGTCGCCAGCGCGTTCACTTCGGGTGAAACACCGACTTTCACCATTGAGTAGATCTTCAACGGCAGAATTTCGTAGCTCGGCCCGGTGACGAAGGAGGACACGACCACGTCGTCCATCGACAGGGTAAAGCTGAGCAGCCATCCGGCTGCCACGGCAGGCATCGCCAGCGGCAGGATGATTTTGCGCAGAATGGTCATCTCGCTGGCTCCCAGATCCTTCGCCGCTTCCAGCATGCGTACGTCGAACCCTTTCAGTCGCGCGTAGACGGTTACCACCACAAACGGCAGGCAGAAGGTGATATGCGAAAACAGCAGCGACCAGAAACCGAGCTGGACGCCCAGCAGCATAAACAGCACCAGCAGTGAAATGGCCATCACGATGTCCGGGGACATCATCACCACAAACAGCATACCGCTGACGAACGGCTTACCGCGAAAACGGTAGCGGTACAGCGCCACGGCGGTCAGCGAGCCAATCAGCGTCGCGAAGGTGGCAGAGAATACCGCCATCGTCAGCGAGTGCTGAGCGGCCTGTAGCAGACTGTCATTGTTCATCAGCAGGCCATACCATTTGGTGGTAAACCCTTGCCAGTTGATCCCGAAGCGTGAACTGTTAAAGGAGTTCACGATCAAAATGATTATTGGAATATAGAGATAGGCATAAATGACGGTCATAAAACCGCCGCGAAGCAGTCGACCGATCATTCCAGCTCCACCTTCTTGTTCAGCAGGCGTGAGGCACGCCAGTAAACCAGCAGCATCAGCCCCATTACCACCGTCAGCGTAATGCTGGTGGCCGAGCCGAACGGCCAGTCGCGGATGTTCAGGAACTGGCTCTTGATCACGTTGCCGATCAGCAGGTTTTTCGCCCCGCCCATCAGATCCGACACGTAGAACAGGCCCATCGCAGGCAACATGACCAGCAGACATCCGGCAATAATGCCCGGCATGGTCAGCGGGATAATGATGCGGATAAAGGTTTGCAGCTTGCTGGCCCCCAGGTCTCTCGCGGCTTCCAGAAGTGGTTTATCAAGCTTTTCAATACTTGAGTAAAGCGGCATCACCATAAACGGCAGCAGGATATAGACCAGGCCGACGATCACCGCGCTCGGAGTGAACATAATGCGGATCGGCGTATCAATAACCCCAAGCCACAGCAGAAACTCGTTAAGATAACCTTTGGTGCTGAGGAAGATTTTCAGCCCATATATGCGGATTAACGAGTTGGTCCAGAATGGCACAATCAGTAAAAACAGCAGCAGCGGACGCACTTTTTGCGGCAGGCGAGCCAGGAACCACGCGAACGGATACCCCAGCACCAGACAGGCAACGGTGGCAATCAGCGCCATATTGAGCGAGTGCAGCAGCACGTCAAAGTAGAGCGGATCGAGCAGGCGTGCGTAGTTGTCCAGCGTAAAGACCATCGCGACGAAGTTCGCGTCGTCGCGGGTCAGGAAGCTGGTTACGATGATCATCAGGTTGGGAAGAAAGACAAACAACACAAGCCAACCGACGATCGTGGCAATCACCACATTCTGGAACTTACTTGTGTTCTTCATCAGCCAGTACAACCTCCCAGCTTTCTACCCAGTTGATGACCATCTTCTGATCCAGCGAGTGGTCGAAGTCCGGATCGTCCTCGTTGAAGAACTCACTAACCATCACCATTTTGCCGTTTTCCAGTTCCACAACGGATTCGAGGGTCATCCCTTTGTAGTTTCTTTCGCGAACGTAACCGATCAGACCTTCGGCGTCAGCCGTGTCGTGGATCTCATCGACGCGAAGATCTTCCGGGCGCAGCAGAACGTTGAGCCTTTGTCCCTTTTCCACGGCAAAGTTCACCGTGATGTTGCATTCGCGGCCTTCCACGTTGGCGCGCACGCGCTGCTCGTCCAGACGCTCAATCACCGTGGCGTTGAAAATATTGATTTCGCCAATGAAGCTGGCGACGAACAGGTTTTTCGGCTCCTCGTAAATTTCACGCGGTGTGCCGTCCTGCTCAATCTTGCCCTCACGCATCACCACGATACGGTCTGACATAGTCAGGGCTTCTTCCTGATCGTGAGTGACAAACACGAACGTGATGCCGAGCTTACGCTGAAGCGCTTTCAGCTCGTTCTGCATCTGCTTGCGCAGCTTGTAGTCCAGCGCGGAGAGGGATTCATCCAGCAGGAGCAGGCGTGGTTTGTTGACCACGGCGCGGGCAATAGCCACACGCTGCTGCTGACCACCAGAAAGTTGATGCGGCTTGCGCTGGGCGAATGCCTCCAGCTGCACCATGCGCAGGGCTTCGGTAACGCGCGGCGGGATCTCGCTGGCGGGTGTTTTTTGCATCCGCAGGCCAAACGCCACGTTCTCAAACACGGTCATGTGCGGGAACAGGGCATAGCTCTGAAAGACGGTATTGACGTGGCGATCTTCGGCAGGGACCTGGGTAATGTCCTGGTTCTCAAGATGGATATGGCCGTTATCGACGCTTTCCAGCCCGGCAATAAGGCGCAGGACGGTGGTTTTGCCGCAGCCGGAGGGGCCAAGCAGCGTGAGAAACTCACCGTCATTGATGGTCAGATTAAGATCGGAAATGACATCTTTGCCATCGAAACTTTTACGAATTCGTTCCAGTTGCACCAGCGGTGAAAGGGAACGGGGTTGTGTATTCAATTTTCGCGCTGTCCCATATAGACGCCTCAGGCAGCAGACTGAAGCGGGGTTTGTGTGTAACCACCTTGGTGACTCGTAATGAGGGCGGACATTCTACGGCAAACCCATTGAATCGCCAATCCTTCTCACTTATTCATAAGCTACATTTATTAACGCAGAACGATATAAACGTAAAAAGTTCTCGTTTGCGGGATAAAAGTGACCTGACGCAATATTTGCGTTTTGCTGCTTAATGATAATGTTGTCACAAAAAGTGAGGGTGACTGCATGGATAAACTACTTGAGCGTTTCTTACATTACGTTTCGCTGGATACCCAATCTAAGCCGGGGGTCCGACAGGTGCCAAGCACCGAAGGCCAGTGGAAGCTGCTAAATCTGCTGAAAGAGCAGCTGGAGGCCATGGGGCTGGTTGATGTCACGCTCAGTGAAAAGGGGACCGTGATGGGAACGCTGCCGGCCAACGTTGAGGGAGATATCCCGGCGATTGGCTTTATTTCTCATGTCGATACCTCACCTGATTTTAGCGGTAAACACGTTAATCCGCAGATTGTTGAAAACTACCGCGGCGGAGATATTGCGCTGGGCATTGGCGACGAAGTGCTGTCGCCGGTGATGTTCCCGGTACTGCATCAGCTGCTGGGGCAGACGTTAATCACCACCGACGGCAAAACCTTGCTGGGGGCCGATGACAAAGCGGGTATCGCCGAGATCATGACGGCGCTGGCGGTGCTGAAGGGCAAAAATATCCCACATGGCGATATCCGCGTGGCCTTCACGCCGGATGAAGAGGTAGGAAAAGGCGCGAAACATTTTGACGTCGAGGCGTTTAACGCTCAGTGGGCCTACACCGTCGACGGTGGCGGCGTGGGTGAACTTGAGTATGAAAACTTTAACGCGGCATCGGTGACGATCAAAATCGTCGGGAATAACGTGCACCCGGGCTCTGCGAAAGGGGTGATGGTGAATGCGCTGTCGCTGGCTGCGCGTATTCATGCGGAAGTTCCTGCCGAAGAGAGCCCGGAGATGACGGAAGGGTATGAGGGTTTTTATCATCTGACCAGCATCAAGGGGAACGTGGACAGCGCGCAGATGCACTATATCGTCCGCGATTTTGACCGCAAAGCCTTTGAAGCGCGCAAGCGTAAGATGATGGAGATCGCGAAAAAGGTCGGCAAGGGGCTGCACCCGGATTGCTATATTGAGCTCATCATCGAAGACAGCTATTACAATATGCGCGAGAAGGTGATGGAGCATCCGCACATTCTTGATATCGCCCAACAGGCGATGCGCGATTGTGATATCGAGCCGGTGATGAAACCGATCCGTGGTGGAACCGATGGTTCGCAGCTGTCATTTATGGGCCTGCCGTGCCCGAACCTGTTTACCGGTGGATATAACTACCACGGCAAGCATGAGTTCGTGACGCTGGAAGGGATGGAAAAAGCGGTGCAGGTGATTGTGCGGATAGCAGAGTTAACCGCGAAGCGGTAAGAAAATGCCCGGTGGCGCTGCGCTTACCGGGCCTACAGTAAAGGCTTTTGTAGGCCGGGTAAGGCGTAGCCGCCACCCGGCACATGAACAGGGAGTTCAAATGTCAAACTACCGCCGCCACTACATCCCCGGTGGGACCTGGTTTTTCACCGTCAATCTGCAAAACCGCCAGAGCGATTTACTTACCCGCCACATCGACAGCCTGCGTTCCGCTACCGCCACGGTTAAGCATGCGAAGCCCTTCACCATTAACGCCTGGGTTATCCTGCCTGAACATATGCACTGTATCTGGACCTTACCGGAAGGGGACAGTGACTTTTCAGCGCGCTGGCGCGACATCAAAAAAATGTTTAGCCGCAACATTGAGATGCGCCACGTCTGGCAACCGCGTTTCTGGGAACACACCATTCGCAATGAACAGGATTACCGGCGGCATATGGATTACGTCTACATCAATCCGCTGAAGCATGGCTATGTCGGGAAAGTCGTCGACTGGCCCTATTCAACGTTTCATCGGGACGTGCGGGAGGGGTTATATCCGGCAGACTGGGCGGGTGAGATTGAGGATTTTGCGGCGGGGGAGCGGAAGTAAAAAAAGCCCGGTGGCGCATCGCTTACCGGGCCTACGGGAACGGCTTTTGTAGGCCGGGTAAGGCGTAGCCGCCACCCGGCAAACATCATGACTCAGTCCTCAAAAAACCAGTACCCGCTGTTAACCAGCGCGGCCAGCATGGCGAGGAAGGAGGGATCGTCCAGCGCGTCGCCAAAGGTATCCGCAGACAGCACCATATGGCTGGCAATCGCTTCCAGTGCCGGACGGTGTGGAGAGTCCAGGCGCTCGCCGTTGACAAATACCTCTTCGCCAATGCGCAATACACGTAATCCGCCCAGACGAACCAGCTTATCGCCCTGCTGGAGGGCATCATAAATTTCATCTGCCTGATACGGCGGCTCTGGCGGTGCGACGTCCAGTTCGTGACGCGACTGGCTGATAAACTCGCCAAACCACTGTCTGAAGTGCTCCGGTTCGTTGATCAGATCCAGCATCATACCGCGCAGCTTATCCAGCTCCTCTGGCAGAATATCGGCCGGGTGCTCACGCGCCGGAACATCCGGATCGCTGTAACGATGGCTGCCCAGCTCGCGCTGTAAAACATAGTCAGCGAATCCGCTGATCATCTCGCGGCCGCTTGGCGCGCGGAAACCAACCGAATAGTTTAGCGAGTTTTCCAGGGAATAACCTTCATGCGGGAAGCCTGGCGGGATATACAGAATGTCGCCTGGCTCCAGCTCTTCATCAATGATCCCTTCAAACGGATCAACCTGAAGCAGATCCGGGTGCGGGCAGTGCTGCTTCATTGGCACTTTTTCGCCCACTCGCCAGCGACGGCGACCGGTACCCTGAATGATAAACACGTCGTACTGATCAAGATGCGGACCCACGCCGCCACCGGGAACAGAGAAGGAGATCATCAGATCGTCCATTCGCCAGTCTGGGAGGGCGCGGAAGGGACGCATCAAGGCTGCGGTGGGTTCGTGCCAGTTGTTGACCGCCTGCACCAGTAAAGACCAGTTGCTTTCGCCCAGGTGATCGTAGCTTTCAAAGGGACCGTGGCTGACCTGCCATTTCCCGTCCTGATGGCTCACCAGACGGCTGTCTACCTCGTTTTCCATCGCCAGACCAGCGAGTTCGTCAGGAGAAATAGGGTCGATAAAATTGCTGATCCCGCGTTTAAGAACGACCGGGCGTTTTTGCCAGTAACGTTCAATAAATTCGGGCCAGTTAAGCGTTAATTGATAATCCATATTTTTGTATTCCGCAGGCTCTTACTGAGACGGATTATAACGGAAGCACCGACCCCTGGCTGCGAGATCCGCGTATTTTTCACATTTCGGGTTAACTATCGTTCAATACGGGCTGTTGGCGGCCAAAAATGACTTCCATACGGGCACCGCCCAGCAAACTTTCGCCGGTTTCAATCTTGCCCTCGTACTGATCGACAATTTCCCGGGCGACGGATAATCCGACACCCTGGCCCGGGCGCAGCGTATCGGCGCGCTGACCGCGATCGAATACCACTTCGCGTTTATTATGGGGAATGCCAGGACCATCATCCTCAACGATAATATGCAGTTCGTTATCCGTTACGCGCGCGGACACCTCGACAAACTCCAGACAATATTTGCAGGCGTTATCGAGCAGATTTCCCATCACTTCCATAAAGTCATTCTTCTCGCCAACAAAGCTTATTTCCGGTGAGATATCCAGACTGATGTTTACCCCTTTACGCTGGTAAACCTTGTTCAGCGCAGAGGTGAGGTTATCCAGCAGCGGGGCTACCGGGTGCAGTTCACGGCTCAATAAGGCGCTTCCGGAACGCATGCTCGCGCGGTGTAGGTAATAACCAATCTGCTGTGAAATACGGCTGATTTGCTCCAGCATTACCGGCTCGGCGTCATCCACGCTCATTTTAGAACTGCGCATTGAACGCAGTGTACTTTGCATCACTGCCAGCGGGGTTTTCAGGCTGTGCGTAAGATCGGTGAGCGTCGTGCGATACTTGTCGTAACGTTCACGTTCGCTTTTCAGCAGGCGGTTGAGGTTGCGCACCAGGCTGGTCAGTTCGCGCGTAGTTTCAGGGTTAAGCTTCTCGCGGTGATGTTCCTCCAGCTCGCGCACCTCTTTGGCAAGGGATTCAATCGGGCGGAGGCTCCACCACGCAGCAACCCACAGGAGAGGGATCACCAGCAGCAGGTTGGCAGCCAGAACGTACACGAACCAGTTCCAGACCATATACGAACGTTTTAGCTCAACCGGTATCGTATCGATCACTACAATGGTCAGCTGCGGCATGTTCAGAGTGGCGGGATACAGGTTGATGGCCACCGAGTGGGTCATCTCCGTGTCGTCATCTTCAGCGCGGATCTCATTGAGCTTGTTCTGTAACGCCCGATCGTCACGCAGCAGGATGCTGGTAGAGTTGAGGTCGGCTTCTATTTCGTGAAAACCATTGGTTTTAAGCCATTCCGGACGGATGCGCTTTTTCAGCCAGGGGACGTCGCGCTGCGCCCACAGCAATTTTCCTTTTTCATCGTAAATGAGTGCCAGCGTTGGGCTCTGCTGGTTCAGGTTTTCCGGCATCTCGACGGTGATTTGGTTGTTCTCCCATTTCGCCAGGGTATAGAACAGATTACTTTCGCCGCGAAGCAGGCGGAAGGTGGTTTTATCGAAGCTTACGCTGTACCCGACCAACGCCACCATTCCGTAAGAGAGGGACAGCACGAGCACGACGGCGGCGGTTGCCAGCAGAAAGCGAACCCGCAGTGAAAGGGGTAAGATATGGCGCAAAATCCCTTTCATTTAGCGTAATTCGAACAGGTAGCCCTGACCACGCACGGTGGTAATCACGTCGTGCGGGTACTGTGCCTGAATTTTTTTGCGCAGGCGGCCCATCAGCACGTCAATGGTGTGGCTTTCGCGCAGTTCGGCATCCGGATAAAGCTGAAGCATCAGGGAATCTTTGCTCACCACTTTACCGTTGTTACGGATCAGCGTTTCCATGATGGTGTATTCGAATGCGGTCAGCTTGATTACTTCATCATTTATTGAAAATTCGCGGCGGGAGAGATCCACCTGGAACGGCGGCAGAGAGATCACCTGTGACGCCAGCCCGCTGTTGCGGCGCAGCAGCGCCTGCATACGCGCGGCGACTTCTTCAATATGGAAGGGTTTGGTCACGTAGTCATCTGCGCCTGCGCTCAACACTTCAACCTTGTCCTGCCAGCCTTCGCGAGCAGTCAGCACCAGTACCGGCAGGGAAACGTCATGGCTACGCCAGCGGCGGATAAGAGATAATCCGTCTTCATCCGGCAGCCCTAAATCGACAATGGCGATGTCCGGCAGGTGTTCATTGAGATAATAATCGGCCTCTTTTGCGTCTTCAGCATCGTCCACCTGATGACCCATCTCCTGAAGTTGAACTTTCAGGTGATGACGTAGCAATGCGTTATCCTCAACAACCAGTACGCGCATCATCATTTCTCCCTTTATAAATGGTATGAATAGTTTAACGCTGATTATCCAGGTTGACACCAGCGTTATGAAATTAAATGATTTTTTTCATGCTTCTGAAGACAGGTGGCATTACGCCAGGCATCTGATTATTAAGTATGTTGACCTGATCCTGTTTCATATCGCCCACCCACCTCACATAAGCCTCATACGCCCCCAGAAGGCGCGGGTAATATGAACTGACTTGTTTTCGCACGCTTCCGCAATCCGGATAAAACATCCATCCGTTTATGAACGGTTGAAGGCGAGTCGCTTTTTTGACAGAACGGGCACGCCAGTTTTGTAAAGATTGCCCTTTTTTTTGTAAGGATGTTCTCACTATGTCTGTCTTTGTCTACGCTTATTTTATGGTGCGAAATTAGATTTGCATAAGATGTGCCAGAAAATCAGCATTTTTACACAAAAAAACAGCAATATAGCGAGTAAAGAGGATTCTATGGAATGGAAGGTTGTTGAGACTATTGCGAGCCCGGAAAGTGGAACCATCTTTTGCAAAGTTGAAACACAATATGGCCTGAATTATATCCTTTGGCTAAAAGGGGATTATTACGTTCGTGCCGGTGAAATCATCACCACCTCAAACCAGGGTATCCTGATTAACGATCGGCGGCGTAGGGTATGGATAGCGCAGGCAATGCCCTATACATCAATAGGCTGGATGGGGTTCAAACAGAAAAACGCGTGTCCAGGTAACCGGCAGGAGATGGATCGGCCATGCACGGTTGAGACCCCGTGCCAGTTCAGGCTGTGCCCGTTCGGCTTAAAACGATATATTCCGGAAAGTTATTCCACGGCGAAAAATAACAACCAGCCTGACAACAGGTTGTAATCCCGGCAGAGCCTGTAACGGGGTGTGAACGTCGACACGATGATGAAAAGCAGCCCCCTTTCCGGGTGGAAAGGGGGAGGGTGATTACTTCAGCTCGTCAACCATAGTAATGGCGCGGCCAATATAGTTTGCCGGGGTCATCTCTTTCAGGCGCGCTTTTTCTTCTTCGGGCAGCGCCAGACCATCGATAAACTGTTTCATACCCTCAGCATCAACGCGTTTACCGCGGGTCAGCTCTTTGAGTTTCTCGTACGGTTTTTCGATGCCATAACGACGCATCACGGTCTGAATCGGCTCCGCCAGCACTTCCCAGTTGTGATCCAGCTCGTCCAGCAGACGGTCGCGGTTCACCTCCAGCTTGCTCACACCCTTCAGGGTGGACTGGTAGGCGATCAGCGCGTAGCCAATACCCACGCCCAGGTTACGCAGCACCGTGGAGTCAGTCAGGTCGCGCTGCCAGCGGGAGACCGGCAGCTTACTCGCCATATGCTGCAACACGGCATTCGCCAGGCCCAGGTTACCTTCGGAGTTTTCGAAGTCGATTGGGTTCACTTTGTGCGGCATGGTGGACGAACCGATTTCCCCGGCGATGGTCTTCTGCTTGAAGTGGTTCAGGGCGATGTAGCCCCAGACGTCACGATCGAAGTCGATCAGGATGGTGTTGAAACGCGCAATGCAGTCAAACAGCTCGGCGATGTAGTCGTGCGGCTCAATCTGGGTGGTGTACGGGTTCCACTGGATCCCCAGAGACGTCACGAACTCTTCACTGAACTGGTGCCAGTCCACTTCCGGATACGCCGCAATGTGGGCGTTGTAGTTACCCACCGCGCCGTTGATTTTGCCGAGGATCTCAACCTGCTCCAGCTGACGATACTGGCGTTCCATGCGGTACGCCACGTTCGCCATCTCTTTACCCATGGTGGATGGGGTTGCTGGCTGGCCATGAGTACGGGACAACAGCGGAATGTCGCGGTATTCCACGGAAAGCGCTTTCACCGCATCGATGATTTTACGCCAGTAAGGGAGTACCACCTCTTTGCGTGCGGTAGAGAGCATCAGCGCGTGAGACAGGTTGTTAATATCTTCAGAGGTACAGGCGAAGTGAATAAATTCAGATACCGCGTGCAGGGCAGGGACGCTTGCCACTTTCTCTTTCAGGAAGTATTCAACCGCTTTCACGTCGTGGTTGGTGGTGCGTTCGATGGTTTTAATACGCGCGGCATCTTCTTCGCTGAACTCAGCAACGATTTTATCAAGGTAATCGTTTGCCTTTACGTCAAAAGCAGGAACTTCCTTGATTGCTGTCTGGGCGGCCAGCTTTTGCAGCCAGCGCACTTCAACCTGAACACGGAACTTCAGCAGGCCATATTCGCTGAAGATCCCGCGCAGCGCGCTGACTTTATCGCCGTAGCGTCCATCGACAGGGGATACGGCGGTCAGTGAGGATAATTCCATAATTCGCAACTCCGGGAGGTTAACAATGAGCAAGAATTTGTTTTGCCTGAGTCGTCAGGCGATGACGAGAAAACATGAGCTGTAGGCGGCCACCGCCGACCTGTTGCCACAGCACGGCGGCACGGATGCCTGCCAGCAGCGAAGCGCGTACCTTCGCCTGTACCTGTGGGCTTTGCAATACGGCAGGCGAACCGGTGACCTGAATACGCGGGCCGAGCGGGCTAATTACGTCGACGTAGATACCGGCCATCGCGCTCAGCAGGGTCTCAGACTGGAGGTCAAAGTGGTCGAGCTGGCGCTGTAGCCCGGCGATGCGATCGCCCAGGGTATTCATTGCGCCTTTCGCCGCGTTCAGCTTACGTTCCAGCACCATCAGGCTTAAGGTGTAGCGGGTCAGTTCCGCGTTCAACCCCTGACGGTTGCTGGCGTTGAGCACGCCGAGCAGGGTTTCAAGACCGAGACGAAGATTGGTTTCACTGCCGCCAAAGACGCCCAGCGTGGAGCCTGGGTTAAGATCGATAACGCTGTTGAGTGAAACGTGCAGGGCATCAGCGTCGCAATGACCCTGATGCGCCAGCTGTTGCACCAGACGGGCTGACTGGCAAATTCCCGCCAGCGCCAGGGTGATGTCGTAATAGTTCTTCGCCACACGGTCTCCTTTATGTGTGCAAACGGTTTAAACAGCAGGCAGCGGCAGGCGCTGTTCAATGATCCCACCGCCGAGGCAAATTTCGCCGCTGTAGAAAACAGCAGATTGGCCAGGGGTAACGGCGGAAACCGGTTCGTCGAAACGCACGTCAATGCGATCGTCATCCAGTGCGGTGACGGTGCAAGGGATGTCCGTCTGGCGGTAGCGCGTTTTCACGGTGCAGCGCAGCGTGCCTTTCAGCGGCTCGCGATCGACCCAGTGCAGCTGTTGCGCGATAAGTCCAACGGACATCAGGCGCGGATGGTCGTGACCCTGAGCCACCACCAGAATATTGTTTTCGACATCTTTGTCGACCACGTACCACGGATCTTCGCTGCCCTCTTTGGTGCCGCCGATACCCAGACCTTTACGCTGGCCGAGAGTGTGGTACATCAGCCCCTGGTGCTGACCAATCTCATCACCGTCAACGGTGACGATTTTGCCCGGCTGTGCAGGCAGGTAGCGCCCCAGGAACTCGCGGAATTTACGCTCGCCGATAAAACAGATACCGGTGGAGTCTTTTTTCTTCGCGGTGATCAGATCCAAATCTTCAGCAATCTTACGCACTTCCGGCTTTTCCAGCTCGCCGACCGGGAACAGACTTTGGGCAATCTGTTCATGGCTCAGCGTGTAGAGGAAGTAGCTCTGATCTTTATTGCCATCCAGACCGCGCAGCAGCTGGCTTTTACCATTCACATCCGCGCGACGCACGTAGTGGCCGGTCGCAATGTAGTCTGCGCCCAGATCTTCCGCGGCGAATTCCAGGAAGGCTTTGAATTTGATCTCTTTGTTACACAGGATATCCGGGTTTGGCGTGCGGCCCGCTTTGTACTCTTCGAGGAAGAGTTCAAAAACGTTGTCCCAGTATTCTGCGGCAAAGTTAACGGTGTGCAGTTCGATGCCGAGCTTATCGCACACGGCCTGCGCATCGGCGAGATCCGCAGCGGCAGTGCAGTATTCCTCGCCATCGTCTTCCTCCCAGTTCTTCATGAACAGGCCCTCCACCTTATAGCCCTGTTGCTGCAACAGGTAGGCGGAAACGGAGGAATCGACACCGCCGGACATGCCGACGATCACTTTTTTCTGGCTGTTATCTGACATGGAATACTCACGACATTGAACTTCAAGGCGGCGTATTCTATCACGCCCCCCCACCATTGACACCCTCTGTAAACGGCCAGTTAAATTCTGCAATGACATCCAGCGGCAGGCGCGCCGCAGACTGCCAGCAGCGGATGCTTTCCGCAACCAGCGGCGAGCGCAGGTTTGACGCGTTCATGATCTCGTCTGCGGTCATCCACAGGCAGCGATCGATATCGTCGTCGTGCGGTTCAGTGGCGCACGTTTCGTTAAGCTCAACGGCGAATAAAAAGCGCAGGAAAGGTGTCTGGTCAGGCGCTATCCACTGATGCATACGGATAAAGTGCTGCGGTTCGGCGCGGATACCCGTCTCTTCCCAGAGCTCGCGTTTCGCTGCCTGCAATAAGGTTTCGTTGGCTTCAAGATGCCCGGCTGGCTGATTCCAAAGCGCTTTGCCGTTGATGGTCTCTTCCACCACCAGGAATTTCTCCTGCGCGTGGACCACGCAGGCGACCGTAACATGGGGTTTAAACATCAGTTCTCCTTAGGGGTAACATCCCGCCATTCCCCGTTAGCCAGCGAGTCCAGCGTGTAGCTGCCCATGGCGTAGCGAATGAGTCGCAGGGTAGGGAAGCCCACATGCGCAGTCATGCGCCTGACCTGTCGGTTGCGGCCTTCATAAAGGGTGATTTTAAGCCAGCTGGTGGGAATCGATTTGCGCTCTCGAATCGGCGGGTTGCGCGGCCACAGCCACTCGGGTTCATTCACGCGCTCAATACCAGCTGGCAGGGTAGGACCATCGTTCAGCGTTACGCCGTTGCGCAGCTTTGCCAGCGATGCGTCGTCCGGCTCGCCTTCAACCTGCACATAGTAAATTTTTCCGGTACGTTTGCCCGGCTGAGTAAGCCTGGCCTGGAGCACGCCGTCATTGGTAAGCACCAGCAGCCCCTCGCTGTCGCGATCCAGACGCCCGGCCGCGTAGACCCCCTGAACGGGGATAAAATCCTTCAGCGTGCTGCGCCCGGCCTCGTCGGTAAACTGCGGCAATACATCGTAGGGTTTATTGAACAGTATGACCCGCGTTGGCTGAGGTTCTGGCGTTCTTCTGGTGGCTTGTCGTGAGCTGAATCGCTCAACCCGGTGTTTTCTAAAAGAAGTTTTCGTCATGGTATTTTCAGGCGTTATCAATTGCCGCATTATAGCCTAATAACGAAGACCTTTCATGGCGTCGGACAATCAGGTACTATCGGAAGGCTCATTACAATTTATTAACATAAGATCAGTAACAACCAGAAGCGCTCGAAGGAGAGGTTAATGGAAAGCAAAGTAGTTGTTCCGGCGGAAGGTAAAAAGATCACCCTGCAAAACGGCAAGATTAACGTTCCTCACAACCCGATTATCCCGTTCATCGAAGGTGACGGTATTGGTGTAGACGTTACCCCGGCAATGCTGAAAGTGGTTGATGCCGCTGTTGAGAAAGCCTACAAAGGCGAGCGTAAAATTTCCTGGATGGAAATTTATACCGGTGAAAAATCGACTCAAGTTTATGGCCAGGACGTCTGGCTGCCAGCCGAAACGCTGGACCTGATCCGCGACTATCGCGTTGCTATCAAAGGCCCTCTGACCACGCCAGTTGGCGGCGGCATTCGCTCCCTGAACGTGGCGCTGCGTCAGGAACTGGATCTGTATGTATGTCTGCGTCCGGTGCGTTACTACCAGGGCACTCCAAGCCCGGTTAAGCACCCAGAACTGACCGACATGGTCATCTTCCGTGAAAACTCTGAAGACATCTACGCCGGTATCGAATGGAAAGCGGATTCTGCTGATGCAGAAAAAGTGATTAAATTCCTGCGCGAAGAGATGGGCGTGAAGAAAATTCGCTTCCCTGAGCATTGCGGCATCGGCATCAAGCCGTGCTCCGAAGAAGGGACCAAGCGTCTGGTGCGTGCCGCCATCGAATACGCTATCACCAACGATCGTGACTCTGTGACCCTGGTTCACAAAGGCAATATCATGAAGTTCACCGAAGGCGCGTTCAAAGACTGGGGCTACCAGCTGGCGACCGAAGAGTTCGGCGGTGAACTGATCGACGGCGGCCCATGGCAGAAAATTAAAAACCCGAACACCGGTAAAGAGATCATCATTAAAGATGTGATCGCCGATGCGTTCCTGCAACAGATCCTGCTGCGTCCTGCTGAATATGACGTGATCGCCTGTATGAACCTGAACGGCGACTACATCTCTGATGCGCTGGCAGCGCAGGTCGGTGGTATCGGTATCGCCCCGGGCGCGAACATCGGTGACGAGTGCGCCCTGTTTGAAGCAACTCACGGTACTGCACCGAAATATGCAGGCCAGGACAAAGTCAACCCAGGCTCAATCATTCTGTCCGCAGAGATGATGCTGCGTCATATGGAATGGTTCGAAGCCGCAGACCTGATTGTTAAGGGTATGGAAGGCGCGATTAACGCGAAAACCGTCACCTATGACTTTGAACGTCTGATGGAAGGCGCTAAACTGCTGAAATGCTCAGAGTTTGGCGACGCGATTATCGCGAACATGTAATCCACTCGCTGGGTTAAATGACAACGGGAGCCTGAGGGTTCCCGTTTTTTATGCACACAAGACGGAAAACAACGCTATGACCCATGATATCCCGCTCAAGTATTATGACATCGTCGACGAGTATGCGACTGAAACGGCAAAACCGCCAGAAGAGGCGGAGCGTACGCCACTGGCACACTATTTTCAGCTGCTGCTCACTCGCTTATACAACAATGAGGAAATCAGTGAAGAGGCGCAGCGGGAGATGGCTGTCCAGGCGGAGATAGATGAAGCGCGCATTGACGATATTGCGAACTTCCTGAATCAATGGGGCAATGAATAACGCTTCATCGCGCTGAGTAAGCCAGCAGGCTGGCGAGGTCGTGCCGGGTTAGTGATTTTGAAAAGTACCAGCCTTGCACGAGGGCATCGGGGTATCTCTGCGCGATGAACTGATATTGCGTTTCGCTTTCGACTCCCTCAAACACCAGGGTTTTGTGCAGTTTAGCGAGCGCGTCGCTAAAGATCACCAGGATATCCTGTTTATAATGCTCGTTGATGCCATCCACTAACGACTTATCCACTTTGATTTCGTCATATTTGAGATTGGACAGCCTTGCCAGATTAGAGTTTTGCACGCCAAAATCGTCTATTGAAATTTTGACGCCTGCCGATTTAAGATCCTCACAAAACTCTTCAAGGATGGCCGAGGTGGAAACGCCATTCTCGGATAACTCAACTTTGATTAACGATAAGGGAATAGCGTTCTCTAAGCATGCATGACGTAATACCGCCAGAAATTTGCCGTCTTCAATTTCCGTCCGGCCAACGTTCAGTGAAATCATTAACTGATGTTCGGCCGCCAGAGCGGCAATTTCCGCCAGGGATTTCTTTATCATGTTCTGATAATAAACGTTATACAGACCAATTTTTTTAATTAACGGGATAAACAGCTCAGGAGAAACCTCTTTGTGATTGTTATCCTGCCATCTTGATAACACTTCAACCCCGACGATTTTCTTATCAGCAACCCGAATTATGGGCTGAAAATGAACGCTGATAGTATTCGCTATCACCGCCTTGACCAGCGTTCGCTCAAGAGAAAGTCGATCTTCATAAAGTCGAAGAGAAAACAGCGTCAGGGATACCCAGATAAAGTATAAAAACAGGCACAGGAGCACCATCACTACGCGGGAGAGCGATGCCAGTCCGGCATTGTGGTGGGTGACGGTAACGCACAAATCCCAGCGCGTGCTGCACTGCGTCACGGTCTGCGTGAATAACAGTGACGACAAGCGGCTAAGGTTTTCTGTAGGTGACGTAACGGTAAAAAAGGTTCGGTCGAAATCTTTCGTGGTAGAACGAAGTGAATAGTTGGCGGTGACCGGAGAGAATTTATCGTAGGCTGAACGTGATGTGAAGATAATAAGATGGTTATAAATTGTCGCATTGCCTACAAAAAAATCTTTCTGTGAAAATTGCGCCAGACTGAATCCGTTCAGGGTGTTGTGAAGCTCAGAGGGAAGGGCGATGGGATTTGCCAGCTTGCCCCAAAATGCGGTGCAGGTGATTTTCCCATTTTCAATAAACCCCACATCGGCGAAATAGAGACTCTGCATCTTTAAATTACGGTAGACGTTCAGGCTGGCGCTATCGCATCCCATCGCGGAGGTATTTTTAAGCGTACTGGCGATATTTTGCGTCAAGTCTTCGGAATAGCGTAAGAGCGTGTGGGAGATCTCCCTCTGCCGGTCCTTTTGCTGCTCAACGATAATGGCGTTAACCGCATACAGCGACAGGACGACCATAAAGGTTGAGATGATAGCAACGGCAATGGCCTTGTTCATTTTCCTGCTGTCCCGCCACGTCCTGAGGTGCAGGGATCTTAACACAGGTCATTAAAGCTACAAGTATGCGCGTTGAGCCCGCACGTGATTGAAAGGGAAGCCACCATGCCGACTCATTACATCTCAGAACCACTCAAACCGTGTCGAGAGCAGTAACAGTAGCGTACTGGCAGAAACAAGATTAAGGCAGATGACGAACTTGCTCGATACGTTCATGTTATAAGATTCACTTTGCTGTTCAGTAGCCACAGAGAATAGCGGTTCACCTCCTGGGAAAAAACGCCAGATTTTGGTGGGGTGAGGCAAAAAAAAGCCCACTAAAAGTGGGCAAGAAATACTGGAAGCAATGTGAGCAATGTCGTACTGAATACCTGAGTGATTTTCTCAACTATTCAGTAATGAGAAAGATAATCTTTCTCAGTAAAAGATGCAACCCCACGATGAGAGTGGAACGGCAATTTTTATTGCTCAGATTTTACTCAAACGAACCGTGTGATTCTTATCACAAATTTCCTTTCTCAGATCCTGTGCTATCCTTTTCTGTGTCGTTGATTTAATGACAAAAACCATACAGAGAGGAAAGCTATGGGAATTTTATCCTGGATTATCTTTGGGCTGATTGCGGGGATCCTGGCGAAGTGGATTATGCCGGGCAAAGATGGCGGCGGTTTCATCGTCACGATCGTTCTGGGGATTGTAGGTGCAGTCGTCGGTGGCTGGATCAGTACCCTGTTCGGCTTTGGCAGAGTTGATGGCTTCAACTTCGGCAGCTTTGTCGTCGCGGTGATTGGCGCGCTGGTTGTTCTGTTTATCTACAGAAAAATCAAAAGCTAAATCTGACCTGTGTTAAAAAAGGCTGCCTGAGGGCGGCCTTTTTACTTTGGGCGTTACCACCAGCCAAACTGCGTACCGGCGACGGCCACGATGGCGACAATCAGCATGATGAGGGTCGTTTTTCTCATTTATGCCCCCGGCGCGGCGTAACCGCCAAGGAAAAACCAGCCTAAAAACACTACTGCCGTGATAAAAATAACCACCGGAAAGAGGATCCCTATTCTCATGCCATCACCTGTTTGAGTTTGTATAAGGCCGTAGAGTGTACGGCTTTAATCTAACGCGACAAAGCCTGTTTTGTTTTTTCCTTTTTTATCCTGATACATCGCGAGGTCTGCGGTGCGCAGGGCACTATCTTCATCCGTGCTGTGAGGATCGACAATAACGACGCCAAGGCTTGCACCGGGATAGAGAATAGTGACATTACCTAACCCATATTCACCCGTGATACGGCCGTTGAGGCGGGTTTTGATAGCGTTGACCTCTGTGCTGGCGTCGCCATCATCGCTGTGACTCAGGCTGGCAACCAGAAATTCATCGCCGCCGAGCCGGCCGATAATTTCGTCCTGCGTTTGCTGGTGAGTCAGTCGATTGCCGACCTGAACGAGGAACCGATCGCCCGCTTCATGACCGTACTGATCATTGATTCGCTTGAAATCATCGAGATCAATAAAGGCAATCATGACGTTGCGGTTAAGATGGCGCGCCAGTGAGAACAGGGTGGTAAGGTTTTCAAAAATGGCGCGACGATTCGGCAGGCCGGTAAGGGCGTCGGTGTAAGAGTGGGCAATGAGCGCCGCATTTGCTTCACGAAGCTGAAGCACAAGCGACTCTTTCTGAATGTACTGACCAATTAACCCGGCAAAGAGCCTGATCACCTGCTCGCCACGCTCGCTGAACTGTTTCTGTGCGGTGCTGGCAGCGCAAAGCGTGCCGTACAGAGAACCGTCAGCCAGGTGAACCGGCACGCTCATATAGGTTGTAATACCCAGTGCTTTTGCCGCTTCACACTCCGGCCAGCGGTCGGGCACCTCGTTACTGAACAAGGTGTCGCTATCCATGGCGCGCTTACAGAGCGTTTCGTCCCAGGGCACGCTGAACCCTTCCGGGATCTGCATTTGCTTGCTGTTACGGGCATATAAAATGTGCTGCAAACGCGCGTTGATATCGATTTTGGTCAGGTAGGTTGATTCCATATCCGTCACAATTTCCAGCATTTCCAGTAGCTGACGCACCAGACTGTCGAGAGATTGCTCGGTGGAGAGGGTTTCTGAAACACGGGCAAGAATGATATCTGACATGAGGCAGGTTGACTCCCATGCAGAAGACCTCTGTATCTGCATGTTATGCTGAAAATATAGACTCCGGTCATAGTAAAACATGAACAGGATTAATTTTATAGATTCTTCTGAAAGCGGATGAAGGAGAGGCTAAAAAAAAGCCCCGATGTTGAGATCGGGGCAAAACATCTTGATTACGGAATGATGTTCTCTGGTCAGAGTGAGAACAGACACCACTATAGGGATGAATCGTGCAGGTTTAATGGAGAAATCATGGAGAAAACGGCGATGACCCGTTACTCTGACGTTTTCAACACCCTGAAGGATCATGATAATGAAATATCTTCTCCTGGCGCTGGTTTTACCGCTGGCCGCATGCTCAACAAAGACCACCCCTCCTGATGCGCCTCAACCGCCGCACGCTATTGGTATGGCAAATCCGGCGTCAGTGTACTGTCTGGAGAAAGGGGGAGAGCAAATCCCTGTACAAAGCCCGCAGGGCGTACGTACCGAGTGCAAATTGCCAGGCGGGGAAGTGATCGATGAATGGGATCTCTATCGCCGCGATCACCCGCAACCGACCAGATGACAACGGCAATAAAACTGCGATACACTTCTCTTTAGGATTATTCTTAGCCAGTTTCTGGCGGTACGTTTGCGAGAAGAAGTATGTTTCAGTTAAAACCGGGCAGCATGGCGATAATTGTGGGTGCGCGTACGACGGCGGGCCGTCGAAATATCGGTAAATCCGTGGAGCTGTTTGGCCTTTGTCAGCCGGGCCAGCGTTTTGTGAACCCGGTTAACGGCGTCATGACGCAATTACCTGATACATCAGCGCGTGCGCTGTGGCTGGTCACCGGTGATGTTTACGCCTTTGATAATCAGCACGGTTTTGCGTTTGTTCGCCCGGAACATTTGATGCCGCTTACTCCCGACGAGATGCCACACAACGTGGATGAGCTGGCAATCGGTTAATCACAGTTCACGCAGCCAGTCCGCCAGTACCCGCGCGTGATTCTGCTCCGTATTTTTCGCCCCATAGAGTAGCGTCACGGTCTGCTGTCGGGCGAGGGCCGCCAGGCGTTTGCCTTCATCCTGATGCTGCGCCAGTTCTTTACGATAGGCTTCACTGAACGCGGTGAAATCTATCGTTTCACTGTGAAAGGCTTTCCGCAGTTCGCTGGACGGCGTTAGCGCTTTACACCACTCATCACAGGCGAGGTCGGTCTTTTTTATCCCTCGCGGCCAGAGTCTGTCTACCAGCACCCGGTAACCATCGTCTGACGTTGCCTGTTCATATACGCGCTTACATTGAATCATCCGTTTTCCTCCTACCGTGCGACGTTCGGCAAGAACACTATAGCACCCGGCGTTTAACCACCCAATTTAAGGTATTGTGATAATTGCAAAAGATCGGTAGTCTGAGGTTCCTTATGTTATCTGAAAATCCTCCGGCATAAGGAATCTCTCATGGAACTCTCCCCGGTTAAAACGACGCTGCGCATTGCGCTGGTTGGTGATTACAATCCCGATGTTATTGCGCACCAGGCGATCCCGCTGGCGATTGACGACGCCGCTGCGGTTCTGGATCTCACCGCTGATTATGACTGGCTCGCCACGCCTGAGCTGACCAACCCCGAAGACCTGGTCGGGTACGATGCCATCTGGCTGGTACCGGCAAGCCCGTATAAAAACACCGAGGCGGCGTTTATTGCCGCGCGTTACGCGCGTGAAAACAGCATCCCTTTTCTCGGCACCTGCGGCGGGTTCCAGCATGCGCTGATTGAGTATGCCCGTAATGTGCTGGGCTGGCACGATGCAGGCCATGCCGAAACCGATACCGAGGGGAGGATGGTGATTGCGCCGCTGGCCTGCTCGCTGGTGGAAAAAACCGACGCGATTGAGCTGCGGAACAACACGCTGATTGCCAAAGCGTACGGCAAGCCGGAAATTCAGGAAGGTTATCACTGCAATTACGGCGTCTCGTCTGAGTTTGCCAGCCAGCTTGAGCGGGGCGACATGCGCGTAACGGGCTGGGACGAGCAGGGCGAGATCCGCGCGGCAGAGCTGCTGACCCATCCTTTCTTTGTCATCACCCTGTTCCAGCATGAGCGGGCTGCGCTTCAAGGGCGCCCAGTCGTGCTGGTACAGGCCATGCTGCGGGCGGCGCAGGGATAAAAAAAGCAGACCGTCAGGTCTGCCTTGAATGTCAGCGGGGTGTGATCTCCCGGTCACGCCCGGCCAGCATGCCGCACAGGGCCATCACTACCGCTGCCAGCGCGCAGGCCAGCAGCGGAATGCGCCAGTCTCCGGCGGTATCGTGAATTTTCCCCATCAGCGGTGGGCCACAGGCCGCCAGCAGATAGCCAATCGACTGTGCCATGCCGGAGAGCGCGGCGGCCTGATGGGCCGAGCTGGCCCGCAGTCCGATAAACGTCAGGCCGAGGATCATGGTGGCGCCGGATCCAAAGCCAAACACCAGCGTCCAGACGACGGCCAGCCCCGGCGCGAACCAGAACCCGGCCGCACTGACGGCGCACATCAGAGCGACAAGCCCGGCTATGCCACGCTGATCGTTAAGACGGTGCAGGATCAGCGGAATGGCGAGACCGGGAACAGCGGTTGCCAGCTGGAGAAGTCCGTGCATGGAGCCAGCCTGCGTTTCGCTGTAGCCGTGGCTAAGTAAAATCGCGGGTAACCAGCCGATAATGACGTAGTAAATCAGCGAGTTAATGCCCAGAAAAAGCGTCACCTGCCAGGCGAGTGCGGAGCGCCAGATTGCCCGATTGTGCAACGCGCCCGCGCCGGTCAGGGTGGCGGCCGGCCTCTGGCGCCATTGCGGTAACCACAGCAGCAGCGCCACCAGCGGGAAGAACATCAGCATCAACAGCGCCCCGTGCCAGCCACCACTCCCCAGCGACAGCGGGACGATCAGCGCAGACCCTGCGGCAGCGGCGGCCCCCATCGTCAGCGAATAAGCCCCCGTCAGTTTTGCGACCTGGCCCGGAAAATCACGTTTGATTAATCCGGGTAACAGGACATTGCCCAGCGCAATCCCACAGCCCACGATCGCCGTACCGATAAACAGCAGCGAGGCCGACGGCAGCGAACGTACGCCAATTCCGATGCAAATCAGCAGCAGAGCGATAAAAAGGCTGCGCTCCATGCCCAGTCGCCGGGCGACGCCTGCGGCAAGGGGAGAGATAAAGGCGAAGGCCAGCAGAGGCAGCGTTGTGAGCAGGCCGGTTTGCGCCGTGCTTAAGCCATAGTCCTGTCGGATGGTGTCGAGCAGGGGGGCGACCCCGGTAAAGGTGACGCGCAGCGTCGTGGCGATCATCAGGATGCCTGCAACCAGCAGCGCGCCCTGTTTCCCGGAAGGTTGAATAGCAGTAGTCATTATTGTCTCTTACGTTCAGGCGAGCGCATACCATACCGATTTAAGTCGTGGTTGAAATCAGGCTAAAATGACAGTTTATCGCTAATATCGGACAACTTTATGTATGGACTGGGACTCGACGGCTACGATCCCGATAGCCAGCACGACGCGGCGGTGGCCTTTCGCATCCGCGTGGTGGCACAAGAACAGTACATTCCGCTGCATCAGCACCGCAAAGGGCAGCTGATTATGGCGCTGGGAGGAGCGATCACCTGTGAAGTAGAGAACGCGATGCTGATGGTGCCGCCCCAGTATGCGGTGTGGATACCGGGTCAAACGCCGCACAGCAACAAGGCGACGCCCGGCGCGCAGCTCTGCCTGCTGTTTATTGAACCCGGTGCGCTCGAATTACCGAAGCGTACCTGTACGTTGAAAATATCGCCCCTGGTGCGGGAGCTGGTGCTGGCGCTCGCGGACAGGTCACAGGAGGAACTGCCTCTTCCCGCTACCGGAAGGCTGGTTGACGTCCTGTTTGATGAACTGCCCCTGCAACCGCAGGAGCATCTCCAGCTGCCGGTATCTCCGCATCCGAAAATTCGTCTGATGAGTGAGACCATGGCAAACGAACCTGCCGCCTGGCAGACGCTGGCGCAGTGGGCCAGCCACTTTGCCATGAGCGAGCGCAATCTGGCGCGGCTGGTGGTGAAAGAGACCGGCTTAAGCTTTCGCCGCTGGCGACACCAGCTCCAGCTGATTGTCGCATTGCAGTTTTTGATCGGCGGAAAGTCGGTCCAGCAGGCGGCGCAGGCGCTGGGGTATGACTCCACCACCGCCTTTATCACCATGTTCAAGAAAGGACTGGGACAGACGCCCGCCCGCTATATCGCCAGCCTGACTACGACTTCCCGATAAACAGCGAAACCAGTCCGGCAGCAATCAGCGGGCCAACCGGCACGCCACGAAATAGCGCCACGCCTAACACGGTGCCCACCAGCAGCCCGGCCACCAGAGAAGGCTGGCTGCTCATCAGCGTCACGCCGCGCCCGCCAAGCCATGAGACAAAAACGCCTACTGCAATCGCCACCAGCGATTTCCAGTTCACAAAGGAGTGCAGCAGCGTTGAGGCCGGTAGCGTTCCGCTGGCAATCGGGGCCATCACACCGATGGTCAAAATAATGATCCCGATGGTAAGCCCCTGTTTTTCTATCCACGGGAAGAAGGTGTTCAACGGTGTGACGCGAACGATGATCAGGACCAGAATGGAAATCGCGACGGTGGTATTGTGGCTGACAAAACCCAGAGCAGCCAGGGCCAGAAGTATGAGTAGTGTAGGGTCGAACATGACGGGATCCTTGCCAAAAATAGTAAGCCTGCTTACTTTACGCGCAAACGCGACGGCAGGCAGGCTTTACTGAAAAAATTGTCTATTTTTGGGCACTTGCCTGACGTCAGTCCACCAGTTGCTGGATAAGCGGACTCCCTTCGCGGATAAACACCGGGATGGTTTCCAGCGCCGCAGGCACCCGGATATGCTCCCCACCGGCGTAGCGCTCACCGTTGAGGGCGATCCAGCTATTGCCCGTCGGCAGCCAGACATCGCGCTCACGCTGACCGGCCTGCATAACCGGCGCCACCAGAAGATCTTCACCAAACAGATACTGATCTTCACACGCCCAGCTCTGCTTATCCTTCGGATAGTGCCAGAACAGCGGACGCATAAGCGGGTCTCCGTGCAGATGAGCCTGCCGGTACAACGCGTCAATATACGGGCGCAGGGTTTCGCGCACGGTAAGCCAGTGCTGCATGATGGCGTAATTCTCTTCTCCGTAACTCCACAGCTCATTAGGCGAACCGCTGTTACACTGAGGAATGCCGTCACGGTAGCGCTCCGGGGGCTGGATCTGCGGTTCGCGATAGCCGTGCATGCGCAGAACCGGTGTAAACACCGCCCACTGGAACCAACGGATCAGCAATTCATGGAATGCCGGGTCGTTAACGTTCCCTCCCTGGAAGCCGCCGATATCGGTCGTCCACCATGGGATCCCCGCTAGCCCCATATTCAGTCCTGCGGCGAGTTGATTGCGAAAAGCATGGAACGAGGAGTGGACATCACCCGACCACGCCAGCACGCCGAAGCGTTGGCTGCCAGCCCAGGCGCAGCGTACCAGGTTAACAATGTCGGTTTCGCCGTTTGCCTGGAGCCCATCGTAAAAGCCCTGTGCAAAGTCACGCGGGTAGCGATTGCCCACTTCCAGTACCGGGCCGGCGTGGTAGCGATAGTTGTCAAAATCATAGGCGCGGTATTCCGGCTCCGCTTCGTCCAGCCAGAACAGCTTAATGCCCATGTCGTAGTAATTTTTCTTCACCGTATCCCAGACGAATTTCCGCGCCTCAGGATGGGTCGCATCAAAGAAGGTGGTATTGCCCATAAAATCGAGGTTGACCTGCACGCCGCGCTCACTGCTGACCAGCCAGCCTTTGGCTTTCATCAGCGGGTAGAGGGGGCTGCGCGCCTCTACCGTTGGCCACACCGACACCATCAGCGCAATACCCATTTCGCGCAGCTCGTCGACCATGCCTTCAGGATCGGGCCAGTCTACGGGGTCGAAGCACCAGGTGCCCTGATTCGGCCAGTGGAAAAAGTCGATGACCATCACCGACAGCGGCAGATTACGGCGGCTATACTCCCGCGCAACCTCAAGCACCTCCTGCTGGGTGCGGTATCGCAATTTGCACTGCCACAGCCCACTGATAAACGCCGGGGCGGGGGGCGGAGTACCGGTGGCTTTCACATACTGGCGGGTGATATCCGCCACCGTGTCAGCGGCGGTGATCCAGTAGTCCATCTCTCCTGTGACGCGGGCGCGCCATTCCGTCTGATTTTTTGCAAAGCTGGCTTCACCAATCGCCGGGTTGTTCCACAGCAGGCCATAGCCAAGGCTGGACTGCATAAAGGGCACGCTGGCCTGGGAGTTGCGCTGAGCCAGCTCCAGCGTACAGCCTTTCAGATCCAGCCACGGCTGTTGATACTGACCCATGCCATAGATGCGTTCATCCGGACGCGATTCAAACCGGACGGTGAGCTGATATTTGCCGCCCATCAGCGGTTTAAATTCGCGGCCATCCAGCTTCAGAGCGCTGACATATTTATCCTGACTCTTCTCGCTGGCACCGATACCCACCGTTGAACGCTGGCGCCACATCTCCTCCAGCAGCAGTTCGCCGCGCTGATTGTAGAAGGCCAACTGACCTTTAAGGTTCAGGGTCGCGGTAATATTGCCGTTGCGCAGCGTCAGGCTTTCCGCTTCGGCGAAAATCTCGGCCTGGCAAGGGGCGGCGGGTAACAGTGCCTGTAAGGCGTCATCAAATGCCGGGGAGCAGGTGGCCCTGACGCGAAGACTGTTTTCTCCCCAGGGTTCGATGCGCAGGATCTGGCGTTCAAAACGCCATTCGATACAGTTGGAATGTTGAATCAGCTCACTCATGGATAATGCGTCCTTCTAAACAGGGTGTTTGGCGAGATGGATGGATTGCATTGTGCTGTCGTCGAGCTTGTACCAGCGCAACGTGGCAAACGCGCAGAGCGACAAGATGCCAGGTACGACGGTGAAGAGGGCGATGATGCAGTACATGGCCGTGGTAGTTTGTTCCGGGGCATTGGCAACATAGCCGCTTAAGCCCAGCGTCCAGCCAACAATCGCGCCGCTGATCGCCATCCCCAGTTTGAGTACGGCGAGGAAGGTGGAGAAGATCACGCCGTCCATGCGTTTGCCCTGTTTCCATTCGCCGTAATCGGCGACATCCGCCATCATCACCCACATTAGCGTAGTGGTGGCCTGGTAAAGGGTGGAGACGATAAACGTCATGGGCACCAGAATAAGCACCAACTTAGGCGCAAAGAACAGGGCGATGCTGAGTACCCCCGCCAGTACGGAACAATATCCAAACATCTGCACTTTGCTGACGTTCTGCGTCAGACGTTTGGCCAGCGCGCTGCCTGCGGCTTTCCCGAGAATATGCGCCCCGAGCATCCACATAAAATAGCTTGCGCTACCGAGATAATAAGTGACGAAATACATCATTGCGCCAAGGCGAATAACGCCAAAACCAATGTTGGTTAATACCAGGACGGCGACAACTCGCCATTGGTCGTTTCGTAATAAATCCCGCAGTTCCGCAAGATAATTATTGTGGGTAGCGGGAGCCTTAATACGTTCACGCGTATTGGCGAAGCAGATCCAGAACATGACGACCGCGACGGTCGCCATAATGGCCATCGCCCAGCGGTAGCCCAGTAATTTATCGTCGCCGCCTAAAAACTCTGCCAGCGGCATCATAAAGAATGTCGACAACGCACCACCCAGCGTGGCAAGGAAAAAGCGATAAGACTGAAGGGAAATTCGCGCATCGTTGTCGGGCGTAATCACCGCGCCCATGGAGCAATAGGGAATATTGATTGCGGTATACATCAGCATCATCAGGGTATAGCTGACGGTGGCGAAAATCATTTTACCGTGCAGGTCGAGCGACGCCGGCACGGCGTAGGTCAGCAGACAGCTTGCGCCAAAGGGCAGCGCCAGCCACAGCATCCAGGGGCGGAATTTTCCCCAGCGGGTACGCGTCCTGTCTGCGATATAGCCCATCGCCGGATCAATTATGGCATCGGCGGTTCTCGCCAGAAGAAACATAGTGCCCACGAATGCGGCAGGTAACCCCACCACGTCCGTATAGTAAAACGTCAGAAAAATAATGACGTTATCCAGCCCAATATGGCTCGCCATATCGCCTAACCCATAACTGATTTTTTCTTTACGGGTAATTATCTCGGTCATTGTATTCACCTTGCCAGTGTAAGGTTTATTTATGAGGTGCTCCGTAAACAAGGTTAACCATCATGAAAAGGTTAACAATTGCGAGATCTGGCATCGGGGTTACGTAAATTTCTTTTCGTGATACCGGTAACAAATAAAGTATTTAAACAGTGACTTTATATGGGGGAGGGGAGTTAACAGCGAATCGTTTCAGCGAAAAATCGTCATCTCGCGGACGAGTCATTGTCATTTAACTGTCATTATGCGGGAGTAAAAAAAAAGGAAATGGGCAAAGCAGAGGGCATCATGAACGATCCTATGTTTGTCGAAACGCTGATTATCTCCTCATCGTTTTTTATCATCGCGATTATTTTGATTGCTTCCGTGCTGCTGCTGGAAAACGGCTGACCGTTAGCCAGCCTCTGTATTTATTGTTTACGGAACGACACCAGTTCAGGACGGGCGATACGCAGATAGTCCTGGGTATCCATAATCACCGATTTTTCCAGCAGACCGGCGTTAAAGGCGATCTCGTCGAAGCGCTCAAACAGCAGCGGATCGGCGACCAGCGTCAGATCCGGGTGAAAGCTGAAGGGGGGAATGGCGCCGAAAACGCAGCCGGTAAGCGCATCCACTTCGGCCGGACTGGCGAGAGATGCTTTTAGCCCTCCGAAATGGCTGGCCAGCAGGCTCAGATCGGCCTGCCGATCGGCGGCGAGGATTGCCAGAATATGTTTCTTAACGCCGTTGCCTTTTACCTTACAGACCAGCGCTTTTGCTCCCTGGCGGAGATCGGTCCCGCGAATTTCACTGACCGCTTCGCATTTCCCTACGGCCTCATGCGCCACCACACGAAAGCGCGCCTCCTGCTCGGTTAATAAGCTGATTAGCTGCTGATGGGTTGTCGTCCCGGTCACGTCATCAGACATAACGATTTCACCTGTGATTAGCCAATACGTAGCTTGCTACATTAGCACGGGAGGGAGAGGGCTGAAAGAAAACAGCCAGCGGGAGCGCTGGCTGTTGATTCATGCGTTGCTGGTGGAAGACTGTTTCTGGAGCAATTCGCTAAATTCTAAGTGACTGAATTTAATTTATAAAACTCTTTCCCCAAAACATCCCCAAAATAATTCCCCAAAACTCCCTGTTTAAATCACAACTTTTTTCCATTCTAGACCACGATCATCTCCATACATTACGCTCATTGCTTCGGTTTTATGCCCTAAAAGAGTTTTGACATCTATACCCTGAGCTTTGTATGTTCTTGATGAAAGCGAGCGCTGTTCATGAAACGGCGGAAGGGCAGTGCAATCCTTAGGCCAGGTAATATTTGCTTTATCTCTTGCCTCCTTAAAATATCTTGATATCGTTTTTTCTGGAACGTGAGATCCCGCTTTACCGTAAGCGTGATGCTTAACATGGTGGATCAGATAAGGGCTTACTACTCTATCGCGACACTTACTAATAACATCAGCCAGAGTCAACCCGATTGCATCGCACCTTAAATTTAAGGGGATAGCTAACTTCATTCCGGTTTTATTTTGGGTAACATGAAGGTGATTATCCCAAATGTCACTAAACTTCATCTCGACTATGTCACCTATCCTTTGCCCGGTTACTAAAGCCAAAAGCATAGAATTTTGAGCGCAAGGAGGTAAAGAGCCTGCGCTTTCAAAAATCAACTTCCATTGTTCAATGCTAAGTCTGCTTCGTTTTAC
This sequence comes from Enterobacter cloacae complex sp. IR5412, assembly GCF_049237385.1. NCBI lineage: Bacteria > Pseudomonadati > Pseudomonadota > Gammaproteobacteria > Enterobacterales > Enterobacteriaceae > Enterobacter > Enterobacter cloacae complex sp. IR5412. Next base: position 319,823 of record NZ_JBMKHQ010000002.1, on the reverse strand, counting down.
TTTGGCTATTGGATTTTTTACAGCTAAGGCTGGGTTGTAGCCAGGATCAACCTCGCCAGCATGCTGCGCCTCTTTGAACACGTCGTTTAGTACGCTTCTTATCAGTTGGCCCATTCTGTGCTTTCCCTCTGCCTTATATTCATCAATAATTTTTGCAATGAGTCTTGTATCAACATCCTTCAGGCGAAGGTTTGGCACTCTATCTGCGAGAATCTGAGAACATAATCGTCTGGATTTTACAGTAGGGTTTTTTATCTCACCGTCACGCAACCTTTCCATCTGAATTTCGATGTATTTTTTAATCCACTCAGAAACACGTATACCTTGATCCTTTTTCACTGAGCTCTTCATTGCCATATCAATCAGAGCATAAGATTGCTGAGTTTCTTGTTCTGCGGTTATACGGTTCATCTCGATTGCAGCAGCTTTTGCCGCTTCATCATCTGTTCCGAATCCAATAAATGAACCAGTTACAGGGTGGCGATATTGCCAATAAATTTTTGAGGTACGCTTATCTAACTTACAGTAAAGGTTGGGTATTTTGACATTATGTTTTCTGGGGCGAGCTGCCATTTATTGCTTTCTCCACTAACTGGCGGGCCTTGTCTGATAATGATGACGAAATATCAACACTGCCAACCATGCCAACAAAACGAGCATCTTCATCTATAACCCAGCGTCGACCTTGCTTTAAGGCTGGCGGATAAGTCTGTTTGGTCTTTGCTATTTTATTTAATGCTGAGTTGCTTAATGGATATTTGAATCCATTAGGACCAGATGCCCACTCATGAAGTGTTACTAACTGCCCCATGCGTTTCTCTCCACTTAACCGGCTGCACCCGGTGTTTATTTCTGTAATTTATCCTTCATGCTCTTAACTGTTACCGTAAGCAGATCGATATCAGTAACTTTTCCGTGAACGATTTCAGCTATCCGCTCAACAATAGCGCGGTAGTTTGTTTGTTCGGCTTTACCATAAAGCAGCGATGCCAGAGCAATCTTCATCGCCTCAAGCGCCATAGCCGCGTCTTCGTTTACTGCGCCGGGCACAGCATCGCGCTCTTCTTCAAGCTCCGCGATTGTCTTCAGTAGCCATTCTTTGGTAATAGTGCTCATGGGTTAGTCCTCTCCGTGAATACGGATGCCAGCATCGGATAAAGCAGCATTAACCTCTGCCTCTGGATATGCATAGATAGAACGGTGTGCATCTCCGAAATCCCTACGATGCAAAACACTAATGGGCTTAGGCAATTTCACTTCCCGCTCCTCCAGCTCAGCAATCCGCTTCTCTGCGGCTTCCAGCCTTTCGTCCGACTCCGCAAATTTTCTCTGCCAGCCATTACATGCATAAGTAGCCACTTCCAGCTCATCCAGCAGCGCCAGCACGGCGGCAGGGTTGGCGGACTCGAGAAATCCGGCGCATTTGGCTGGAACATCACCATCAGTGCAGTTGATGACTGTCGAACCTTTATCGTCCGTTATGTATGCTTTCGAATGTTGCGTCGCGCGCATGTATTGCCACTTCATGCCACCTGCGCGAACCGCCGCTTCCCGTAATACACGTTTGTCGATGATGCTCATTTGGCGGCCTCCTGGACACGTTTGTTCCAAGCAGCTATAGCCATGTTGATTTTGTTGGCGCCCACCATCTGAACAGACTGCGCGTCACACGAGTGGCAGCGAACAATTGCCGATTGGTAAGGACAGTCCTCTTCGTACTGCGAGAACGCCTCTACGTCTTTGCTGCCGCAGAATGGGCAAGGTTTAATTTGTGTACTCATGACTGCACTCCTTTGCGAATCTGGGCGGCGAACTCGGGAGCTTTACGGCGTTTGATTCTTTCAATGGCATGCGTGTATCCATCTTGATAGCATTCCTCGCCACGCTCTACATATGGGCTTCCAAGGCTGGCAGCAAACATCTCCACACCCTGCGCCCGAACTTCAGCCAGGAAAGCGTCGGTGGCTGGGGTTTTAACGTCGACCAGCATTCGAACGCTTTCGACATTCTCCGGATCGGTTGATTGCTGCCATCTGATAGTTTCGTCAATCGCAGCTTTAATCCCCGCATTCTCCGCAGCTAGCGCCGCAGCTTCATTACGAACCTTACGCAGTTCCAGAACAGCTACCTGCACTGCATAAGCGAACATAGCAGCAGGGCGGTCGCTCACTTTTTCACTATCTCGTTGCATGTTGACAGCAATAGTCATCAGTTCATCCAGCTGTTCGCCGGTCATTAGTTTATTGGCTGTCATGATTTTGCTCCTGCTGCAATTTGTGTTGCTTAACGAAGTGGGCCACAGCCTTTGACTGGCTGGTCACGATCCCATTAAGGATGACGTTCTTACCGCGATAGATTTGCGCTTTCCCGATCTCATTACCTTCAAGTCTGACGTAAAGAGTTTTCCCTCTGATCTCAGTTTCAGGGACAGGTTGTGACAGGCGGTAAGTTTCACGCGTTTCGGCAATCGCTTTATGTTCGTCCATAATCGACAGCGCCTCGGCCAGTGCACTCCCTTCAAGAGTGAAGACGCCTTCATCACTGATCGTGGCCTGAGCCATCAGCTCAACGAAACGGCGTGCGTTCTTTACACTCAGCTCCGGCGCGATAGAGCTACGGGTTACTTTCGATTTACCCTGAGCAGCCGCTACAGCTTTATCATGTTGGAGTACTTTCCCGGCCTGTTCGCCATACTCCATAACGCGATCAACCGCGACATCGACTGACACAGCACCGGATTTAACCTCCTGCTGAACGTCATGGTTCGCCGTGCTGAGGAGCAGCAGCTTCTCGACGGTGGACACAGACTTATTCACCAGCTTTGCTATCTCGCTGGTGGTCTGGTTGAAGGCGTTATGAAGCTCCTGAATAACAGCTGCCTGTTCCATATCGGATAGCGGGAGCTGGTTGTTACTGGTCATGATGCGCGCCAGGCGCTGAACATCGCTACCGTTGAACGGCATGATGTGGATGCGGTCTACTGGCTTACCAGCTTCTGCACAGCGCGCATAGCAGCGACGCCGACGGTGGCCTTCAACAACCCACACTCCCCCTTCATCACGGGCGATAACCTCCAGCGGGGGAACGGAGCCACCGTTCATCAGATAGTTGAAGAGGTCATCATCTGCCTGGCGGGTACGTTCATCATCTTCGCGTTTGTTGAAACCTTCCCGCACATGGATTTGGTCGAGGCTGATGAACATCCCGGTATCGGTGCGCTTGATGGTCCCGTCACGGGTCATTTGCTTGAATGAGTTAGCCATCAGAGAGCCACCTCGTTATTTTGGGAAATGACGATGGGTGACAGCTCACGCAATTCTCGCTGGGCTTCCAGTAAATGCATATTGGTTCTGCTCTTCGTGTGGCGTTCAACAATGCGGTCACACTCTTTGGCCCAGCTTGCTACATCTTCACGCAAGGTGATGTTCTGAACAGCCAGTTCCTTACGCTGAGCAATCGCTTCGCAAAGCGCTACGCTTGTATAGTCCAGGCGGTTAGCCAGTTCGGTCATAATTCCGCGATAAGCTGGCGGAAGGAGAGGGGCGGCCTTACGCGCTGCGTCGATCAGCTGCTCCCGGGTCATGCGTGGTTGTAACTCGGTGACGTTCTGTGTGTTCGTCATGGATAGTTTCTCCGTGTTTTGAGCGCTCTGCACAGCGCTGAATTTTGGTTGCACGAATCCCTCGCCGATTGGCGACAAAAAAATAAAGGGGTTTCGTTTTAATAAGCACCCAACCAGGGCACTTAGTGAAACGGGCGGCTGCCACCGCCAGTTAGCTTCTCCACAATTGAGAGCGCGTTCTCCTGAGTTGATTTAACGACTACGGCCTCTCAAGTTGAACGCTGAACGCGCTTTCAGTTGTGTAAAAGGGGCGGTCGACATTAAGGACATTCAAAACTGCCGACCGCCAAGACTACACACAGCAATCAAAACTTTGCCTGTCTTTTCACCACATCAGGCTCGGTGGTATTCTTGGAGTTCTCACACAACCAAGAAGGGTAATGCTCATGATTAACGGATTTGGTCACCTATACTCCGCAACGGAGCAGCACATTGCAAAAATCAGAGAAATCAAAACCATCGGTTTTGTTGACTCTAACGAATTATCAAAAGTAACCAATCGCGCCGTTCAACTGTGCGTCCTAGACTTATTGCTTGCTGCACATCGCAATAAGCATGAGACCACGATTAACAAACTCCCCGGCGCTAAAGCTCTCCACCACAAACTTCTTCAGAAATATAACTGGCCACTGTCAGAGATTCGCGCGATGAGCCTTTCAGATGTTTTTATCGCACTTCACGATGAACTATCACTTGAATCTCTTGAGGGTCAGGCTAAAAGCTACTTTTCAACAATGATTGCCGGGAGATACCCAATTACGTTTACTGATTTTATCGATGAGGAGTGGGATCCAGATCTGGCCGAAAAACTTCTATTCGACTCTGCGCAGTAGCCTCTTCAATTTGTGTATTCAGGATAGATAATTGTTTTTCAATTTCGGCTTTAGTGAGAACCAGACTCTGAAGCCGCCTTACTGCCTCAACCTTTTTCTCCATCCATCCAAAGATCTGCTCATCAGACATTCCACTTGCGTCGATAACTGGTTCTCCTTCGGTAGCCCCTACCTTCTGGTAAATGAATCCAGCTTTTAAGCTAACTACACCCTTTGATTGCTCGCTCATGTTGCTTACTCACAATGTTCGCTGCTGATGATTGAAATATACAAAACGTATTATGTTGTGTGCCGGGATTCCACCGGCTCCCATCTGTTTTTATAGCCACTCAGATATCGTCTGGGCTGTCACCTGATCGCCACGCTGGTGAAACGTCTCTGGCCGTCGTACTTGCCTGGCTTGCACATTCCGGCTACCCGCTGGATCTGGATACTTGAAGGAATCCCCGGACCGCTGCGGCACATGTGCCATATGCCGTACTACTTACTACCACACCAACACAGGTAACTGTCAGTACCAGTGGCGTGATTCAAATGTAGGATATCTTACTTTGGTGTGTCAACACTAAAAGTAGGAAAACTTACATTAAGGATGAAAAAAAACCGACACGAATGTCGGTCTTAAGAGGGGAAAGATATTAGAGGTCAGTTACTACTTGTTTTACCACACCGACAATTTTGCAGTTACCATTGACTTCCATTACGCGGTAGTTAGGGTTTAACGGTACCAGGTATTTTAATGGCCCATCAATAACAAACTTTTTGAGAGTGGCCTCAGCAGAACCAACAATCTGAGCGACAACAATTTTGCCATTAACTTCTTGTGGGCTGCCGTAATCGGGGTCCACCACAACAAAGGAGCCTTCAGGAATACTTGGTGCTCCATTCGGGTTTGTCATAGAGTCGCCACGAACACGTAATGCAAAACCTTCATCAGATAAGTTGGCAGTGGTGAATATCCATTCGGAAATATCGTCCTCAGTAATGGGAGCACCACTTTCTGTCCATTCCCCAGCTTGAACCCAAGATAGGATAGGAATTTTCTTTACTCCAAATTTCTCAGTCGGCTTGTAAAGAATTTCGTCACAGTCTGGATCACCTTGTCCGGTAATAATCCACTGAGGGTTAGTTTTTAAGGCAGCCGCCAGCCCCTGTAGGTTAGATCCTCCAGGTTCATAATCACCAGACTCCCATCCTGTGACTGTTACTCGGTTTACACCAACCAACTTGGCGAGAACAGCCTGGGTGAGCTTTAGCTCTTTGCGTCTTGCGCGGATGCGTTCATTCATTTTCATGTAGGCAATCCTACCATTTTATGATGTAGGAATCCTTGACCTTTAAATGTAAGATATCCTACTATCATGATGTGTGTTTCCCTTACATTTGAGGCAAAAATGAAAAAAGATGATGTGGTTTCTTACTTCGGCAGCGTGGGGAACGTAGCCAAGGCTTTAGGGATTTCCCATGCATCAGTATCTGGGTGGGGTGAAGTAATCCCAAAAGGCAGGGCATTCGAGATTCAGGCACTGACTGCTGAAAAGCTGAAAGTTGATCCAACCCTTTACGCTAAGCCTAATCAAAACGCTGCTTAATTTTAACTACCAAAGGAAAAACAACATGGTAGAGCCAAGCCTGAAAGAAGTAGTTAAAGCGATGTGCAAAGCGTATCCAGGAGGCCGTGAGGCTATGGCCGGTGCTCTTGGCATGTCAGTAACGCAGTTCAACAACAACCTGTATGAGAAGAACGGCTGCCGTTTCTTCGAAGTGAACGAGCTGGAGGCGATGGAAGACATCTCGAATACGTCCCTCCTGGCGGATTACTTTGCCCGTCGCCGTGGTGCGCTGCTGGTGGACGTTCCTCAACTTGAAGACCTTGATCGTGTCGACCTGTTTGATCGTGCCATGAGAACGTCAGCAGCGCGTGGACGTGTTGATACCGTGATCCAGAGAGCTCTCGAAGATGGAGTAATCGAACGTCATGAAGCTGAAGAAATCAACGAATATCACCGCCGTCATCTGGCAGCGCGTGAAGAAGAGATCCGCGCGATTGTCGCGCTGTTTAGCCGTAAGAAAAGCCAAAAGAAGTGACGCCCGCGAGTGTGCAGCTCCGGGCGTCGTGGCGTGTCGTATTCAGTGGAGAAACTAACGCATGAACAGTTTAAACCGATTGAGACCAGCGAAGCAATTCAGATGCCTTCCTCTGGTGGGAAAAGACTCCCCGTTCGGCTATGTGGAGAGATTAAACAACCGGGCGGAGGAGAACAACTACCATCCTGAGAACGCGATGGTAGAGGCATTTGCACTGATGAACGAGAAGGGGCGTGAGGAATGGCTGAAGTTGACCGGCGATTCAGAGACCACAGAGGCATCACCGTCCACGTCATCAGGTGGGAGCCCGAGACTCGACGCGTTATATACCTTCGCGAAGGGTACGATCATGAGTGCTTCAGCCCTCTTGAGCAATTCCAGCGTAAATTTACAGAGTTAAAGGACGACCATGAGCAGAATCTTTGACATCGTCCAGTCAATGTCAGGCCAGAAGAACGTCATTGTTCTTCCCAGGCCGTACCTGCTGTTCTTTAAAGAAGACCAGCAGGCTCATGCGCTGGCAGCAGTTCTTAATAACCTCGTTTTCTGGTCAGCATTTGGGGATGAAGACGGCTGGTTCTATAAAACTCACAAGGAGCTTGGAGCTGAGGCGGGTGAATTAACTGAAGACCAGACAGAGCGGCTGGTTAAAAAGTTGGTAAACAAGTATCTGCCTGGCGTGATCGAGACCTGTTCTCGAAAGGTCAATGGCACGCCAACCAAGCATTATCGCATCGACGGCGATGCTCTAATCTCATTAATCTTTCCAGAAAATAACGATTCCGCAAAAGTACGTAATGGAAAACGTGAAGATGCGGAATCAAAACCGCGAAGCTGCGTTTCTCAATCCGCGAATAACAGGAATCTTGGGAGCCGCGAAAGTACGGAATCCTATCTCTATACAGACTTTAATACAGAGTTAAACAAGCAGACTAATAAACCTATTTGTCCGGTTGCGCCGCAACCAGACGGTGATGTGTTGATCGCCGATCAGGCTAAACAGGTTTTAACCCACCTGAACCAGGTGACCAGTTCGCGTTATCAGGTTTCAACAACCTCGCTGCAAAACATTCGCGCCCGAATCGGGGAGGGCTTCACCGTTGAAGAACTGTCGCTGGTGGTGGACTACTGCAACGCCAAGTGGAGCGACGATTTAACAATGGCGTCCTACCTGCGCCCGCAGACACTTTTCCAGCCAACGAAGTTTCCAGCTTACCTGAAGTCCGCTACCAACTGGGCGAATGCCGGAAGGCCAGCGCGTGTTAACGGGAAGTGGGAGCGTGAGGATGGAATCTTCAAATCCAGCTTCAAGAACACCGACTACAGCAAAATCCCCGATGGCTTCAGAGGAGCGAACAAATGATGGAATTAACGCCGCGTCAGAATGAAGTGTTCGAAGCTATCAAGGTTCATATCGAAAAGGCTGGCTTCCCACCTACGATGTTAGAGCTTGCAGGATTAATTGGCTGCGCATCACCGAACGCTGCTGTAGCGCACGTGAAGTCACTTAAGAAAAAGGGTTACATCACTGTTGCTCCTGGCGCTGCCAGGGGCATAACCGTCATCAAAACGGAATGGGATGCAGATCCAGTAACGATCATCAAAGACCTGCTATCCGGCGGAGACAAGGCCAGAGATAACGCTGTTGAATGGCTGAAAAAACAGGGAGTGACGTTATGAAACTGGTGCTCCCGTTCCCACCGAGCGTAAACACATACTGGCGAGCCCCAAATAAGGGGCCGTTAAAGGGCCGCCATTTAATCAGCGCCAAAGGCAGGGCATATCAAAGCGCGGCCTGTGTCGCCATTGTCGAGCAGCTTCGCTTCCTTCCCAAACCTTCAACGGCACCTGCTGCCGTCGAAATTATGTTGTACCCACCAGACGAACGCCGCCGCGACATCGACAACTACAACAAGGCGTTGTTTGACGCGCTCACGCATGCTGGCATTTGGGAGGATGACAGCCAGGTGCAGAGAATGCTGGTGGAGTGGGGGCCGAAAGTGCATGGCGGAAGGGTAGAAATATCGATAACCAGGCATCAACCAACAATGGGGGGAATTGGGTGAGAGCCATACTGACGCCTGAAATTGCGCCGATGTCCGGGGTGGTTCTGTTCCGCCCTGGTACCGAACTGCTCTGGCTATTCCGTCAGGGAAGGGTAGTTATTGAGTCACCATCCGAAGCCATCCAGCATCTGCCATCTGGATTAATCCCTGAAGCCCACCAGTCCCTGACTGACGATGCCAACATGCAGGCTATTTTCGTTAGCGAGAGGGTCATTCAGCGAGCTGGTGGATTGAGTAGCCTTGATGCCTGGCTGGAGAGAAAATTTGAATGCCAGTGGCCTCACACTGACTGGCATGCCAGTGACTTTACGGTAATGCGCCACGCTCCGGGGAGCATTCGTCTTTGCTGGTCGTGTGATAACCATTTACGTGAGCAAACCACTGAAAGACTGGCAGGAATTGCCATGCAGAACCTGGTAAAATGGCTGCTGGAAAGGGTAAATATTGATTTAGGTTTCAGCCCTGACCACACTCTTTCGCTTCCTGAGTTCTGCTGGTGGATGGTACGTAATGATCTGGCTGACATTGTTCCTGAATCGGTGGCGAGTAAAGCCCTCAGGATTAAGCCAGAACAGCACAGTTCAGTGATGAGGGAAAGCGACATTGTCCCGTCATTACCGGCTACGCAAATCTTTCAGGAGAAGGCAAAAAAGATAGTGGCGGTGAAGGTCGATCCTGAAACGCCGGAATCTTTCATGCTGAGGCCAAAGCGCCGACGCTGGGAAAACGAGAAATACACCCGCTGGGTGAAGTCGCAGCAGTGCAGTTGCTGCAATAACCCGGCAGACGACCCCCACCACCTGATAGGACACGGGCAGGGTGGAATGGGTACTAAGGCGCATGACCTGTTTGTGATACCGCTGTGCAGAGCGCATCACGACGAGTTACACGCTGATCCCGTGGCATTTGAAGCGAAATACGGCGACCAGTTAACGCTGCTGTTTCGGTTTTTAGATCGTGCGCTGGCAATCGGCGTACTGGCGTAAGTGGAGACGCAAATGATCAATCCTTCAGAAGTAGGTAAATCCGGCGAGTTGGTTCGCCTTCGCACTCTAGAAAGTATCTGGGTACAGGGAAAGCTCCGCATGTGGGGTCGCTGGTCTTATATCGGTGGTGGCTCGGGTGGAAACATGTTCAACCAGTTGCTGGCTTCCGGGAAAATAACCAAATCCGCTATCAACGATGCGCTGCGCCGCATGAAGAAATCCGGCATCACTAAACCCGAGCTGGAAGCATACCTGCGTGAAATCCTCGACAGTAAAAACAAAACTGGCCTAGCGTTCTGCTCAGACGAGGAGGGGCTAAAGATTGACGGCGTTATTGCTGCGGTATTGATGAACGAAGAATACCGTGGGCTGTATGGCGTGATTGTTGATCGTCATCGTCTGCGTAAAAGTAAACTCCAGATGGCTAAAGAGCTTAATTCAAAACACCCCGACTGGACCCTTATTACATGCCGTCGTCGCATTGATACATGGGTAAGTCTTGCAGAATCGATCCTTTACGCACCACTTTGTGACGCTTTCGGCACAAATGGCGACAGATTTAAGTTGCAGAGTGAGCAAAAAAGTGCTTAAATTGTGTTAAGCTCGGGACGTTAAAGCGAACTGAGCAATAAGACATAAACCCGCCACTGCTGCGGGTTTTTTTTGTCTTGAAATCAGGGGCGGCCCTGAACAAGTCCGCCAGTTCGTAAACCGCGTGTTTGCGCGTCGACCCGAACCGTGGCGGCTGGGAGGTCGCCTGTTTTATTCTGGTAATGGGTACTTGAGTATTACCTTTCTTGTTTTAAGTTCACGCGGCCCCTTTGTAGGATCATAAAAGTACCAGATATTAAACTTACGCTCGGAGCCCCAGGTGTCATAGTGGAAACCATCCCAACCTAAGTAACTTGCGATTTTATTTGCGACTGCAATTTTTCGTGGGTTAGAGGCTTTGTCTTGGTAGGCACTCATCACAGCACCAAGTAGAAAGTCGCAGATCTGGATTTGAGCCGATTCTTTTGAATCCTTGGTGATTACAGCCTTTATGGCTTCTTCTTTCCCTGTTGCATTTTTGATAATGTTGTTTGCAATCTTATGAAAAGCCTCGTCAGCTTTATCATACCTAGATGCAATTGGGTCAACATCAATACGGAACTCACATTCTCTATCTGGGAATTTGCGAATCACACGGATGATTTTCTTTGTCAGTAGCTCAGTGAAGTGTTTACGCATTGCTAAATCATAATCACCATCGTGGAACTCTTTGTTTACATGCGCTTTCTGAATAATAATGCAGTGAAAGGCAAGCCACTGATATTTAAAAAAAGCTTCAATGACATCATCATAGAATGCAGCGTTTTGTTTAGAGTGAGCCTTTTGCCATTTAAGCTCATCTGAACAGTTATGTTTTTCACGAAGTTCCCGGATAATCTGAACGAAGTCACCACGGCGTTGGTATTTCATCCATAGGCTTCCAAACCCATAGAATCGTTGTCCGCCGGTTCCTGACTCATCACAGGAAACGTGCCAGATTAATTTACCCGGATTATCCTTGTCAGACATTGTAACCCTTATCGAGATAGTGATAGAGGAGAACAATATTTAATCATCTTGTAAGGCATTGATAAAGATCGTTTTCTCTTTGAGAATCAGATTTTCTTCAGCGCTATTACCTACCTACATTTCATACAAGACAGAGGCTGCCATTTGGCAGCCTTTTTCATATCCGCGCCACGCTCGGTGCAATTAAACCACAGAGCCTTTCAGGGGTGAGCCATAGGGAACGGTCGGTGTGACTGTCTCTGTGGGCTGATCATTCCTGAGCGCTGGCTCACCCGCTAAAAGGAAAGTCACTATGTTCGGTATCTTCAAAAAGAAAGCACGTAAAGCTGTTGTCGAAGTTAAGAAAATGGAAAACCGCGACGCGGTTGAAGCTACGGTGTGGGGTGCTTACTCCATTGCGTATGCCGACGGCACATGCGACGCGAAAGAAATCGCCACTCTGGAAAAAACCATTTCAGCATTGCCTGCTTTCGCACCGTTCGCTGGTGAGATAGCACAGATGAGTAGCAATATCCGTGCTCGCTATGAAGCTTCTCCGCGCTCTGCTAATGCTCAGGCTCTGCGCGAACTGGCTGACGTTGCCGGTACAAACGATGCTGTTGATGTTCTTTGCCTGTGCCTGGATGTCGCTGACAACGACGGCATCGGGGAAGAAGAAGAGAAGCAGCTCAAGAAAATTGCTCAGGCGCTGCAACTTCCACTGGATCAGTACCTGTGATCGGAAAACTGCGCTGGGCAGCCGCCGGAGTTTTGTTGTTCCTGGTGGTTGCCATCGACTTTACCAGCAAAATGATGTCCATCCTTGCTGATGGCGTGCTGGTAGCCGGGGTAATTGCTTTACTCTGGCCCGTGTTTAAATCCAGTAAATAACACTGTGCAAAAGGTCATTTCTGATGGCCTTTGACAGAGTGAATTTTTTCTTCGGTGCTATAGTAAACTGGCGTTCGATAATGCTCTCGATACTGATAACACTTGGTGGGGATACACCAACTTCGCAGAGACAACTGCATGACCCATGACCAGCAACCCAATGCTGGTCTTTTTTTTCCGCCATTAGCTCAACTGGAAAGAGCACGGAGCTTCTACCTCTGTGGTTCGGGGTTCGAATCCTCGATGGCGGACCAGTGTCCAATTCGTTAAGCGAGGAAGTTTCTCAACTCTGATTTATGCGCTATTTTTTTATTGTGGTGAATCCCCCTATGCGGAGGGGCGTTCCAGCAGTTACCTGAAAAGGAAACCTCTCAGACGCGGGAATGTTTGCTGGAGTAATTCTCACCGGGAGGCACCCGGCACCACGATAACAATAATATCGAATTGATAATTCCTTGAGAGCCTGCTTTAAACAGCAGGTTTTTTTTGCTCGTTTCCCGAAGTTACGGCTACGCTAAAGAAGAAGGGTTATATCCGCTGGCAGGTGGTTCTCCTGAACCATCAGTGAATCGGCCTCGATACCCGGACGTCACTACCTGTCTTTCGGATGATCTCCTTTCTACCTTCTTGTGATAATCATCACTTTAGCCTGCTCTCGCGAGCGGGCTTTTTTTATTCCCCTCAAATTTCCTGAGAGGGATCACAGCAATAAGAGGGGGCTTAATGTCCGATCCATTAACCGGCACCGGCGCTGTTCTCGGCGGCGGCCTGCTGGGTTCAGTCCTGTACGGCGTCTTTACTCATACAGATTTTGGTGTGGTGTTCGGGGCGTTTGGTGGTGCGGTGTTCTACGTCGCGACAGCCACAAACCTGTCCCGCGCCCGACTGGCAGCATATTTCCTGACGTCGTTTATCGTTGGGGTGCTTGGGGCGGGACTTATTGGCTCACTGCTAAATGCAGCTTCGCACTATGAAAAACCGCTGGATGCACTGGGTGCAGTGATTCTGTCTGCCCTGTGTATAAAAATCCTCACTTATCTTAACAACCAGGACCTGAACAACGTGTTCAAGTTTTTCTCGCGGCTACGTGGGGGAGGGGGAAATGGTAATTGACCCGTCAGCAGTCTTTAATGCGTTTATTTGTGCGGCCATCGTCATCGTGCTGATGTTTTACCAGCGACATGGCGCCCGGCATCGCCCCTTTATTTCTGTCCTGGCGTATATAACCGTGCTGGTTTACGCCGCGATCCCCTTGCAGTTCATCTTCGGCCTTTATCGTGATTCCAGCTGGCTGGTGGTGGTCGCAAACATTCTTATCTTCGCCGCCATCCTGAAGGTTCGTGGAAATATGGCGCGGCTGGTTGATCGTCTGAGGCACTAATGAACCAAACACAATTTCAGAGGGCGGCTGGTATCAGCGCCGGGTTAGCTGCGCGCTGGTTTCCACATATCGACGCCGCTATGAAGGAATACGGCATCACCGCACCGCTCGATCAGGCGATGTTTATTGCCCAGATGGGGCATGAAAGCACCAGATTTACCCGGCTGGTGGAGAGCCTGAATTACGCGGTTGAAAACCTGGTACCGACGTTTGGTAGCCACCGCATCACACAACAGCAGGCCGCCGCACTTGGCAGAACGGCAACGCAACCGGCAAACCAGAAAGCGATCGCTAATCTGGTATACGGTGGTGAGTGGGGAAAAGAACACTTGGGCAATCAGGTTGCCGGTGATGGCTGGAAATATCGCGGTCGCGGGCTAAAACAGGTTACCGGCCTGAGTAACTATCGCAGTTGTGGCCACGCGTTGAAACTGGACCTTGTTACCCACCCGGACCTGCTTGAACAGGATGAATACGCCGCGCGCTCAGCTGCATGGTTCTATTCGTCTCGCGGTTGCCTGCTTCATTCCGGTGACGTTGAGCGCGTGACATTGCTTATCAATGGGGGCAGAAACGGGCTGGATAAACGCCGCGCGCTGTTTAATCTGGCGAAATCAGTTCTGGTGTGAGGTGAATGTGGGTATCGAGACAATAATCGGGCTGGTCGCGTTGGTGATTTCAGCTATAGCTGGAGCTTTTGGCATGGGCCATATTCGCGGCACCAGCAAAGCGGAAGCGAAAGCCGACCAGCAGCGCACTGAAGATAACGCAGCGGCAACGGTCACAGCAGCAGAACGCCGGGTTGAAGCAACGAAAGAGGCCAGCAATGTACAGCAGACTGTTAACCATATGCCTGGCGACGATGTTGATCGCGAGCTGCGGGACAACTGGACCCGTAAGGGTTGAGGTGGTGGATACCGCTTGCGATTGGATTAAACCCATTTACGGCACAGCGCACGACTGGGATGTACTGGACCGCCAGACGAAGAAAGACATTCTGGCGCATAACAAAGCGTGGCAGGCGAACTGCCACAATTAGATTAATAAATTATTGTTTGAGGAATATATTTTCAGCCTCTGCAAGATAAGATTCGTAGAATTCAATGCCTAATACAGCAATATCAATTGGGCTTTTAGTTTTTAAAACTTTACCCAAATGTGACTCTGGTGGATTGTAAGTAACGCCTCTGTTTCGACATGGTATTGCCTCTATCGAACTAGGTATTACGTTAACTTTGATAGGCGACCCGGCAATAATATTAATATTACCGTTCTTATCAAAAGTTAACGACTTGATGTGAACGCTCCCACCTGGTGAAACAGGATTAATACCGAATCCGCCATTAACATATTTGGACGTATCTGCAATTCCATGATGGACTGAATTGCGTGCCTGTTTGAGATAGACAAGCAAACTATCTGTAGCACGGAGGTGATTCGTTCTTGATGAGAACGAGGGATACTTTTTATGAGTTTCAGCTGCAACCTTGATTCTGCTGAAAACATTTTCAATTCGACTTAGAAAATCGCTCCATGCCTCATCATACTCATCGTAGGATGCCGCCGATCTCATGCGTTCAATACAACGTTTAGCCCTGTTTAACTCTTTCCGGGATGGAACAAGATCCATTTCATTCACCATTCATCAAAGATAAGTGCATTGAACTTAGCGTTTCAATAAAAATTATTCAATGGGGTTAATATGGAGGTCACGATTGATGGTGTCCCGTTTTTACCTGCCTGCGCTTCATCGTCACGGATAGGTATTGCCATCACTACCCACAACCGGCCAGACGTTTTAACGCGCGCCATTGAGCAGCACATTAAACATCTGCCCGCCGGGTCGCTGGTGGTGGTTATCGACGACGGTTCTAAACCTGCCGCCGTAGTACCTGACGGAGTGCGGTTGCGTCGCCATGAAACATCACTCGGCATTGTTGCTTCGAAGAACGCCAGTTTAACCGCGCTGATGGACGCCGGGTGTGAGCATCTTTTCCTTTGGGACGATGACGCCTGGCCCATCGCTGATAACTGGCACTTTCCATACATCGAATCACCCGAACCGCACCTGGCTTACCAGTTTCTCGATCTGGCAGGAACGAATAAGCTGAAGGATATGGCGGTCCTGTACCGGGATGATAAGCACATCGCTTACACCGGGCAGCGCGGCGTGATGCTGTATTACCACCGTAGCGCTATCGAGAAGGTTGGCGGTTTCGATCCGGTTTACGGTCGCGGCATGTACGAACACAGTGACCTCGCCCTGCGCATCCATAATGCTGGCTTGACGACGTGGGCTTACAGTGATGTGGTAGGTTCAGAAAAACTGATCCATTCTCTCGATGAGCATGAAGCCGTAGAGCGTTCGGTACCGCGTCCCGACCGACAGGCGCTGGTGGAACGTAACGTGAAGATCCACAACGAACGGCGTGATTCCGGGTTTACTGGTTACGTTGAATACCGTCAGCAGCGCGATGTAGTTATCACAACGCTGCTCACCAGTCAGCCTGACCCGCAGCGCGGCACGAAAATGGCGGCCTCGCCTGACATGCTGAGCAAATGGGCGGCCTCGCTTCGCCAGTGTGGGCGTATAGCGCTGGTGGATGAATTACTGACGGCCCCGGCCGATGTTGAGCTGTATCTCGTACCTGACGTGAAGATGAATGTCTACTTCCGTCGCTGGCTGCACATCTGGCAGCACCTGCGAGAACACCCTGAATACCGGTTCGTCTGGTGTACCGATGGTACCGATGTCGAAATGCTTCGCGCGCCATGGGATGAAATGCAGCCCGGGAATGTTTACGTCGGTTCTGAACCGAAGACCTACGCCGACAGCTGGGCAAAGCTGAATCATCCTGAGCGTATCTATCAGGAATTCATTGAAGCGCACCGCGGCGATGTGATGCTTAACGCTGGCCTGCTGGGTGGTACCCGCGCTGATGTGATGGCGTTCGCCCACGGAATTATTCGCCTTTACTACCGGATCGAGAGTTATCGTTTCTGGAAGAAAGAACAGGCTGGCGCCGCGGTGGGCGACATGCTGGCGTTCGGCATTGTTGCGCAGTCATTCGCTGACAGGCTGGTCACCGGTCCTCTCGTGCATACCGTGTTTAAAACTGATGGCATCGGCAAAGAAAATGCCTGGTGGCGCCATAAATAACAGGAGGTCTTATGATTTCGTATGAGGTTGAGTTCCCGACCCAAAAATCTGTAAGTTTCAAAATTAATGGTTACTCCTCAGCAGAGGGACTGGACTGTAAAACGGTTGAGGCTATTGGCGGAGACGTCAAAGTACATATCAATAAGAAAACAATGCTGACTGTACCTTATCGTGAAGACATTACAGCAGACTTTACTCTTGAAGGTTACAAGCAGCGCGCTGAAACTCACGCGAAAACTGTAATCGATCAGATTGTGAATGCGGCTCAGCACCGAGCCGCTGACGATTTAATTCAGGAAGTTACGAACGCGATTGCTTCTTCTGAATTATTTTCTCAACTCTCTTAATCGCTTCGTGAGCATCTGGGGCAGATGAAATTTCAGGCGGTGTAACCTCCTTCAGTACATCCATCAGAACGTCCCCAACATTCTGTTTTGGTGACAGCTTGTTAACAGCTTCAATAATCAAAGAAAAAACCAGTTTATTGGTGGCTTTTTCAATCTTTAATTCACGTTGTAAATCTGCAACTGCTTTTTCCAGTTCTGACATGGAACCCATGGGTATTTTCCTTTTCGGAGGTAATCAGCCATCCCCCCCGCGACAGAGTGCGCCAGTGTCCAACCACTGACGGGCTGAATGCTTACCTTAACCAGGGTTAAAACGAAGCAACACCCTGATATTCAGACAGTAGCCGCCATCGTGCGGCTTTTTTTATGGGCGAAGGAAATTATCTATGACTAGATTCTGCAATGTTTCCGGATGCTGCAATAAAGTTTTAGCGCGCAACCTATGCAACAAACACTACATTCGGATGAGGAAATTTGGCGATCCTCTCGCCGGGAAAGACAGGTTTGCCTCACCTGAGGTGAGATTTGAATTTAGTACCGAGATATCAGGTGAGTGCTTACTGTGGACCGGTGCAAAAAACAGCAAAGGATACCCACAACTAAAATCGGAAGGCCGCATCATTTCAGCCCACCGATATGCCTGGGAAAGAGAAAAAGGCCGAATACCTGACGGAATGGAGATTGACCACATTTGCCGCAATAGAGCATGTGTGAATGTAAATCATCTTAGGTTGGCTACTCGCTCTCAGAATATGCAAAATCTTTCACTTGCCGGGAGAGCCGAATCAGGTGTGAGAGGTGTATATAAGGACGGAAATATGTGGCGGGCCACTCTGTTCAACTGTGGCGAAGTGGTGTGGCAAAAATGGTTTAAAAATCTTTCTGACGCAGAAAAAGAAATTATCGCTGCCAGAAAACGAGTTCACACCCACGCACCGACAGAGGCTTACACATGAAATTCGTAGTTTGCGCTCATCATACTCGCTTAGAGCAAGCTCAACGTCTTGCAGCGTTGCTGGATGCTCATCTGCTTATTGACGACGGTAACCACGGCGCGAACTGGAATCACCGACGCGCGCTTGAATGGGCTGCTGAGCAACCTTGCCGGGTAGTTGTAATTGAGGATGACGCGCTGCCTGTGGATTTGTTCTACACACCAGTATCGAACTGGTTGAAACGCTTCCCTGATTCCTTGATTAGTTTTTATCTGGGCACTGGTCGCCCACCTCAGTATCAAATACAGATAGCCGAACGGCTGATAGTTGCTGATAAGACTCAGGCTGACTACATCACACTGCCGCGGCTGATACACGGCGTTTGTTATAGCGTACCTTCTCAGCATATTGAACTAGTCCTTTCTCGATGGGACAGCAGCAAGCCCGCCGATTACGCTGTGGGTGATGCCTGGGGCGGTTCAGTGGTCTATCCGTGTTACTCGCTGGTGGACCATGCTGACGGCGAACCGGTTGAGCGTCACCCTGACTCAGCGCCACGAACAGAACGCCGCCGGGCGTGGAGGTTAGCCTGATGCCTGCGTTAATACCGAGAGCATGCCGCAAGCGTGGCTGCCCTGGTACAACCACCGACCGCTCAGGCTATTGTCCCAAACACCTTAATGAAGGCTGGCAGCAGCATCAGCGAGGACAGAGCAGGCATCAGCGAGGTTATGGCAGCAAGTGGGACAGGCTGCGCCCAATCGTTCTCGAAAGAGATAAACACTTATGTCAGGAATGTCTGCGAAATGGAAGGTATACACCCGCGGAGACGGTGGACCACATTAAGCCGAAAGCTCACGGCGGTACTGACGATCTCTCTAATCTGGAATCAATTTGCCGCGGCTGCCATAAAGCCAAGACAGCACGCGAGCGCCTGAACAGAAATTAAGTAACGAGGTGAAGATGACTGAATCGAAACATGGTTCAGGCCTTTCGCGCGCCCAGATGAAAGATATTCCCGGTTATCCAGGGTATCTGGCAAGTGACGATGGTCTTATTTACTCGCTCCGCTCAGGTAGCGTTCGGCGGCTGTCGATGCGGCTACATAACGGCTATTGGCACGTGAATGTAAACACCGGAGCAGGTAATGATACGAAAGTGAAGAAGCAAGTGCATCAGCTTGTGTTGCTTGCCTTTACCGGGCCAAAGCCATCTGAAGCCCATATCACCCGCCATCTGGATGGCAACCCGCTGAACAATTGCAAAACAAACCTCGCTTGGGGAACGCCAAAGGAGAACACTTCAGACAGCATGCAGCATGGAACGGCCGCTTGTCTGCGGCGCGGACAGCGAGCGGTCGCAACAAAATTGAAGCCTGAAATCATCCTGAGCATTGAGCGAGAGGCGAAGTCCGGTAAGACGTTGGTAGAAATTGCAAAGCGCTACGGTATTACGCACACGCATGTTCGCCGCATCAGGGATCATCTGTGCCATCCAGATATTTGGTCAAAGGGGGAGGGTGGGTAAAAACCTCAGGGGAATCACCCTAAAGGACCGCCGCCTAACCTCTTTTCACATCGCCGCAGGTTAGAAAACTTTTTTATGGGGTCCCCCACTCGATGATTAATAGGAGTTTTCGATTATGTCTGGACCACCGAAAACCCCGACCCATCTACGTTTGGTGAGGGGTAACCCATCTAAACGCCCGATCAATGAGAACGAACCAAAACCCCCTTCAGGGGTACCCCCAACGCCGAAGCATTTCGACAAGCAGGGGAAATACTGGTTTAAACGGATGGCCGACGAGCTTGATGCTATCGGTGTGATGTCTCAGCTTGATGCCAGAGCCCTTGAGCTGCTGGTTGAGGCCTATACCGAATACCGGCATCACTGCGACACGCTTGAAGTTGAGGGCTACACCTACCGGACCGAAACGCAGAGCGGGGATGTGCTGATCAAGGCTCACCCCGCCGCCATCATGAAAGCTGATGCCTGGAAACGTCTGCGCGCCATGCTTGGTGAGTTCGGCATGACTCCAGCCAGCCGATCGAAAGTGAATGCAAAAGGCCCTGAAGCGGTTGATCCGATGGCCGAGTTTATGAAAGCGAGGGATTAATGGCTAAGGTTGCAGAAGGCATCCGCTACGCCGAGAGGGTAGTGGCGGGGGAAATTATTGCCTGTGAGTATGTGCGCCTTGCCTGTCAGCGTTTTCTTGACGATCTGGCACACGGCGAAGAGCGCGGTATTTTCTTCAGTGAACCGCGCGCGCAGCACATTCTGAATTTCTATAATTTTGTACCTCACGTAAAAGGCGCACTGGCAGGGCAGCCTATTGAGCTAATGGACTGGCACGTTTTCATCCTGATTAATATTTTTGGTTTCGTGATCCCGCTGGTTAACGAGGAAACGGGAGAAACCGTTTTGCGTAACGACGGCAGCGGTCGTCCAGTAATGGTTCGGCGCTTCCGTACAGCAGATGTTGAGGTGGCCCGTAAAAATGCCAAATCAACGCTTTGCTCCGGCGTGGGGCTTTATATGGCTGGTGCCGACGGCGAGGGCGGTGCGGAGGTTTATTCCGCTGCAACCACCCGTGACCAGGCACGAATTGTTTTTGAAGACGCGAAGAATATGGTCAAAAAGGCGAAAGCCACGCTTGGGCGGATCTTCGAATTCAACAAGCTCGCTATCTACCAGGAGCAAACGGCCTCCAAGTTCGAGCCTTTATCATCAGATGCGAACAACCTCGACGGCCTGAACATCCACTGCGCTATCGTCGACGAGCTGCATGCTCACAAAACCCGTGACGTCTGGGACGTTCTGGAGACGGCAACCGGTGCGCGTCTGCAATCGCTGCTTTTCGGTATCACCACCGCCGGTTTCAACAAAGAAGGCATCTGCTACGAATTGCGTGATTACGCCATCAAGGTGCTGCGTGGTCTGGTAAAAGACGATACGTTTTTTGCCATCATCTACACCTTAGATGAAGGTGACGATCCCTTTGATGAAAAAGTCTGGCAGAAGGCGAATCCGGGGCTGGGTATCTGTAAGCGCTGGGATGACCTGCGCCGCCTGGCTAAAAAGGCGAAAGAGCAGGTTTCGGCCAGAATTAACTTTTTCACCAAGCACATGAATATCTGGGTTACCGCTGAGTCAGCCTGGATGGACATGATGAAATGGGAGAAATGCGAGTTTATCGCCCCGCAGCACGAACTTAAAACCTATCCCTCCTGGGTGGGCGTTGACCTGTCAAACAAAATTGATATCTGTGCGGCCGCTAAAGTCTGGCGGGCGCCAGATGGCCACGTTCATGCGGATTTCAAATTCTGGCTACCGGAAGGACGCCTTGAGAAATGTTCACGCCAGATGGCAGAGCTCTATCGTAAGTGGGCCGGGATGGACAAGCTGATCCTTACCGACGGTGATGTAATCGACCATGCTCAGATTAAGGAAGAGCTACAGCTGTGGGTTGCTGGCGAGAGCCTGAAAGAAATTGGCTTCGACCCGTGGAGTGCGACGCAGTTCAGCCTTGCGCTGGCAGAAGAAGGGTTGCCGCTGGTGGAAGTGCCGCAGACGGTTCGCAATTTCTCTGAGGCGATGAAAGAGGTCGAAGCGCTGGTATACGGTGGTCGCTTCCATCACAGCGATCACCCGGTGATGAACTGGATGATGTCCAACGTAACCGTAAAACCTGACCGGAACGAGAACATTTTCCCGAATAAGTCCACACCAGAGGCCAAAATTGATGGCCCTGCGGCTTTGTTCACAGCAATGAGCCGCGTTCTGGTTAACGGTGGCAACGACCAGCAGGATCTCTCCGGATTCTTCAATAATCCCATCATGGTAGGTTTCTGATGAAAAAAAACAAACGGCCAGGCAGGGTTAAAAGTGCTCTGCTTAACTGGCTTGGTGTGCCTATCAGCCTGACTACCGGCACGTTCTGGGAGGAATGGTTTGGTACCAGCAGCAGCGGAAAGGTGGTAACGGCCGATAAAGCCATCCAGCTATCGGCTGTGTGGGCATGCGTAAGACTGTTAAGCGAGTCTATTTCAACCCTTCCGCTGAAAATATACGTTCGACAGCCTGACGGTTCGCGTAAAGCGGCAACCGATCATCCGGCCTATTCGATACTGTGCCGCCGACCCAATTCAGAAATGACACCATCACGCTTTATGTTGATGGTGGTCGCCAGTATTTGCCTGCGCGGGAACGCCTTCATTGAGAAGAAATTCATCGCAAACCGCCTGGTTTCGCTGGTGCCTTTGCTGCCGCAGAACATGGTGGTTAAACGTCTCGTGACCGGGGCGCTGGAATACAAATACACTGAAAACGGTAACGAGCGCGTCATTCCCGTCAAAAACATCATGCACATTCGCGGGTTCGGTCTTGACGGCGTTTGCGGCATGATGCCGATGAAAACAGGCCGGGATGTGATCGGTTCTGCAATGGCGGTTGAGGAGTCTGCTGCGAAGATATTTGAACAGGGGCTTCAGAGTTCAGGTTTTCTCTCCGCTGAGAATGCGCTGTCTGACGAACAACGTGAAAGACTTCGCAGCTACATGGCTGCATTTACCGGTTCAAAAAACGCCGGGAAAATCATGGTGCTTGAAGGCGGATTGAAGTACCAGGGCGTCACCATGAATCCCGAAGACGCCCAGATGCTGGAAAGCCGCTCTTTCAGTATTGAGGAAATCTGTCGCTGGTTTCGCGTTCCGCCTTTCATGGTCGGTCACACCACGAAGCAAAGCAGCTGGGCATCCAGTCTGGAGGGCATGAACCTCCAGTTCCTGACACATACCCTGCGACCCCTGCTGGTGAACATAGAACAGGAAATAGGACGGTGCCTGCTGGACAGCGATGATGAGGTGTTCGCAGAGTTCTCTGTAGAAGGACTGCTGCGCGCCGACAGCGCGGGCCGTGCTGCGTACTATACCAGCGCGCTCCAGAATGGGTGGATGTCCCGCAATGACGTGCGCCGTCTTGAGAATATGCCACCGATTGATGGGGGTGACATTTACACCGTTCAGCTCAACCTGACGCAACTGAAAAATCTCGAAAGCAGCAATCCTGCTGTTCAGGCTCTGGCCCTGAGAGAACTGCATAACCATATATTCCCTGACATTTCCTTTGAACAATCTCCGCTGAAACAGGCCGCTTAGGAGCACTTTCCTGATGAGCAAAAAACAACTTCCGGCAGCACCGGCGGGTCGACCCTGCGCGCGGGTCACCTGTGAAACTTTACCCTCCGCCATGGAACGCTGGGATGGCGGGATCAAAGCTGCGGCCACCGACGACAACAGTATTTCTGTTTTTGATGTGATCGGGCAGGACTACTGGGGTGAAGGCGTAACAGCCAAACGTATCGCCGGTGCGCTACGGGCGATGAATGGCGCCGACGTAACGGTCAATATTAACTCCCCTGGCGGGGACATGTTCGAAGGCCTGGCCATCTACAACCTTCTGCGTGAATACGAAGGCCGTGTGACTGTGAAGGTGCTCGGTATTGCCGCCAGCGCCGCCTCGGTCATTGCGATGGCCGGGGATGATATTCAGATCGGTCGTGGTGCCTTCCTGATGATCCACAACTGCTGGGTCTACGCGATGGGTAACCGCCATGACTTTGCGGAACTGGCACAGTCTCTTGAGCCGTTCGATACCGCTATGGCAGACATCTACGCGGCGCGTTCCGGCCTTGATATGGCAGCCGTTCAGAAACTGATGGACGCCGAGAGTTATATCGGTGGCAGTGACGCTGTGGCGAAGGGACTGGCAGACAGCCTGCTTTCTGCTGATGCGGTCAGTGATGGCGATGAATCACCCGCGGCCGCGCTTCGAAAACTTGATGCGCTGCTGGCTAAAACCAACACCCCGCGCTCTGAGCGCAGAAAACTCATTAAAGCCTTATCCGGTGGCATGCCTGGCGCTGTCACCACCAACGACGGTACGCCGGGCGCTGCCGAAGATATCAAACCTGAAACCCTCAATTCACTTGAAAGCGCTCTTGCGGCGTTAGTCAAATAAGGACCCCTTATGTCTGAAGTAAACGAAATTCTGAAAAAAGTCACTGCCAGCATTGAAGAGGCAACCGGCAAATTCAACGCGAAAGCAGAAGACGCACTCAAAGAGGCGCAGAAGTCAGGCAGGCTGTCAGAAGAAACAAAAGCTGCCGTTGATAAAATGGCTTCTGAGTTCAATGCGCTGCGTGAAGCTGAAAAAACCCTGAAGGCCGCAATGGGCGAACTGGAGCAACATGTTGCCCAGATGCCGCTGGCAAACGCGAAACAGGTTGTCGAGTCCGTTGGCCACCAGGTGATCTCCGCTGAAGCCCTGAAAACCTTTGCTTCCAGCGTGGAAGGCGGTAAGCGCATCAGCATCCCGGTTAAGGCCGCCCTGACTTCGGTGGATGTGCCTGATGGTGTCGTGGAGCCACAGCGCCTGCCGGGTATTGATACGGCGCCGAAACAGCGCCTGTTTATCCGCGATCTGATTGCTCCAGGCCGTACGTCCTCCTCAGCTATTTTCTGGGTGCAGCAGACAGGCTTTACCAATAACGCGAAAGTGGTTCCTGAAAATACGCAGAAACCATACAGCGAAATTGAGTTCACGCCGAAAATCACTGGCGTCAGCACCATTGCCCACCTGTTCAAAGCCTCAAAGCAGATCCTGGATGACTTCGCACAGTTGCAGTCTACCGTTGATGCCGAAATGCGCTACGGGCTGAAGTATGCAGAAGAGCAGGAAATTCTCTTCGGTGATGGTACCGGCGTTCATCTGCACGGCATCGTTCCTCAGGCGTCAGCGTTCAATCCGGCGTTCACTGTCGAACAGCAGAGCGGGATTGACGATCTGCGTCTGGCAATGTTGCAGGCACAGCTGGCACGCTTCCCGGCATCTGGTCATGTTCTTCACTTCATTGACTGGGCGCGGATCGAGCTGACCAAAGACAGCCTGGGTCGTTACATTCTGGCGAACCCTGCGGCGCTGACTGGTCCGACTCTGTGGGGCCTGCCGGTTGTTGCAACGGAAGCGGCAGCCTTCCAGGGTAAATTCCTGACCGGTGCATTTAACGCTGGCGCGCAAATCTTCGACCGCGAAGATGCGAACGTGGTTATCTCCACGGAGAACGCCGACGACTTCGAGAAAAACATGATCACCATCCGTTGCGAAGAACGTCTGGCGCTGGCTGTGAAACGCCCTGAGGCGTTCGTGTACGGTTCATTCAGCACCGGCGCGGGTAGCTGATAACTATTGCGGCCTTCGGGCCGCTTTTTTTTGGGGCAAACAAATGCTTGATCAGAATGTGGTGAAACAGCATTGCCGCATTGATACCGACTTTACGGGTGATGATGCTCTGCTGGAGATTTACACAGGTGCAGCGGCCCGGTACGTCCAGACATGGACACGGCGAACGCTCTTTGAAAAGGAAAGCAGCCCTGGCTACGCTGACGATCCAGACCCGATACTGCTCAATGATGATGTTAAGGCAGCCATGCTACTGCTTATCGGTCACTGGTATGCAAACCGGGAATCCGTGTCCATCGGGCAAACCGTTGCAGAGGTCCCGCTTGCAGTTGAAGCCCTGCTTCAGCCATACCGAATTTACGGGGTGTAAATATGGCTTGTTCAGGATGCGCGGAACGGCGTGAGTGGATAAAAAAATGGGCGAAAATTGCATATGAACGAGCAACAGGTAAACGAGCTGCTAACAGTGCTACGCGAACAGACAGAAGCACAGAGGGCGCAGACGGACGCGTTAAACCGGCTGGCTGAGTCAAATATGGCGTTATGCGATGTCATTATCCAGTCACTGGCTGAAGATGATGGGGTTGAAATTACGTCACTGAACGATTTGAAACCTCAGTATCTCAGCCAGAAAGTCAGGGGGTAGAATGCAGGCCGGGAAACTACGTCACCAGGTAACAATCCAGGAGCCAGTGATGGTTCAGAACCCAGAGACTGGAGCTGTAAATAAAACCTGGCGGGATTTGGCTACCGTATGGGCGGAAGTCTCCCCGTTGTCTGCTCGCGAGTATATTGCAGCCCAGGCATCGCAGGGGGAAATCACCACCCGTATCACAATTCGCTTTCGACCGGGAATTACCCGGATGAATCGGATCCTGTTTCGCGGTGAGATATATAACATTGAGGGCGTGCTTCCTGATCCGAAAAGTGGCCGCGAATATCTCACGCTTCCCTGCTCAGAAGGGGTAAATGATGGCTGATGGTGTTGAAGTAAGTCTTACCGGGCTTGATTCCCTGCTTGGGAAAATGGAGGCAGTATCAGACGTCACCCGTAACAAAGCGGGACGATTTGCGCTTCGTAAAGCCGCGAACCTAATCAGGGACCGTGCCCGGAGTAATGCTGCCCGGGTTGATGACCCACTGACCAAAGAGGCCATCTATAAAAATATCGTTGCCAGCTTTGGCAGTCGTGAATTCCGGAGAACTGGTAACCTGACTTTCCGCGTTGGCGTTATGGGTGGTGCGCGACAGTATGCCCAGACAAAAGCCAACGTCAGAAAGGGGCGAGCCGGTAGAACTTACAAAACAGCAGGCGACAAAGGGAATCCCGGCGGCGACACCTGGTACTGGCGAATGCTTGAATTCGGAACAGAGCATGCAGCAGCACGACCTATCATCCGCCCCGCGATGAACGGTATCGATGGCCCTGTCATTAACGTTTTTGCGGAAGAAATGGAAAAAGCTATCGATCGTGCGATCAGACAGGCTGTGAAAAAGGGGACCAAAGCATGATAGCGCCTGTTTTTAAAGTTTGTGCAGCCAGCCAGGAGGTTCGCTCCCTGCTGGGAGAATCTCCCGTAAGGCTGTACCCCTTCGGCAAGCATTTTGATGAAGTTGTCTATCCCTATGCGATCTGGCAGAACATTGACGGTGATCCTCAAAATTACCTGAAGCAGCGCCCCGATATAGACCGCTTTTCTGTTCAGATTGACGTTTACGCCGACACAGATATTGAAGTCATCACGGTTGCGCGGGCGCTTCGCGATGCGATCGAAGGCAGCGCAATAATCACCAGATGGGGTATGCAGGAGCTGGAACCCAGTACCATGAAGTACCGTTATTCCTTCGACGTCGACTGGCTCGTCAAACGATAAAACAACCTTCCATAACACACCGGCGCCGCCGGTTTTTTTTACCCGGAGATAACCATGTCAGTAGTGACTCAAGGCACACAGTTGTACGTGCTCGCGAATGGTGTCGTGAGCGAAATTGAATGCATCACTGCATTTTCACCAGGTGGAAGCCCGGCAGATCAGATTGATGACACCTGCCTGAGCGAACGTAACACCCGAAAATATAAAAAGGGATTGCGTACACCGGGGCAGGCAACGGCCACGCTTAACGCAGATCCAACTAACGCCAGCCACCTGATGCTCAGCAACATGGCAGAGTCAAATGACCAGAGCGACGTAACGTTTGCTATCGGCTGGTCTGATGGTGAATCAAAGCCGACAGCGGGAACAGGACCGGAAGCTGTTGATGGTCTGGTGCTTCCTTCTGATCGCACCTGGTACGTATTCAAGGGATATGTTTCCGACTTCCCGTTCGACTTCCAGGGAAACACGGTCGTGCAGACTTCTGCTACTATCCAGCGTTCCGGGCAGGGGGCATGGATTCCGAAAGAGCAGTCTGGTAGCTGATCACTGGCGGGGTTGAACCCCCGCGTTTCAACAAACATTATCGGGAAAGATAAATGAAACTGACACTCGACACACTGAAAGAAACGGGAGCGTTTACCGGCCGCCCGGTGGAAAAAGAGATTACCTGGAAATCACAGGATGGTAAGGAACATACAGCGACAACGTATATCCGTCCACTTGGCTATCACACTGCCACATCAGATGTGCTTGCTGGTCTGGGCCGTATAGATGGGGTAGCTGGCCGTATCGCAGCGTCAATTTGCGATGAAAATGGGCATCAGGTGTTTACGGTTGCCGATGTTACCGGCGAGGCCGATCCAGACCGTGGCGCGCTGGACGGTGGCCTGACCGTGGCGCTGTTGGTGGCTATTCAGGAAGTTAACGATCTGGGAAAGACGGACTCAGCGCAGAAGACGAAATCTGGTGCGAACTAGTCCTTAACGGGATAGGTGGCCGCACTATCGCTGAGGCAAAAGAACGCCTCAGCTTCCGCGAGTTCCAGCAGTGGGTGCAGTACCGGCAGAAGTACGGCAATCTGAACCTGATGATGCGAACGGAGTGGGGTGCGGCACTGGTTTCTTCTGTGCTGGCAAACGTAAACCGTACCAAAAACACCCCTGCCTTCAGCATTGCTGATTTTGCGCCTCATATTGCCGCTGTAGAGCGGGAGGCAGCAAACGAGCCGATCAAACTTGAAGAGGCGATGCGTACATGGGGCTGAATACCTAAGGGATAAATTATAGCCCTTAGGTGTTTTTTTTCGGTAATTATCTGTTTCTTTTAACAACAAAATTATCAACTGCTGACAAAAGTATTGCGATTAATGTCACGGCAATATATGCCATTAATAATCTATCTCCCATGGATGATAACCTTTCGAATGTATCAATTTTATAATTTAATACCCCGTTAAATATAGTGGATAATAAGTACGGGTTTGATAAGTACGAATATATTATTATTAGCGACCATAAGCAAAAGGTAAACAAACTCCCTCTGTATAAACCTTGTATAAGAGACCTAAGTATTAAATAAATATTTGATTTCATTTTCATGCTCCCTTAGTCAAATTTTAACGTTTCTACCGAATGAATATAATTTTGTTAGTTAATCATAATTCATAACAAGTACAGGTGCTAGTATGGCTGGAAAATCCCTCGGAACACTCACTCTTGACCTGATCGCAAAGACAGGCGGTTTTGTATCAGGGATGGATAAGGCTGAAAGAGCATCCGCTCAATGGAGTAAACAGGTTCAGGACGATGCGAAGAAAACAAGCCTCGCACTGGCAGCTACAGGTGCTGCTGCTGCATCTGCTGCATTGGGTGTGGGGGCTGCTGGATTCCAGTTACTTAAAAGCACTTCCAAGCAAATCGCTGAAACAGACCGCTGGGCAAAGTCCCTTAACATTTCGACCCAAAATCTTTTGGCATGGCAATTTGCAGCTGAGAAAGCGGGCGTTTCTGGGGATCAAATGGCTGATATCTTCAAAGATATTGGCGATAAGATTGGCGATGCAGTTCTCAACCAATCAGGCGAAGCTGTTGATGCATTAAATGCTTTAGGTCTGTCCGCTGAAAAATTATCCAAATCCACGCCAGATCAGCAATTGATGGCGATTGGTGAAGCACTCAGTAAAATCAACACAAACGCCGAAAAAACGACAATTCTAGAGAGTTTAGGTAACGATCTATCAAAACTTCTTCCTCTCTTTGATAATAATAATGATAAGTTGCGACAATTCATTGCGTTGGCTAAAGACTATGGAGTCGCTCCTGACCCGTCATCTATAGATGATTTAATCAAGGTTAATAATATCTTCGAGGATATAGAGGCGCAGGTAAAAGGCCTCAAGATGGAGATTGCTTCAGGTCTAGCAAAAGTAGACTTAACTGAGTTAACAACATCGTTTAATAAGGTTAGAGATGTACTGACTGACCCTAAAGTTATTTCCGGTCTTGTTGATTTGGTTAGTGAGGCTGCACAATTGGCTGGATGGTTAGTTACCATAGCAGCTAAGCTTGGCGAAATAGCATCATTGACCGGGAATAGGTTTGCAGCGCTGAGCGGTAAAATAGATATCAACGACTCTGGAGATGTAGAGGAACGGATAACATATCTTCAGAAGATGCTTGAAAATAGGAATGATATCTATAGTCAAGATAAGTCATTTTTTGCGTGGTTTACTGGTGGAGATGATAGTGAGAAAGCTCTCAATGACGAGCTAACAAAACTATTATCAATACGTGAAAAACTGAAAAGCGAAAAGCAACCAAAATCCACACTCCCTGTCCAACTTGCAACAGTAGGGACTGGCTATGCGCTTGATAAAGACGAAACAAACGGCAAAACGAAGCCTGATTCAAATCTTAAAAAGCTTGAGTCTTCGTTTAAATCTATGGAGACAAGTTATCTTCGTCAAATTGCTCTGATCGATACCACCGGAAAGAAAAGCGCAGAAGTCACAGAACAACAAAAGCTTCAGTTTGATATTGCGGACGGCAAACTGGCTGGACTTAATGAAACTCAGAAGACTCGCCTGGAGCAGCTCGCTACTGAGGTTGATCGCCTCAATTCAGTTAAAAAGGCCAATGAGGAAAATATCAGGCTAGCCGAATATGTTGCGAACCTTCAGCGCGAAAATGCTAACGCTGCAAGCTCCCTCGATGCGGATGTTATCGGCGCCGGGTTAGGGGATAAAGCACGCGAACGAATGCGTGAGCAACTCGATATTGAGCGTGAATTTAACGAGAAGCGCGAAGACCTGCAACGCAGATTCCAGAGTGGAGACATTAAGACCTCTACCGAATATGACCGCTATAACCAGGAACTCGATAAGGCACTTGCGGTACGGCTTGATAAATATCGTTCCCATTATGAGGAGCTGGACAAAATTCAGGGCGACTGGCTCGCTGGTGCACAGGATGGGCTGGCTAACTGGATTGACACTTCCAGCGATTATTACAGTCAGGTATCGGGTCTTGTGGGCAACACCCTGGATGGGTTGGTTGACAACATGGCGAATGCACTCAACGGGAATAAAGCGGACTGGGCGGACTGGGCCAACAGCGTGCTGAGCGAGCTCCAAAAGGTTCTGCTTAGAGCCATTCTGGTGAATAGCCTCAAGTCTGCCGGTGGTAGTGGGCTTCTCGGTTCGCTTGGCGGGATGTTTGGAGGCGCGTCTTCTGGTGGCAGTACGCCATCTGGTGCCTACGATTCAGCCGCTTCTGGTTTAACCCTGAACGCAAAAGGTGGGGTTTATGATTCCCCTGATCTGAGCAAATTCCGCAATGGAATTGTGAACAGCCCTACGATGTTCGCCTTCGCTAAAGGTGCTGGCTTGATGGGTGAAGCTGGGCCAGAGGCGATCATGCCGCTAACCAGAACCGCAGACGGCTCTCTCGGCGTGCGAATGGTAGATGATGCTGTCTCCTCCGTTAGCGCGGGAGGGAATAGCATTCAACAGACCATTCACCAGCATTTCGCCATTTCCGGTAATGGCGATGCCGCGCTTAAGCAGGCGATGGAGGAGGCTGCCGCTAAAGGGGCCAGAGACGGCGCGAAGAAGGCGCGGCAGGACATGCTGAGTGATTTCCAGACTAACGGGCAGGGCAGGCGACTGCTTGGCGTTTAATAAGGAGTGAATAAGTATGGCTGCGCTTGAATGGCCTGCTGATGTATGCCCGTCGTCCCTGACATGGCGACCGGAAAGTAACACCAAAACATTTCGCTCTCCCTTTAACGGTGCCTCACAGACCGTTCGTTTCCCCGGCACCCGCTGGATCTGCTCCCTGACGTTTAACAACCTTACCGACGATAAATCCCGGCGTATTGATGCGCTGGTGGCCGATCTCGATGGTGAGTACGGCAGGGTGAAAATTCGCGACTGGGGACGCGAGGGGAGAACGCCAGCCGGAAATCCGGTAGTGCAGGATGCGAACCAGACGGGGAACCAGCTCAGCAGTAAAGGCTGGACACCCGGCAAGCTCGTGCTGCGCACCGGGGATTACCTTACCGTGAACGATGAGCTGAAGATGGTCACTGCTGATGTGACCAGCACTTCAACGGGTACCGCAATGATTCCGATTGCGCCGATGCTGCGTACCTCTCCGCCGGTTAACGGCAAAATTGAGGTGGCTAACCCCTACGGCATTTTTAAGCTGAAAGATAACCAGCAGGGCGCGGGTAACCGCGTTCCCGGCGTTTTCACCAGCTACACACTGGAATTTGAGGAGGCGTTTTAATGCTGTATTCCCCTTTTTCAGATTCGATGATCGCCTGGCTATCCCGTGACAGGGTTACCGCGGTGCTGGCGGCCAATGTCCAGTTTGAATCCGGGACCGCTTACGTCCATTCCGGCACCGGCACGCTGGTGCTGGGCGGATATGTCTATTACGGCATGGGAACGATGGGCGCCATTGATGATGTCAATGAAACTAACACGACGAGCCCGACGCAGCTCAGGATGACGCTTTCCGGCCTGGACATGTCCCTGTTTGCCAAAACGCTTAACGAGCGCTGTGTGGGGAAACCGGCGGAACTGTATCTGGTGGCTATGGACGACAACGGCGTTGTTCAGGTTGCTGACCTGATTTTTAAGGGGCGGGTATCCGGTACCGGCGCGACGTCGGGGGAAACCAACGCCCTGCAATACACCGTCAGTAACATTTTTGAAGACTGGCAACGACCGTTCCCGGACCGCTATACCGACGAATCGCATCAGGCCTCCCAGCCAGGCGATCGCATTTTTCGTTACGTCGCACAGATGGCAGAACGTTCTATTTACTGGGGCAGTAAAAAAGATGCGCCAGGATTTACCTATACGTGAGGAAGCATGAAGCATCCAGACTGGCATAACAGATTAATCGCCGTGATAAGGGCCGCTGAAAAGCGGCCTTTTTTATGGGGCGAACATGACTGCTGCCTGTTCGCAGCTGACTGCGCTGAAGCAATGACCGGGGATAATTTTGCCGACGGCTGGCGCGGGACGTATGACAGCGAAACGGGTGCGAAAAAAGCATTGCTGCGCGGCGGCGGATCGCTGGAGAAAGTGCTGGCGAAGTACCTCGATGAGGTACCTGTGAAGATGGCCCAGCGCGGCGATATCGCGGTTGTCGAGAATGCTGGCACCCGATGCGCCGGGGTGATTTACGGCGGCGCCGTGTGGGTGCCGGGGGAGGATGGGCTGGTTTGTCTGAGGATTAAGCCACTGAGCACCTGGAGGGTTCGCTGATGCCTGCTGCTATTCCAATTGTTGCCACGGTTGCTGCGGGTATTGCGGCGGCAAACGAAGCTTATGCGATTGCCATGGCTATCACTATTGCTGCGCAGGTGGCAACGCAGATGCTGACGAAGAAGCCATCTATTGGCGGTTACCGTGATGTGGCGGAGAGGAAACAGGTTCTGCGCGCGGCTGCCAGCCCGAAAACGGTGGTATATGGCAGGACGGTATCAGCAGGTACGCTTTTCTTCTCCGAAGAGGAAAAAGGCGATCAGACTGATGGCGAATGGCTTCACCTTGCGATCACCCTGGCGGGACACCCTCTCTCCGGTGTGGGAACCATCTATCTCGGTGATGACGATATTGGTTCGTACCCTGATTACGCCACCTACGAAGTACATAACGACCGCCAGACCGCCGATCCGTTTATGCTTCAGAACTGCCCGTCCTGGAAAGAGGACATGATCGGCAAGGGCATTTCCTGGCTACGTGTGTCGCTGAAGTTTAACGCTGAAAAATTCCCCTCAGGCATTCCTAACATCAAGGTCGAGAAAACGGGGCGCAAGGTCTATGACCCGCGCACCGGCCGCACGGAATACAGCAACAACCTTGCACTCTGCGTGCTGGACTATTACCGCAATTACCTGAAGGTGCCGGATGCGGATATCAACTGGGATCAGTTTCAGGAAGCCGCCAACATTTGCGACGAGACGGTAACGAACGGCGACGGAACCACGGAAAAACGTTACACCTTAAACGGTGAGTTCGACCTGAACGAAAACAAAGCCAGCATTCTTGAAGCGATGCTGGCTGCCGGAGCTGGCGAGCCAACGTACATTGCGGGTAAGCACGGCATTCTGGTTGGTGCGTATTATGGCCCTGCAACCGAAGTGATCACCGAAAGTCAGCTGGCCGGCGATATCGAAATCATGCCGGAAGTATCGCAGTCTGAGCGCGTCAACACCATTAACGGTACCTTTATCGATCCTAAGCAGACCTACGCTGAGGCTGATTTCCCGGCGGTGTCTGTCAGCGAATGGGTTGCTGAAGATGGCGTTGAGATTTCGCAGGATCTGAAACTTCGCTTTGTCACCAGTGAGTTTCAGGCTCAGCGCCTGGCAGACATCAAACTGAAGCGCACCCGCATTTCACGCACGATGAATCTCACACTGAACCTGAGCGGCTATCGCTACCGTCCCGGCATGTACGTGAAGGTGAATTTCCCGTCGCTCGGAATCATTAATGTCGAAATGCGCGTGACCGACTGGCGGTTCGGTGTGCAGAACGGGGTGCAGATCACCCTGAAACAGGAGACTGCTGATGTCTGGGGTGATGCAATAGGCAAGCCAATTGAGCGGCCGCCGTTCACGCAGCTGCCATCTGGTGGGGTGGCGCAGCCGCAGAACCTGAAATACACCGTCGAGGAGATTGGGCAGGTGGTTCAGGGCGTGCTGTCCTGGCAGAACATCGGGCAGTTTGTTTACAACAAGGTTGTGATCCGCAAGGCGGGTCAGACGGTGCTCTCTGTTCAGGTTCCGGGTTCCTTTACCCGCCTGACAGGGCTTGTTCAGTCTACCTACACGGCCCACGTCACTGCGGTAAACCAGATGGGGGCAGAGTCGCCGGAGGCATATCTTGAATTCAGCATTCAGGCACCGCCAGCGCCGTCAAGGGTAGATATTGAGCAAAGCTATTTTGCCATCACGCTATACCCGCGCCTGGCAGCAGTGACGAACGTATCAACGCAGTTTGATTTCTGGACGTCCGGCGAAACCAGGCTACCGAATACCAGCACGTCAACGGTTGAAGGCAGGGCAACGCGTGCCGGGATTGGCACCACCTGGAGCAGCCATAACCTGAAGAACGGGCACACCTATTACTGGTATGTCCGCACGATCAACGCGTTTGGTACATCTGCGTTTGTTGAAGTGGCCGCGCTGTGCCAGACCGATACGTCGGGCCTGATTGACGTCATTGACGAGTCTGTCAGGAATTCTGACGCCATGAAAAACGTGGAGAAGGGAGTTGATACCAACCTTGAAGGCATTCTGCAAAACGCGCTGGCGAATAACGGCACGGTGGAACGCCAGTTCCAGCAACTGGGGGAAGTAAATGCCGAAATCATGACGGTCAGGACAACGATCGCCACGGTAGACAAGGCGTTAGCCCAGCTCACCACCAGTGTTAAGTCTCAGTTCGAAAGTGTTAACTCGCAAATCCTCGAGCAGCAAACGGCCATCAGTGATAACACGAAAGCTATCGCTTCCCTTGATACTTATGTTCAGGCAGAGGTTGGAGACCTGACGACGGCGGTTAACCAGAAAATGAACGCCGAGGTGACGAGCAACGGTACAGGCAAGGCTTCATATACCCTGAACCTTGGCATTATCCGTAACGGCGTGAAGTACAACACCGGCTTTGGTATGTCCATTGAGCCTTCTGGTGGTTCTTACAAATCCACGGTTGTATTCGCTGCTGACCAGTTCGGCATCTACTCAGGAAGCGATCCCGGCAACTATGAGGCCGCCTTCTTTGTCTATAACGGACAGGTCTTTATCCGTGACGCGATGATCCAGGACGGCAGTATCACCAATGCGAAAATCGGCAGTTATATCCGCTCGACAAACTTCGCAGCCGGAGTTCGGGGCTGGAACATCGACAAGAACGGCGACTGTGAATTCCACGGCAAACTCTATGCAGACAGCGGTAATTTTGCGTTCAACGGGACCAATAACACGGTCGTTATCAACAATAACGGTATTACCGTCAACATCCCCGGCGGTGGCCGTATCGTCGTTGGTTCATGGTGATTTATGCCTTCAGGACTTTTAATCGATCTCAATGATGGCGGTAAACCGATGGAAATTACCGCCGGATTACGTTGCCCTACATATGGCGGGGCGATATCCGGCGGTATCGGTAACGTGAATACTGCGACAGTTGAGGGTTACGTGGCCGGGTCGAATGTCATTTTCATACCGACCCAGACGGTAATCAGCGACGAGGGGATATTCAAGCTGGACAGCGTCACTATCTCCGGCGCGAACGTCACGCAGAACTGGAGCGGGAATTCAAACCCCGGATTTCCCAATCCGCAGCGCGTGGCGTTCTCCGGCACGCTGTGGCAGATCCTGCCCGTAAGCCAGAACTCAAACGTTGGCCTTCTCGTTCAGAACAGCACCGACTTTACGGCTATCACAACAGCGTCCAGGGTCGGGTACTGCATCTATAAAGCCAGGGTAACTGTCGGTACGTCCGGCTGGGTCACGCCGACCATTGCAGGATTTGATCGCAGTAAATACCTGGTCTGCTGTAAGTGGAACAGCCCTTACACCCTGGACTATGACGGAAACCGGCTGCTGTTTCTGAATGATGGATCAAACACGGAAGACCAGCCCATGATCGGCACAGTTGATGTGATTATTTTTGCGGGTGGCGTTACGCCCGTGGCCGCGAATCCCGGATTCAATATCTATAACGCGGCAGGCCAGTGCACGTTCTCAACGGCGAGAAGGCCATTTGTTTATCTCGGCACTAATTTTGTGCCATCCACATCAGCGCAGACCGTCCCCGGTGGCGGATATGTTCCGGTTGGCCGCTTTGGTCTCAGGGTGCCCAGCTTCGGCGGTGGTCGCATTTATCACTACCATTACGGGCTGGTTATGCAGAATGGCACACTGAGGGCGGGGAGGGGGCTGTATGTCGGCTGGGCTGACAGGCAGCTCGCGAACGCCGGGGTTACGCCGATCTCGCTACCCGTTATCCCCGATATGTACGTCTGAACCTTTTCAGTATTAATACCAACCTCGCTCCGGCGGGGTTTTTTATTGCCTCAAAGGAGCATCTATGTCCGCAGGAACACTGACACTGACCAATAACTCAGCAGCAGTCACCGGCAATGGCACCGCCTTTACCACCGAACTGGTCGCCGGAGATTTTATTGTTGTGACCATCGGCGGTATTCCCTACACGCTGGCGATCAAAACAGTGAACAGTAATACCTCACTGACGCTTGTCAGCAGCTATACCGGACCCACTCAGGCAGGGGCGGCATGGTATGCCGTGCCGCGCGTTGCGATGAACCTTGTTACTGCTGCGCTGGTGGCACAAAGCGCCGAAGCTCTGCGTGGCCTGAACTATGACAAACAGAACTGGCAGCGGTTATTCAGTGCATCGGGAAATATAACCGTTACGCTCCCGGATGGTTCTTCATTCACCGGTCCGTCATGGAACAGTTTTACGGCTGCATTAAATGAAAAAGCTGATAAAGCAAGCCTTGGTAGCGCAGCTGCAAAAGATGCCGGAACAAACTCTGGAAACGTGATGTTGGTAGGCGCATTTAACCTTGGTGCTATTCAGGCGGACGGTCCAACCCTCGATAATATGGACGGGTTAACGCCTACCGGATTTACCTCACATCAAAATGATGGTCTGACTCAGTTGGGCCTGACATCGAATACGGGACTAACTTCCATCATTCTCAATCGGGGCAACAGGCCAACCAGAATACATCAGGCATACTCTCTACGTCGTACCTGGTTTTCATATTACAGCGGGATCGCATGGGCCTATCACGAAGCTTACACGACTGGTAATACGACAAAATCAAGCGATGGTACTTTGAAGGCGGCGTCCCCTGTCGCCCGTATTGTAAAATCCCGTGAGGACTGCCAGCGTGAGGACATTGATTCTGACGGTTTCAGCTGGTGTGGAGGTGGCACTGCCAATGAAGAAGCTGAAGGGATCAAGATTTCAAGACTGGATGTTGGTGTTTATGTCCTGACTGGTTCAGCGGGACTGGCCTCTGAGGGCTGGCAGTTATTGCCACCAATGGACCCTGGCGGCATGGGGGAACTGGGTGTAGTTGAAGCTGAGCAGACAGAAGGCGGTGGGCTGACGATTCGGCTTTTTAAGCGGAAATACATACTCAACGAAGAAGGCGAAATTGTTAAAACGAAAGGGGCTCCTATAGATGTTCCTGCCAACAGCTGGATCGACGTTCGCCTCGATATGCCAGAGGATAGCATCTGGAAAACAAGAGCTTCCGAAGCTTCTCTTGAACTGACAGAGCAGCCTGAGGACATTCAGCCTTAAAAATTAATAGGCGAACCCAAATTGATCTGCATCTCATTTGAAACTACTGTATATAAACACAGTAATAAAGGGAGTGCAGATTATGCCCCGAATTTCAGATATTCAGGCCGCCTTTATTGCGGCCATAGAGCTTAACCCAAAGGGCTACCGCTACCTGAGAACAGACAGCTTTATAGAAAAGTTGCGTGGTTTTAACTGGCACTTCACCCGAGCCGACGCCAATGCATGGATAGAGCGCAATCAGCCAGGCTTCGCTGACAAGACGACAGACGGTAGCGATAACCGGTACTGGATCCTGAGAAACATGGGGAGGGTCCTCTGATGGGATTTGCATCACCTGCGACCGATTACGTCGAACGCCAACTTTCTCCATCCGTTCTGTGCAACATAGGGGCAGAAAGCAGGGTGCTTGAAACAGATGTTGGGTTTGCAGTCATTGAGCCAGCCACGAAAAAAAGGCCAGGAGATGTATTGTTAATTTTGTGCGACGGCCACACGCAGTTTGCAAAACTGATGGGTAAGTCATTGATCACGGATGATGGCGAGGCAATAGAGGGAACCGCTCTGGAAGAGGTGGAAGTGTTGGGCAGAGTGACGTTCTTCATCAATCGTGCATTAGATGATGATTGCCCTGCAATATAGATAAAGTTCCCCATGCTTCACTGACGAATAACCAGCCATAAGCGGCTGGTTTTTTGTGTGGTTTGGTCGGAACGAGAGAATTTTAACCTCCATCCCATGATGGCATCCTAAAGCTCAAAGGAAGTTTTGCATAATCACTTCTTCAAAATCGCATTCCCCAAAATAAAATTTAAGTGAATGAAAAACATGGAGAAAAATGAGGATGAAAATGCAATAAAATCAGCCAGAAAAACAGAGTTAACTGGCTGATTAATAACATTTAATTGGAGGTTGTCGAACTCTGCTTCTGGAACAGTTCCCGGAAGACCGGATAGATGTCATCCTGGTCTCGAATGTGCTGCATCGCAAAGTTATCGAACATCGCTTGCAGATGCTCAT
Organism: Enterobacter cloacae complex sp. IR5412; assembly: GCF_049237385.1. Lineage (NCBI taxonomy): Bacteria > Pseudomonadati > Pseudomonadota > Gammaproteobacteria > Enterobacterales > Enterobacteriaceae > Enterobacter > Enterobacter cloacae complex sp. IR5412. The sequence goes on along the minus strand of NZ_JBMKHQ010000002.1, from coordinate 280,981 downwards.
ACTCTCGCCACAGTGTCTGGTGGGCGCGACGGGTAATTTCAATGTAACTGTAGTAGCGCACCACCGGCAGGATCTTCTTCGCCAGAATTTCATGACACAGCGGCGAGTCATCCGCCCAGTTATCGCCATCCGATGCCTGGGCGGCGTAGATGTTCCACTGCGCCGGGTCGTAGCGCTCCTTCACCACCTCATCCATCAGCTTCAGGGCGCTCGACACGATGGTGCCACCGGTCTCCTGCGAGTAGAAAAACTCATGCTCATCCACCTCTTTCGCCTGAGTGTGATGACGGATGTAGACCACCTCCACGTTCTTATACGTTCTGCTCAGGAACAGATAGAGCAGAATATAAAAACGCTTAGCCATATCCTTGGTGGCCTGATCCATTGAACCTGACACGTCCATCAGGCAGAACATCACCGCCTGGCTGGAAGGCTCCGGACGTTTTTCGTAGTTCTTGTAGCGCAGGTCGAACGTGTCGATAAACGGTACCCGGTCGATCTTCGCCCGCAGTTCGGCGATCTCTTTTCGCAGGCGCTCCTCTTCCAGTAGTTGCGCCGGTTCGGTATTTTCCACCACTTTCAGGCTGGTTTCCAGCTCGCGCAGTTCGCGCCGTTTGCCTGCCGTCATCGCCGTGCGTCGCGCCAGCGAGTTTTGCAGTGAACGCACCACGCTGATGTTGGCGGGCACCCCGTTTGCGGTATAACCCGCGCGATGGGTTTTGTATTCGTTGAGCTGACGGTGCTGATTCTTTCTCAGATTCGGCAGGGCCAGATCCTCAAACAGCAGGTCGAGATATTCGTCTTTTGAAATCTGAAAGACGAACTCATCCTGGCCTTCACCGTCCTGGCTGGCTTGTCCCTGACCGCTGCCAGAACCGCCGCCTCCGCCTTGTGGCCGCTCGATTCTGTCATTCTGGACGAAGTGGTCATTACCTGGGTGCACGCGATGGCGAAGACCGCCACGCCCCTGATGAAACATCGGTTCGCTGATGTCATCGTTGGGAATGGAGACGGATTCGCCGCTGTCGACGTCGGTCACCGAGCGTTTGTTGATGGCCTCGGAGATCGACTGTTTAATTTGCGCTTTATAACGGCGCAAGAAGCGCTGGCGATTCACCGTGCTCTTGTTTTTGCCGTTAAGACGCCGGTCAATAAACCAGGTCATATATCCCCCGTACTGCATTTGCCAACTTGCAGCGTCCGTAAGTGCCGGACATTTTGTTGGCCCGGTAAGCGCGTTACCGGGCACTTGTTTTAAGACGATTTACGCACGCGCAGATACCATTCACAAAGCAGGCGGACCTGTTTGCGCGTATAGCCTTTTTCCATCATACGGTCGACAAAATCGTCGTGCTTTTTCTGCTCGTCGGTTGAGGTTTTGGCGTTGAACGAGATAACCGGCAACAGCTCTTCCGTGTTAGAGAACATTTTCTTCTCTATAACCGTGCGCAGTTTTTCGTAGCTGGTCCAGTTTGGATTGCGGCCGTTGTTATGCGCTCTGGCGCGCAGCACGAAGTTCACAATCTCGTTTCGGAAGTCTTTCGGGTTGCTGATCCCGGCCGGTTTCTCAATTTTTTCCAGCTCTGCGTTCAGGGATTCACGGTCAAACAGCTGGCCGGTATCCGGGTCGCGGTACTCCTGATCCTGGATCCAGAAGTCAGCGTAGGTGACGTACCGATCGAAAATGTTCTGGCCGTATTCGGAATAGGATTCCAGGTAGGCGGTCTGGATCTCTTTGCCGATAAACTCGGCGTATTTCGGGATCAGGTAGCCTTTCAGGAACTCCAGGTAGCGTTCAGCCTGCTCCTGTGGGAACTGTTCACGTTCAATTTGCTGTTCCAGCACGTAGAAAAGATGTACCGGGTTGGCGGCCACCTCCGCGTGGTCGAAGTTAAAGACGCGGGAGAGGATCTTAAACGCGAAACGCGTCGACAAACCGTTCATCCCTTCGTCGACCCCGGCGTAATCGCGGTATTCCTGGTACGATTTGGCTTTCGGGTCGGTATCCTTCAGGCTTTCGCCGTCATACACGCGCATTTTGGAGTAAATGCTGGAGTTTTCCGGCTCTTTCAGGCGCGACAGAATCGAGAAGCGTGACAGCGTTTCCAGCGTTCCCGGTGCGCAAGGGGCATGGACCAGCTCACTGTGGTTGAGCAATTTTTCGTAAATCTTGATCTCCTCGGAGATCCGCAGGCAATAAGGCACTTTGACGATGTACACGCGGTCAAGGAACGCCTCATTGTTTTTGTTGTTACGGAAGGTCACCCATTCAGATTCGTTCGAGTGGGCGAGGATAATCCCGTTAAACGGCAGGGCGGAAATACCTTCCGTCCCGTTGTAGTTCCCCTCCTGGGTGGCGGTCAGCAGCGGATGCAGCACTTTGATCGGTGCTTTAAACATCTCGACGAATTCCATAATCCCCTGGTTGGCGCGGCACAGCGCACCGGAATAGCCGTAGGCATCCGGGTCGTTTTGCGCGTGATGTTCCAGCTTACGGATATCGACTTTACCCACCAGCGCCGAGATGTCCTGGTTGTTCTCGTCACCGGGTTCAGTTTTAGCAATGGCGATCTGCTCGAGGATAGACGGCCACACTTTCACGACGCGGAATTTGGTGATGTCCCCACCAAACTCGTGCAGGCGTTTTGCCGCCCACGGCGACATGATCGTACCGAGATAGCGATGCGGAATGCCAAACTCTTTTTCCAGAATTTGCGCATCCTCTTGCGGATTAAACAGGCACAGCGGATGGTCATTGACCGGGCTGCGCTCGCCGTTGGCGCTCAGCACATAGATCGGCACGCGCTGCATCAGCGCTTTCAGCCGTTCAGCCAGGGAGGATTTACCCCCGCCGACGGGACCCAGCAGGTAAAGGATCTGTTTCTTCTCTTCCAGCCCCTGAGCGGCATGCTTCAGGTAGGAGACAATCTGCTCAATGGCATCTTCCATACCATAGAACTCTTCAAACGCCGGGTATCGGGCGACTACCCGATTCGAAAAAAGACGGGAAAGCCGTGGCTCCAGGGCAGTATCAACCATGTTTGGCTCACCGATAGCCATCAATAGCCGTTCTGCCGCATTGGCATAGGCACTGCGATCTTGCCGACAAATGGTAAGAAACTCCTGCAGTGTGAACTCTTCGTCCTTGGCAGCTTCGTAGCGCTGGCGATAGTGATCGAATATATTCATGGCATGCCGTCCTTTCGTTTTTTAGCACAGGATAAGAGCCGTTCGTATGAGTAGTGGAGGCTCCCGGAAGAGAATCTTTCGCACCTCACTGCCAGAGCAGCAACCTGTGTGCCAGGTCGAAGGCTATGAACCGCAGGGTGTTCAGCAAAACCTCTTCTTAAATTAAAGCGTAGATGGCAATTGCAAAACTTGCATACGGATAAAATCTACTTTCAATGACATATCAATAACTCATCCAAAAATTTCCACTGCGGTTATAAGCGAAAAGGGGGTTTTTCATTTATCGGTCATATAAATGAAAGCGGGATGTCATCTGAAAAATGAAAAATAACGGGTTAATCAAATGGATTCGCGCGCAAAAAATTTTGGGATGTACGGGAATGGCGGTTACACTTCACCCGCTGATTATTTGACTACAGGAAAGAATGGATTGTGACCAAACTCAAACTTCTGGCATTGGGCATCCTTGCCGCTACCGCAGCGAGCACCGTACAGGCTGAGAGCCAGTGGACTGTTGGCGCGGGTGCTGGCGTGATCAACAGCCCGTACAAGCAGTATGACCGCGACGTTTATCCTGTCCCCGTTGTCACCTATGAAGGCGATAACTTCTGGTTCCGTGGATTGGGCGGCGGCTACTATCTGTGGAACGATACGGCCGATAAGCTCTCCATCATGGCCTATTACGACCCAACGTACTTTAAACCAGGCGACAGCGACAGCAATGCGCTTCGTCAGCTGGACAAGCGCAGAAGCTCGCTGATGGCGGGGCTTTCATATGTGCATAACACCCAGTATGGCTTCCTGCGCACGGCGCTGGCGGGCGATACCCTGGACAACAGCAATGGCTTCATCTGGGATCTGGCGTGGCTTTATCGCTATACCAACGGCGCGGTGACCCTGACGCCGGGTATCGGTGTGCAGTACAGCAGCGAGAATTACAATGACTACTACTATGGCGTGTCTAAGGCTGAGTCTCGCCGCAGTGGTCTGAAGAGCTACAGCGCTGATGATGGCTGGGATCCGTACCTGGAACTCACCGCCTCGTATAACTTCCTCGGTGACTGGAACGTGTACGGTACTGGCCGTTATACCCGTCTGAGCGACGAAGTGAAGGACAGCCCGATGGTCGACAAGTCCTGGTCCGGCATCTTCTCCGTGGGTGTGACCTACAAGTTCTGACCAGAACGTGATGTATTAAAACGGGGCGCTTGCGCCCCGTTTGTTTTTTATGATGCCTGATAAATATTAGCGCTTCACAATCTTGATCGTCTGGCCTAAGCGGGACGGTTTTTCTTCGCTGGTTTTCTGCGGGGCGGTCACGCACGCGGTTTCCACACACACGAAGGTCTTGTAACCGTCATCCGGGATATCTGCCATGCTGACGGAAAGGGCAGGGCCCGGGTTCCAGCCCACCACGTTGCTATGGTGGTGGTGAACCACGTCAATGCCGCGGTTCAACGCGCTGTCGTGGATGACGCTACAGGCTTCCGGGTGCAGATACACGCGGTCGGTACGGTCCGGGAAGCTCTGAACGCCGTCGTCCAGCCTGCCTTCTTTCGCGTTGTCCACTTTGTCGATAAAGGTATCGCCAAGTCCGCTCACCTTAACGGCCTGAATGTCGCCTACGTTGAAATAGGTGTGCAGGGCGGACGTTGTTTCGAATTCGCCGTGCGCTTCCAGTTCAATCTCGCAGGTTTTACCCAGCTTGAAGCGGGCATAGAGGGTGAATTCATGTGGCCACAGGGCGCGCGTTTCATCATTTGCCTGAAGTTCAAAGGTCAACACCGCGCCGTTATCATCTTCGTTGTGGGCTTTCAGCGTCCACTGCTGGTTACGGGCGAAACCGTGAGACGGCATTCCCTGCTGCGCTGACGGACCAAACCATGGCCAGCAGATCGGTACGCCGCCACGGATCGCCGCCCCTTTTTTGAACGAGGTGGCCTCGCTCAGCCACAGGCCTTCTTCTTCGCCTTCTGGTTTCCAGGAGAGCAGGTGGGCGCCATTGAGCGCTACGGAGGCTTTAACGCGCGGATGATCGACGACGATGATATCGGCGCCGTCAATCTGACGGCGGGAGAGCACAGGGGTAAGTTGTTCGACTACCGGAAGTGCAAAAATTTTATTAATCATTAAGCAATCCTCTGTCTAAAAACAATAAAAAAGGCGACCGAAGTCGCCTTTTAGGATCAAGCACTCATCTCAACTTATTTGGAGATGTGAGCGATCAGGTCCAGTACTTTGTTAGAGTAGCCAGTTTCGTTGTCGTACCAGGAAACCAGTTTCACGAAGTTGTCGTTCAGTGCGATACCTGCTTTAGCATCGAACACGGAAGTGCACACTTCGCCGTTGAAATCGGTAGATACAACGTCGTCTTCGGTGTAACCCAGAACGCCTTTCATTGGGCCTTCGGAAGCAGCTTTGATTGCTTTCTTAATTTCTTCGTAAGAAGCAGCTTTTTCCAGACGAACGGTCAGGTCAACAACGGATACGTTAGGAGTTGGAACGCGGAACGCCATACCAGTCAGTTTGCCATTCAGTTCTGGCAGTACTTTACCTACTGCTTTAGCAGCACCGGTAGAAGATGGGATGATGTTCTGAGCCGCGCCACGGCCGCCGCGCCAGTCTTTGTGAGACGGGCCATCAACGGTTTTCTGAGTAGCGGTGGTAGCGTGAACGGTAGTCATCAGACCTTCGATGATGCCGAAGTTGTCGTTGATAACTTTAGCCAGCGGTGCCAGGCAGTTGGTGGTGCAGGATGCGTTGGAAACGATGTCCTGGCCAGCGTAAGTTTCGAAGTTTGCACCGCGAACGAACATTGGGGTGTTGTCTTTGGAAGGACCAGTCAGAACAACTTTCTTCGCACCCGCAGTGATGTGTTTACGTGCAGTTTCGTCGGTCAGGAAGATACCGGTAGCTTCAGCTACAACGTCAACACCGATTTCGTTCCATTTCAGGTTAGCTGGGTCTTTCTCAGCAGTAACGCGGATGGTTTTGCCGTTAACAACCAGGTGGCCGTCTTTCACTTCAACGGTGCCGTCGAAACGACCGTGAGTTGAGTCGTACTTCAGCATGTACGCCATGTATTCAGCGTCCAGGAGATCGTTGATACCAACGATTTCGATGTCAGAACGTTTCTGAGCAGCACGGAAAACAATACGGCCGATACGGCCAAAACCGTTGATACCTACTTTGATAGTCATATATTCCACCAGCTATTTGTTAGTGAATAAAAGGTTGCCTGTAAAATTACAAAAACCTTACGCAGCGTCAAGCGGAATCGTGTCAATCATTGCGACAAATCAATCCTGTGACTAACGTTTGTGCGACTGACTCGCCTCACTTTCCCTTTGAGCTAGCAACCACATGGGGGCTGCGCCCGGAATTTTAAAGGCCTTGCAGGATTAAAATGTGAAATTGATCACAATTGCCTGACCGCCTTTTCGCGACACATAAGTTTAGATCAAAAGTGCACGCGCGGGTGTTAATGTTTTGTTAGAATCTGGGTTAAAAGATGTCTGTTTCAACAGCGAGATGTAAGCATATGTCGAACCAACATAACCCCGACGATTTAAAAAAAAACCTTACAGAGATGCAGTTTTACGTAACGCAAAATCACGGCACGGAACCGCCGTTTACCGGGCGTTTGCTGCACAATAAACGGGAAGGCGTCTACCACTGCCTGGTGTGTGATGCACCGCTGTTTAACTCCCAGACTAAGTACGATTCTGGCTGCGGCTGGCCAAGCTTTTACGAGCCTGTCAGCGATGATGCGATCCGCTATCTGACGGACTCCTCGCACGGCATGGTGCGCACCGAAATTCGTTGTGGGAATTGCGACGCCCATCTCGGGCATGTCTTCCCGGATGGCCCGCAGCCGACGGGGGAGCGTTTCTGCGTAAATTCGGCTTCGATGAGCTTTACCGATGACGAAAACGGCGACCAGACCAAGGGTTGAAAAAACGATTCAGCAAATTATTCCTTTGAAAGGGAGAGATCGTGAATATTAATGACATGATTGCTGGCATGACCCCGGAGGTTTATCAGCGCCTGGTGACGGCCGTTGAGCTGGGAAAATGGCCGGACGGTGTGGCGCTCACACCTGAGCAAAAAGAGAACAGCTTGCAGCTGGTGATGCTGTGGCAGGCGCGTCACAATACCAACGCCCAGCACATGACCATCGACACTAACGGTCAGATGGTGATGAAAAGTAAGCGCGAACTGAAAGAAGACTTCGGCATCACGCCGAAGCCGATTGCAACCTTCAAATAAATCTCCCATGTAGGCCGGGTAAGGCGAAGCCGCCACCCGGCACACTACACCTTAGTGCGGGATCCCAAGCGACTCCGCCAGCTGCTTCGCTAACTGGTTGTTGTCATCCGCGCCATACTCCCAGAACATCGCCCCGGCGAGACCTTTCTCCTTGATATAATCGGCTTTAATCGCCACGGAACGCGGGTTCTCATAGGAGATCGCAAACAGCGCCTTCCCGTCGGCGGATTTTACCGACAGCCACGGCACCTTCGCCTGTTCGTCCCAGTGCTCGGTAAAGCGTTTCTGCGGATCGTTTAGCAGTTTGCGGACGATATCGTTGTATTTCACGTAGGTATCTTTGGTCAGGTCATAGCCAAGCGATTTGAACAGGCCCAGTTCCTGCGGCCCGAAGTAGGGCTGGGTGACCGGATTGTTTTGCGCGTCCGGTTTACTCCAGTCGATACCCGGTTCAACGGCGCGCTTCGGTACACGACCGTAAAAACCGATTCCGAGGTTCATTTGCTGCGGCTTTAGGCCGGCGGCCAGATAGTTATTCACCACAAAATCAACGCTGTATTTGTCTGCGGCAGCCACCGTTGGCCAGGCGCTGGAGTCATACAGATTCGCGTTAAAATACTGCGTCCCGTACGCCATGTCGTAGGTCATCAGGTTGATGTAATCGAGCAGGGGGGCAATGGCCTTCACATCCACCCAGCTTTTCGGACTTTCTGCATTTGCGCCCACCGCAATCGTGACCAGTTTTTTCTTACCAAACGCGTCACGCATCTCTTTTAACAGCGCGGTGAAATTATCCCTGTCGGCTGGGGTGCTCTCGACCAGTCCCCACGCGCCGTTGACCGGATATTCCCAGTCCAGGTCGATCCCGTCCAGGCCGTATTTACTGACGATCTCCTGCGCGGAGCGAATAAATACCGCGCGACTCTCTTTGGTTGCCGCTGCGCCAGAAAAACCACGCGCCCCCCAGCCGCCAACGGAAAGCAGGACTTTCAGGTTCGGGTTTTGTTTACGAAGCTGAGGAAATAACGCCAGATCGGATGCCACCTTAGGTGATAACCAGATTTGATGCAGTTTTGCCGGATCTTTCAGCGCGGGGTTGGTTTCGTCTTTCTCGTTGTTATAGACCAGACCAAACGAGTAGTTGAGGTGGGTGATCTGTCGGACGTCGAGTTTATTAATATCGCCACCCGGTCCGGCGGTAACATCGCCACCGCCATTGAAGTAACCCACGGACATCAGGGGCGCGGCGGAAGCCAGTGACGCGCAAAGCAAGGGTAATGCTGCCAGCAAGGGCAAACGTTTCATATAATTTCCTCTTTGACTGAATAAAAATAACCACGCCACAGAAAAGGCGTGGCGAAAAAACAGCCTGAAGAGAATACCATCGCCGCTTCGCTTGTGATGCGAGGGAGTTCACTTTATGGGAGATCGGGGAGGGGGTTTTGCTGGGTGGCGCTGATGCTTACCCGGCCTACAAAACCAGAGAAAGTAGGCCGGGTAAGGCGAAGCCGCCACCCGGCTAACAAAGCTTACGCCTGCGTCTCCATCCAGTCAGCCAGCGTATACAGCGTTGCGCCTTCTGCGGCCATATCCATAAACGCCTGGGCGCTGTCATGCGGCTGAATATTCACCCCGCGACAGCCGTCGGTAATGACATTCACGGTATAGCCCAGCTGGAGCGCATCCAGCACGGTGAACTTCACGCAGTAATCCGTCGCCAGGCCCAGCACAATCAGCTCGGTGATCTCATGATGGCGTAACCATGCGTCCAGCGCCGTCTTCTGGCGGTGACCGTTATCGAAGAATGCGCTGTAGCTGTCGATGGTTGGGTTTTCACCTTTGTGGAACACCGCGTCGATGGCTTTCTGGTTCAGCAGCGGATGCAGCTCAGCGCCTTCCGTCTGCTGCTCGCAGTGATCGGGCCAGAAGGTTTGCGCCAGTCCGTCCAGTTCGCCCTGGCTGTAAGGCTCAACGTTGTGCTGGCTGGCAAAGCTGCCGTGGTTTGCCGGATGCCAGTCCTGACTCGCCACCACCGCTTCACCACGAGCCTTACACCACTCAATCAGCGAATTCGCGACGTCTACGGTGCTGTCGCCTTCCGCGACGGCCAGCGCACCACCCGCACAGAAATCATTTTGCAAATCGACCAGTAACAGGGCGCGTTGCTTCATGGGAACTCCTTATCGTCCGGCGTCAGTTCACCGCGCAGGTTTTGCATCATGGCGCGGCGAATGGAATCAATATCCAGATCCTGACTCAGTAAATAGTGAAGTTTAGTCAGCGTTGCCTCAACGGTCATATCGAAACCACTGATCACGCCAGCGTGCGCCAGGGCGTTGCCGGTGGCGTAGCCGCCCATATTGACCTTACCGGACATACACTGAGTGAGGTTCACCACCACAATCCCGCGATCGCTCGCCTCCTGAAGCTCTTTCAGGAACTCACCGTTCTGCGGGGCGTTACCCACACCATAGGAGCGCAGGATCAGCGCCTTCACCGGCTGGCGCAGGAAGTTGCGCACCACGTCGGCGGAAATACCCGGATAAATCGTCACCACGCCAATCGGCTGCGGGGTGATCGGGTGAACGATCAGCTCGCCTGCAGTATTTGGCGCGGGCGGCGTGCCCAGACGACGGATATGGATCCCCGCTTCCAGCAGCGGTTGCAGGTTAGGTGAGGCAAACGCGTCAAAGCCGTCAGCGTGCGCTTTAGTGGTACGGTTCCCGCGGTACAGTCGGTTGTTGAAGAACAGCGTTACCTCGTTGATCGGGTAATTAGCGGCCACGTACAGGGAGTTAAGCAGGTTGATCTGCCCGTCTGAACGCAGTTCCGCCAGCGGGATCTGCGAACCGGTCACGATGACGGGCTTGCCCAGGTTCTCCAGCATGAAGGAGAGCGCCGAGGCGGTGAACGCCATGGTGTCGGTGCCGTGGAGGATCACGAAGCCGTCGTACTGGTCGTAATGGGCTTTAATATCGTCCGCAATATGCTGCCAGTCTTCCGGCGTCATGTCGGAGGAGTCCATCAGCGGCTCATATTCGTGGATGGTAAAGTCCGGCATTTCCGGACGGTGGAATTCAGGCATCAGCGCCAGCTGGCGCTGCAAGTGGCCAGAAACCGGAATATAGCCATTTTCTGAGCGCTGCATACCGATGGTACCGCCGGTATAGGCGACATATATTGATTTCTTCTGCATGGTAATGAGTTCTTGTTCTTCAAAAGAAAAAATCCCCTCTTAACGGGAAGAGGGGACGGTTTTTAACGCACGTTCGCACAGGTCAGGCAAAACGCGTAACGGCTTTGCGGATCGTTGAAAGTCGCGAGCTTATCGCTCTCCGCTTTCATGGCTTTAGCCGCCGTCGCCACCGGCGCCGGCAGATACGCCTGAAGCGCTTCCGGCAGCATGGCGCGGACGGAGCCGGACATGCTGTCCATGACCATATCGAAGAACGTCGGTTCGTCCTGATAATAGTCAACGTGCCACTGCTTGAGCTTCGCCAGTTCCGCCGCTTTCTTCACGGCATCGTCGAAGTCACCCAGGCTGTCTACCAGACCGTTGCTCTTCGCATCCTGGCCGGTCCAGACGTGGCCCTGCGCGATCTGGTCAATCTGGTCTGGCGTCTTTTTACGGGAATCCGCCACCAGCGTGATGAAGCGCTTATAGCCACTCTCAATGCTGAGCTGCATCATCTCGGACACCTCAGGCGGCAGAGATTTAGTCACGGACACATCCGCCAGCGGCGAGGTGGAAACGCCGTCGGTATGAACGCCGAGATAATCCAGGCTGTTCTCTACGGTGTTGATCACGCCGAAGATGCCAATCGAGCCGGTCAGCGTGCTTGGGTTAGCCACAATGTAGTTGGCTGGCGTCGAGATCCAGTACCCCCCTGAAGCCGCCATGCCCCCCATCGAGACCACGACCGGCTTGCCCGCGGCACGCGCGGCGGCCAGCTCAGCACGGATCACCTCGGAGGCGCTGACACTGCCGCCAGGGCTGTTCACCCGCAGGACAATCGCCTTCACTTTCGGATCCAGACGCGCATCGCGGATCTGCGACGCGGTGGTGTCCCCGCCGACGTTCCCCGGCGTTTCTTCACCGTCCATAATGGCCCCGTTAGCAAACACCACGGCGATGCTGTCACCGCTGTCATCCGGCTTTTTCGCGGCGTAGTCATACATGCTGATGGCGCTGTAGTTCTTGTCCTCTTTACTCCAGCCGAACTGTTTGGTCAGCGCTTTTTCGATTTCAGCGCTGGAACCCAGCCGATCGACCAGTTTGTTATCAAGCGCGTATTTCGCTGTATCGCCGTCCACTTTGCGCAGGCCCTCCAGCACACCGCGCGCGCCCGGGAAGACCTGCTCAGCGGTCATTTGACGGTTAGCGGCAATGGTGCCGAGATAGTTCTGCCACAGCTCGGCAATCCAGCGGCTGTCCGCTTCACGGGCGGCAGGGGACATATCATCACGGATAAACGGCTCCACGGCAGATTTATAGGTCCCGACGCGGAAGACGTGGGTAGTGACCTTCAGCTTGTCGAGCAGCGATTTGTAGTACAGACCATTTGTGGCGAAGCCATGCAGATCGACCGTGCCCTGCGGAGAGAGCCAGATTTTGTTAGCAAAGCTCGCCAGATAATATTGCCCCTGGGTGTAGCTGTCGCCGACGGCAATGACCGGTTTACCGCTGTCGCGGAATTCCCGCAGCGCTTTCCCGATGTACTGCATCGAAGGCTGATCGGCTCCGGCAAAATCTTTCAGATCCAGCACGATACCGGTAATGTTGCGATCGTCTTTGGCCTGACGGATCGTGTCGACGATATCAAACAGGGAGTTTTCCTGCAGGCGGTCTGAAGTCGCGCCGAACAGCTGGCGGCCAATCACGCCCAGACGGTTGCTGGTCGATGGCTTATCAACAATCACCCCGGTGATATCGAGGAGCAGTGCGCCGCGCGTCGAATTCTGCGCCTGGTTGGCGCTGCTGAGATGCATCCAGATACCTGCGCATACCAGGACAAGGAAGATGAAGAAGATATTCATCACCAGGTTGCGGACGAAGTTGAGCAGTCGCCACGTCCATTTAAAGAAACCGGCAAAGATTCGCCAAAGGGTTCGCATGTATTCTCCCTAACCAGAAAAGGACTGTTTCCGTCGCCACAGGACGGTAATGTGCGGTTATCGTAATGACCCAACCGCCACTTGTCAGCAGGAATCGCCTGCCACGCTGTAACAAATTCTGCTGTCGTGTTAATTTTGTGAGTAAATTTCACGAAAGGAGTTAACCAATGGACGCACTTGAACTGCTTGTTAACCGTCGTAGCGCTTCCCGCCTGGCCGACCCGGCCCCCGTCGGCGAGCAGCTGGAAAACATTCTGCGTGCCGGAATGCGTGCGCCGGACCATGGCACATTGCAGCCTTGGCACTTCTTTATTATTGAAGGCGAAGGGCGCGACCGCTTCAGCCAGCTGCTGGAGCAGGGGGCGGTTGCCGCAGGCCAGGATGAGAAGGGGATTGATAAAGCCCGTAACGCGCCGTTCCGTGCGCCGATGATCATCGCGGTAGTCGCTAAATGCCAGGCCGACCATAAAGTGCCGGTCTGGGAGCAGGAGATGTCTGCCGGTTGCGCGGTAATGGCAATGCAGATGGCCGCCGTCGCGCAGGGCTTTAACGGCATCTGGCGTACCGGGCCGCTGACCGGGAGCGCCGCCGTGCGGGAAGGCTTCTCCTGCGGTGAACACGATAAAATTGTCGGCTTCCTCTATCTCGGCACCCCGCAACTTAAAGCCTCCAGCACCATTAGCGTGCCGGACACCACGCCTTTCGTCAGCCGTTTTTAATTACACGCGCTAAACTGTCTGGATTCTGAGCATCCGCCGCAGAATTCAGACAGTCATACTTACCTCTTTATGGAATGAGCGCTACCATAGCGCGATTGAGATGACAGGAGACGTCCATGAGCGAGCAAACCATTCGTTTAACGCAATACAGCCACGGAGCCGGTTGCGGTTGTAAAATTTCCCCGAAAGTGCTGGAGACCATCCTGCACAGTGAACAGGCGAAGTTTGTCGACCCGAACCTGCTTGTCGGTAACGAAACGCGTGACGATGCAGCGGTTTATGACTTAGGTAACGGCACCAGCATTATCAGCACCACTGACTTCTTTATGCCGATTGTCGACAACCCGTTCGACTTCGGACGCATTGCGGCCACCAACGCCATCAGCGATATCTTCGCGATGGGCGGTAAGCCGATTATGGCGATCGCCATTCTGGGCTGGCCGATTAACACCCTCCCGCCGGAGATTGCCCGCGATGTCATCGAAGGCGGACGCTTTGCCTGCCAGCAGGCGGGTATTGCCCTGGCCGGTGGTCACTCTATCGATGCGCCGGAGCCGATCTTCGGCCTGGCCGTCACCGGCGTGGTGCCGACCGAACGCGTGAAGCGCAACAGCACCGCGCAGGCGGGCTGCAAGCTGTTCCTCACCAAGCCGCTGGGCATTGGCGTACTGACAACCGCCGAGAAAAAATCCCTGCTGAAGCCCGAGCATATTGGTCTGGCAACGGAAGTGATGTGCCAGATGAACCTTGCCGGTGCGGCATTCGCCAATATCGACGGTGTGAAGGCCATGACCGACGTGACCGGCTTTGGTCTGCTGGGACACCTCTCTGAAGTCTGTCAGGGCGCGGGCGTGCAGGCGCAGGTCTGGTATCAGGATGTGCCGAAGCTGCCGGGCGTGGAAGAGTACATTGCTCAGGGCGCCGTTCCGGGCGGGACGCAGCGCAACTTCGCCAGCTACGGCCATTTAATGGGCGAAATGCCGGAAGCGTCGCGCAATCTGCTGTGCGATCCGCAAACCTCCGGCGGCCTGCTGCTGGCGGTGACGCCGGAAGCAGAAGCTGACGTTCAGGCAACGGCGGCCGAGTTTGGCATCACCCTGACGGCCATTGGCGAGCTGGTGACCGCCCGCGGTGGCCGCCCGATGATTGAGATCCGTTAATTCGATGCGGTTGTTTATTGCCGAAAAGCCGAGTCTGGCGCGAGCCATCGCCGACGTGCTGCCCAAGCCGCATCGCAAAGGTGATGGCTTTATCGAATGCGGTAACGGGCAGGTGGTCACCTGGTGTATCGGTCACCTGCTTGAACAGGCGCAGCCGGATGTCTACGACAGCCGCTACGCCCGCTGGAACCTCAACGATCTGCCGATCGTGCCGGAAAAGTGGCGTCTGCAACCGCGTCCTTCCGTCACCAAACAGCTCAACGTCATTAAGCGTTTCCTGCATGAGGCGACGGAAGTGGTCCACGCGGGTGACCCGGACAGGGAAGGGCAACTGCTTGTCGACGAAGTGCTCGACTACCTGGAGTTGGCACCGGAAAAGCGCCAGCAGGTGCAGCGCTGTTTAATTAACGACCTCAACCCGCAGGCGGTGGAGCGCGCGATTTCGCGCCTGCGCGCCAACAGCGAATTTATTCCCCTGTGTGTCTCCGCGCTGGCGCGTGCCCGCGCGGACTGGCTGTACGGGATCAACATGACCCGCGCCTACACCATCCTGGGACGCAATGCGGGCTATCAGGGCGTACTCTCTGTAGGGCGTGTTCAAACCCCGGTGCTGGGGCTGGTGGTGCGTCGCGACGAAGAGATCGAAAATTTCGTCGCCAAAGACTTCTTCGAAGTCAAAGCGCATATCGTCACGCCGAAAGACGAACGCTTTACCGCCGTCTGGCAGCCGAGCGATGCCTGTGAGTCATATCAGGACGAAGAGGGACGGCTGCTGCATCGTCCGCTGGCGGAGCACGTGGTTAACCGCATTACCGGCCAGCCCGCGATCGTTACCAGCTATAACGACAAACGGGAATCAGAGCCCGCACCGCTGCCGTTCTCCCTTTCGGCGTTGCAGATCGAGGCCGCGAAAAAGTTTGGCCTGAGCGCGCAGAACGTGCTCGATATCTGCCAGAAGCTCTATGAAACCCACAAGCTGATCACCTATCCGCGTTCGGACAGCCGCTATCTGCCGGAGGAACACTTCGCCGGACGCCACTCGGTGATGAATGCCATTGGTGTCCATGCGCCGGATCTGTTGCCGCAGCCGGCGGTAAACCCGGATACCCATAACCGCTGCTGGGACGATAAAAAAGTCGATGCCCACCACGCGATAATCCCGACGGCGCGCACCAGCAACGTCAACCTGAACGACAACGAAGCAAAGGTCTATAACCTGATCGCGCGTCAGTATCTGATGCAGTTCTGCCCGGACGCGGTTTTCCGCAAGTGCGTTATTGAGCTGGAAATTGCCAAAGGCAAATTTATCGCCAAAGCGCGTTTCCTCGCGGAAGCGGGCTGGCGCACGCTGCTCGGCAACAAAGAGCGTGACGAAGAGAACGACGGCACGCCGCTGCCGGTCGTAGCCAAAGGCGATGAACTGCTGTGCGAAAAAGGCGAAGTGGTTGAACGTCAGACCCAGCCGCCGCGCCACTTCACCGATGCGACGCTGCTTTCGGCCATGACCGGGATCGCCCGTTTTGTGCAGGATAAAGATCTGAAGAAGATCCTCCGCGCCACCGACGGTCTGGGTACGGAAGCAACCCGCGCGGGGATTATCGAGTTGCTGTTTAAGCGTGGTTTTCTCGAGAAAAAAGGGCGCTATATCCATTCGACAGAGCCGGGCCGGGCACTGATTCACTCCTTGCCAGAGCTGGCCGCCAGACCGGACATGACCGCGCACTGGGAGTCGGTGCTTACGCAGATCAGCGAAAAGCAGTGCCGTTACCAGGACTTTATGCAGCCGCTGGTGGGGACGCTTTATCAGTTGATTGATCAGGCGCGCAGCACGCCAGTGAAGCGATTCCGGGGGATGGTTGCCCCGGGTGGCGGGGCGAAGAAACCGTTCAAAAAGAAAAAAAGCGCAGCCAAAAATACCACCGCTTAAACCGTAGGCCGGGTAAGGCGAAGCCGCCACCCGGCAAAAAGCAGCTCTGCGGCCTGAAAAAAGCCCGGTGGCGCTAACGCTTACCGGGCCTGCAAGGGCGAGAATGCAGCGAAACTAAATCACACCCTGCCCGATCATCGCATCGGCCACCTTCACGAACCCGGCGATGTTGGCGCCGCGCACGTAGTTGGTCTGTGAAGCCTCACCGCCGTACTCCACGCAGGCATGGTGAATATCAAGCATAATGTGGTGCAGACGGGCATCCACTTTCTCCGCCTTCCAGCCCATTCTCGCGGCGTTTTGTGCCATTTCCAGACCGGATGTTGCCACCCCGCCCGCGTTCGCCGCCTTGCCTGGCGCAAAGAGTACGCCCGCGTCCAGGAACAGATCGGTCGCTTCAATGGTGGTGGGCATATTTGCCCCTTCCGCTACCGCCTTCACGCCATTGCTAATCAGCGTCCGGGCGGCATCCACATCCAGCTCGTTTTGCGTCGCGCACGGCAGGGCGATATCCACCGGCACACCCCACGGCTGTTTACCTTCCAGATAGGTCAGGCTAAACTCTCGGGCATAATCCGCCACGCGGCCGTCACGGCTGGCTTTGATTTCGCACAGACGCGCCAGTTTTTCTGCTGTGAAGCCAGCTTCATCCACCACGGTGCCGCTGGAGTCGGAGGCGGTCACTACGCGCGCGCCAAACGCCATCGCTTTCTCGATAGCGTACTGCGCCACGTTGCCGGAGCCGGAGACCGCCACGCGCATCCCCTCGAAGCTCAGCCCGTGACGCTTAAGCATCGCTTCAGTGAAATAGACCAGACCGTAACCCGTCGCTTCCGGACGAATCAGGCTGCCGCCAAACGACAGACCTTTGCCGGTAAAGACGCATGCGCTGTTGTTGGAGAGCTTTTTCATCATCCCGGCCATAAAGCCCACTTCACGACCACCCACGCCGATATCCCCGGCAGGAACGTCGGTGTCCGGCCCAAGGTGGCGATAGAGCTCAGTGACCAGCGCCTGGCAGAAGCGCAT
>NZ_JBMKHQ010000002.1:208421-263527 GCF_049237385.1 Enterobacter cloacae complex sp. IR5412 | reverse complement strand
TTTCAGAATCGACAGGTTCACCGAGGGATGGAAGCGCATCCCGCCCTTAAACGGCCCAATGGCGGAGTTAAACTGCACGCGCCACGCGCGGTTGACCTGTACCTGATTGCGATCGTCCACCCACGCCACGCGGAACTGGATGACGCGCTCTGGCTCCACCAGACGTTCAAGCAGCGCCATCTGGCGGTAGCGCGGATTTTCCTCAAGGAAGGGCCACAGGGTGGTCATGACTTCACGAACGGCCTGGGCAAACTCGCTTTGGTGCGGGTCGCGCTGCTGAACATGGGCAAGAAAGCTTTCCAGAGAGCGTGTCTGATCCATAGATATAAGAACCTCTTATAATAATTTGTGCGTGTGGCGGAGATGTTTTGTGTCGTTTTTTTGACTATACCACCCGCACCGCTTTGAGAGGCAAGCAGAAATTTAGGCCGAAAGGGAAATTAATGACAAGCCGCGCGTCATAACCAAAAGCGATGACGAGATAAATTAAAGATCCCGCCAGGATCTACCGTTATAGATATAAACGATGCAAAGGAAATTAAGTCTATGAACCGTTTCGCAATGGCCGCGTTATGTTTGATGGTGTCCGCCGGGGCACAGGCTGATCGCATTCGCCCGGATGTCGAAGTTAACGTGCCGCCAGAGGTTTTTAGCGCTGGCGGACAGCGTGCGCAGCCGTGTAATCAGTGCTGTATCTATCAGGATCAAAACTATTCCGAAGGCGCAGTGGTCAGGGCGGATGGCGTGCTGTTGCAGTGCCAGCGTGATGAACGCACCCTCAGTACAAACCCGCTGGTCTGGCGTCGCGTAAAAGAATAAACGCTTCCAGGAGCGGTATATCCGCCGGGGCTAAATCATACGTGAACGCGTCTTCTGGCGTGCACCACACCAGCGCCGAGTGGTAGTGCGCCTTCAGCTCGCCGCTAAATTCCGGCACGTGCCAGGCGTGGAGGTGGATCAGCCGCTGCGACACTTCCCGCTGGTGGCTTGCCACATACCGCGCGGGCACGGCTTCAATGCCGAGCTCTTCGCGTAGTTCGCGGATCAGCGCTTCCTGCTGGGTCTCACCGGCTTCAACCTTTCCGCCCGCAAATTCCCACATTCCTGGCTGATCGGCATGTTCGGGACGCTGCGCCAGCAAGATCTTGCCCTCTTTTTCGAGGATGGCCGCAACAACATCGAGTGTTTTCAGCATGTTCGTCAATAATTAATAGCGAAAAACGACATATTATCGTGCCCTGCCAAAGAGTCCAGTCATCAGGAGAATCAGGTGAAAGAGACAGCCGCCTGGGTTGCGCCCATGGAAACCCTTCCCGTCAGCCTCAAGCCCATTGCTGCCATGCAGAAAAAACACTTCGGCGCGGTGCTGAACCCCACGCGCTGGTGGGGGCGTATGCCGCGTCTTTTCTGGCTGGTAGCGCTATTTGTCGGCTATCTGGAGCGGCGCAAGGCGCGTTTGACGTCGGTTCTGCGTTCGTTACTAATGACGCGGGTCTCGCAGATCTGCCACTGCGCATTTTGTATTGATGCCAACAGCCTGCGTCTGGCCGAGCGGAGCGGGGCGCTGGATAAAGTGCAGGCCGTCAACGACTGGCAAAATTCCACCCTGTTCAGCGAAGAGGAGCGCGCGGCGCTGGCCTATGCGGAAGCGGTCACCGCCACGCCGCCTCAGGTGGATGAAAATATCAAAAACCAGCTGAAGCGCCACTTTAGCGAAGAGACTATCACCGAAATGACGGCTCTGATTGCCTTTCAGAACCTTTCCGCCCGCTTTAACGCCGCGCTGGATATCCCGGCTCAGGGCCTGTGTGCCACGTTTAAAGGTGAACCGCATGCTGGATAAACATCTGCATCCACGGCTGAAGCCCGGGTTAAATCAGCTGGCCGCCGCGCTGGATAAACCGTTTATTACGCCTGATGGGTTAACGCTCGCCGGGTTTGCGATTGGCGTACTGGCGTTACCGTTTCTGGCGCTGGGCTGGTATCTGGCGGCGCTGGTCGCCATTGTGCTGAACCGGCTGCTGGATGGTCTGGACGGTGCGCTGGCGCGTCGCCGTGGCCTGACGGACGCGGGAGGATTTCTTGATATCGCCCTCGACTTCCTGTTTTACGCGCTGGTACCGTTTGGCTTCGCGCTGGCCGCTCCGGCTGACAATGCGATCGCCGCCGCCTGGCTGCTGTTCGCGTTTATGGGGACGGGCAGCAGTTTCCTGGCCTTTGCCGCGCTGGCGGGGAAGCATAATATCGACAACCCCGGCTACGCGCACAAGTCGCTTTATTACATTGGAGGATTAACGGAAGGAACGGAGACCATCGCGCTGTTTGTGCTGTGCTGCCTGTTTCCGGCACACTTCACGCTGTTCGCCTGGGCGTTTGGCGCGTTGTGCTGGCTGACCACCACAACGCGCATCTGGAGCGGTTACGTGACGCTGAAGTCACTCCCCCGCTAGCGTGCGCTCTCCGGTCCACGCTCCCCGGTGGAGATCGGGTTCTGCGGATGGCTGCTCCATTCGTACCAGCCGCCGTCGTAGACGGCAACGTTTTGCCAGCCCATGGCGCGGGCGTACATGAAGGCTTCAGACGCGCGCCAGCCGGTACCACAGTAGAACGCAACGTGCTGCTCCGGCAGGATATTCCACGTCTTCCACATGGCGGCAATATCATCGGCGCTGCGCATGGTGCCATCCGGATTGTGGAAATCTTCCATGTGGGTCGCGTCGCTACCCGCATGGCCCCAGCGCGCACCGGCAATGTCACCTTTTGGCTTGATATAACTGTAGCCGCTGGTTTCACCGATAAACTCTGGCCAGGAACGAATGCTAACCAGTGAGGCGTCCTGACGGTGCAGCATTCCCCGGGCCTGTTCCATATCCACCATCAGCCGGGGCTGGCCTGGGATCGGCGCGCCAAAATCAGGGGCTGGCTTCACGTTCTCAGGCGTTCCGCGCTCAACGGGCAGGCTGGCGTCTGACCATGCCTTCCAGCCGCCGTCCAGAATTCGCACATCCTTCACGCCCGCGTAGAGCATGATCTGCGCCACGCGCGCGGCGGCATATACGTCGCGACCGTACAGAATGACGGTGGTATCGTGACGGATCCCGTGCTTCGCCAGCATCGCTTTCAACTTTTCGTCAGCGACCTTATTCCACAGCGGTTCGCTTTCCACTTCATTGGTGTCGATGTAGCCCGCGCCGGGAATGTGGCTCAGGAGATAAAGCTTCGGCGCACCCCAGCCAGCCTCGATCACCTTCCACTCTCCGGCTGGTGCGGCGGTAACGGGTTTGCCCTGCTGCAACAGGTGGATCCACTGCGGATAAACCAGCTGTTCAAAATGTGCCAGACGTTGCAAACGGTCGGATTGTTGCAGAGCATCGCTCAGGATGGAAACGTGGGTAAAACCCGCTTTTTCCAGCCGCGTTTTGACGGTCTTGTTGTCATCATCGTTGCCATAGAGCGCAACCGGCATGTCGGGCGTAATCCGATGCTGTTTTGCCCAGCCGCTGAGCTGTTCATCGCTCATTGCCCCAAGCCAGCCTGCAGAGAGATTAAGCGCGGCGGGTTCATGCCCGGACGTTCCGCGCAGCGTCTGCGGCCAGCCGTTATAGAACGCACTGATGCGCGTATCAATTACCGCGCCGTTTTGCGCCTGGAGCCGGTCCAGCGTGAGGGAGTGGGGCATATCAGCCGCCATGGAGGAGAGTGAGGCGAGGCCGCAGATCAGAGCCAGCGCGGTCAGTTGAGAAACACGTTTCATCGGAAAACCTGACGTCATTAAAAGAGGGTGGCATTGTCGTCTCTCCTGAAGCCAAAAACATTGCGTTAGCACATTATTGCCAGCGAGAAATCTCAATCACCTCTCCGCCGGGCGGGATATCTTCCTCATCATGCGTGACCAGCACCACCGGGATCTTGCGCTGGCGAGTGGTTTCGAATACCCACGCCCGGAATGAGGCGCGGAGCGTTTTATCCAGTCGGCTGAACGGTTCGTCGAGCAGCAATGCCTGCGGCTGGGCGAGAAGGGCGCGCAGCAGGCTGACCCGGGCGCGCTCGCCGCCGGAAAGGGTCGCCGGATCGCTGGCGTAGAGGTTTGCCAGCCCGGCAGATTCAAGAGCCTGTTCTACCGCGTCGCGCCGCGCGCGTCCGGCAATGTGCGCCGGCAACGCCAGCATCAGGTTTTGCCCCACGCTGAAGGCGTCAAACAGCAGGGCATCCTGAAACAGAATGCCGATCCCGCGCGTTTCCACGGGGAGCATATCGCAGCGACGATCGTTCAGCCACAGCTCGCCGTGCGCCTTAAAATCAGCGGATAACGCGCCCACCATCCAGGCGAAAAGGGTCGATTTCCCGCTCCCGGAGGGTCCCATCAGCGTGAGAATCTCCCCTGCCGGGACGCGGAAGTTGACCTCACGTAAGAGTGGCGCAATGGTGAGATTTTTCACGTTCAGCATTAACGTAATCCTTGTCTGTGACGGCCCACGAACCGGGCGAGCAGCGCGGCAAGGGCAAATACGCTGCTGGTCAACAGCAACAGACCCAGCGCCCGGCTGGCGAGGATCGGAACGCTGCCGCCGCTGCTGAGGGCGACCGCCTCCGTCGTCAGAGTAGTAAAACGACCCGCTCCCAGCCAGAGGGTGGGCATGTACTGGGCCATGCTCACGGAAAAGCCGGTGGCAAAGGCCAGCAGGGCCGGACGAACCATCAGGGGACATTTCACTAACCAGAAAATTTTCGCCTGTCGCCAGCCCAGCGTTCTGGCGGTGAGGATAAGCCGGGGATCGAGCCTGCGCCAGGCCGGTTGCAGCACCAGGAGCATCCACGGGAGAACCCAGAGCATATGGCTCCAGAGCACCGCAGCGTACTGGCCGTCGATGCCCAGCCACAGCGCCACGGCATACTGCCCGGACACGAGGGGCAGCGCCGGGAGGGCAAGCGGCAGCCAGATCCACACCGCGCCGCGCTGGGGTCCCCACTCAAGCCAGATCATGAGGATGGCCAGCGCTGTCAGGCTGGACAGCAGTCCCAGTGAAAGGCTGTCGCTGACGGGGCCGATGTCGCCCCGGCGTGCCAGCATCAGCAGAACCAGCGCACAGAGCACGCCGCACAACGGCAGTAACCCGCCCAGCGTCCGTGCGGGCATCGCGGTATGCGAAGCGCGACGTACCCCGGAGGGGTCAGGCTGGGCGCGCCGCCATGCCGTCCAGAGGCCGTATCCCACCGCGGCAAGTGCGGCCAGCAGCAGGAGCAACACCAGACACAGCAACGTTCCTTTTGTCTGCTGCTGCGCATCGCCCTGGGTGAGCCACTGCCAGGCCAGCACCGCCAGCGTAGGTGGGTTGCCCGGCCCGAGCACGATCGCCACATCCACCACGGAAAGCGACCAGGCGAGCACCGCCAGCATCACGGCGCCCAGCGCGGGGGCGATAGCCGGAAGGACGAGCCAGTTAAGCGCCTGCATTCGTCCGTAGCCGAAGGTATGCAGGACAATTTTCTGCTGTGCGAGGCGCTTTTCAGGCAGTGCGGCGTAGATTGCCCACAGAACGAACGCGCTCTCTTTGACCGCAAGTGTCAGGCCAAGCCCGATACCGTAGCGGTCAAGCTGCGGCGAACAGACTGTACAGATCCGGTAAAACTGACCGCCTTCCGCAAACAGCAGCAGCGCGCTGGTGGCGAAGGCGACGTGCGGCACGGCTAACAGCCACGGCAGACGGGTGCTCAGGCGCTGCCAGCCATCACCCGGCCAAAGAAGCGCAAGCAGGCTCAGGGCGATAAACAGTGAACCCAGCGTCGCGATGAGGGTTGACACCAGCGTAGCGGCCAGCGCCTGCGGCAGCTGCGGGTCGGCAAACAGCGCCGCCCAGTTACTGAGAGAAAACGCCGGGGCCAGCAGCATGCCGCTGGCGGGAAGCAGTGGCAGATAGATGACCGCCATTGCCGCCCATACCAGCCCGCTTAGCGGGTTCCGTAGCGGCGAAGCCATTCCTGCTCCAGGGCGTTAACCCAGGCGGCGTGCGGTTCGGGAAGTACATCAGGCGTGCCTGAAGGGGTAAAGGCATGAAGCTGTTTTGCCGCTTTCGCAGGTAGTTTGGCACCATCCAGCACGCTCGGGTCACCCCAGACGGCAGGATCGGCTTTGCGGATCTGCGCCTGCGGTGACAGCAGGAAATTTGCCACCACTTTCGCCCCTGCGCTCGCACTGGCATTTGCCGGGATAGCGACAAAATGGACGTTGCCGATCATGCCTTTGAGAAAGCCGAAACTGTAGCTGTCGGCAGGCAGTTCACCGCTCGTCACCTTTTGCATCGCATGGGCGGGGTTAAAGGTGAGCGACAGGTTCAGGCTGCCGCTGGCCAGCAGCGTATCCATGCGCGCAGGCGATGGCGGAAAATCGTTCCCTTCGCGCCACAGCAGGGGATGCAGCGTATCAAGATAGTTCCACAGCGGCGCGGTGATCTCTGCAAAGGTGCCGTCCGGCGCGTTTTTTAACGCCTCCGGATGGGCGGTCAATTCCAGCAGAAGCTGTTCAAGAAACGCCGTGCCGGTAAAATCCGGCGGTCGCGGATAGCTCACCTTGCCAGGGTGCTGCTGAGCGTAAGCCAGCAGCGCGTGGGGATCTGCCGGAGGCGTCGGCATACTCGCTTTACGGGCGATGAAGGTTAACTGCGCGCCGCCCCATGGGGATTCCGCCCCATCGGTCGGGATGGCAAAATCTTCCGTGACCGGTTTACGGGTATCGACGTAACGCCAGTTGGGCAGGGTTTGCGCCCAGCCGGTTAGCAGCAGGTTTGCCTCCTTCAGCGTGCGGAAGTTTTCCCCGTTTACCCAGAGTAGATCCACCGACCCGTTACTGCTGCGTCCTGCGGCCTGTTCCGTCTGGATCCGCTTCACCGCATCGGCGGCATCGGCCAGATGAACGATCTTCAGGTTAATGGCGTAGTGCGTTTTCATCTCGCCGCTCACCCAGTCGAGGTAGCGGTTAACGGCCTCGTCACCGCCCCAGGCGTTAAACCAGACGGTCTGCCCGGTGGCCTGTTGCTGAATGGATTGCCAGCTTTCTGCGGCGAAGGCAGAGGTTGCCAGCAGCAGACTCGTCAGAAACGCGCAAAAACGCACCCGGCGCATAATGCCTCACTTTTTAATCGAAGGGATGTAACGGGAAAACAGCCAGCGAGTGACCAGCGGTAATAACCCTAATAGTGTAAAGGCGAACAGCAGTCCCGGCGACAGAATATCGCGCAGCGTGGTGAGTTTTCCCAGCTCGCGTCCGGCGTTCAGATAAATGACAGTGGCAGGTATCATCGCAAGCTGGCTGACCCACCAGTAGTGACGCACCTGGATACGGGTTAGCCCCATCAGCAAATTGACCAGAAAGAACGGAAACAACGGCATCAGGCGCAGGGCAAAAAGGTAGCGCGCGCCATCGCGAACCATCCCCACATCGATCGTGTTCATCTGTGCGGCAAAGCGCCGTTGCACCCAGTCACGCAGCAGATAACGGCTGACGAGCATGGCAAGCGTGGCGCCGAGCGTCGAGGCCAATGACACCAACAGCATCGCCTCCCACAGGCTGAAAATCGCCCCGCCGAGCAGCGTCAGAAGCGCAGCCCCGGGTATCGATAGCGCAGAGACCAGAACGTAAACCGCAAAATAGATCAGCGCGCTCTGAAGGGGCGCCTGCTCCACACGATCGAGCAACGTTTGCTGGTGTATTTTTAGCGTGTCGAGGGAGAGCATGCCCGGAGGAAGCAAAACAACGATCAAAACAAATGCGCCCAGAAGGGCGCACAGGAGACTGATTTTTTTAATATTCACTGAGGATTACAGCTTGAACGTTGCCCATACCGGCGCATGGTCGGACGGTTTTTCCATGCTGCGAATATCATAGTCGATACCGGTTTCGATGCAGCGTTCGGCCAGGGGGGCGCTCGCCAGCAGCAGATCAATACGCAGGCCCCGGTTGTCATCGAAGCCTTTAGAGCGGTAGTCAAACCACGAGAAGCGATCCTGCGTCTCCGGGTTAGCGATGCGGAAGGTATCCACCAGACCCCAGTCAAGCAAGCGCTGCATCCACTCGCGCTCTTCCGGCAGGAAGGAACATTTCCCGGTGCGCAGCCAGCGCTTGCGGCTGTCTTCGCCAATGCCAATGTCCAGATCAGTCGGGCTGATATTCACATCCCCCATGATCAGCACCGGATTATCTTTGTTGAGTTCGGTCGTAAGGTAGTTTTGCAGATCCTGATAAAATTTGGCTTTGGCCGGGAATTTGGTCGGGTGGTCGCGGCTTTCACCCTGCGGGAAGTAACCATTAATCACAGTGATGTTACCCAGCGGGGAAGGCAGCTCAGCCATGATGAGACGACGCTGTGCTTCTTCACCGTCACCCGGGAAGCCACGACGCACCGACACCGGCGTATCTTTGGTCAGCAGCGCAACGCCGTAGTGGCCTTTCTGACCGTGGTAAAAAACGTTATAGCCCAGCTTCGCTACCTCTTCGAGCGGGAACATATCGTCGTGAACTTTTGTCTCCTGCAAGCCGATCACATCTGGCTGATGTTGCTCAACAATCGCTTCGAGCTGGTGAGGGCGGGCACGCAGGCCGTTGATATTAAAAGAGACAAATTTCATAGTCGCTGCCAATGCAAGGTGAATAGTGCAAGGATGGTAGCAGAATTTACGTCGTCTGTTATCCGCTTCGCCCAATTACTGCGACAGATAATGCCGACGGTGCAATATTTGCACCATTTCGACGCGTTTTGCCCTCGAACAGGGCGTAAAGGACCGATAAATTTCGCGAGCGATCACAATTCCAGAATTATATTTGGCATGTGCATACTCTTTCTTGTTTTCGTGCGGCAAAGCGCCGCTTGCTGTAAAAATATTCACTATTTATGCATTAATAGTGAATAACTCCATATTGTAACTCATTGATATTCTGTTACCCAAATCCGTTTATGCATTTTTATCGCTGGCTGGCACGAACGCTGCAATCTACATTCACAGTGCAAACACTCAATTATTTAACATTTAAACAACCTTTTATTTACCGGATGAGGTCGCTATGTCTCTGTCAGTTACGCGTGAAAATTTTGATGAATGGATGATGCCGGTATACGCTCCGGCGGCTTTTATTCCGGTACGTGGGGAAGGCTCTCGCCTGTGGGATCAGCAGGGCAAAGAGTATATCGACTTTGCGGGTGGGATTGCGGTGAATGCGCTGGGGCATGCAAACCCGGCGCTGCGGCAGGCGCTGAATGATCAGGCGGCGAAATTCTGGCATACCGGCAACGGTTATACCAACGAACCGGCGTTGCGTCTGGCGAAGAAGCTGATCGACGCCACTTTCGCAGAAAAAGTCTTTTTCTGTAACTCCGGCGCGGAAGCGAACGAAGCGGCGCTGAAGCTGGCGCGCAAATATGCGCACGATAAATTCGGCCCGCACAAGAGCGGCATCGTAGCCTTTAAAAATGCCTTCCATGGCCGCACGTTGTTTACCGTCAGTGCGGGTGGTCAGCCCTCATATTCTCAGGATTTTGCGCCGCTGCCGCCGGATATCCGTCATGCGGCGTATAACGATTTACACTCTGCCAGCGAGCTGATTGACGACACCACCTGTGCGGTGATTGTCGAGCCCATGCAGGGGGAAGGCGGCGTCATGCCCGCCCAGAAAGCGTTCCTGCAAGGGCTGCGCGAGCTGTGCGATCGGCATAACGCGGTCCTGATTTTTGACGAAGTCCAGACCGGCGTGGGCCGTACGGGTGAGCTGTACGCCTACATGCACTATGGCGTGACCCCGGATGTGCTCTCAACAGCTAAAGCGCTCGGCGGCGGCTTCCCGGTGGGGGCGATGCTGACCACCGATAAATTCGCCAGCGTGATGACCGTGGGCACCCATGGCACCACTTACGGCGGTAACCCGCTGGCAACCGCTGTCGCCGGACAGGTGCTGGATATCATCAACACTCCTGAGGTGCTTAGCGGCGTGAAGCAGCGTCACCAGTGGTTTGTTGAGCGTCTTACCGCCATCAATAACCAGACCGGAATGTTCAAAGAGATCCGCGGTCTGGGGCTGTTGATAGGTTGTGAGCTTGCCCCTGAGTTTGCTGGCAAAGCGAAGCTGATTTCACAGGAAGCGGCAAAGCAGGGCGTGATGGTGTTGATTGCCGGCGCTAACGTGGTGCGGTTTGCCCCTGCGCTGATCGTCAGTGAGGAAGAGGTCAGAACCGGGTTAGATCGTTTTGCGCTGGCCTGCGAACAGGTGAAGTCCGGGGTGTCATCATGATGGTCATCCGTCCCGTTGCGCACGGCGATCTCGCCGGGCTTATGCAGCTTGCCGGTAAGACAGGGGGCGGGCTGACCTCGCTGCCTGCCGATGAAAAAACGCTGTCGGCGCGCATTGAGCGCGCCCTGCAAACCTGGCAGGGGACGTTGCCAAAAAGCGAACAGGGCTATGTGTTCGTGCTGGAAGAGACCGACACGGGAACCGTGGCGGGGATTTGCGCCATCGAGGTGGCCGTCGGGCTCAACGATCCGTGGTACAACTACCGCGTCGGCACGATGGTCCACGCCTCGAAAGAGCTGAACGTCTACAACGCGCTGCCGACGCTTTTTCTCTGTAATGACCATACCGGCGCCAGCGAACTCTGCACCCTGTTTCTCGATCCGGACTGGCGCAAAGAGGGTAACGGTTATCTGCTCTCCAAATCGCGCTTCATGTTTATGGCCGCCTTTCGCGACCGCTTCAACGAAAAAGTGGTCGCGGAGATGCGCGGCGTAATTGATGAGACGGGCTACTCGCCGTTCTGGGAGAGCCTGGGCGAACGCTTCTTCTCCATGGAATTCAGCCGGGCGGATTACCTGTGCGGTACCGGTCAGAAGGCGTTTATCGCCGAGTTAATGCCGAAGCATCCTATTTATACCCATTTCTTAACGCCGGAAGCGCAGGCGGTGATCGGCGAAGTTCACCCGCAAACCGCCCCGGCCCGTGCAGTGCTGGAGAAAGAGGGTTTTCGCTACCGCAATTACGTCGACATCTTTGACGGCGGTCCAACGCTGGAATGCGATATTGACCGCGTACGCGCCATCCGTAAAAGCCGCCTGGTTGAGGTTTCAGAAGGCCAGCCCGCGCCGGGCGAGTGGCCAGCCTGTCTTGTCTCGAACGAGAATTACGCCAACTTCCGCGCCATGCTAGTGCGAACCAACCCAACATGCGAGCGTCTGGTACTGACGGCTGCGCAACTGGATGCCCTGAAATGTAACGCTGGCGACACGGTTCGCCTGGTGCGGCTCTGCCCTGAGGAGAAAACAGCATGACTCTATGGATTAACGGTTACTGGGTAACGGGCGAAGGTGATGCGCGGACAAAAACTAACCCGGTCGGCCAGGAGGTGCTCTGGTCGGGGAGCGACGCCAGCGCCGGGCAGGTTGAGCAGGCCTGCCAGGCTGCACGCCGCGCGTTTCCGGCATGGGCGAAACGGCCATTCTCCGAGCGCCAGGCGCTAGTTGAGAAATTTGCTGCGCTGCTGGAGGCCAATAAAGCAGAGCTGACCCGCATCATTGCCTGCGAAACGAGCAAGCCGCGCTGGGAGGCAACAACCGAAGTGACGGCGATGATCAATAAAATCGGTATATCGGTGAAGGCGTACCACGCCCGCACCGGTGAGCAGCATACCGGGATGCCGGACGGCGCCGCCACGCTGCGCCACCGTCCGCACGGGGTGTTGGCGGTGTTTGGCCCGTACAACTTCCCCGGGCATCTGCCGAACGGGCATATTGTGCCTGCGCTGCTGGCGGGAAATACCGTCATCTTCAAGCCGAGTGAGTTAACCCCCTTAACCGGAGAAGCAGTAGTAAAACTCTGGGAGCAGGCGGGGCTGCCGCCGGGCGTGCTGAATCTGGTGCAGGGCGGGCGTGAAACCGGTCAGGCGCTGAGTGCGCTGAGCGACATTGACGGTCTGCTGTTTACCGGCAGTGCCGGAACGGGTTATCAGCTGCATCGTCAGCTGGCGGGGCAGCCGGAAAAAATTCTGGCGCTGGAGATGGGTGGCAACAACCCGCTGATTGTGGAAGATCCGGATGATATCGATGCTGCGGTCCACCTGACCATTCAGTCGGCATTCATTACCGCCGGACAGCGCTGCACCTGCGCCCGCCGCCTGCTGGTTAAACGCGGCGCGCAGGGGGATGCGTTTCTTAAGCGTCTGGTGGAGGTGAGCGGGCGTCTGGTTCCCGCGAAATGGGATACCGAGCCGCAGCCGTTTATCGGCGGGCTGATCTCCGGGCAGGCGGCGCTGAACGTGCTGAAAGCGTGGCAGGAGCACGTGGCGCGCGGGGCGAAAACCCTGCTGGAGCCGAAGCTGGTTCAGCCGGGAACATCGCTGCTGACGCCGGGGATTATTGAGATGAGTGCGACGAGCAACGTGCCGGATGAAGAGGTCTTTGGCCCGCTGCTGTGCGTCTGGCGCTATGACGATTTTGCATCGGCGATCGAGATGGCCAACAACACCCGCTACGGCCTGTCGAGCGGCCTGATATCCCCGCATCGCGAGAAATTCGACCAGCTGCTGCTGGAAGCGCGCGCCGGGATCGTGAACTGGAACAAACCGCTGACCGGCGCGGCGAGCACCGCGCCGTTTGGTGGCGTAGGGGCATCGGGCAACCATCGCGCCAGCGCCTGGTATGCCGCCGATTACTGCGCGTGGCCGATGGCAAGCCTGGAAACCCCGGCGCTGACGCTGCCGGAGACGTTGAATCCGGGGCTGGATTTTACAGAGGGTGACGCCCATGAAAGCGCGTGAGGTTAACTTTGACGGACTGGTGGGGCTGACGCACCACTATGCCGGGCTGTCGTTCGGCAATGAAGCTTCGACGAAGCACCGTTTCCAGGTCTCGAACCCGAAGCTGGCGGCCAAGCAGGGGCTATTGAAAATGAAGGCGCTGTCCGATGCCGGTTTCCCGCAGGCGGTAATCCCGCCGCAGGAGCGGCCGAACGTGGCCGTGCTGCGCCAGCTGGGCTTCAGCGGTACGGATGAACAGGTGGTTGAAAAAGCCGGTACGCAGTCCCCACAGCTGCTTTCCGCGGCCAGTTCAGCCTCTTCAATGTGGGTAGCGAATGCCGCCACCGTCGCGCCGTCGGCGGATACGCTGGACGGCAAAGTGCATCTGACTGTCGCTAACCTGAACAACAAATTCCACCGCGCCAGCGAAGCGGAGACCACCGGGCGCGTGCTGCGCGCCATTTTTAATCATGATGCGCATTTTGAGGTGCATTCGGCGCTGCCGCAGGTCGCGATGTTTGGCGACGAAGGGGCGGCAAACCACAACCGTCTGGGTGGCGATTACGGCGATCCAGGCTTGCAGCTTTTTATCTATGGACGGGAAGAGGGCGGCCACGCCGCGCCGGTTCGTTATCCGGCGAGACAAACCTTAGCCGCAAGCCAGGCGGTTGCACGGCTGAACCAGGTTAATCCTACTCAGGTGATTTTTGCCCAGCAAAATCCGCAGGTGATCGACCAGGGCGTGTTTCATAACGACGTGATTGCCGTTTCCAACCGTCAGGTGCTGTTCTGCCACGAGCAGGCGTTTGCCCATCAGGAAAAGTTGCTGGCCACGCTGCGCGAACGCGTGCCGGGATTTATGCCGATTCTGGTGCCCACGCAGGCGGTAAGCGTGCAGGATGCGGTCGAAACGTATCTGTTCAACAGCCAGCTGCTGAGCCGGGATGACGGCAGCATGATGCTGGTGCTGCCGCAGGAGTCCCGCAACCATCAGGGCGTCTGGCGCTATCTCAGCGAACTGGTACAGGCGGATAACCCGATTGATGAACTGCGCGTGTTTGATCTGCGGGAAAGTATGGCCAACGGCGGGGGACCGGCGTGCCTGCGACTGCGCGTGGTGTTAACGCCGGAGGAAATGCAGGCCGTGAATCCGTCGGTGATGATGAACGACACGCTGTTCAATACCCTCAATGACTGGGTGGACCGCTACTATCGTGACCGTCTGGTTCAGGCCGATCTGGTTGATCCGCAGCTGCTGCGCGAAGGCCGCGAGGCGCTGGATGCATTATCAACCATCCTGCAACTGGGATCGGTTTATCCGTTCCAGCGCTAAGGAGACGATATGGAAAACTTTCTGGCGCTGACGCTGGCTGAAGAGACACCGGAGCGGCACGAGGGGGAAGGCCCTTCGTTCCACTGGCGATGGCTGGGGCCGGGCGTGCTTGAACTGACGCCGACGGGGCAATATAACCTGTCGCTGCTGCTTTCTACCGGCATTCACGGGAATGAAACCGCGCCCGTGGAGATTGTCGATCTGTTGCTGCGCGCGCTGTATCGCGCAGAGATCACGCTGCACTGCCGTCTGCTGGTGGTACTGGGAAATCCGCCTGCGCTGGCGCAAAACAAACGGTATCTCGTGAGCGACATCAACCGAATGTTTGGTGGCCGCTGGGCGCAATTTCCACAGAGTGATGAAACGACACGTGCGCAATGGCTGGAGAAGGTGGTCACGGCGTTTTTTGCCGGGGCGGGGGAAACGCGCTGGCACCTCGATCTGCATACCGCCATCCGCGCCTCGTACCACGTACGTTTTGGCGTGTTACCGCAGCGCCATCAGCCGTGGGATGAGGCGTTTCTGACCTGGCTTGGCGACGCGGGACTGGAAGCGCTGGTTTTCCACCAGACGCCGGGCGGCACGTTTACCCACTTCACCTGCGAGAATTTCGGCGCGCTGTCCTGCACGCTGGAGCTGGGAAAAGCGCTGCCGTTCGGGCAAAACGACCTGACGCGTTTTGCCCCTACGCATCAGGCGCTTCGGGCGTTGCTCGCAGGGGTTGCGCCGGAACCCACCCGGGAACCCGTCGTGCGCTATCGGGTCGTACAGCAGATCACGCGTCAAAGTGAAGCTTTCCAGCTTCATATGGCGCCCCATACGCTGAACTTCACGCCGTTCCGCCAGGGCGTCCTGCTGGCGGAAGATGGTGAGACGCGCTATGCGGTACAGAACCCCACGGAATATGTTTTATTTCCTAACCCGTCAGTCGCGTTTGGTTTACGAGCCGGGTTGATGCTGGAAAAAATGCCCTGATCGTCTCCCCTCGCGCAGACCGGAGGGGAAACGAAGAATTAATTTCTTAACGTTAAAAGCGCTCTGGAAGTGTTTGCGGAATATTCCTGGAGAATTGCTTTATTATTAAACGGCACTTCGCTATACTCCTCCACAATCTCTTTAAAATCATCCTGTTGAATATTTTTGTTTCATCTCTCCACGCTTTTTCCTTAATTTCTCCATAATTGGCGAAAACGTGTTTTTTATACTTTCATTGTTTTACCGTTGCTCTGACTAATTGACGATAAACCCCGTAAAGTTAATCTCGTCAACACGGCATAGCGCCGAAGAATAACTGAAAGTAAGGAAAGACATTATGCGTAAATTAACTGCACTGTTTGTTGCCTCTACCCTGGCTCTGGGCGCTACCAGCATGGCGTTCGCCGCCGATACCGCGACCACTACCGCCGCGCCGGCAGAAGGCAAAATGATGATGCATCATAAAGGCAAGCCGGGTATGCATCATGAGATGATGATGTTTAAAGATCTGAACCTGACCGATGCGCAGAAGCAGCAGATCCGCGACATCAGGAAAAGTCAGCGTGACCAGATGAAACGTCCTCCGCTGGAAGAGCGCCGCGCGATGCATGACATCATTGCCAGCGACAGCTTCGACAAAGCAAAAGCAGAAGCGCAGATCGACAAAATGGCCGAGCAGCATAAAGCGCGCATGCTGGCCCACATGGAAACCCAGAACAAGATTTACAACATTCTGACGCCGGAACAGAAAAAGCAATTTAATGCCAATTTTGAGAAGCGTCTGACAGAACGTGCAGCGCCGGAAGGTAAAATGCCTGCACCAGCCGAATAATCGGTTCACTCTCTTAAGACCGCCGGGCTCCTGTCTACACAAGCGAAAACGCTGTGGACAGGACCGGCGGTTTTTCTTTTGCCCCATGCCTAAGGTCTGGCCTTACCGTTGCCGATAATACGTCTGTGAAAATGCCCTGGCGCACGGTGCGTCCTTCAGGAGTGGTCATGGAATTCTTTGATATCCGTAAAATACCCGTCAGTCTCTGGCGTAACGGCGCGGGCGAGACGCGTGAGATTTGCTGTTTCCCTCCCGCGACGCGGGATTTTTCCTGGCGGGCCAGCATCGCCTCCATCGCCAGTAACGGCGAATTCTCCGCGTTTCCGGGCGTTGACCGGGTGATTACGCTGCTGGAAGGCGGCGAGGTGACGCTGGATGCGGGGAGGGCGTTTTGCCATACCCTGAAACACCATCAGCCTTACGGCTTTGCGGGCGATTTGACGGTGAAAGCCGTGCTCACGGAGGGGCAGATGTCGATGGATTTCAATGTCATGACCCGACGGGAGCACTGCCAGGCAAAGGTGCGCGTTGCTACCCGAACGTTCACTACCTTCGCATCACGCGGTGGCGTGGCGTTCGTATTAAGCGGCGCCTGGCAACTGGGCGATAAATTACTGACCGCCGATCAGGGCGCCAGCTGGCAAGAGGGCAGCCATACCCTCCGTCTACTGGAAACGAAGGGGTCGCTGCTGTTCAGTGAAATTACCTGGCTGCCGGGTCATTGAGCATGACTATCTCATATTTACCGGTTAACAGCGGCTTACAGAGAATTTTGTAGCCATCCTGATCGAACCCGGCAGGTGTGCGCAGCAGGGCGGCAGCGTCATCCAGACTTTCAACCGCGCCAAGCCAGAGCCAGTTGCGGATGACGTGATAGTGCGTCATCGCATCGCGGGTCTCTTTCAACGCCACCGCGCCTTCCCACGGCCAGCAGTTGACGCTGATTGAGGCCAGGCCAGCCATAAACCGGGCATGATGTTCTTCAACGCTCTCTTTTCCACAGCACGCCCCGGCGCAGCGTTTCAACGCGGAGCGGAAACAGGCGCGACCGCGGGTAGTCGCTTCCAGTCCTAACAGGCCGTAACAAAGCTTTAATTCATCAGCAAGGGATTGCAGAGTTTGCAGTGCGGCACGTTTGTTGGCAAACAGACCGTAAAGATTCGGTTCATGCGAAAAATCCACTTCCCGGGCATAAACGACCTGCGGTTTTCCCG
The DNA here is from genome assembly GCF_049237385.1 of Enterobacter cloacae complex sp. IR5412. NCBI lineage: Bacteria > Pseudomonadati > Pseudomonadota > Gammaproteobacteria > Enterobacterales > Enterobacteriaceae > Enterobacter > Enterobacter cloacae complex sp. IR5412. The sequence continues at coordinate 246,403 of NZ_JBMKHQ010000002.1, read as the reverse complement.
CGTTAACCTGCAAGGAACACAGCTGGCGGTTGCGGCGCAGACGTTTGTTAAACAGCGGCTGCTGTTCCTTGATGAGCCGGGCTTCGAGCAGAAGCGCGCCCAGTTCACCTGCCGTCTCGATCCAGGTGATCCGCCGGGACTGTCTGAGCATCGACGCTTCGTCCGGCGTACGCAGGTGCGACATCACCCGAGTGCGGATATTTACGCTTTTGCCGATATAGAGCGGCATGGTGTCGCTGTCGCCGTGGAAGAAATAGACGCCAGGCTGTTTAGGCAGCGCCTCAAGCCAGGGGCGAAGATGCTCGGGATATTCGTAGATAGCCGCCGCTTCAAACTCAAGACGCGGGGCGGATTGACGCCTGCTCACATACTGCTCCATATACTGTTCAGGCATACAGTGTAGCAGGTGTTTGGTGGTTAAAAAAGAGCCGGGTGGCGGCTACGCCTTACCCGGCCTGCAAAACTGAGTTACCGTTTTGCTTTTACTTTTTCCAGAAATCATCAAACACCGTAATGGGTGGACGGCGTTTGTGCTCGGTTTTCAGATACCAGCCTTCAATAATTTTTGCGGTACCTTCGTCGAGCGTTTTGCCTTCCAGATAATCATCGATGTTGTCATAGGTCACACCCAGCGCGGCTTCATCCGGCAGGGAAGGGCGATCGTCTTCCAGGTCTGCCGTTGGCGCCTTCTTATACAGGTGCTCCGGGCAGCCCAACGCCGCCAGCAGTTGCTTACCCTGACGCTTGTTCAGGCGGAAGAGGGGGTTGATGTCCGTGCCGCCATCGCCGTATTTGGTGAAGAAACCGGTGATGGCTTCCGCGGCGTGGTCGGTGCCGACGACGACCCCTTTGGTCATCCCTGCGATACTGTACTGCGCTTTCATGCGCTCACGGGCTTTCTCGTTGCCACGAACAAAATCGCTCAGTTCAATACCGGCTTCACGCAAGGCCTGCTCGCTTGCCAGTACCGAACCTTTGATGTTTACGGTAAGAACACGGTCCGGCTGAATAAAGGCGATCGCATCCTGACAGTCCTGCTCGTCGGCCTGCACGCCATACGGCAGACGTACGGCAATAAATTGCAGTGCGGTGTCACCGGTCTCGTCACGCAGCTCGGTGATGGCCATCTGGCTAAGTTTACCGGCCAGAGTGGAGTCCTGACCGCCGCTGATACCCAGTACCAGCGTCTTCAGGAAAGGGTGTGCGGACAGGTAAGCTTTCAAAAAATCAACGCTACGACGGATCTCTTCATTGGCATTAATCGCAGGTTTCGCGCCCAGCGCCTGAATAATTTCTTGTTGCAGAGCCATTACGCCCTCCCTATGCAGAACCAAACAGAAAGTGTGATCTGTTAAAACTAACCCTTTGTCGGGGAAACGACAAGGATCACAGTTTTGAGTGTACTGTTTTACAGCGATTTAGCAGCTTATCGTTGTTTTATTAGAATTTTCCGAAATTCGTCTGGCGTAACTCGTAAAGTTGAACAATAGTAATTTTTATCCCATGCTTAGTTAACACGCTGATAAACAAGAGGACGGAATATGAACAAGAACGTAGCAGGAATTTTAAGCGCAGCGGCGGTACTGACTATGCTGGCTGGGTGTACAGCTTACGATCGCACCACAGATCAGTTCACACAGCCAGTGGTAAAAGACGTCAAAAAAGGCATGACGCGCTCCCAGGTTGCAGCCATTGCCGGTAAACCTTCTTCAGAAGTCACTATGATCCACGCGCGTGGCACCTGCCAGACCTATATTCTGGGTCAACGTAATGGTAAGGCAGAAACCTACTTTGTCGCCCTGGATGATACCGGTCACGTGATCAATTCGGGTTACCAAACCTGCGCTGAATATGACACCGATCCACAGGCACCTAAGGCGCAGTAACCGCGCTTGCCTGAAAGTGTTAACAAACCGGCCTGATGGCCGGTTTTTTTATGCATACGTAAATCTTATTTCTTAGCGCGAAATATTTGCCTGAAATGTGAAGGTAGTCAACAAGCCAGGTCAATGAGAGACAATTTGAGTCTATCCAGAATTATCCCCTCCCTGTACCATTGCGTATACTCACTTCAACGACAAACAATGTTCAGCACACTGCCCGTCAGCCAGGATAGCGAGTCGAGTGATAGCGCGACGGCGGTCAGACCAATAAGAGGGAAATTATCATGGAAAAGAAACATATCTACTTGTTCTGCTCTGCGGGCATGTCCACTTCGCTGCTGGTTTCAAAAATGCGCGCGCAGGCCGAAAAATATGAAGTCCCTGTGGTGATTGAGGCGTTTCCGGAAACGCTGGCGGGCGAAAAGGGTCAGACAGCAGATGTAATTTTACTCGGGCCGCAAATCGCTTATATGCTGCCAGAAATTCAACGTTTGCTCCCTAATAAGCCGGTCGAAGTGATCGATTCCGTTTTATACGGCAAGATTGATGGTTTAGGTGTATTAAAAGCTGCTGTTGCGGCGATTAAAAAAGCTGCTAATTAATTTTTTATTTTTCCCGTCAAAGAGTTATTTCACACACAATACGCCGTAACGGTCGTTGCGGCATTTAAGGGTATTTTCCTATGAGTAAAGTCATCGCTTCACTTGAAAAGGTACTCCTTCCTTTTGCTGTTAAAATAGGAAAGCAGCCTCACGTTAATGCCATTAAGAACGGCTTTATTAAATTAATGCCGTTGACATTAGCCGGGGCAATGTTCGTTTTAATTAACAACGTTTTTCTCAGCTTTGGAGAAGGTTCCTTTTTTTATTCATTAGGAATTAGGTTAGATGCTTCCACTATTGAAACCCTTAATGGTTTAAAAGCCATTGGCGGCAACGTATACAACGGTACGTTGGGTATTATGTCGCTAATGGCACCTTTCTTTATCGGAATGGCGCTGGCGGAAGAGCGTAAAGTGGATCCGCTGGCGGCGGGCTTACTGTCCATTGCCGCGTTTATGACCGTCACGCCGTACAGTGTGGGCGACGCTTACGCCGTGGGCGCCAACTGGCTGGGTGGGGCAAACATCATTTCCGGTATTATTATCGGACTGGTGGTGGCCGAAATGTTCACCTTTATTATTCGCCGCAACTGGGTTATCCGCTTGCCGGATAGCGTTCCGGCCTCCGTTTCTCGTTCATTTTCCGCGTTGATACCGGGCTTCATTATCCTCTCCATCATGGGGATTATTGCTTGGGCGCTCTCTCACTGGGGGACTAACTTCCACCAGATCATTATGGACTCTATCTCAACGCCGCTGGCGTCGATGGGTAGCGTGGTCGGTTGGGCGTATGTCATCTTTACCTCCCTGCTGTGGTTCTTCGGCGTGCATGGTTCACTGGCACTGGCGGCGCTGGACAGCGGTATTATGACCCCGTGGGCACTGGAAAACGTCGCGCTTTACCAGCAGTACGGCTCCGTCGATGCGGCGCTGGCGGCCGGTAAAACCTTCCATGTGTGGGCGAAGCCGATGCTTGACTCCTATATCTTCCTGGGCGGTACCGGGGCGACGCTGGGTCTGATCATCGCGGTCTTTATTGTCTCTCGCCGCGCCGACCATCGTCAGGTTGCGAAGCTGGCCCTGCCGTCAGGCATCTTCCAGATTAACGAGCCGATCCTGTTTGGTCTGCCAATTATCATGAACCCGGTGATGTTCATTCCATTCATCCTGGTTCAGCCGCTGCTGGCCGCGATTACGCTGACGGCGTATTACCTGGGCATTATCCCGCCGGTGACCAACATTGCGCCGTGGACGATGCCAGCTGGTCTGGGCGCGTTCTTCAACACCAACGGTAGCGTGGCCGCCTTCCTGCTGGCGATATTCAACCTCGGGATTGCAACCCTGCTCTACATGCCGTTCGTGGCGATTGCGAACAAGGCTGCAACGGTTATCGATGAAGAAGAGAGCGAGGAGGATATCGCCCTCGCACTGAAATTCTAAAATTGCACGGCGCGGGGCAACCCGCGCCAGCGTAAAGGAGCTTAAAGATGTTAGATTTAGAGAGTATCGTTGCCGAAGAAACCGCAGTGAACGATCTGGAAGAGGTGGTGATGGGGCTCATCATCAATTCCGGGCAGGCGCGAAGCCTGGCGTATGCGGCGCTTAAGCAGGCTAAGCAGGGCGATTTTGTTGCCGCGAAAACCATGATGGAGCAGTCCCGTACGGCGTTAAACGAAGCGCATCTGGTGCAGACGAAACTCATCGAAAGCGACCAGGGCGAAGGAAAGATGAAAGTGAGTCTGGTGCTGGTACATGCGCAGGATCACCTGATGACCTCCATGCTGGCGCGCGAGATGGTAGCGGAGCTCATCGAGCTTCACGAGAAGATGCAGTAAGTCTGAACAGGCACCAGGAGGTCAGCACGATGGAAATCAAAACCGCACATGAGCAGCAGCTGTTTAATGGCAAGAATTTTCACGTGGTGATTTACAACAAAACGGAGAGCGCCAGCGGTCTGCACCAGCATGACTACTACGAGTTCACGATTGTTCTGACCGGCCGCTACTATCAGGAGATCAACGGTAAGCGCGTCCTGCTTGAGCGTGGCGATTTCGTCTTCCTGCCGATGGGGTCCTATCACCAGAGCTTTTATGAGTTTGGTGCGACCCGCATTCTTAACGTAGGGGTGAGCAGGCGTTTCTTCGAGAAGCACTATCTGCCGCTGGTTCCGTTCTGCTTTGTGGCGTCACAGGTGTACCGCGTTAAAAATGAGTTTATGACCTGGATTGAAACGGTTATCGCCTCGCTGAATTTCCGCGACAATGAATTTGATGAATTTATTGAAACCGTGACGTTCTACGTCATGAACCGTCTTCGCCATCACCGTGAAGAACAGCAGGTGGTGGATGATATTCCTCAGTGGCTGCGCAGTACCGTGGAGCTGATGCACGACAAAGGACAGTTCAGCGATAACGCCCTGGAAAACATGGTGGCGCTGTCGGGTAAATCGCAGGAATATTTAACGCGCGCCACGCAGCGCTATTACCGTAAAACGCCTGTTCAAATTATTAATGAAATCCGCATCAATTTTGCCAAAAAACAGCTGGAAATTACTAACTACTCTGTCACCGATATCGCTTACGAATCGGGTTACAGCAGCCCCAGCCTGTTTATTAAAACCTTTAAGAAAATGACTTCATTCACACCGAACAGTTACCGCAAAAATTTAACGGTAATTAATTAACTTTCGGCGGTTATCCGCCAGGAATATTGACGTAATGGCTTGCCCAAATAGCGGGAAGAGTACGCTATACCTTGCAGGCGATTACCCTGATAAGCTAAGGGAGAGTTTATGCAAAAGAAATTAAAAGTCGTAACCATTGGTGGCGGCAGCAGCTATACCCCGGAATTACTTGAAGGTTTCCTGAAACGTTATCATGAATTACCGGTCAGCGAATTATGGCTGGTGGATGTTGAAGAAGGTCAGGAGAAGCTAAATATTATTTTTGAACTGTGCAAACGCATGGTTGAAAAAGCAGGCGTGCCTTTAACCGTGCATAAAACGCTGGATCGCCGCCTGGCGCTGAAAGATGCTGACTTCGTGACCACCCAGCTGCGCGTCGGCCAGCTGAAGGCGCGTGAGCTGGACGAGCGTATTCCGCTGAGCCACGGTTATCTGGGCCAGGAAACCAACGGGGCAGGTGGCCTGTTTAAAGGTCTGCGTACGATTCCGGTCATTTTTGACATCATTAAAGACGTGGAGGAGATCTGCCCGAACGCGTGGGTGATTAACTTTACCAACCCGGCCGGGATGGTCACCGAGGCAGTCTATCGTCACACCGGTTTCAAACGCTTTATCGGCGTCTGCAATATTCCGATCGGCATGAAGATGTTCATCCGCGATGTGCTGGCGCTAACCGATAACGATGAATTGTCCATTGACCTGTTCGGCCTGAACCACATGGTCTTTATCAAAGATGTGATTGTGAACGGGCAATCGCGCTTTGCGGAGCTGCTTGATGGCGTTGCCTCTGGTCGCCTGACCGCGGCCTCGGTGAAAAACATCTTCGATCTGCCGTTCAGCGAAGGGCTGATCCGCTCCCTGAATCTGCTGCCGTGCTCGTATCTGCTTTACTACTTCAAGCAGAAAGAGATGCTGGCGATTGAAATGGGCGAATACTACAAAGGTGGCGCACGCGCTCAGGTTGTACAGAAAGTAGAGAAGCAGCTTTTTGATTTGTATAAAGATCCGAACCTGAACGTCAAACCGAAAGAGCTTGAGCAGCGCGGTGGGGCATACTATTCAGATGCCGCGTGTGAAGTGATCAACGCCATTTACAATGACAAGCAGGCCGAGCACTATGTGAACGTTCCGCATCATGGGCACATCGACAATATCCCGGCAGACTGGGCCGTGGAGATGACCTGCATCCTTGGGCGCGAGGGTGCAAAACCGCATCCCCGCATTACCCACTTCGACGATAAGGTGATGGGCCTGATTCATACCATCAAAGGCTTTGAAGTGGCGGCGAGCAATGCGGCCCTGAGCGGCGAGCTGAATGACGTGCTGCTGGCGCTGAACCTGAGCCCGCTGGTGCATTCTGACCGTGACGCTGAAAAACTCGCGAGTGAGATGATCCTGGCGCATGAGAAATGGCTGCCAAACTTTGCTGCAACGGTTGAGAAACTGAAACTCACACACCGTTAAGAGGAGGCGCGATGGAAAACCTGCTGATCGTCAATGCCGATGATTTCGGCCTGTCAAAAGGGCAGAACTACGGCATTATCGAAGCCTGTCGCCGGGGCGTCGTGACCTCTACAACAGCGCTCATCAACGGTGAGGCGGTGGAACATGCGGCGCAGTTAAGCCGTGAGCTGCCCGAACTGGGCGTGGGCATGCACTTTGTGCTGACGCTTGGGTTGCCCCTTTCACCGATGCCGGGGCTGACGCGCGACGGGCAACTGGGTAAATGGATTTGGGAAATGGCGGAGCAGGACGCTTTGCCACTTGATGAGATTGCCCGCGAGCTGGACTGCCAGTTTAACCGCTTTGTGGATGTGTTTGGCCGCGAGCCCACCCATATCGACAGTCATCATCATGTGCATATGATCCCGGCGATTTTCCCGCTTGTGGCAGAATTTGCCCAACGTAAAGGCGTGGCGATGCGCGTGGATCGGGAGGTGCGCGGACTGCCGGACGTTGCGGTGACGTCAACGGAGGGGTTCAGCAGCGCATTTTATGGCGACGATATCGACGAAGCGCTGTTCCTGAAGGTGCTGGATGCCTCCGCCGCAAAAGGGGAGCGCTCGCTTGAGGTAATGGCGCATCCGGCGTTTGTCGATAACATCGTACGTAAGAGCGCCTACTGCTGGCCGCGTCTGACGGAACTGGACGTGCTAACGTCGGCGTCGTTGAAATATGCGATTGCCGAGCGTGGGTATCGTCTGGGGACGTTCAGGGATTTGTGAGCAAAATAAAGCCCGGGGACGGCTTCGCCTTACCGGGCCTACAACATCAGTCGAAATATAGGCCGGGTAAGCGTAGCGCCACCCGGTTTTTTTTACGCCGGTATCTGGTCAATCTTGCTGCTGCGCGACCACACGCGGTGCGCGGCGAGCAGGTCAAACAGCCGGGTCATAAACGCATCGTCAATGTTATCACCTTCGACAATGCCTTCTTCCCCTTGATCCGGTACCTTCAGCAGCGATTTAAACTTCCGCGCATCGCCTGCGAGGGCGATTGGCTTCAGGTGCTTATAGGCTTCCAGCAGATAATAGGCGGCATCACCGTTACCGAGCAGACTCTCAACGTCGCCGCACGGCATAATCACCGCATCAACCGTCAGGGACGGTGCCCCGGCAAAGGTCGCGGCAATCGGCAGGACGGAGCCATCATCGGCCGTCACTTCACCCATGCGTGAGTAAAGCAGTTTGGCATGGACGCCCTGAGTCTTGAGCGCCCTCATGATCCCCAGCACGTCGCTGGCGCGCGGTTTATCGTTCAGCAGGATAGCCACTACGCGGCCTTTGATCGTCCCGCCAGGTACCGCGTACAGGCTCAGGGACGGATCCTTCTTAAGCCCGTTCACGTCTTTAGGCGGTGCAGCATGGCATTGCTCGTCAGTCAGCGTAATGCCGAGATTATTCGCCACGCCCTGGGCAAGCTGGATATCAATATGCGCCAGATGGTCGACCACGCGCTCGCGAATGTAGGTACGCACCACTTTGCTCAGCTCGAAGCTGAAGCCGCCGATAATGTGCTGCTGTTCGATCGGGGTCTGGCTGTTCCAGAACAGGCGAGGCTGAGCGTAATATTCGCCGAATGACGGGCTGCGCTCGCGAATTTTTGTTCCGTCCACGCGCTCCTGATACGACTCGAATCCGCCACGTTTTGGCCCCGGCGGGGTTTCACGCGGCCAGTTATCGTTAATGGAGTTCGGCTCGTAGTTCGCCGGGTTGGTATCGATATCCTGGCGATGCATCCCGTCACGCTGGAAGTTATGGTACGGACAGGTCGGACGGTTGATTGGGAGCTCATGGAAGTTAGGTCCACCAAGACGGCTGATCTGCGTATCGGTGTAAGAGAACAGACGACCCTGCAGCAGCGGATCGTTGGTGAAGTCCAGCCCCGGCACAATATGGCCCGGGTGGAACGCTGCCTGTTCATTTTCCGCGAAGAAGTTATCCGGGTTGCGGTTAAGCACCATTTTACCCACCAGCTGAACCGGCACCAACTCTTCAGGAATAAGCTTGGTCGGGTCGAGCAGGTCGAAGTCGAATTTGAACTCGTCTTCTTCCGGGATCAGCTGTAACCCCAGCTCGTATTCCGGGAAATCACCGGCTTCAATGGATTCCCACAGTTCGCGACGGTGGAAGTCCGGATCGCGTCCGGTCAGCTTCTGCGCTTCATCCCACACCAGCGACGCTTTCCCCGCGACCGGTTTCCAGTGGAAACGCACAAACGTCGCTTTACCTTCAGCGTTAATCAGACGGAAGGTATGAATACCAAAGCCTTCCATGGTGCGATAGCTGCGCGGGATCCCCCGGTCAGACATCGCCCACATCACGTTGTGAAGGGTTTCCGGTTGCAGGGAGACGTAGTCCCAGAATGTGTCATGCGCACTTTGTCCCTGCGGTATGGCCCAGTGTGGTTCTGGTTTTACCGCATGGACAAAGTCAGGGAACTTATGCGCGTCCTGTATGAAGAAAACCGGGGTGTTATTCCCGACGAGGTCGAAAATGCCCTCTTCGGTATAGAATTTGGTGGCGAAGCCGCGGATATCACGCACCGTGTCGGCCGAACCCGCGCCGCCCTGTACGGTAGAGAAACGCACAAACACCGGTGTGATTTTGTTCGGATCGGAAAGGAAATCTGCTTTGGTGATCTCCTTCAGGCTCTTGTACGGCTGGAAATAGCCGTGCGCCGCGGAGCCGCGAGCGTGGACGATACGCTCAGGGATACGCTCATGGTCGAAATGGGTGATTTTTTCGCGCAGGATGAAATCTTCCAGCAGCGTCGGGCCGCGCGTTCCGGCGCGCAGGGAGTTCTGATCATCGGCAATGCGAACGCCCTGGTTCGTGGTCAGCGCATGGCCTTCACCGCCCTTGCGGTGAGGATCGAGCGATTTCAGCTTTTCGTTTTCCGTTTCCGGGGCTTTCATGCTGCCCGGGGCGTTAGGCTGTTCACCCGGTGCGGAAGGACCCGGTGATGGTTTGTGTGAGCCGTCGGCTGGGGCAAGTGAGTCCATTCCCGGTTGAGATTCTTCAGTCCCATGAATGGGTGACTGATGTGGTTTATCATTGTTCGACATTGCACGCTTCTCCTTTGTTCATTCCTAAAAACCCTATTAAGGATAGAACAATGTTAAGAATTAGCAGGCGAACTAAGCGTTTTCAGATATTGATTAGCGAAAGGAGCCATCTGCGATACGTCAGGCGCGACGGGCGGGGGGAGAATCGGCTATGATAGAAATTTCCTGCTTTAAGAATTTGCTTTAGTGAACCCGTCGCTTATGAAACCTCTTCGTCAACAAAACCGCCAGGTTATTAGCTATGTACCCCGCGTTGAGCCCGCGCCGCCAGACCATGCCCTGAAGGTGGATGGTTTTCGCGATGTCTGGATGCTGCGGGGTAAATACGTTGCCTTCGTGCTGATTGGCGAGCACTTCCGTCGCTCCCCTGCGTTTACGGTGCCGGAATCGGCGCAGCGATGGGCAATGCAGACCCGCCAGGATGAAGAGGTTGAAGAATAACAGCCATAAAAAAACCGCCCGATGGCGGTTTTTTTATTTCAGCAGTGATTAACGATGTGCCAGTTCGGCATCATCTTCACTGTCGAGAATCGTTTTGTCGGTCTGCTTCAGCCACTGGCTGGTCAGGGTACCGGCGGTCATTGAACCACTCACGTTCAACGCGGTACGACCCATATCGATCAGTGGTTCAACAGAGATCAGCAGGGCAACCAGCGTTACCGGCAGCCCCAGCGCAGGCAGAACGATCAGCGCAGCGAAGGTCGCGCCGCCGCCCACGCCCGCAACACCGGCGGAGCTAATGGTCACGATACCGACCAGCGTCGCAATCCAGACCGGATCCAGCGGGTTAATACCCACGGTTGGGGCGACCATCACGGCCAGCATCGCCGGGTAGAGACCCGCACAGCCGTTCTGCCCGATGGTGGCGCCAAAGGAGGCCGAGAAGCTGGCGATAGACTCGGGTACGCCCAGACGACGTGTCTGTGCTTCCACGTTCAGCGGAATCGATGCCGCGCTGGAACGGCTGGTGAAGGCGAAGGTCAGCACCGGCCAGACTTTGCGGAAATATTTCAGCGGGCCAACGCCGTTCACCGCCAGCAGGATGCCGTGCACAACAAACATGATGCCCAGACCGAGGTACGAGGCAATCACAAAGCTGCCAAGCTTGATGATGTCTTGCAGGTTAGAACCTGCCACGACTTTGGTCATCAGCGCCAGGACACCGTACGGCGTCAGCTGCATGACCAGACGCACCAGCTTCATTACCCAGCTTTGCAGGGTATCGATGGCAGTCAGAACCCGCTCGCCTTTCGGCGCATCGTCCTTCAGCAGCTTCAGCGCAGCCACGCCCAGGAACGCAGCGAAGATCACTACGCTGATAATGGAGGTTGGGCTTGCACCGGTCAGGTCAGCAAACGGGTTTTTCGGAATGAAGGAAAGCACCATCTGCGGAACGGTCAGATCGGCCACTTTACCCACGTAGTTGGTCTCAATCGCCGTCAGACGCGCGGTTTCAGCGCTACCCTGCACCAGACCTTCAGCAGTCAGGCCGAACAGATTGGTAACCAGCACACCCACCAGCGCCGCAATCAGCGTGGTGAAGAGCAGGGTGCCAATGGTCAGGAAACTGATTTTACCCAGTTGAGAAGCATTATGCAGGCGGGCTACGGCGCTCAGAATTGAGGCGAATACCAGCGGCATAACGATCATTTGCAGCAGCTGTACATAGCCGTTACCGACAATGTTGAACCACTGAATGGAATCTTTCAGTACCGGGCTGTCGGAGCCGTAAATAGCGTGTAAGGCCAGGCCAAACACCACGCCCATGACCAGACCAACCAGTACCTTTTTCGCCAGGCTCCACTGTTTGTGGCGAGCCTGGGCGAGAAGCAATAGCAATACGACGAACACAACAATGTTCGCGATGAGTGGAAAATTCATCCCCGTTCTCCTGATTTATTATACGGTCGGTTTTTACCGAACCTGTTGGCGCAAGGTTATCAGAAGTGTGATGTGGCGCTTATATCCATATGGAATGGTTTATGACAAAAGTGATTATATTGTCGGTTTAATGTTCAATTTGGTGATTAATAAAACGATTGAACTGAAATTGCAGCGAGTTGATCATCTGCGATGACCAGCGCACTGCACCATTTTCGGGCAATGTCTGCGGCATCCAGACGGCATAGGCAAACAGCGCCATGCACAGAACGCGCTCCAGCTGGTTGCCTTTTTGCGGCACGAGGATTGGCAGGCGGAAACGCCAGCGGCAGGGCCAGAGCAGCGGAACGCCCGCTGGCGTCAGCATATCGGCGAGGATATGGCTTAAGTAGCCGAGCACCATGCCCTGAATGGCATCCGCCGGGACTATCCAACTCTCGGGAACCTTCAAATAGAAGAGTGTAAGCAGGCCAAATACGGCCAGCAGGCTGTGGGTAAACCCTCGATGACCAAAGGCTCTGGCGATGGGTTTTGAAATCCACTTCAGCCGCTGACCAAGGAATGATTTTGGATGGTCGATGTCCGGCAGCAGGCAGGTCAGCACGGCAGAAGGGACAATATGCCACCAGTCCCCCTGGGCCAGCACAGGGGTCAGTTCAGCGTTTTTAGCAAACACTGCACAGGCAAGTGAAAAAAGCAGGTGGCCTTCCGCCGTCATGATAAAACCCGGTAAACTGTCAATCCATACAGTATAGGGTTTTTATACAGTGTGTGAAAGAGGTGACGGTGTAACTCTTTGTCACAAACCGGCGGTTAGCGCGCCAGCCAGCCACCGTCTACGGCAAGGGTATGGCCGTTAACGTAATCCGACGCCGCCGAGGCCAGAAACACCACCGGACCCTGTAAATCCTCCGGAAGTCCCCAGCGGCCCGCCGGAATTCGGTCGAGGATCGCCTGGCTGCGCTGCTCATCATCGCGAAGTTGTTGGGTGTTATTTGTCGCCATATAACCCGGCGCGATAGCGTTCACGTTAATACCTAGCGGCGCCCATTCGTTTGCCAGCAGGCGGGTGAGCCCGAGGACGCCGCTTTTCGAAGCCGTATAGGACGGCACCCGAATGCCGCCCTGGAAGGAGAGCATGGAGGCAATGTTAATGATCTTGCCGCCCTGACCCTGCACGATAAACTGTTTCGCTACTGCCTGAGAGAGGAAAAAGACCGATTTCAGATTGAGATCGATGACCTCGTCCCAGTCCTTCTCGCTAAATTCCAGCGCATCGCACCGACGAATGGTGCCGGCATTGTTAACCAGAATATCGATGCGGCCCATCTCTGTGACGGCGGTATCCACGACGCTCTGAATACTCTCATGCTTGCCGAGATCGGCGCGAATTGCGATAAAGCGCCGTCCCAGCGCCGTGACGCGCGCTGCCGTTTCGTCAGGAACCTTGCGGTTTACCCCCACGATATCGCATCCTGCCTGGGCGAGGGCAATGGCCATGCCTTGCCCCAGACCGGTATCGCACCCGGTCACCATCGCCACTTTTCCTGCCAGAGTAAAAGCATCCAGTATCATACGCGCCTCAGAAGTCAGGTTATTGTCATTCTGCACGTAAGGATAGGAGTCTGGAATGAGAAAAGCAAATAAAGTAAAACGTTGTTTTGATTTTGTGATACAGGCAGCCGAAGCTGCCTGAAAGAGCGTTACTCTCCGCGCAGATGGCGGGCAGTCAATTCTTCAAGAGACGTCAGCCTGACATCCGCGAGGGCAAAGCGGGGATCGTGTCGGCCTTCTTCAGCCGGCACAACGATGGAGCGCATACGTGCGGCTTTGGACGCCACCATGCCGTTAACCGAATCTTCCAGCGCCACACAGGTAAGCGGATCCAGCCCCAGTTTCGCGGCGCAGTCCATATACACCTGCGGATGTGGCTTGCTGTAAGGAAGCTTTTCGGCCGAGGCCAGCGCGTCGAAGCTGTCGCGCAGCCCGAACATCGTCAGCACTTTTTCCAGCATATGCAGAGGTGAGGCAGAGGCAAGCCCCACTTTCATCCCTTGCGCCTTGCACAGGGCGATAGCGTCGCGTACGCCCGGTAACAGAGGCTTATTCTCTTCTACAAGGGAGATAGCACGGTTGATAATGCGCGCCGTAACTTCGTCGCGATCCGGGCCAACCCATGGCTGGTGGGCATACCAAAGGTCAACCACCATATCGATGCGCAGCCCCAGGGTATCGGGAAGCTCATTACGACGACTGATATCGACGCCGAGGCTGGCCATCACGTCCAGTTCAGCCCGATCCCACAGGGGTTCGGAATCAATCAACAATCCATCCATGTCAAAAATAGCGGCAAGTATCTGGCGCGGTGTCGACATTACAACATCTCCTTATCTTGGGGGTAAGACGAACGGTGCTAAGCACAAGCAATTTAGCATAATGCATTCAAAGATCGGGCGAAAATGACCGACAGCAGGTAGACTTAGGCACAAATAACGCGTCTTTATGAAGAGGAACTAATGACGTATCAACAAGCTGGACGCATCGCAGTCTTAAAACGTATTGCTGGTTGGGTTATTTTCATTCCCGCCCTGATTTCAACGCTGATCTCCGTACTTAAATTTATGTACGATCACAGCGAAAAACAGCCGGGCATTAATGCCGTCATGCTCGATTTTGCCCACGTCATGATTGAGATGATGCGGTTTAACACCCCATTCCTGAACGTCTTCTGGTTCAACTCGCCCACCCCGGATTTTCACCACCAGCTGAATGTCGGGTTCTGGATAATCTATGCGTTGATCTTTATCGCGATGGCGTTGCAGGCCTCCGGCGCGCGCATGAGCCGCCAGACCCGCTTTTTACGCGAAGGGGTAGAAGATCAGCTGATACTTGAGAAGGCGAAAGGCCCTGACGGGATGAGCCGCGAGCAGATCGAATCGCGCATTGTCGTTCCGCGTCATACCATTTTTGTGCAGTTTTTCCCGCTCTATATCCTGCCGGTTATTATCATTGTGGCCGGGTATTTCTTCTTTACGCTGCTCGGCTTCCTGTAATGTCAAAGGGGGCGAATTGCCGCCCCCTCCCGCTATGCCGCCAGGATACGGTCCAGCGCCCGCTGGGCATTCAAAAGATGACTCCCGCCAAACAAAATCGCCCGGTTTAGCAAGGTGTACAGCTGATAAACCGGCTGACGTTCAAGGAAACCCGCAGGTAACGGCGAGACAGACTGATAGCCATCATAAATTTGCGGCGGCTGTTCAGGGTGCAACGGCAGCATCGCCAGGTCACATTCTCTGTCGCCCCAGTAGCAGGCCGGGTCAAATATATAGGGACCATCAGGCCCAAGCGCGCAGTTGTTCGACCATAAATCACCGTGCAGAAGGGAAGCCTGAGGCTGATGCGAAGCCAGACGCTGCTGAATGTGTTCAACAATCGCGTCGATGTTGCCGAACGCTAGTCCCTTTTCAGCGGCCAGCTCCAGCTGCCAGCCTATGCGCTGCTCGGCGAAAAAAGTCGACCAGCGGCGTTGCCACGCGTTTGGCTGTGGGGTGGTAGAGAGGTCGTTATCGAAATCGAGCCCAAACTGAGGTTGATCGCTCCACTGGTGCAAACGGGCGATCTGTTGGCCGAGAATAAAGGCGTTGTGCGCATCCAGAGGGCGCGCCGGAAGATAGTTCATCACCAGAAAGCTGTAGTCACGATCGCTGCCAACGGCTAAAACCTGTGGAACGTTGACTGTTTTACTGCGCGATAACAACTCAAGCTGATCGGCTTCGGCCGTAAAAATGGGGAGCAATTCGCGCTCATCACATTTCACGAAGAGATCGCGCCCGGCGTAACGTAAATGCCATGCGGCATGGATCTCTCCGCCTGGCAGTTCGTTACGCAGTTCAATTTCACCTTCACCCAGTTGCTCACTTAAAAGATGACTGATAGCCTGCCACATGATGTCTCTCCCATGTTGTCTGCCAGATCATAAAGTTAGCGCAAAACGGCTATAAAAAAACAGGAACTAACGCACAACTGAGCGGTTTAATTTTGTACAGGGCACTTATTGTTCTTTTTTATGCCAGTTTTCCCAGCTATCCACATCAATTTCCGTGGCTTTGTCAGTCACGCTTTCCACCAGGCTACTGGCCAGCGCCTTCACCTCCTCCTGACTCAGCGGGCTTATCAGGCCAAAGGCCAGCGAGCCGAGATCGTGAATATTGCCCTCATCGTCCGTCAGCGTGAGCAGAAAATTCGCCCGCGTGAAAGCGTTGTTGAGTTCATTCAGTTCGGTCAGCGATGCTTCATGAATATTGACGGTTACGACGTAGCGGGTGATATCACCACTGCTCATAATTCACCTCGTTGTTATCCTGAAAGTTTTCTTAGCATAGTCGATAAGCCATATTTGGCGACTTCCCCCTCCACGGGAAGGGGAAGCACGTTCAGCTTCTCGCCAGGTAATCGACAATTTTCTGGGTATCCGCAAGCGAACACAGACGGGTTCCCTGATTGATGGTGGCAGCGCTCCCTGCCGCGACGCCATAGCGTGCCATCTCCAGAAGCGAAGCGCCCTGCGCCAGCTTCAGCACCATCGCGCCAACCATACTGTCACCGGCACCCACGGTACTCTGACTTTTCATCGGCGGTGGAACAACCTGCACGCAGCCCGTCTTGTCGACGGCCAGCGCACCCTGAGGACCGAGAGAGACTACAACGCGATGCGCTTTGCCCGTGCGTACCAGCTCTTCTGCGGCAGTACGCACGTCATCAGGCTGGTTGAGCTCGCGATTGACAAGCGCACTGAGCTCTTTCTGGTTAGGTTTGACAAGTTCAAGTTGTCCGGGCTCTAACGCCGCCTTCAGGGCATCGCCTGAGCTATCGACAATGCAGCGGATGCCGCGCTGGAGCACCGCCTGAACCAGTGCCGTCAGCTTTTCTGTTTTGACGCCCGGCGGCAGGCTACCGCTGATCACCAGCAATGAGCCGCTTTCAATGGTCAGCACTTTCTCTTCCAGTTGACGAAACTCATCATCGCTCAACTTCGCCCCTGGCATCACAAAACGATATTGCTCGCCGCTGGATTCAACATGGACATGCAGGTTTTGCCGGGTCCAGTCTCTGGCGTCAACGGTATCTACGGCAACCTGTTCATCTGCCAGCAGCGCAACCAGATGCTCACCCGTGGCGCCGCCAGCGGGGAAGATGGCGGTTGCTTTTCCGCCGAGATGGGTAATTGCGCGCGCCACGTTAATGCCGCCGCCGCCCGGCTCAAACACCGGCGCGCTACAGCGCAGCTTACCTTCCGGATAGATTTGCGGCGTCATGGTCGCAGAGTCGAGGGAAGGGGAGAGCGTCAGCGTGTAAATCGAAGCCATCATGACCTCCTTTTATCATGGGTTATTTTAAGCCTGGCACCGTTTGGCAGGAAGGCAACGTAAATAACAGTATGATTTTAAAAATGAATGCTGACAAAAAACCTTGGCCGGGTATATACATTAAATCGCGTTTTGGGATCGTTCTTATTCAAAAAATGAAAGAAGAAATTATTGCTATGTTATTTGCGGCTTTTTATAATTTGTTACCTTTCTATGGTCGCCTTGTCATTGATCCGCAAGAAAGTTTCCGAGACCGTGACGGTCTCTTTTTATGTTGTACGGACTCCTAAAATAAATGAAGCTTTTGAAGACAGTACCCGCAGCACTGATGCTGGCGGGTGGCGTATTTGCGTCACTGAATGCAACCGCCGATGATACCGTTTTTACTGTCATGGACGATCCCTCCACTGCCAAAAAACCCTTTGAAGGTAACGTGAATGCCGGGTATCTGGCGCAATCCGGTAACACGAAAAGCTCCTCCATGACCGCAGACAGCACCCTGACCTGGTACGGCAACACCACGGCCTGGTCGCTGTGGGGCAATGCCAGCAACACGTCTGCTAACGATGAACGCTCCTCTGAGAAATACGCGGTAGGTGGGCGTAGCCGTTACAACATGACAGATTATGACTACCTGTTCGGGCAGGCGAGTTGGCTTACTGACCGCTACAACGGCTATCGCCAGCGCGATGTCATGACTGCGGGTTATGGTCGTCAGTTCCTGAATGGACCGGTGCACAGCCTCCGTTTTGAATTCGGTCCGGGTGTCCGTTACGACGAGTACACCAACGGCGAAGATGAAACCCAGCCGCTGGGTTATGCATCGGGCACCTACGCATGGCAAATGACTGACAACGCTAAATTCACCCAGGGTGTGTCGGTGTTTGGTGCTGAAGATACAACGCTGAACTCTGAAAGTGCGTTGAACGTGGCTATCAACGAACACTTTGGACTCAAGGTGGCGTACAACGTAACCTGGAACTCTTCACCGCCTGATTCCGCGCCGGAACATACCGATCGCCGAACCACGATTTCTTTAGGTTATAAAATGTAATTTCTTCGGGCCGAGACTATTCTCGGCCTGTTTTTTATTTTTTGAAACTGTGCTTATTTATATTAAACGGCGTTTTGAAATAATAGGCATGGTTTCGTCTTCATAATTTCTCCATAATTAGGCGACCAGGCCTTATTCAGTTTATTTGACACGATTTGATAAATAATTTGACTAGGCAAAAGTGTGATCCAGATCTACACTTACGGCACAGGCAAAAAACTCGCCTCAGGCATTTCTGCATTAATTAAGTATGAGAACAGAATTATGAAAAAAATCAAAACCGCTACAGCAGCGATGGTGCTTTCCGCACTTTCATTTGGCGTATTTGCTGCTGATAATATGACGCAACCTGCCAGTGACGTTAACAGCCCAGTCGGGATCGCTAAAGCCTCTGATGTTGAAGCAGGCTCCAACATTGCCCCTGGCTCCCAGTCTACCGGCCAGTCAATGAATGATGCATTTGATGTACACAAGCTGGTGGCGGGTGAGTGGTCCTGATATTTCAACTGCCACATGTGATGGAATATATACACTGTTACAGCCTGGCGAAAACCGGATTATGACGTACCGGTTTTGGACCATAAATTATCGTAAAGATAGTTAAGATTTATTCAGTAAATTCACGGCACGTTTTCGCTGACATAATATTAGCCCCAGATCATCGCGGCCCAGCGCAGCAGCAACATCGCGCCGCAAATAGCGATTAACACCACGACCATTTTCCAGTGCTTAACGGCAAATCTTTTTGTTGGCATAACCCAATCCTTGTCAGTTGATACCCTTAGTCTACCAAAGTCTGCGCCAGAAAGCGCTTTACCTGGGACAACAGGTTATGCCAGAACAGCGGTTCGGCTTAAAACCAGTGGAATCTGTCGGCCAGTATCAATACCAGACCAGCAGCGGAAAGTAGATTCAATATCACAACGGTTCTGCTCGATACATTCATGTGATACCCCTTCGATGTTTAAGGACCAGATCAAGAATAGCTCAGCACTTTCGGATTGCGAGCCCCCGTCAACAAAAGTTCATGAACGCAGACATAAGGATGAGCGGTTCAAATCGGTCGCGGGAAGGTGCATTCGCCCTGTTAATAGTGTTACCATTACGCTGCTTGCCGTAAATCCGCATTTATCTGAATCGGCAGGTGCATGATGACGAACCAATTTGACGATTGTTGGTCAGATGGTTTCGTAATCTACTGTTTAATCACGATTATTTTCTTTGTATATGCTCTTATGTGTGGGGCATCACTGCAAATAAGGATATAAAATGCCTGTAATTACTCTTCCTGATGGCAGCCAACGCCATTTCGACCACGCTGTAAGCCCAATGGATGTTGCCCTGGATATCGGTCCTGGACTCGCAAAAGCAACCATTGCAGGCCGCGTAAACGGTGAGCTGGTAGACGCGTCCGATCTGATTGAAAGCGATGCAACGCTTGCGATCATCACCGCGAAAGACGAAGAAGGTCTGGAGATCATTCGTCACTCCTGTGCGCACCTGTTAGGTCATGCTATTAAGCAGCTGTGGCCCAACACCAAAATGGCGATCGGCCCGGTTATCGACAACGGCTTCTACTACGACGTTGACCTTGACCACACCCTGACACAGGAAGATATCGACGCGCTCGAAAAACGTATGCATGAGCTCGCCGAAACGAACTATGACGTCATCAAGAAGAAAGTCAGCTGGCATGAAGCGCGTGAAACCTTCGTGAAGCGCGGCGAGAGCTATAAAGTCTCGATTCTTGATGAAAACATCGCTCATGATGACAAGCCTGGCTTGTACCATCACGAAGAATATGTCGACATGTGCCGTGGACCGCACGTGCCGAATATGCGCTTCTGTCATCACTTCAAACTGATGAAAATCGCAGGCGCCTACTGGCGTGGCGACAGCAACAATAAAATGTTGCAGCGTATCTATGGTACCGCATGGGCCGATAAGAAAGCCCTGAACGCGTACCTGCAACGCCTGGAAGAGGCGGCTAAGCGTGACCACCGTAAAATCGGTAAGCAGCTTGACCTGTATCATATGCAGGAAGAAGCGCCGGGGATGGTGTTCTGGCATAACGACGGCTGGACAATCTTCCGTGAACTGGAAACGTTCGTGCGCTCCAAGCTGAAAGAGTACCAGTATCAGGAAGTGAAAGGCCCGTTCATGATGGACCGTGTGCTGTGGGAAAAAACCGGCCACTGGGACAACTACAAAGATGCGATGTTCACCACTTCGTCTGAGAACCGTGAATACTGCATTAAGCCAATGAACTGTCCGGGCCACGTTCAGATCTTCAACCAGGGTCTGAAATCCTACCGCGATCTGCCGCTGCGTATGGCGGAGTTCGGTAGCTGCCACCGTAACGAGCCATCAGGTGCGCTGCACGGGCTGATGCGTGTTCGTGGCTTTACTCAGGATGATGCGCATATCTTCTGTACTGAAGATCAGGTACGTGATGAAGTTAACGCCTGTATTCGTATGGTCTACGATATGTACAGCACCTTTGGCTTCGAGAAGATCGTGGTCAAACTCTCAACGCGTCCGGAAAAACGTATCGGTAGCGATGAGACATGGGATCGCGCAGAAGCGGATCTCGCCGTGGCGCTGGAAGAGAACGGTATTCCGTTCGAATACCAGCTGGGCGAGGGCGCATTCTACGGTCCAAAAATTGAATTTACCCTGTATGACTGCCTCGATCGCGCATGGCAGTGCGGAACGGTACAGCTGGACTTCTCCCTGCCGCAGCGTTTAAGCGCCTCTTATGTTGGCGAAGACAACGAGCGTCAGGTGCCGGTTATGATTCACCGTGCGATTCTCGGTTCACTGGAGCGCTTCATCGGCATCCTGACTGAAGAGTTCGCGGGCTTCTTCCCAACCTGGCTTGCGCCAGTGCAGGTAGTTGTGATGAACATTACCGATTCTCAGGCGGATTACGTTAAAGAATTGACGCAGAAACTACAAAATGCGGGCATTCGCGTAAAAGCAGACTTGAGAAATGAGAAGATTGGCTTTAAAATCCGCGAGCACACTTTACGTCGTGTCCCGTATATGTTGGTCTGTGGTGATAAAGAGGTGGAAGCAGGCAAAGTTGCCGTTCGCACCCGCCGTGGTAAAGACCTGGGGAGCCTGGACGTAAGTGAAGTGATTGAGAAGCTGCAACAAGAGATTCGCAGCCGCAGTCTTCAACAACTGGAGGAATAAGGTATTAAAGGCGGAAAACGAGTTCAAACGGCACGTCCGAATCGTATCAATGGCGAGATTCGCGCCCAGGAAGTTCGCTTAACAGATCTTGAAGGTGAACCACTGGGGATTGTGAGTCTGAGAGAAGCGATCGAAAAAGCTGAAGAAGCTGGAGTAGATTTAGTTGAAATCAGCCCTAACGCCGAACCGCCAGTTTGTCGTATTATGGACTACGGCAAGTTCCTTTATGAAAAGAGTAAATCTTCTAAGGAACAGAAGAAGAAGCAAAAAGTTATCCAGGTTAAGGAAATCAAATTCCGTCCTGGTACCGACGATGGCGATTATCAGGTAAAACTCCGCAGCCTGATTCGCTTTCTGGAAGATGGCGATAAGGCCAAGATCACGCTGCGTTTCCGCGGTCGTGAGATGGCCCACCAACAGATTGGTATGGAAGTGCTTAACCGCGTCCGTGAAGATCTGAGTGAACTGGCAGTAGTCGAATCCTTCCCAACGAAGATCGAAGGCCGCCAGATGATCATGGTGCTCGCTCCTAAGAAGAAACAGTAAGGCCTTCAAGCAGCAAAATCTGTGGAGCCTTCGGGCCCCATAGGTTTTGTTCGCCTATGTTTCGTTTATTTAACAATGCGAAGTGGAAGTTATTAAAATGCCAAAAATTAAGACCGTACGCGGTGCTGCTAAGCGCTTCAAAAAAACCGGTAAAGGTGGTTTTAAGCACAAGCACGCTAACCTGCGTCACATTCTGACTAAGAAAGCTACCAAGCGTAAACGTCACCTGCGTCCAAAAGCCATGGTTTCTAAAGGCGATCTGGGCCTGGTCATCGCGTGCCTGCCGTACGCATAAGTCGTTAACGTTTAACTTTTTTAACTTAGAATAGATACAGGAGAGCACACATGGCTCGCGTAAAACGTGGTGTAATTGCACGTGCACGTCACAAGAAAATTTTGAAACAAGCTAAAGGCTACTACGGTGCGCGTTCACGCGTATACCGCGTTGCCTTCCAGGCTGTTATCAAAGCAGGTCAGTACGCTTACCGTGACCGTCGTCAGCGTAAGCGTCAGTTCCGTCAACTGTGGATTGCGCGTATCAACGCAGCAGCACGTCAGAACGGTATTTCTTACAGCAAATTCATCAACGGCCTGAAAAAAGCCTCTGTTGAAATCGACCGTAAGATCCTGGCTGACATCGCAGTATTCGACAAAGTAGCGTTCACCGCTCTGGTCGAAAAAGCGAAAGCAGCACTGGCATAAGCCAGTTGAAAGAGGGGGCTTTGCTCCCTCTTTTCATATCGCCTTATCAGAAGATTGACATTTACCCGTCCAGGCTTTTCAATAAGGTCTTAACGGTTTTTACCCTACAAGGTAACGCAAGCATGAATGCTGCTATTTTCCGCTTCTTCTTTTACTTTAGCACCTGACTTCAGGAGGCTAGCGCGTGAAAGATGAAACGAAAAACAGCGCCAGATAAGCCTCCCGATGGAGGCTTTTTTTGTGCCTGAATTTGAGAGATTACGTCCAACAATTCGGTGTCTGCACCGACATAATGAGGAAAACCATGTCACATCTCGCAGAGCTGGTTGCCAGTGCAACGGCCGCCATTAACCAGGCCTCAGATGTTGCCGCGTTAGACAATGTCCGCGTCGAATATCTGGGCAAGAAAGGGCATCTGACCATTCAGATGACTACCCTGCGTGAACTGCCAGCAGAGGAGCGCCCGGCAGCAGGTGCAGTGATTAACGAAGCCAAAGAGCAGGTACAACAGGCGCTGAACGCACGTAAAGCCGAGCTGGAAAGCGCAGTATTGAATGCGCGTCTGGCGGCAGAAACGATTGACGTTTCTCTGCCGGGTCGCCGTATCGAAAACGGCGGTCTGCATCCGGTTACCCGTACTATCGATCGTATTGAAAGTTTCTTCGGTGAGCTCGGCTTTACCGTGGCGACTGGCCCGGAAATTGAAGATGACTACCACAACTTCGATGCCCTTAACATTCCTGGCCATCATCCGGCACGCGCTGACCACGACACTTTCTGGTTTGACGCCACCCGTCTGCTGCGTACTCAGACATCTGGCGTTCAGATCCGTACCATGAAGGAGCAGGCTCCACCGATCCGCATCATCGCGCCGGGTCGCGTATACCGTAACGACTACGATCAGACCCACACCCCAATGTTCCACCAGATGGAAGGTCTGATTGTTGATAAAAACATCAGCTTCACCAACCTGAAAGGCACACTGCACGATTTCCTGAACAACTTCTTTGAGGAAGATTTGCAGGTTCGTTTCCGTCCGTCCTACTTCCCGTTCACTGAACCTTCTGCGGAAGTTGACGTGATGGGTAAAAACGGTAAATGGCTGGAAGTGCTGGGCTGCGGCATGGTGCATCCAAACGTACTGCGTAACGTAGGTATCGATCCGGAAGTATACTCCGGCTTTGCGTTCGGTATGGGCATGGAGCGTCTTACCATGCTGCGCTACGGCGTAACCGACTTACGTGCGTTCTTCGAAAACGATCTGCGTTTCCTCAAACAGTTTAAATAAGGGCAGGAAAGAACAATGAAATTCAGTGAACTGTGGTTACGCGAATGGGTTAACACCACGCTGGACAGCGACGCGCTTTCTAACCAGATCACCATGGCGGGTCTGGAAGTTGATGGCGTGGATCCTGTTTCTGGCGCCTTTACCGGCGTCGTGGTAGGTGAAGTGGTTGAGTGTGGCCAGCACCCTAACGCCGACAAACTGCGCGTAACAAAAGTCAATGTGGGCGGTGACCGTCTGCTGGATATCGTCTGCGGTGCGCCAAACTGCCGACAGGGCCTGAAGGTAGCCGTGGCAACCGTCGGTGCGGTACTGCCGGGCGATTTCAAAATCAAAGCGGCTAAGCTGCGCGGTGAGCCGTCTGAAGGTATGCTGTGCTCCTTCTCCGAGCTGGGCATTTCCGACGATCACTCCGGGATTATCGAGCTGCCGCAGGATGCACCAGTGGGTACCGATATCCGCGAATACCTGAAGCTTGATGACAACACCATCGAAATCAGCGTGACGCCAAACCGTGCCGACTGCTTAGGCATCATCGGTGTGGCCCGCGACGTGGCCGTGCTGAACCAGACGGAACTGAACGAGCCGGAGATCGCTCCGGTTGAGGCAACCATCAGTGATGTGCTGCCGATTCAGGTTGACGCGCCTGAGGCCTGCCCGCGCTACCTCGGTCGTGTGGTGAAAGGTATTAACGTTAAAGCGCCAACCCCGCTGTGGATGAAAGAGAAACTGCGTCGCTGTGGTATCCGTTCTATCGACGCTGTGGTTGACGTGACCAACTATGTTCTGCTGGAGCTGGGCCAGCCAATGCACGCCTTCGATAAAGATCGTATCGAAGGGGGTATTATTGTGCGCATGGCGAAAGAGGGCGAAACCCTGGTTCTGCTGGACGGCAGCGAAGCGAAACTGAACGCCGACACTCTGGTAATTGCCGATCACAACAAAGCGCTGGCGATGGGCGGGATCTTCGGCGGCGAGCACTCTGGCGTCAACGACGAAACGCAAAACGTCCTGCTGGAATGCGCGTTCTTCAGCCCGCTCTCCATCACCGGCCGCGCACGCCGTCACGGTCTGCACACTGACGCTTCTCACCGCTATGAGCGTGGCGTGGATCCTGCGCTGCAATACAAAGCGATGGAGCGTGCGACTCGCCTGCTGATCGACATCTGCGGCGGCGAAGCGGGTCCGGTTATCGATGTGACCAACCAAGCGGCGCTGCCGAAGCGTGCGACCATTACTCTGCGCCGCAGCAAGCTGGATCGTTTGATTGGTCACCACGTTGCCGATGCGCAGGTGACCGACATTCTGACGCGTCTGGGCTGCGAAGTGACTGAAGGTCAGGATGAGTGGAAAGCCGTTGCGCCATCCTGGCGTTTCGACATGGAGATCGAAGAAGATCTGGTGGAAGAAGTGGCCCGCGTGTACGGCTACAACAATATCCCTGACGAGCCGGTGCAGGCGGGTCTGGTGATGGGCAGCCATCGCGAAGCCGATCTGTCACTGAAGCGTGTGAAAACCATGCTGAACGACAAAGGCTACCAGGAAGTGATCACCTACAGCTTCGTTGATCCTAAGCTGCAACAGCTGATCCACCCGGGTCAGGAAGCGCTGATCCTGCCAAGCCCGATCTCCAGCGAGATGTCAGCGATGCGTCTGTCCCTGTGGACGGGACTGCTGGGTACTATCGTTTATAACCAGAACCGTCAGCAGAACCGCGTGCGTATTTTCGAAAGCGGTTTGCGCTTTGTACCGGATACTCAGGCCAATTTAGGCATCCGTCAGGATCTCATGCTGGCCGGCGCCATCAGCGGTAACCGCTATGAAGAGCACTGGGACCTGGCAAAAGGGACGGTTGATTTCTACGATATGAAGGGCGATCTGGAAGCGATTATCGATCTGACCGGTAAATTATCCGAAATTGAATTCCGCGCAGAAGCGATTCCAGCCCTGCATCCGGGCCAGAGTGCGGCGATCTATTTAGACGGCAAACGTGTTGGTTTTATTGGGGTTGTTCACCCGGAGCTGGAACGTAAGCTGGATCTGAATGGCCGTACCATCGTATTCGAGCTGGAGTGGAACCCGGTTGCAGACCGCGTCATTCCTCAGGCAAAGGACGTCTCACGCTTCCCGGCAAACCGCCGTGATATCGCGGTTGTGGTCGCTGAAAATGTGCCCGCAGCAGATATTTTGGCCGAATGTAAGAAAGTTGGCGTAAATCAGGTAGTTGGCGTAAACTTATTTGACGTGTACCGCGGCAAGGGCGTAGCAGAAGGTTTCAAGAGCCTCGCTATTAGCCTTATCCTTCAGGATACCAGCCGTACACTCGAAGAAGAGGAGATTGCCGCTACCGTCGCCAAATGTGTAGAGGCATTAAAAGAGCGATTCCAGGCATCATTGAGGGATTGAACCTATGGCGCTTACAAAAGCTGAAATGTCAGAATATCTGTTTGATAAGCTAGGGCTTAGCAAACGGGATGCCAAAGAGCTGGTAGAGCTGTTTTTCGAAGAGATCCGTCGTGCTCTGGAAAATGGTGAGCAGGTTAAACTCTCCGGCTTTGGCAATTTTGATTTGCGAGACAAAAACCAACGTCCGGGCCGTAACCCGAAGACGGGGGAAGATATTCCCATTACAGCCCGCCGCGTGGTGACCTTCAGACCCGGACAGAAGTTAAAAAGCCGTGTCGAAAACGCAACGCCCAAAGCAGAGTAATATGAACTAACTAAAAAGGCCGCTCACGCGGCCTTTTTTCTTTGCGCTATTTGCTAAACCCGCCGTAAAATCAATGATATCTCAACCGGATAACCTATCGTCTATGCTTGATCTTGCCCGTCTTCAGCACCGCTCCGATCTCCGCCGCCTGTGTCTGCTCGGGGTGCTGATGATTGTCGCCACCACCGTCAGCCTGTGTGCGGGCGATCGGTGGCTGGGACCGGAAAGCTGGTTTACGCCTGAGGGACAGCTCTTTGTCTGGCAGATCCGCCTGCCACGGACGCTGGCTGTGCTTTTAGTCGGCGCTGCGCTGGCGCTGTGCGGCACGATCATGCAGGCATTATTTGAAAACCCTCTGGCGGAACCCGGACTTCTCGGGGTGTCGAATGGCGCAGGCGTCGGGCTTATCGCCGCCGTGATGCTGGGGGGAGGCGAGCTCTCCGCCTGGGGGATTAGCCTCAGCGCCATCCTTGGCGCGCTGTTGATAACCCTTATCCTTCTGCGCTTTGCTCGTCGCCATTTATCCACCAGCCGGCTGCTGCTTGCCGGGGTAGCGTTGGGGATCATCTGTAGCGCGCTGATGACATGGGCCGTCTACTTCTCCACCTCTTTCGATCTGCGCCAGTTAATGTACTGGATGATGGGGGGATTTGGTGGCGTTGACTGGCGTCAGGGGTGGCTGATGGTGCTCCTGATCCCGGTCATCCTGTGGACGGCGTTCCAGGCGCAGCCGCTAAATATTCTCGCGCTGGGCGAAACGTCTGCTCGCCAGCTCGGGATGCCGATTGGCTTCTGGCGCAACGCGCTGGTTATCGCCATCGGCTGGATGGTGGGCGTAAGCGTGGCGCTGGCGGGGGCGATTGGCTTTATTGGGCTGGTGATCCCGCATATGCTGCGCCTGTGCGGTATTACGGACCACCGAACCCTGCTTCCGGCCTCGGCGGTTGCCGGGGCGGCAACGCTGCTGATTGCCGATATCATCGCCCGGCTTGCGCTGACGGCCGCTGAGTTGCCGATAGGCGTGGTGACCGCAACGCTGGGCGCACCGGTCTTTATCTGGCTACTATTAAAAGCTGGACGTTAAAACACAACCTGTAAGTCAACCTGAGGGAATGCTATGCAGTCTGATATTCTGAATACCGAAGTGACTACCATTGACGGCGAGAAAACCACGCTGGAAGGCTACAAGGGCAAGGTACTGCTCATCGTGAACGTGGCATCGAAATGTGGCCTTACGCCGCAGTATGAACAGCTGGAAAACATTCATAAAGCCTGGGAAAAAGACGGCGTTACCGTACTCGGCTTCCCGTGCAACCAGTTCCTGGGCCAGGAGCCGGGCAGCGAAGAGGAGATTAAGACCTTTTGCAGCACAACCTATGGTGTGACGTTCCCGATGTTCAGCAAAATTGATGTGAACGGGGACAATCGTCATCCGCTGTATGCCAAACTGGTGGCTGCGGCGCCGACCGCCGTTGCGCCTGAAGAGAGTGGTTTCTATGAGCGTATGGCGAGCAAAGGTCGCGCGCCGCTCTATCCGGACGATATTCTGTGGAACTTCGAAAAATTCCTGATTGGCCGTGACGGTCAGGTCGTGCAGCGTTTCTCGCCTGACATGACGCCTGAAGATCCTATCGTGATGGAATCAATCAAGCTGGCGCTGGCGAAATAATGACGCTGCTGATGCAGCTCACAGGCGTTGCCGGGAAGGGACGTCTTGAGCCTGTTACCGCCGCAGTCAACGCAGGTGAAATCCTTCACCTGGTTGGGCCTAACGGCGCCGGAAAAAGCACGCTGCTGGCGCGCATGGCGGGGCTGACCCGCGGGGAAGGGGAGATTACCTTTCTCGGGCAATCGCTCGTCAACTGGCTACCCTCTACACTCGCCTCCCGTCGAAGCTATCTGGTTCAGCAGCAGGTTCCGCCCTTTGCAATGCCCGTCTGGCACTACCTGACGCTGCACCTGCCTGATAAAAATCAGGTAGCATTGCTCCATGACGTTGCTGCGGCGCTCGGGTTAGACGATAAGCTCACCCGACAGGCCAGCCAGCTTTCCGGTGGCGAATGGCAGCGCGTGCGTCTGGCCGCCGTCATCCTTCAGGTTCATCCGGTGGGAAATCCTCACGGGCGGTTGCTGCTGCTGGACGAGCCGATGAGCGGACTGGACGTTGCCCAGCAGGCAGCGCTGGATACTCTGCTCAGCGCGCTGTGTCGCAAGGGCATCGCCATTGTGATGAGCAGCCATGATTTAAACCATACGTTGCGCCACGCGCATCGGGTGTGGTTGCTGGCGCGTGGCAAACTGATTGCCAGCGGAACGCGCGACAGCGTGCTGACGGCCCCCAATCTTGCGAGTGCTTACCACATGTCGTTCCGGAGGCTGGATATTGAAGGCCACAAGATGCTCATTTCCACGGCGCAGGAATAACCTTTCTTGCACAGCCGCATAGATGCACGCTAAATTACCGAAAGAACAAAAAAAGCAGAGGATTCGTCTGAAATGCGATTCTGGTTTCTCCTTGTTGCGGCGCTATTTCTTGCAGGATGCAGTAGCCATCGTGCACCTCCGCCTAACCCACGGCTTTCCGATTCCATTACGGTCATTGCCAGCCTGAACGATCAGCTCAGCAACTGGCGCGGCACCCCTTATCGCTATGGCGGGATGAGCCGGGGCGGGGTGGATTGCTCGGGATTTGTGCTGATGACTTTCCGCGAGAAATTTGACCTACAGCTTCCGCGTGAAACGCGTATGCAGGCGAAAATCGGCACTGAAATTGATAAAGACGAGCTCCTGCCCGGCGATCTGGTCTTTTTTAAAACAGGTTCCGGTGAAAGCGGCCTTCATGTCGGCATTTATGACACCGATAATCAGTTCATCCATGCCTCGACCAGCCGTGGCGTGATGCGCTCCTCTCTCGATAATGTTTACTGGCGTAAAAATTTCTGGCAGGCCAGGCGTATTTAACCGCTGCATAAAGATGCAGTGCGGAGGGCCTGGCGGTGAAAATAGACGTCAGGCTTTTCTTGCGGGTGGATTAAAGTAAAATTTTTGCCCACTTATTTTTGTCAGCATGTGCCTGTTTTATCTAAAACTGGCTATTATTCAATAACCAGGATAAGATTATTTTAGATTCAGGGAAAAATCTGAAAATTAATACGGAAAGAATGAAATTAATCTTATTAAAATCAAGACAGTGGAATTGTGCCTGCAATTGCTCCAGGATGTTCTCTCTCATCTTTAATGCAGGACAAGGGCGATGATTATTACGCTAGATAATGCTTACCAGTCTGAACTTTTACTCCTTCCGGCGCGTGATAGTGCAGGTTTGCTTAAAGGTTTAGAGATTTTGGTTAACTTTACTGGCGTGGGTACGGACGTACGAATCCCGACTGAACTGGTTATCCCTCATCTTTCTCAGGAAGATGAATTAGTGCTGTTTCAGGAAAAACTGCAATTACTCGATACCTGTAAGCTATTTTTTATTCAGCATCAGTTAATTGCATGGATCAATATTACACCTGCAATTGTTGAGTTTTTATTAACTAATGAGAACGCTGTTTCAATCCTTGATCGTTATCCGTTTCTTGAGTTTACTGTTAATGAGAACTATCCAGGTTTAAATAACGGGAAAGACGATCTGACGCTTGCAAGAATGGCGATCCATTTCCCCTTAGTGCTGGCTAACTTTGGTGCAGGGGCTGCATCCCTTAAACCGGTTTATGATGGTCTGTTCAAACGGGTGATTCTGGATAAAAACTTTATCCATCAGCGCGTCTCGGCGCTCTCTTTCGAGCCTTTTATGCGCGCCATTCTCTGGCAGATCGCGCCGCATTGTCAGTCGGTCATGGTCTCGGGAATTGACGATCACGGCATCTTACAACGCGTGCTGCCCTTCAATTTTGGCGCAATGCAGGGAACCCTGTGGCCTGCCGTCCCGGCAGAACGCGTAACGACCCTCGTTCAGCAATAACCCCTTTCTTCGCCCGTGTTTACGTCAAGGGAAACCCTCTACACTTAAAGCAGGAGGACTTATGACCCTGTCTTTTACTGCTCACTGGCACGATGAATTACCCGGCTTTTACACCGCGCTTAAGCCCACGCCTTTACAGAACGCGCGTCTTATCTGGCATAACGATGCATTAGCGGATTCGCTTGGCATCCCTTCGACACTTTTTCAGCCAGAAAAGGGCGCCGGTGTCTGGGGCGGCGAAACGCTGCTTCCGGGCATGAAGCCTCTGGCTCAGGTCTACAGCGGACATCAGTTTGGCGTCTGGGCGGGACAGCTCGGCGATGGTCGCGGCATCCTGCTGGGTGAACAGGTTCTGCCGAATGGCGAAACGCTCGACTGGCACCTGAAAGGGGCAGGGTTAACACCGTACTCACGCATGGGGGATGGCCGCGCGGTGCTGCGTTCAACCATTCGTGAAAGTCTGGCTTCCGAGGCGATGCATGCCCTGGGGATCCCCACCTCACGCGCGCTGTCCATTGTCACCAGCGACACGCCGGTGGCCCGTGAGACGATAGAGCAGGGGGCGATGCTGATCCGCGTGGCGGAAAGCCATCTGCGTTTCGGTCATTTTGAACACTTCTACTATCGCCGCGAGCCGGATAAAGTCCGCCAGCTTGCCGATTACGCCCTTCGACGTCACTGGCCGCACCTGCAAAACGAACCGGACCGCTATGTTCTCTGGTTCCGTGATATTGTCGCGCGCACCGCCTCAATGATTGCCCGCTGGCAGGCCGTTGGCTTTGCCCACGGGGTGATGAATACCGACAACATGTCCCTGTTAGGGCTGACGTTTGACTACGGTCCGTACGGCTTCCTTGATGACTATCAACCGGGTTACATCTGTAACCATTCGGACTATCAGGGGCGTTACCGTTTCGACAACCAGCCTGCGGTGGGGCTGTGGAACCTTCAGCGGCTTGCGCAAAGCCTGTCGCCGTTTATCGACGTCGATGCCCTGAACGATGCGCTCGATATCTATCAGGAGGTTTTGCTGCGGGAATATGGTGTGTTAATGCGCAACAAGCTGGGGCTGATGACGCAGGAAAAAGGCGATAACGCGCTGCTGAATGGGCTGTTTGCCATCATGGCGCGTGAAGGCAGCGACTATACCCGAACCTTCCGTATGCTAAGCCAGACTGCGCAGCAGAGCGCCGCTTCACCGCTGCGTGACGAGTTCATCGATCGACAGGCGTTTGATGACTGGTTTGCCACTTACCGGGCGCGTTTACAGCAGGAACAGATTGATGACGATACCCGCCAGGCGCGGATGAAGGCGGTTAACCCGGCGATGGTGTTGCGCAACTGGCTGGCGCAGCGGGCTATTGAGCAGGCTGAGCAGGGGGATTATGCCGAGCTGCATCGGCTGCATATCGC
Source organism: Enterobacter cloacae complex sp. IR5412 (assembly GCF_049237385.1). Taxonomy (NCBI): domain Bacteria; kingdom Pseudomonadati; phylum Pseudomonadota; class Gammaproteobacteria; order Enterobacterales; family Enterobacteriaceae; genus Enterobacter; species Enterobacter cloacae complex sp. IR5412. The sequence continues at coordinate 214,547 of NZ_JBMKHQ010000002.1, read as the reverse complement.
CCTGCGCACGCCGTTTGCCGACCGGGAGGATGACTATGTCAGCCGCCCGCCGGACTGGGGCAAGCGACTGGAAGTGAGCTGCTCAAGCTAAGGGGCGAGAAAAACCTGCGGTGCGGCGTGCGCCGGATGTCTGCCGACGTGCACCTGCGCACCGTACCAGCGGGCCAGCGCGTCGGCCTGCAATACCGTCTCCGGTATGCCCTGAGAAACAATCCTGCCGTTGTGTAACAGCAGGATCCGGTCCGACCATAATGCGGCAAGATTGAGATCGTGCAGCACCACGCAGGCGTGAAGATGGCCCTGACGGGTCAGCGATTTCAACAGGCGCAGCAGATGCTGCTGGTGGTAGAGATCCAGCGCGGAAGTGGGTTCGTCGAGAAACAGCCAGCCGCGTGGCGTTCCGTCACGCCACAGCTGCGCCAGCGCGCGGGCGAGCTGAACGCGCTGCTGCTCGCCCCCCGAGAGGGCATGATAGCGCCTGCCGGCCAGCGGCAGGCAACCGGTCAGCTGCATCACCTCACGCACAATCGTCGGTTCCGGGCGACGCGTCCAGGGCGCACGCCCCATTCCAACGATCTCCTCCACCTGCCAGTCAAATCCAGGCTGAGATTGCTGGCGCATCACCGCCCGATAGCGCGACAGCGTCTCCGGGTGCCATTCCTCCAGCGCTTTCCCCGCCAGCGAACAGCCTCCGCTGTCGGGTTTCAGATAGCCGGTCAGCAGCCGCAGCAGCGTGGATTTCCCCGCGCCGTTGGGGCCGATCAATGTAACCAGCTCTCCCTGCGACAGTGACAGCGAAACGTTATCTGTCAGCGTGCAGCCAGACCGGGTAAAAGTCAGATTTTCAGCCGTATAACGTTCAGCCATGCTGTTCTCCACGACGAAAAATGAGCCATAAGAACCAGGGAGCGCCAAGGATACTGGTGAGCAGGCCGACCGGCATTTCTGCCGGGGCGACCAGGGTGCGCGCGACCGTATCCGCCACCAGCAGCAGTAAAGCGCCCGCGAGTACCGTGCCGGGGAGGGTTGCCCGGTGATCGGCGCCCAACCACATGCGCATCAGGTGCGGCACCACGAGTCCGACAAAGCCAATCACGCCGCTGACGGCGACAGCCGCAGCGACCAGCAGAGCGCTGCATAGCAGTAATATTCGCTGTACAAGGGCAACGTCCACGCCGAGGTAATGCGCTTCCTCTTCACCCAGTTGCAGTAAATTTAACGCGCTGGCACAACGCCAGATCGCCAGAGCGGCAGGCACCATCAGCGAGATCACGGCGAGCAGCGTTGACCACTGCGCCTGACCGAGACTTCCCATTCCCCAGAGTGAAAGCTGACGCAACTGGGCGTCATTGCTGACCCACGAAAGCACACCCACTGCCGCACCGCACAGGGCATTGATGGCGATACCCACCAGCAACAGACGTGACAGAGAGGTGTCACGCTGCTTGCTGAGCAGGAAGATCACGCCTGTGGCTGCCAGCGCCCCAAAAAATGCCGCCAGCATCGGGGCATAAAGCATCACCAGCGCGGGCAGCGAGAGCGGGAGCACCACCCACAGGGCGACGGCCAGCGCCGCACCGCTGCTGATCCCGAGCAGGCCCGGGTCGGCCAGCGGATTGCGGAACAGCCCCTGCATGACGCAGCCGGCGAGCGCCAGCGACCCGCCAATCACCAGCGCCAGCAGCACGCGGGGCAGACGGATGGTGAGCCAGATCTGGCGTAGCGTCTCATCGCTGCCGCTCCACAGCACGTTCACCGGCAGGCGTAACGCCCCAAAACCGGAAGCCATGAACGTCATGACGGTAAGCAACCCCGCCAGAAGCCATAACGATAACGTGATGCGCCGGGACATCAGGGCAGTTGCTCCGCTCTGGCACGCAGCTGTTGTATGGCTTTCGGCGTGCGGACGCTGAAGCCCAGCAAGGCCATGTCATCAATAGCCAGCACCTGCTTGCTTCGCCCCGCTGGCGTTTGCGCCAGGCCGGGCAGTTTCCACAGATTTTGTTCGCCGCCCAGCGCGTTAAGGCCGTCCTGCGAAATCACCACCAGATCCGGCTGGCTGGCCATTACCCCCTCCTGGGAGAGCGGCTGATAGCGGGTAAAGCCCTGCATGGCGTTCTGCAACCCGGCGGCGCGTATTGCCGCATCCGCGCCGGTCTGTTGCCCGGCCGCCATTGCGGTCATTCCGCCGTGGCTGAGGATAAACAGCACCCGCTTGTTGAGCGGTGTTGAGGGCAGAGCCGCCAGCGCCTGACGCAGCGAGTTGCGCAGGGTTTCCCCTTGCACCTCATGATGCGTCGCCTGAGCTATCACCCGCACTTTTTCGTCAATCGTGCGCAGGTCAGGCGTGCCGGGAACGGTAACCACCCGGACGTGGCTCTGTTCAACCTGTTTCAGCGCCAGAGAGGGTTGCGCCTGGTCGCTTGCCAGCACCAGCGTCGGGCGTACGGACAGAATTCCCTCCGCATTCAGCTGGCGGAGATACCCCACGTCAGGCAGCGCGTTTGTCGCCTGCGGCCACTGGCTGGTACTGTCGCGCGCAACCAGAGAAGACTCCGCGCCGAGGGCGTAGACGATCTCCGTCACGTCGCCGCCGAGGGCGACAATTCTCTCCGGCGCGGCGACGGCGACCAGCGGCAGGGCGCAGAGCAGGGCAAACCAGTTTTTCATGCGGCCAGCCCTTCTGGCGTCAGAGCGTCAATCTGGCGGCGCCACTGGCTCTGCTCCGGCTCGCCTTCGGTACGCTGCCCGTAGAGCTGGGCGATCTGAGTTCCATCCGCAGCAAACAGCTCCAGGCTGGTAACGTGTCCGTCTGCCGTGGGCTTACGCGTAACCCACGTCTCCGCGATAGTCTCCTCCAGCAGATGCAGGGTAAAGGTTGGGTTGAAGATGTTCAGCCAGCCCTTCATGGGCGTCAGTTTTTTCACCACACCGGTGAAGATCTGCACGCAACCGCGGTTGCCGACGAAGATCATGATTTCGTTTCCGTCCTGTTGCGCCCTCTCCAGCAGTTGTGCCAGCGCGCTGTTATCCACCTTACAGGCCAGATCGTCACTCACCAGACGAAACGCCTGCTGGCGGCTCAGGTTATGGCGCTTCAATAAGCTAAAGAATTGATGCACGTCGGTCATGGCGCGCCACTCTTTCTCCACCGAGCCTGCATCTGCACCGTCGGAATGCGCGGGGGCTTCGACAGCCTTCAGCGCCAGAGCGGGGTTATCGGCAATGATAAAACGGGTCAGCACGTCGCCCCAGGCGGCAACGTCGGTGTGATCCGTGGTGTAGACCTTCAGTAAAGCGTCGCCCTGATGATCGAAGAACTGAATGCTCTGACGTTCGCCGCGGGAGGTCGTTTCGCTAATGTGAAACGCGCTCGCCCACTGGTTGAGGAACAAACGCAGATCCAGCGCGCGCGGATTCAGCACCAGCCCGGCATGACCGCCGAGGTGCTGGTGAGTAAACGCTCCAACCTGTTCGTGAACGGCGTATTCGTTACGGCAGATGCATTTGGTTTCCCCCACGGACTCCAGCGCTGCCAGAATTTCGCGGATTTCACCGCGCAGCCGCCAGGCGTCGTGTCCAACGCGCGCAAATGCCAGCTCTGCTTCGCTGATGTGCATTAATCCGGCGATATCACGGGCGTACTTACCCGGATGTTCTTCTTTAAGCTCAAGCCAGCGTGTGTAGTGACCCATAATCTTATCCTTCTGAATCGTTGCCCCGAAGGGAATTACCATTGATAACTGACGAATATCTTGCCGTTGCGGCCATCCTGCGGGATGCCCTGCGGTGACCAGTAGGCTTTGTCGAAGGCGTTCCCCAGCACGAGGGTGGTGGTGATGCCTTTGAACTGCTGCTGGCCTTTATAACTGACGTAGAAATCATTTACTGCGTAGCCAGGCTGCTCGCTGTAGCTGCTGCTGATGTGCGTTGAACGTTCGACGAAGGTGCCGATCCAGCCCACGGAGAAGCCGCTTTGCGCCACCGGGATATCCAGCTTGCTGGTGACGGTGTCCGGGTTGATGCTGGAGATATATTCACCCGTGTCGGTATCTTTCCCGCGCGTGCGGTTATAGGCCACGTCGAGGTTGAACAGGCTGGTGGCGTAGGTTGCCATCATGTCCCAGCCCCAGATTTTGGCATTTGGTACGTTATAGGACATGGTAGTGGCCGCCGCAAAATCGACGGTGGTAGAGATGTAATCTTTCGCTTTTGTGTCGAAATAGCTGGCTTTGAACTCCAGCGCGTCGTTGGCGAGTAGCAGATCGTCAAAACGCAGCCCAAAACCGAACTCCTGGGTTTCGTTGGTCTCCGGACGCAGGTTCGGGTTCGGCACCCAGTAGTTAGTGTAGAAGCTGCCGATAGAGAAGTGCTTTGAGTCGTTATACATTTCGCCCATCGTTGGCGCGCGGAAGGCCTGGGCGTAAGAGCCGAACAGCATCAGCCAGTCGGCTGGACTCACGGTTAACCCGGCGCGTGATGACCATTTATCCGCATCCACGTCGTCGTAACCGTCGCTGCTGCCGCGGTAGTTGTCGTAACGCGTCCCGCCGAGAAGCGTTACCGGCAGGTCGCGCAGGGTGATCTCATCCTGCAACCAGCCGGAGCTGAAGTCGATTTTAGCGTCCGGGAAGCCGGTGGTCGCGCCGCCAGGGTGTTGCTCCTGACGGTAGTATTCCCCGCCATAGGTCAGCAGGTGCGAGGCGAAGGAGTCGCTGAACAGGCGGGTGCGGTTTTCCACTTTGCCGCCTTTGGTGGTCTGCTTACGGAACTCGCCGCTGGCGTCGATGTTCTGGGCGTTGATCCGCGCTTCGGACCAGTAAATTTTCGCATCGGCGTTCAGCCAGTCGTTTCCGGCTGGCGCAATGCGGTAGCCAAGCTGGGCATCGCGCTGAATGGTGGAACGATCGGTCATCGGGTTACTGCTGTTGGCATCCGTGGTCTGCGGATTTTTCGGCTCCTGCGCGTCGTTGTTGTAGTAGCGCAGGGAACCGCTCAGCGTCTGAGCCGGATCAATTTTCCAGCTGCCTTTCGCCAGCATATTGTTGATCGATTCGTCGTTTGGCGCCCTCGCGCCGTCACTCTGGCGAATGTCGCCGCGATCGCGGCTGGACCAGGAGACCACACCGTCCAGGGTATCGGTGCGGCCATAGGCGCTGGCGCCCATCCCGATGCTGTGATCGCCTGTTGCACCGGTAGCAAATACGCGATAGCCGCTATTTTTACCTGCGTCCAGCAGATCGCTGGCGTCGACGGTGTCATATGAAATTACGCCGCCCAGCGCGCCGCTGCCGTACAGCAAGGCGGAAGGGCCACGTACCACTTCGATACGTTTGATCAGCGCCGGATCGAGGAACGTGCTGTTCAGGTGTCCGGTATCGGTGCCCTGGCGTACGCCATCCACTAGCACCAGCACGCCACGTCGGTCGTAACCGCGCAGGTTAACGTCCTGACCGTTGGTGCGCCCGGTGCCGTCCAGCGTCAGGCCGGGCACCTTGCGCAGCAGGTCGGCGGCGGAGCTGGCGGTCTGGTTTTCCGGCGCGGTGGCGTCAATCACGCTTACCATCATGGGGGCTTCGAAGGCGCTGCGGGCGTTGCCGGTGGCGGTAACGGTGATATCGTCTGTGGCGGCAAACGCAACGCCCGGCAGGGTGCTGACAATTGCCAGCGCCAGAAGAGACGGGCGTAAAGACGCGGATTGCAGGTGTGGCATAGCAACTCTCCATAAGAATTGAAAAGCGCTGGCTGCCTGGGGATCACCTGGGTGGCTGGCGAATGTGTTGTCTGGATTATTTAGTCAGGATCAGTTTTCCGGCATTGGTCTGGCGCAGCAGGTAGTGCTGGCCGTCATGCTCGATAATGACCCGTCCCTCCTCACCCAACAGGCTTTTGCTGTCGATTCGGCGATCGGTGGGAGCAGGGGACGGCGCTGTGTGTGTTTTTACTGGCGTTGCCGCGCTGTTATCGGTCGGTGACATAATGTTTATAAATAACAATCAATGTAACAATGATAATCATTATCAATAAACTGCAAATTCACGGCAAGCGTTTTTATGAAAATTGTGTGAGGGGATCAAATTTGGGGGAGAGGTGCGGTCTGATGCCCTCACCCCGACCTTCTCCCAT
>NZ_JBMKHQ010000002.1:0-208326 GCF_049237385.1 Enterobacter cloacae complex sp. IR5412 | reverse complement strand
GACGTTGCCTCCGCCCGTACCCGATAAGCCGGAAGGAATAAGCCGAGGGCACCGCGAAGCGGCGATTTACCGCCGGGAGCCCGGGTCGCCAGGGTGGTGGCGACTGAACCACCCTGGCACGTTCACCGGTCATGTCGTTACAGAGTAGCAAGGAACATAAAGTGAACGGAATGACCACCACCGCCGTATATTCCCCTCACCCTAACCCTCTCCCCGGAGGGGCGAGGGGATTGCTCAGTGCTCGCATTAATTTGTGGGGAACCCTCAGCCCATGGGGAGAGGGAGAAGGGCACGTACCGTAGGCCGGGTAAGCACAGCGTCACCCGGCAGGATTTTAAAAGCGCGTGTCCACGGCTGAAGCCAGCTTCTCCAGCAGCCGTTCGCTGTCTTCCCAGCTCAGGCACGGGTCGGTAATCGACTGGCCGTACACCATTTGCTGTCCGGCGACGATCTTCTGCGTGCCTTCTTTGATAAAGCTCTCCGCCATAATTCCTGCAATGGCGGTCGAGCCGCTGCGGATCTGCTGGCAGACTTCATCGCAGACGTCCAGCTGGCGGCGGTGCTGTTTCTGGCAGTTGCCGTGGCTGAAATCCACCACCAGATGCTCCGGCAGGTCAAATTCCGCCAGCGTTTCGCAGGCGGCGGCAATATCTTCTGCATGGTGATTCGGTTTTTTACCGCCACGCATAATGATATGTCCGAACGGGTTGCCGCTGGTCTGGTAGATGGTCATCTGGCCGTTTTTATCCGGGGAGAGGAACATATGGCTGGCGCGTGACGCGCGGATGGCATCAACGGCGATGCGGGTATTGCCGTCCGTACCGTTTTTGAAGCCCACCGGACAGGAGAGCGCCGACGCCATTTCACGGTGGATCTGGCTTTCGGTGGTACGCGCGCCAATCGCGCCCCAGCTAATGAGGTCGGCAATAAACTGTCCGGTCACCATATCCAGAAATTCGGTAGCGGTCGGCACGCCCAGCTCGTTAACCTGTAGCAGCAGCTTACGCGCCAGCGCAATGCCGTGATTCACCCGGTAACTACCGTTCAGATCGGGATCGGATATCAATCCTTTCCAGCCCACGACGGTACGCGGTTTTTCAAAGTAGGTACGCATCACGATCTCCAGGCGATCCTGATACGTGCCGCGCAGCGTCTGAAGGCGTTGTGCATAATCCATCGCCGCGTCCAGGTCGTGGATGGAGCAGGGGCCAATTACTACCAGAAGACGTTTGTCTTCACCATTGAGAATTTTTTCGATGCGGCGACGGGAGGCCGTCACATGGTCCGCCACCTCGGCGGAAACGGGGTGCAGCCGGGCAAGTTCAGCCGGGGTGACCAGGCTATCAATGCGCGCGGTGCGCAGTTCGTCGGTTTTGTTCATGGAATGTCTCAGAAATTTTTTGCTTCATCGGCAGACTACCGGGAAGTGATGGGCATCACCTTAAACCAATCCCTGCTGATTTCAAGTTCGGGGCACGTCGCCCCGAGGATGGCATGATAATAACTGAAACTGGATTAATGTACTAGCATATTAGTACATGCGGCGATTCAGTCCCATGATATCGAGGATCTTGGTGGCAATTTCTTCTACTGAATAGTTGGTACTGTTCAGCCAGGGGATCTGATTTTTCCGGTACAGCGCTTCGACTTCGGAGACTTCCATTCGGCACTGGCGCATTGAGGCGTAGCGGCTGTTCTCGCGACGTTCTTCGCGGATCGCCGCCAGTCGTTCCGGGTTGATGGTCAGCCCAAACAGCTTATGCTGAAGCGGCTTGAGCGCGGCAGGCAGCACCAGGTTGTCCATATCATCGGCAATAAAGGGGTAGTTAGCGGCGCGAATGCCAAACTGCATTGCCAGGTAAAGGCTGGTGGGGGTTTTACCGCAGCGCGACACGCCTAGCAAAATGACCTGCGCCTGGTCCAGATTGCGCAGCGAGATCCCGTCGTCGTGCGCCAGAGTGTAGTCAATGGCGGCAATACGCGCATCGTATTTGGTCAGGTTGCCGGGGTTCAGCCCGTGGGTACGGTGAGCGATCGGCGTCGGGTCGAGCTTCAGCTCGCTTTGCAAGGGTGCAACCAGCGCCTGCACGATATCCTGACAGAAGCCCTCGCTTTGCAGAATGATGTTGCGGATCTCAGGGATCACAATGGAATAGAACACCAGCGGACGAACACCGGTCTGCTGGTAAATGGCGTCGATCTGGTCCTTGACCGCTTTGGCCCGGCTCTCGTTTTCCACGAACGGCAGCGTGATGCTGTTTATCGACACGGGAAACTGCGACATCACCGCGTGTCCCAGCACCTCGGCGGTAATCGCCGTCCCATCAGAAATATAAAAAACGTGGCGATCGACAGCATTATCCATTTTATCCACCCTGAATAGCGTACGTAATTGCCTGAAAGCATAAATTAAAAAAGTTAATTGCACAGCAAAGAACTTATCTGAATTTAAAATGAAATGGTGTTTTTGATTTTCCTGAAAAGTGGATTTCATTTTCTGATTAGCGGCGTTATTTCTATGGCTTTTGCCGGAATCTATAGGAATCATCGGGTTAGCGAGTGCGGGGAAACTGTCCGAAAAGTTGAAAATTTAAATTGCTTACACGATTCACCGTTTTTTTAGCGGAAATAAATATGCCAGTATAAATACGTAGTCAGGTGTTTCTTACTCCGATCAAATATCACAAAAGGATTGTTTCGATGTCCAACAATGGCTCGTCACCGCTGGTGCTTTGGTATAACCAACTCGGCATGAATGATGTAGACAGAGTTGGGGGCAAAAATGCCTCCCTGGGTGAAATGATTACAAATCTGTCCGGTATGGGTGTCTCCGTACCAAACGGGTTTGCCACAACCGCCGATGCGTTTAACCTGTTTTTAGACCAGAGCGGTGTAAACCAGCGCATTTACGACCTGCTGGATAAAACGGATATTGATGATGTCACCGAGCTTGCCAAAGCCGGGGCGCAAATCCGCCAGTGGATTATCGACACACCTTTCCAGCCGGAACTGGAAAAAGCCATCCATGACGCCTACAACCAGCTCTCCGCTGACGACGCGCAGGCCTCCTTTGCCGTGCGCTCTTCCGCTACCGCGGAAGATATGCCGGATGCCTCTTTCGCCGGACAGCAGGAAACCTTCCTCAACGTTCAGGGTTACGAGGCGGTACTGGTGGCGGTGAAGCATGTGTTTGCTTCCCTGTTCAACGACCGCGCCATCTCCTATCGCGTGCATCAGGGCTATGACCACCGCGGCGTCGCGCTCTCCGCAGGCGTACAGCGCATGGTGCGCTCCGACGTGGGCTCTTCCGGCGTGATGTTCTCTATCGACACGGAATCCGGCTTCGACCAGGTGGTGTTTATCACCTCCGCATGGGGTCTGGGCGAGATGGTGGTGCAGGGGGCGGTGAACCCTGACGAATTCTATGTGCACAAGCCTACGCTGGCGGCTAACCGTCCGGCAGTGGTACGCCGCACCATGGGCTCGAAAAAAATCCGCATGATCTATGCCCCGACGCAAGAGCATGGCAAGCAGGTCACCATTGAAGATGTGCCGCAGGAGCAGCGGGATCGCTTCTCGCTCACCGACGCCGAAGTGGAAGAGCTGGCGAAGCAGGCGGTGCAGATTGAAAAACACTATGGCCGTCCGATGGACATCGAGTGGGCCAAAGACGGACACACCGGCAAGCTGTTTATCGTGCAGGCGCGTCCGGAAACCGTCCGTTCGCGCGGTCAGGTCATGGAGCGCTACACCCTGCACGCGCAGGGCAAAATTGTCGCGGAAGGTCGTGCGATTGGTCACCGCATCGGTGCCGGTCCGGTGAAAGTGATCCACGACATCAGCGAGATGAATCGCATTCAGCCTGGCGACGTGCTGGTGACCGACATGACCGACCCGGACTGGGAGCCGATCATGAAGAAAGCGGCTGCTATCGTCACCAACCGCGGTGGCCGTACCTGTCACGCGGCTATCATTGCCCGTGAGCTGGGGATCCCGGCGGTAGTCGGCTGCGGTGACGCGACCGAACGCATGAAGGACGACCAGAACGTGACGGTCTCCTGTGCCGAAGGCGATACCGGTTACGTGTATGCCGATATCCTCGACTTCAGCGTGAAGAGCTCCAGCGTGGATACCATGCCGGACCTGCCGCTGAAAATCATGATGAACGTCGGTAACCCGGATCGCGCGTTTGACTTCGCCTGCCTGCCGAACGAAGGCGTGGGCCTGGCGCGTCTGGAATTCATCATCAACCGCATGATCGGGGTGCACCCGCGCGCGCTGCTGGAGTTTGACGACCAGGACGCGAAGCTGCAAAACGAAATCCGCGAGATGATGAAGGGTTACGACTCGCCGAGAGAGTTCTATGTCGGTCGTCTGACGGAAGGCATCGCCACGCTCGGCGCGGCCTTCTACCCGAAACGCGTGATCGTGCGTCTGTCGGACTTTAAGTCCAACGAATATGCCAACCTGGTGGGCGGCGAACGCTACGAGCCGGAAGAAGAGAACCCGATGCTGGGCTTCCGCGGCGCCGGACGCTACGTGTCGGAAAGCTTCCGCGACTGCTTCGCGCTGGAGTGCGAAGCGGTAAAACGCGTGCGCAACGACATGGGGCTGACCAACGTGGAAATCATGATCCCGTTCGTCCGTACCGTGGATCAGGCGAAAGCGGTGGTGGATGAGCTGGCGCGTCAGGGGCTGAAGCGCGGCGAGAACGGGCTGAAGATCATCATGATGTGTGAAATTCCGTCCAACGCCCTGCTGGCCGAGCAGTTCCTGGAGCACTTCGACGGCTTCTCCATTGGTTCGAATGATATGACGCAGCTGGCGCTCGGCCTGGACCGCGACTCCGGCGTCGTCTCTGAGCTGTTTGATGAGCGTAACGAGGCGGTGAAGGCGCTGCTCTCCATGGCCATCCGTGCGGCGAAGAAACAGGGTAAATATGTCGGGATCTGCGGGCAGGGTCCTTCTGACCATGAAGACTTTGCGGCCTGGCTGATGGATGAGGGGATTGATAGCCTCTCCCTGAACCCGGACACCGTGGTGCAAACCTGGCTGAGCCTGGCAGAGCTGAACAAGTAAAACATGCATAACCTGAAAAAGGCGAGGATATCTGTCCTCGCCTTTTTTATTTTCCTGCGAATATGCTCACCATCACAAATAAAGCAAAAAACCAAATATCATAATTTATCTGTTAATTTAGACAATTGTTAGTGGGCAGGGCGTTGCTAATACTTGAGCCTTACCGCGTACATCCGTCGGGATGATGCGCGACTGGTTGAAATACGTTTTAACCTGATAAAAAGGCAAATAACAATGACAATCTCCTCTGTATTACGTACCAAAGATAAAATAGGTTATGGCCTCGGTGATATGGCCAGCGCGCTGGTCTGGCAAACGGCAACGTTATTTCTCGCGTATTTCTATACGGACGTATTCGGTTTGCCGGCGGCCATTATGGGCACCATGTTTTTAGTGGTGCGCGTGATCGATGCGTTTGTCGATCCGTGCATTGGCGCTCTGGTGGACCGCACTCAGACCCGCCACGGTCGTTTTCGTCCCTGGCTGCTCTGGTTTGCCATTCCGTTTGGCGTGAGCTGCCTGATTACCTTCTACGTACCGGATGCCGGGCAGACGGCGAAAATTGTCTATGCCTGCGTAACCTATGCCATCCTGAGCCTGATCTACTCCGCGATTAACGTCCCATACTGCGCCATGCCCGGCGCGCTGACGCTCGACCCGCGCGAGCGCCACTCGCTGCAATCCTGGCGCTTTGGCCTGTCGTTTATCGGCGGGTTGATTGTAACGGTCATCGCGCTGCCGCTGGTCTCATTATTAGGTCAGGGGAATGTGCAAAAAGGTTATTTCTATGCCATGAGCCTGATGGGGCTGCTGGGTATTATTTTATTCTTCTGCTGCTTCTTTATGACCCGGGAGCGTTACTCGCCGCGCAATGACACATCCGGCTCGATGCTGACGGATTTAAAACTGCTGGCCGCCAACAGCCAGTGGCGAATTGTTTTTCTGTTTAATATTTTACTGTTAACCGCCGTCGTGACGCGTGGCTCTGCGACCATGTATTACGTTAACTATGTTCTGTTACGTCCTGAACTGGTCTTTGCCTTTATTGTTTCCGGCATGGTGGCATCCTTAAGCGGCGCATTATTATCTGAACGCCTGCTGGGGAAATTTGATCGCGTACGTGCCTATCAGTGGACCATTATTTCTTTCGTTATTTTTGGCGCGCTGATTTTCTTCATTCCGCCTTCGCAGGTGTGGCTGATATTCGGTCTGAATATTGTGTTTAGTTTTATTCAGAACCTGACCACGCCGCTGCAATGGACCATGTTCTCCGATGTGGTGGACTACGAAGAACACCGCAGCGGCCGCCGTCTGGACGGGCTGGTCTTTTCTACCGCCCTGTTTGCCATCAAGTTTGGGCTGGCGCTGGGTGGGGCGGTGGTCGGTTGGGTGCTGGGCATGGTGGATTACGCGCCCGGACAGGCAAACCAGGCGCCTCACGTTCTCGCAACCATCAATGCCCTGTTCACCCTGATCCCCTGCGCGCTGTTCCTCTGCATGGTGGCGCTCCTTGCTATCTACAAACTCAACAGCCGACTGGTGGATTCCATTGCCCGTGAGCTGGCCAGCAAGCGAGACATTCGAAACGATGCGGGGCAGCTCAGCCCGGTAACCCAATCCGCACTACAGGAGTAAACCATGACTGTGATCTACAAGGACGCGGGACGTCCCGTACACGAGCGTGTCGCTGATTTACTGGCGCGTATGACGCCGGAAGAGAAATTTGCCCAGATGCACGCGTACTGGCTGATCCTCGATGAACACGGCAACCACCGCGAGCGTAGCGATTTGAGCGATGAGTTCGCCGGCGTGAGCGAACAGGCGTCCCTCAGCGAAAGGCTGAAGCTGGGCGTCGGGCAGATCACCCGTCCGCTCGGCACGCACATTGTTGATGCAAAAACCGGCGTGCGTGCCGCTAACCGCCTGCAACGTATGATGATGGAGGAGACCCGGCTCGGCATTCCGGCGCTGTTTCATGAGGAGTGTCTGGTGGGGCTGCTGTGCAAAGATGCAACCCTGTTCCCGTCGTCGCTGAACTACGGTTCCACCTGGGACCCGGCGCTGGTGCAGCGCGCGGCGGAGCAGATTGGCAATGAGGCCCGGTCTGTCGGGTGCCAGCAGGGGCTGGCCCCGGTGCTGGATGTCTCGCGCGATGTGCGCTGGGGACGGACGGAAGAGACCTTTGGGGAAGATCCGTGGCTGGTAGGGGTGATGGCGACGGCGTACGTGAAGGGGTTGCAGGGCGATAAGCGCGATCTGCTGGCGACCCTGAAACATTACGTGGGGCACTCCTTCAGCGAAGGGGCGCGCAACCATGCGCCGGTCCATCTGGGTTTCAGCGAGCTAAACGATACCTTCCTGCTGCCGTTTGAGATGGCGGTGAAGCTGGCCAACGCCGGTTCGGTGATGCCAGCCTATCATGACATCGATAATCAGCCAGGGCACAGCGACCATTTCCTGCTCACCACCGTGCTGCGTGAACAGTGGGGCTTCGACGGCATTATTGTCGCGGATTACGGCGGCGTAAGCCTGCTGCACCAGCACCACGGGATTTCTCACGATCCAGCAGAATCGGCGGCGCTGGCGTTTAACGCCGGGCTGGACGTGGAATTGCCGAAGGATGACTGCGCGCGTCATCTGGCGGAAGCGGTAGAGCGTGGGCTTATCTCAATGGCGATAGTGGATGAGATTGTGGCGCGCGTGCTAAGTGAAAAATTCCGTCTCGGGCTGTTTGAAAAACCGTACGCCGACGAAAAAGGTATCGATTTGCAGAATGAGGCGACCCGGCAGGTGGCGCGCGAGGTGGCAACAAAATCGATCACGCTGCTGGAAAATAACGGCATTTTGCCCCTCGGCGGAAAACCCCGTGTAGCGGTAGTGGGGCCGACGGCGGACGATCCGCTGGCGTTGCTGAGCGGCTACAGCTTCCCGGTTCACCTGATCATCAGCGATATGGTTGAAGAGACCTCGCAGGTGACAACCCCGCGCGCGGCGCTGGAACAGTACCTTGGTGCATCGCAGATACGTTACGCCAAAGGGTGCCACATTATCGAAAAACGGATGGCGGGTGCGCCGGTGTTCCCGGGCGACAGCGGCGGTAAACCGATGCAGCAATCGCCGGTTTCACAACGCACGGATTTGATCCCCGAAGCCGTGAGCGCGGCAAAAGAGAGTGACGTGGTGGTGGCCTGCGTGGGCGACCTCGCCGGGCTATTCCAGAGCGGCACCGTGGGGGAAGGATCGGATACCGATTCGCTGAATCTGCCGGGCGTGCAGCAACAGCTGCTGGAGGAGCTGGTGGCAACCGGCAAGCCGGTAATTGTCGTCATGACGGGCGGGCGTCCTTATAACCTTCAGGGGCTGGAAGAGAAGGTGGCCGCGCTGATGATGGCCTGGGCGCCGGGGCAGGAAGGGGGCTGGGCGATTGCCGATATCTTAACCGGCCGCGCGGAGCCGCAGGGCAGGCTGGTAGTCAGCGTGCCGAAAAACGCCGGGGCGATGCCGTACTACTATAACCACAAGCTGAAAAGCGGCGGCACGCCGTTTGCGTTCCATTTCGGCGCACTTTACCCGTTCGGTTACGGTCTTGGCTGGACGCAGTTTCACTGGAGTGCGGCGCGTCTCGCTGAAAGCCACGTCCCGGTCGACGGAGAGGTGGTGTTAAGCGTCGATGTCAGCAACATCGGGGAGCGCAGCGGCAGCGAAGTAATACAGGTGTACGTGCATGACAAAGTCGCGACGCAGGTTCGTCCGCTTCAGGAGCTGAAAGCGTTTCAACGCGTTACGCTTTCACCGGGAGAAACCGCCACCCTGACCTTTACCTTGCCGGTGGAGATGTTTAATTTCACCCGCCGGGACGGGAAGCGGATTGTCGAGCCAGGTGAATTTGAGCTACAGGTTGGCGCGTCCTCGGCGGATATTCGCGAGGTGGTGAACGTGCAGGTGACCGGGGAGACGCGGGTGCTGGAGGGGGAATGGCAGATGTTGAGTAGGAGTGAAATTTGTAAAAATTAATATTCAGGACTCGCCTGGCCACAAAGGCGAGTCCTCTTTCAAGCAATCAAATGAGGAAAATGAACTTACAAAGCACTAATAACTTAAAAAAATAGTTCGCATAAGAATAGTCTTAGCCGCCTTGCTCTGAGCCTGGAACTGATATAGCTACTCCTCACCGTCTGCTGGTTGCAGGACTGCGCCAGATAGCCTGATAGGTTTGATGAGCTATAAAAGATGAAATTTAAATGAATATACGGACTCTGTCTGATTTAAGTTCCCTGTGCAACGGCTACATGACAACGCAATGCAGGGAAAACGAAGAACTACAGTGCATAGCGTCAGAACTCAGGATTCAATAAGTAACTGGAGAGGTTAAGTGGTTGTAGATATTTCGGTGTTATTCATTATTCTTTTAATGATTGTGTGCGCCCTGATTTATCGCCTTTCTGTCATGGAAGATAAGTTGTTAGCAATGGAGTTAAGACACGCTACGGAAGTCAACGCAGCGCGTAGAGAAGGGTATATAAACTGCATGAATCTTCATGCTCAGGTTGAAAAAAGTATAAAAGATAAAGCTAAATGATGGCGTTTTTAGGAACGCCAGTTTGGCTGTTATATCATTTACTGTGCTTGCCTTGACGTTTATCTTTTTTCTTATGGCGGGAAAATAACCCACATAACTATTATTGACAGAAGAAAAAGGTGCAGGCGCTGCTCCTGCAGTGGTCAGCCGCGTTATACGTGGTGATGCTCATTACAACGTGAACGTGCTCGCGCTGATGAACGGGCAGAGGCTACTAATAATTCAGAGTAAAAGGAACACCTGGCGGTACGAGAAAGATATTCAGTAGATAGTGAAATGGCATATGCTTATGACGTATGGAACTAAACAGTAAAACTCTTTCATCGCTATTCATCCGTCTGTAATGAACGGTTTTTTCGTTTAAAACACGCCTAAATCCTTTGCGCTCAGCATAAGGTAAATAAAAAAAAAGCCCATCGTGGGAGATGGGCAAAGACTACACACAGCAATTCGTTGTTTCACTCAGGGGATTTCCATGCTTATAAATCAAGGTGTTGATTTATAACCGTGTCTTAATAGTAGGCATGCCAACTTTATGAGTCGATCGGATTCGTCTCAATAGTTAAAGGGAGGTAAAGATTTCTTGAAGAGAATGACGGTTTTAGGCATGAAAAGGCGGGTCTGACCAGTGCGCAGAGAATAAATAGTTTAGCAACGTTTAAGTATTCCTGCGAAGAGTGTAGGCCGGGTAAGCGTTAGCGCCACCCGGCAAAGGTTATTACTGCGCGTTCTTATCTTCCAGCTCTTCAAGTTCGCTTAAGATGAGGTCCGGATCGGTTCCGGGTGGCGGCACTTCATGCACCCAGGCAGAGAAGAGACGCCAGGTTACCGCAAGCAGCACCGGACCGATAAACAGGCCAATCATGCCGAAGGCAATCAACCCCCCGATCACCCCGGACAGGATTAGAATCAGCGGCAGATCAGCGCCCATGCGGATGAGGAGAGGACGAATCACGTTATCCATGGTGCCCACCACGCAACTCCAGACCAGCAGCACCGTGCCCCAGGTCGTGTCCCCCGTCCAGTAAAGCCAGATAATGCAGGGAACCAGCACCAGCAGCGGACCAAGCTGTGCCAGACAGGTCATCAGCATGACAACGGTGAAAATGGTGGCATAAGGTACGCCGGAAACCGCCAGCCCGATGCCGCCAAGCACAGCCTGCACCAGCGCTGTGACCACCACGCCGAGCGCTACCGCGCGAACGGCCTGGGCTGCCAGCAGCACGGCCGCATCGCCGCGTTTACCTGCCAGCCGGGTGGCGAAATGGCGTACCCCCAGCGCAACCTGCTCGCCGCGCCAGTACAGCAGGGCGCTGAAGACCAGCATCAACGTACAGTGCATCATGAAGCGACCAATATGCGCAGCCTGCCCGACAAACCAGGTGGTGGTTGTGCCGATGTACGGGCGCACTTTGGCCATCAGGGCGCTACCGCCCATCTCCAGCAGGCTGTGCCAGCCGCTGTATAGTTTTGCGCCCACAACAGGAATGCTGTTCAGCCACGCGAGATCCGGCAGCGTCATGTCACCGCTGGTGACCGCGCGAATAACCGGGCCGCTGCTGTCAACCAGGCTGTTAACCAGCAGCGCAATGGGAATAATAAACAGCAGGAACAGCAGCAGCGTCATCACCAGCACGGCAAGGCCGCGGCGACCAAACAGCAGTTTCTGCAAACGTAAGAGTAAAGGCCAGGTTGCGACCACGACGGTCGCGGCCCAGGCAAATCCGAGCACGAAAGGACGAACAATCCACAGACACGCAATAATCATAATGGCTAAGAACAGCACCGACAGCAGTATCTGTGCGACATCCCTGGGCTGACGAAGATTGACCATAAACGAAACTTTCCTTAAATGAACACCAGCAAGGCTGATGGGAATATAAACCGCATCTCTCTAATCATTAGTGATTTCAGCGATTTTTGACAGGCGGATTTTGCCCGTAATTCTACGAAGCACATAAGAAAAAAATGTGATAAAACTTTCCAGACACAACGCAAACGATTTCACACTATTCTCATTAGGGTCGACAGCAATGATCCCACAGATTTCTCAGGCACCGGGCGTCGTTCAATTGGTGCTTAATTTTTTGCAGGCACTGGAGCAACAGGGTTTTACAGGTGATACCGCCACCGATTATGCCGACAGGCTGACGATGGCAACCGATAACAGTATTTACCAGCTTCTTCCCGATGCCGTCGTTTTCCCGCGCTCTACCGCCGATGTGGCCCTCATCGCCCGTCTGGCGTCGCAGGAGCGTTTCAGCTCCCTGGTCTTTACCCCGCGCGGGGGCGGGACGGGCACCAATGGGCAGGCGCTGAACCAGGGCATCATCGTTGATATGTCCCGCTATATGAATCGCATCATTGAGATCAACCCGGAAGAGGGGTGGGTGCGTGTGGAAGCGGGGGTAATCAAAGATCAACTGAATCAGTTTTTAAAACCGTATGGCTATTTTTTTGCGCCCGAGCTTTCCACCAGTAACCGCGCAACCCTTGGCGGGATGATCAACACCGATGCCTCAGGGCAGGGCTCGCTGGTCTACGGCAAAACCTCCGATCACGTCATGGGTGTGCGGGCGGTGCTGCTGGGGGGCGATATTCTCGATACCCAGCCGTTGCCGGTCGAACTGGCTGAAACGCTGGCAAAAGAGAGCACCACCAGCGGACGGATTTATCGCACCGTGCTGGAGCGCTGCCGCGAAAATCGCGAACTGATCCTCGACAAATTCCCGAAGCTCAATCGCTTCCTGACGGGCTACGATCTGCGCCATGTCTTTAATGACGATCTGAGCCAGTTCGATCTTACCCGCGTACTGACCGGGTCAGAAGGTACGCTGGCCTTTATCACCGAAGCGCGTCTGGATATCACCCCGCTGCCGAAGGTGCGCCGTCTGGTGAACGTCAAATACAACTCCTTTGACTCCGCGCTGCGTAATGCCCCGTTTATGGTGGAGGCGCGGGCGCTGTCGGTGGAAACCGTTGATTCAAAAGTACTGAACCTGGCCCGGGAAGATATTGTCTGGCATTCGGTGAGCGAACTGATTACCGACGTGCCGGATAAAGAGATGCTCGGTCTGAACATCGTCGAGTTCGCCGGGGATGACGCAGAGCTGATTGAGAGCCAGGTGAGCACGCTCTGCCAGCGTCTGGATGAGCTGATTGCACAGGGGGAAGGCGGCGTCATTGGCTGGCAGCTGTGTAACGACCTCTCCGGCATCGAGCGAATCTACGCGATGCGTAAAAAGGCGGTGGGGCTGCTCGGTAACGCGAAAGGGGCGGCGAAGCCGATTCCATTTGCGGAAGATACCTGCGTGCCGCCGGAGCATCTGGCGGATTATATTGTGGAGTTTCGTGCGCTGCTCGACAGCCATGGTCTGAGCTATGGCATGTTCGGGCACGTTGACGCGGGTGTGCTACACGTGCGCCCGGCGCTGGACATGTGCGATCCGCAGCAGGAGCTCCTGATGAAGGAGATCTCCGACGAGGTCGTGGCCCTTACGGCCAAATATGGCGGTTTGTTATGGGGAGAGCATGGCAAAGGATTCCGCGCCGAGTACAGCCCGGCGTTTTTTGGCGAACAACTCTACGCCGAGCTGCGTAAGGTGAAAGCCGCTTTTGATCCTGATAACCGTCTTAACCCGGGTAAAATCTGCCCGCCAGAGGGCGTTGATGCGCCGATGTTGCAGGTAGACGCCGTCAAGCGCGGCACCTATGACCGACAAATTCCGATTGCGGTACGCGCTTCCTGGCGCGGCGCGATGGAGTGCAACGGCAACGGGCTGTGCTTCAACTTCGATGTGAAAAGCCCGATGTGTCCGTCGATGAAAATCACCAGCAACCGCATCCACTCCCCAAAAGGACGTGCGACGCTGGTGCGCGAATGGCTGCGCCTGCTGGCCGACCGCGGCATTGACCCGCTCAAGCTGGAACAGGAGCTGCCGGAAAAATGCGCCAGCCTGCGCGGGCTCATCGAACGGACCCGCAACAGCTGGCATGCGAATAAAGGCGAATACGATTTCTCGCATGAGGTGAAAGAGGCGATGTCCGGCTGCCTGGCGTGCAAGGCGTGTTCAACCCAGTGCCCGATTAAAATTGACGTGCCGGAATTCCGTTCCCGCTTCCTCCAGCTGTACCACACGCGTTATCTGCGCCCGATGCGCGATCATCTGGTGGCAACGGTGGAGAGTTACGCGCCGCTAATGGCTCGTGCGCCAAAAACCTTTAACTTCTTTATCAATCAGCCGCTGGTGCGCAAACTGTCTGAAAAACATATCGGCATGGTGGATCTGCCGCTGCTGTCGGTGCCATCGCTCCAGCGTCGGCTGGTGGGGCACCGCTCGGCGAACATGACCCTGGAACAACTGGAAGCATTAAGCCCTGAGCAGAAAGCGAAGGTGGTGCTGGTGGTGCAGGATCCGTTTACCAGCTATTACGATGCGCAGGTGGTGGCTGATTTTGTCCGTCTGGCAGAGAAAATTGGCTACCAGCCGGTGGTACTGCCGTTCTCGCCGAACGGCAAGGCGCAGCACATTAAAGGTTTCCTGACCCGCTTCGCGAAAACCGCGCAGAAAACTTCAGATTTCCTGAATCGCGTGGCGCAGCTCGATATGCCAATGGTGGGCGTCGATCCGGCGCTGGTGCTCTGTTACCGGGATGAATATAAGCAGACGCTCGGCGATAAGCGTGGTGATTTTCAGGTCTTACTGGTGCATGAGTGGCTGCCTGCGGTGCTGAAGCAAACGGCCCCTCAGGAGGTCAGCGGAGAATCCTGGTACCTGTTTGGGCACTGTACCGAAGTGACCGCGCTGCCGACGGCGCCTGCCCAATGGGCTTCTATCTTCGCGCGCTTTGGCGCGAAGCTGGAAAGCGTCAGCGTGGGCTGCTGCGGTATGGCCGGAACCTACGGTCATGAAGTCAAAAACCACGCTAACTCGCTCGGCATTTACGAGCTGTCGTGGCACCAGGCAATGCAGCGCCTGCCGCGTAACCGCTGTCTGGCGACGGGCTACTCCTGCCGCAGCCAGGTGAAACGGGTGGAAGGTAACGGCGTTCGCCATCCCTTGCAGGCTTTACTGGAGATTATCGGATGATCTGGAAACGTGCGGTCACTCTGCAGGCCTTAAATGCCATGGGTGCGGAAAACATGGTCGGTTTGCTGGATATCCAGTTTACGCGCATTGGCGATACCGAACTTGAAGCGACGATGCCAGTAGACAGTCGTACTCATCAACCGTTTGGCCTGCTGCACGGCGGTGCGTCCGTCGTGCTGGCCGAAACGCTGGGGTCGGTCGCGGGTTACCTGTGTACGGAAGGGGAGCAGAAGGTGGTCGGGCTGGAGGTCAATGCCAACCACATCCGCTCCGTTCGCAGCGGGCGCGTGCGCGGTGTTTGCCGCGCACTGCACGCCGGAAGTCGTCATCAGGTGTGGCAGATTGATATTCTGGACGAGCAGGATCGCCTGTGTTGTTCATCCAGACTGACGACGGCCGTTGTGTAAAGTTTCCGAATGTCTTGCTTTTGGTCAAAAATTAGCCGTCTGATTGTGATATACTGGTCACGTTTTGAACATAAGCGAGGACATCATGGATACTGAAATAACCCCAACACAGCTGGCAATTGAATATTTACGTCGCGATAAAAGCAATCTGTCTCCGGCGCAGTACCTGAAAAAGCTGAAACAACTTGAGCTGGAATTTACGGATTTGCTGGCGCTCTCTTCAAACGAGCTGAAAGAAGAGATCTACTTTGCCTGGCGGTTGGGCGTTCACGTCCATTGAGCAGTGAAGAAAAGGCCGCCCGCGCGGCCTTTTTTGTGTCTGAAAATCAGTATTTGGCAGGCAGCTTGTTAATTTTAATGAGCCGGCCTTCTTCCATTTCGATGAACCCGCCCGTTTTCAGGTCAGCCAGTATCCGCATTACGCCGCTGCGGGAAAGCCGGGTTTTATCCCGGATGTACCTTTCCGCCGTCACGCTGCGTCGGTAGTTGTCATCTTCCTGCATCAGCATCATGAGCTGCTGACGAATCATCTCGTAAGCCGTTGGCGCACCTTTCGGCATGACGTTATGATAAAGGCGGTTATAGACAAACATCAGATGATTAGAAAGCAGCCCCCATAACGCCTTCTCTTTGATAACTTCTGCCACCCGATCGGTTGGTAGCACGCCGATCAGGCATGGCGTCACCGTTTTGAGATAATCGTTAAAATATATGTCCGTCAGGTTAGCGAGGCCAAACAGGGCGGGACTGCGCGCGGTGGTAAGCATCATGTCGTCGCTTCTTCTGTATATCGCGATTGTGCCCTCGAGAATTAAATAACACATACTCTGCCCGTTAACCTGGAGATCAAGTTGCTCACCGGGATCGGTTTTATACGTGGCGCAGTGCGGCTGTAAGTGGGAAATCAGTTCCTGGGCATAGGGAGAGCCGCGATGCGATGGTTTGTCAGAAGACATAGCGTTAACCTGGAAAGAGACTGTACTTTCTATAGTGTCGCTCTTATTTTCCACCTTCTCCAGAGATAAAAACAGCCTCAGTACTTGCGGGGTAAGTGATGGATCTCGATTAGCACGCCGCGCTCCATAGTGATGTATTTCCCCGTCCGCAACTCCGCCAGGATCCGCATAATGCCGCTGCGTGAAAGATAGGTGCGGCTTTTGATATAGGCTGCGGCGGTAATGCTTTGTCTTATGGCTTCCGGCTCCTGCATCAGTTCTACCAGCTGAAAGCGGATAATGTCGTAAGCCGACATCTGCGATATCTGGGCACAATGTTCGTAAACGCGCGATGCGGTATAGATCAGCAGGTTCGAGAAGGACTCCCATAAATTCTGTTGTGCGACTACGTGATTAAAACGCTCCAGCGTAACGCTAGCCACCTCTGAAGTTTCCAGCGCTCTGACGTAGAGGTGCTCAGAAGAAAACTGGCTGCTCACGCCGAGTATAAAAGGTGCGGATTCGGAATTTAAGACGATACCGTCACCTCGGCGATGCAATGCCACGCTGCCATGTAACAGTAAAAAGCACTGGCGGATATCACCGGAATAATAATGGATGACTTCACCTTTAGCCATGATGCATCTTTCGGTATGCGGCAAAACATTATCGATTATTTTTTCAATGTGCTTAAGAGGCTTAGCGCCAAGCACAGTTGTTATTTCATTGCCTGAAACGGGCGCAATACGGGTGTTCATAAGAGGCCTCATACACTGATGCGATCATTTTTTGATCGACATAAAGAATTATCTTAAAAAACAGTTAGTCAGGGAATATTTTCGTCGAGTCTAATTATAGACTTGCCTATTAATGAGAGTTAATTGGTTGAATTTGAAACATTTTTGACTTAGGTCTAAAAGTAGACCGGGGACTTTATTGTTAAGATATTTCCAAAATAATTTGTTTTGTTTTTGTTAAAAGAGAGTCTACAGCTAGACCCTAAAATCGATTGTGCGTAGAAAAGGAGTTGTATAAATTTTGATTCGTCGAAAGGGGTTTTATTTCTGCAACTGAATATCGGTAATAAATAAAGTAATACAGGAAAGAGAATTATGAATAAAAAATTGATGATGGCAATGTTAGCGGCAGGTTCTGTACTCACCATGACCAATGCATTTGCAGCGGCAGGTACCGTTAATTTTAACGGAAATATTCTGGATTCTGCCTGCGACGTAGATGTGGCATCTCAGAACCAGGTGGTGGTATTGGGCGATTATTATAAAACGGAATTCCCGACGGCGGGAGCCAGAACGGCTGCGACGCAGTTTAATATTATTTTGAAAAACTGTCCTGTGACGGTCACCAATGCAAAAGTCCGTTTTGACGGTACGCCGGATTTAACCAACGCCAGCCTGCTGGCGATTGATACGTCCGTGGCGGGGGCGGCCACAGGGGTAGCGATTAACCTGATGACTGCAGATAAAGCCGATCTGCCGCTGTACGGCAGCAACAGCTATACCTACGCGCTCAGCAGTACGGCTGATAATACACTGAACTTCTACGCGCAGTATATCTCCACCGCAGCATCCGTGACCGCGGGCCCGGCTAACTCGGTCGCGAACTTCTCAGTGGTTTACAACTAAGTCATTGGCAGTAATTAGCAGGGGGCTTCCCGGCCCCTTGTTTTATGAGGTATTGAAATGCGTTTTATAACGACAACTGGCCTGGCGATGGCGCTGTTATCGCTGACGTTAACATCCGCCAGTGCTGGAGTAGTTATTGGCGGCACCCGCATTATTTTCGATGGGGCAAAAAAAGAAGCGTCAATAAGTATCACCAATCCTGATGACGTTCCTTATTTAATCCAGTCGTGGATTGATGTTCAGGATGGGCAATCCGGTAAAGCGCCTTTTATTATTACGCCTCCGCTGTATCGGCTGGATGGCGGGCAAAAAAACCTTGAGCGTATTGTCATGACAGGCTCGCTGCCTCAGGGGCAGGAGAGTTTATTCTGGCTGAACATTAAAGCTATTCCATCAGCCTCAAAGCAGATGAACTCGCTGCAAATTGCCGTCAAAACGCGGATTAAACTTATTTATCGGCCAGAGAGCCTTCGTGCGTCTACCCCTGAGGAACAAACCAACAAATTAACCTGGCGTCGTGCGGGGAATGCTCTGCAGGTAAATAACCCTACGCCGTACGTTATCAATTTCAATGAAATAACGGTCGGGGGTAAAAAACTTGACGATGTCACGTACGTAATGCCTTCAGGCTCAGTTCGTTTCCCGTTACCGAATGGGACCAATGGCAATACGCTGACGTTTAAAGTCATTAACGATTATGGCAATCCTGGCGAATTACACCGGGCCAGTTTGTGATCCCTTTGCATTAATCGGGTGCTCGTCATGACAACGGCATTTAATACAGTGCAGCCTGCGCGCCTGGCAATATTCATTGCCCTCGCGCTTGCGGGTTTCTCTCCCACACTGTGGGCCAGTGAGACGTTTAATACGGAACTGGTAGAACTGGATAATCCCGGAATGGGAAAAGCGGATTTATCTGCCTTTGAATCCGGCTCGCAGGCACCCGGGACGTACCACGTGGATATTATTCTTGACGAGCGGCTGCTGGAAACGCGGGATATTCGTTTCATGGCAGTGAAGGATGCTAACGGCAGTGAAACGTTGCAGCCGTGCCTGAGTATCAGGCAGTTAAAAGCGTGGGGCGTGAAAACGGCGCTTTTCCCGCAGCTCGACGCCGGGCAAGGAGAATGCGCCGATCTCAAGGCGATTCCACAGGCCAGCGCGGACTTCCAGTTTGGCGCCCAGCGTCTGGCAATCAGCATCCCACAGGCGGCCATAGATCTGCCAGCGAGAGGTTACGTTCCGCCGGAGATGTGGGATGAAGGCATTACCGCGGCCATGCTCAACTACAGCCTGAGCGGCGCGAACAGCCGGGCAAGAAGCGGGGCAGGCACCCGCAGCGACAGTCAGTATGCAAACCTGCGACCGGGGATCAACGTCGGTCCCTGGCGGTTACGCAACTACACCACCTGGTCCCGCGATGCGTCCGGCCAGGATAAGTGGGACAATGTCTATACCTTGATGCAGCGCGCGATTATTCCCCTGCAAGCCCAGCTTACGCTCGGAGACAGTTCCGCCCCTGCCGATGTCTTTGACAGCATGCCTTTTCGCGGCGTCCAGCTGGCGTCCGACGACGACATGCTACCGGATTCCCTGAAAGGCTATGCGCCGGTGGTGCGCGGTATTGCGCGAACTAACGCGCAGGTCGTGGTGCGTCAGAATGGCTATCAAATCTACCAAAGCTATGTGGCGCCGGGCGCGTTTGAGATCGCGGATATGTATCCCACCGGCGGCGCGGGCGATCTTGATGTCACGATCGTCGAAGCCGATGGCAGTGAGCAACATTTCACCCTGCCGTACGCTTCGCTGCCGGTCCTGCAACGGGAGGGGCGCCTGAAATATGCCCTTACCGCCGGGCAGTATCGATCGTATAACCGTAGCGTGGAGAAAACCCCCTTCGGGCAACTGACCGGAATCTACGGCCTCCCTTACGGCCTCACGCTCTATGGCGGCGTTCAGGGGGCAGATAAGTACCAGTCGGCGGCTCTGGGGGTGGGCAAGAACATGGGCGATTTCGGGGCGATATCCGCAGACCTCACCCAGGGCTGGTCAACGCCGGAGCATGCCGCGAAAACAAGCGGTCAGTCGTGGCGGGCCCGATACAGCAAGAATTTTATTAATACCGGGACGAACTTTTCGATTGCCGGGTATCGCTACTCGACCCGCGGCTATTACGGGATGCAGGAGGTCCTCGATTCGTACGGCGACAGCAGCGCGCTTCAGGACAGGCGACGTAACCGTGCCGAGCTGACGATGAGCCAGACGCTGGGGGACAACCTGGGCGCGCTTACCCTCAGTGCGGCGCAGGAAGATTACTGGAATGACGGTAAGTCGATGGCTTCGTGGAGCGTCGGCTATAGCAACTACTGGCACAACATCAGCTATGGCCTGACATGGACCAACAGCAAAAATGTCCGCTCAGCGTCAGAAACCCGCGACAACCAAAAAAACGCTGATCACGACCAGCTTCTGGCGTTCAACATCAGCATTCCGCTGGATAAATTTTTGCCGCAGACATGGGCGAACTATGGCATGAACGCCAGCAGGAATAACGGGATGACACACAGCATCGGTCTGAACGGGGTGGCTCTCGAAAACCGAGCCCTGAACTGGAACGTGCAGCAGGGATACGGCACAGAGGGCGTGGGCTATACCGGCAGCGTTAACGCGGACTACAGAGGCACCTATGGCGAAGCCACGGCGGGGTATGGTTATGACAAAAACAGTGAACGCCTGAATTACGGGCTACAAGGCGGCATTCTCGCCCATGCTGATGGCATCACGCTTTCTCAGCCGCTGGGGGAGACCAACGCCTTAATTAAAGCGCCTGGCGCCCACGGCGTGGATATCCGCAATCAGCCCGGGGTACGGACAGATGTTCGCGGTTATACGGTCGTGAGCAACCTTTCGGTCTACCGAAAAAACGATCTCACTCTCGATCCGGAAAATATGCCGGAGGATGTCGAACTGGAGATCAACACCCGCACGGTGACGCCGACGCGGGGAGCGGTGGTGAGAGCCGATTATTTGCCGAAGTCAGGTCGCCGGGTGCTGATGACCTTGACCGACAACGAACGCGCCGTTCCGTTTGGGGCGGTGGTCACCCTTGTCGGTGATGAGAGCAGCAGTTTTATTGTGGGCGATCGCGGTCAGGTTTATTTAACCGGTATGCGCGAGGAGGGGACGTTAGTCGCGACATGGGGGAGTCAGCCCAGCCAGCAATGCCGCGCTGATTTCAGCCTGCCGACACACTCAACATTCGGTGGGATCGCTGACATGCGCGCCTCCTGCCGTCAGGAACGTTAACATGAAATGGCTTATCGTGATTTTGCTTCTCTGTTTGCTCGCGGCGGGAAACCTCGCCCGTGCCGGTACGTGCACCACCATCACGCCGCAGCTGTCAACCCTGTCCGTGGGGACGATTAACGTGCAGCGTGATGCGCCTGTCGGCACGGTGGTCTTTTCCGGCGCGGCGACAGCCACCGGTTCCTATCTTACTGGATGTGCTAATCCGCTGATGCTGGGATTCAGCATGCGCTACAACAGCGCCACGTTGAGCAGCTACGGCAATCATGTGTACAACACTAACGTCAGCGGGATAGGCATACGCTTTTCCTCCAACGCCTATTTTGAAAACCCCAGCAATACGTTCTCGTACAATGCGCAGACCTCCTATGTCGACTGGTATGGCGGGAGGATTGAGCTGGTGGTGACTGGCCCGGTCTCATCGGGGGCGTTAACCCCGGGGGCGATCGGCGTCGTGACGCTTCAGGGGAGCGACGGCATCTATCGAGACGGCCTGACCACGCAGCTCACCGCCGGAACCATTAATGCCATGGCGTGCACGGTGAATACGTCACAGCTGACGTTTCCGATCGGGGATATCCCCGCCTCGGCGTTCGGCACCGTGGTGGGCACCACGCCAGCGGGAGCACAGAACACGCAAAACCTGGGCTTAACCTGCGCCGCCGGAACCAATATTACGGTCTCGCTCAGTGGAATACAGAATCCGGACAGCGCCAATACCAGCGTGATGGCCTTAACCGGGCAGGGAAATGCCGGCACCGCAAAAGGGGTTGGGGTGCAGCTTATCTATAACGGTGTGCCGCTGGTGATGAACAGCCGACTATTCTTGCGGCAGTCTGCCGGCGGGCAAGAGACATTGCCGTTAACGGCCCGATATTACCAGACGTTGAACCGCGTGGAGTCAGGTTCAGCAAATGCCTCCGCCACCCTTAATTTGACCTATCAGTAGCAGGTACGAAGATGAAAATAATATACGGGACACTGCTGTTACTGGCTTTACTCAGCGGGAAGGCTTTCACCGCTGATAGCGTCAACATCGGTGTGACGGGAAATATCGTTGCGTCGCCGTGCATATTTAATGGCGGGAGTAACAGCCTCGATGTCAATCTGGGCAATATTCAGGCAACCAATATGGCGACGCCGGGCTCAACATCGGATCCGGTGCCATTTAGTCTGCTGTTCACCCAGTGCCCAACGGGAACGCAGAGTGTGACCGTCTCTTTTACCGGCAGCCCCGATCCCGCGGCGGGCGCGGACTATTTTATGAACAGCGGTTCGGCCACGCACGTGGCGATAGCCATGCGCGATGCCCAAACGGGTACGCTTAAAGGAACAGGCTCTGGCATGACTCAAACTATTGGTGCTGACAGAACCGCGACAATGGCTATGCAGGCCTCGGTTAAATCCGTGACGGGTGGCGTCACGCCGGGAAGCATCAGTGCAGTTGTGGTGATGACGATGCAGTACAACTGAGCGCCGGTGATATGCCTTTTTTAAAGACGTTGGTATGAGCTATGTTAAATATTCTGATTCAGGAAACCGATCTATTTTTTCAGGCTGGGCTACATGAATTTTTCGAGGGTTTTTTTAAACATAACTTTCATCGTGCCATCACATTTAACCTGGCGCTGACCCATGAAAACGTCAGTCAGGCCGATATTATTGTCCTGTCATTATGCCAGGGTGAAACACTGACCTGTTTTCCCGAGTTACTCGCCCGGCAAAAAGGGATTGTGCTAGGGTTTGTCGACGATGAACTGCGCTTTTCGGCGTTGCCCTCCTGCTTTCAGGACATTATTTTTCTCCCTCGCCGTGCATCGCTTGATCGTATCAGTGGCGTACTGTTTATCGCGTGGTTCAGGACGCAATTACCGGGTTATACATGGACTAAACATAACTGCTTCGAATGCCAGCATAAAGGGTTATCCCGGCAACAAATTCGTATTCTGGTCAATTTTTACCGAGGGCTGTCGGTAGTGCAGACCGCTCAGGCGCTGGAGATGAGCCAGAAAACGGTCTTTACCCATAAATATATGCTGATGCAAAAATTTAATCTGCGAAGCGATTACGAGCTGATCGTACTGTTGAGAAGGCTGATGGAGAAAAAGAACCGTCCGAACCTGCTTCGCGATTACCTTGAAAATAATTATGCAGAACAGATAGCGTAAAACGCCAGCGGATAGCTGGCCGGGCAGTGATAGCCACCACCCGGCAATGCATTTAAACGTTAACCGCAGCGATCAATCGCGTCTTCATGGTCTGGTACGCAGAAGCCGCAAAATCCTCCGCCCAGCGCTGGTCCTCGATCGCCTCCATCTGCACGGCGCAATATTTCGTTTCAGGCGTTCTGGAGATCGGGTCTAGATTATCCTGCGTCAGCTCATTACAGGCGCCAATCCACCACTGGTAGGTCATATAGATTGCTCCCGCATTGATGCGCTCGCTGATGCTGGCGCGCGTGATCACTTTACCCCGGCGTGAACGTACCCAGACCAATTGGCCGTCGGCGATTCCACGCTCATCCGCGTCGGCCGGGTTCATTTGCACCCGGCCTGGCTCGTCGGCCAGGCTTTGCAGCGCCGCGCAGTTCCCGGTCATTGAGCGACAGGAGTAGTGACCGACTTCGCGCACCGTGCAAAGTACCAGCGGGTAATCCGTATCCGGTGTCTCGGCCGGAGCGCGCCAGGGGGCAGCAAACAGCTGGCCTTTGCCAGTGGGTGTGTCGAACTGATTATCACTGTACAGATAGGGTGTGCCGGGATGATCAAGGGTTGGGCAGGGCCACTGGACATGGCCCATCTCGCCCATTTTTTCGTAGGTCACGCCGTAGAAGAGGGGGCACAGCTCGCGCATTTCGTCCCAGATCTGCTGGTTATTCTCGTAATGCATGGGATAGCCCATCTCCGTGGCCAGCAGGCTGATGATCTCCCAGTCGCGCTTGACGTTGCCGCTGGCCTCAATGGCCTTGCCAAAACGCTGGAAGCCGCGATCGGCACAGGTGAACACGCCAGCATGTTCTCCCCATGACGTGGCAGGGAGCAGTACGTCAGCCACCTCTGCCGTTTTGGTCATAAAGATGTCCTGAACCACCACAAAATCGAGGGACTCAAAGCCGCGGCGGACCAGGCCCAGATCGGCTTCTGTCTGAAGCGGATCTTCCCCCATGATGTAATAGGCTTTGATCTTACCTTCCAGCGCGAGATGCGGCACTTCGGTGATACGCGTCCCGACGCGATCGTCCATCCGGCTGACATTGATTTTCCACGCATCGGCAAATTTCAGTCTGACTGCCGGGTCAGTGACATCCTGGTAGCCGGGGAACATATTGGGCAAAACGCCCATATCGCAGGCACCCTGAACGTTATTTTGCCCGCGAACCGGACCTACGCCGACGGCAGGGCGGCCCAGGTTGCCGGTGAGCAGCGCCAGGCTGGAGAGACCTTTCACCACATCAACCGCCTGACCAAACTGCGTAACGCCCATTCCCCACATTACCGTTGCTGAAGGCGCCGCCGCGAACATGCGCATTGCCTGACGAACATCCCGCGCGGGAATGCCCGTCAGATGTTCAACCTGCTCGGGTGCGTAATCTTTTACCGTCAGTCGGTAAGCCTCAAGCCCTTCTGTGAAGCGGGCAACGTAGTTTTTGTCGTACAGTTCCTCTTCAAGCAGGACATAGCCAAAGGCATTGACCAGCGCCATGTTACTGCCGTTTTTCAACTGAAGATGAAGATCGGCAATGCGTGCCGTTTCAATATGACGCGGATCGCAGACGATGATTTTTGCGCCATTTTCACGTGCTTTAAGCACGCGTCGGGCGACGATGGGGTGAGAGTCGGCGCAGTTATAGCCGAACACCAGCAGGCATTTTGAGTTTTCAATATCGTTAATGGAATTGCTCATGGCACCGTTGCCGAGGGTCTCCTGTAAACCGGCAACGGACGGACCGTGACAGACGCGGGCGCAGCAGTCGACGTTGTTAGTGTTCAGCACCGCACGGGCAAATTTTTGCATCACATAGTTGGTCTCATTGCCCGTTCCCCGCGAGGACCCCGTGGTCATAATGGATCGAGGGCCGTACTGATCTTTGATGCTTTTAATCCTGTGAGCAGTATAGCGAATGGCCTCTTCCCAGGTAACAGGGATAAAGGACTCGCCTTTGCTGTAGCGGATCATGGGCTGCGTCAGACGGGGGGTAAGCAGCCGTGTGTCGTTAAGAAAGTCCCAGCCGTAGAATCCTTTCAGGCAAAGCGTGCCCTGATTGGTTACGCCATCAGCGGCTTCGGCACGGATAATCCGGTTATTTTTCACGACGAGGTTTAGTTTGCAGCCTGCACCGCAGTAAGGGCAGACGCTGGCGATTTTTTTCATCAATAACAGACCTGTTAAGAAATGAAGCAATGTTTACTGGAAAGCCCAGTCCCTTAGCGGACTAAGCAGGATCCATGCCACATTCAGCGTGCTTGATTAACAGGGCGTCAGGGAAGAGAGGATGTGTCATCGTCAGTCTGTTCGTCAGTATTGACGATGACACGCTATCCGTAGGGATGGGAAGGGAGAGGCGTTAAAGATCGTCCATGGTATAACCGACAACAATTTCCAGCGTCTTGCG
Organism: Enterobacter cloacae complex sp. IR5412; assembly: GCF_049237385.1. Taxonomy (NCBI): domain Bacteria; kingdom Pseudomonadati; phylum Pseudomonadota; class Gammaproteobacteria; order Enterobacterales; family Enterobacteriaceae; genus Enterobacter; species Enterobacter cloacae complex sp. IR5412. Next base: position 182,675 of record NZ_JBMKHQ010000002.1, on the reverse strand, counting down.
GATCACATCCGCCTTAACGACATCGTCGGTGGTTTCCAGCGTCTGGATCAGCCAGAGAATGATCGCTTTGTTGGTCAGATGACCTTCAGAAGCGAGAACACAACGAACCGCAGTCGAAAAAATGGCAGACTCTTCAGCAAAGCGATCGCCTGCGTGACGGAAATACTCCGACAACGCGCTATCTAAAAAGGCGGAGTGGTATTCGGGTTGAAGCTGAATATTTTGTCTCATTTGTTCTCACCGTTGCTGTAAAGTTGTAGTCAATGCATCTTTTTGGGATCGGACGGTTTTCCATTTCCAAATAACGGCACTACATTTTCTCGATTATTTTTGAGAGATCCCTCTCTCTGTATTCGTCCTTGTGCGGTTCTGCGACCTTTAAAAGCGACCGTGCCTGTGCTGATTTCAGCTATCACCCTCGCTAATGTCTCCCGCCGCTGGGGATCCGTCTCACAGGCTTGCATGTTACGCAGACGCTGAACCAATCCCTCGGTCGTCACGGGACCTCGCTCCTTCAAAAGTGAAAGAGCGGCTTCTCCAATGAGCTGGTCGATCAGTCTGTCCGCATCACTGCTATTCATAACATTAACGTTCGAAGAGCAGACCAAGAAGCAGGTGATAATGATGTTCCTCTTCCGGACCATTGGCCCTTTCAAGGCGACTCAACAGTTTTGTGCAGAGCGATTTGCGATTCAGATTCCGCCCATCGCTAAGGATTTCAACAACAACCTGACCCAGGGTTTCCTGTTGGGTTGGAAGCGCGGCTTTATCGAAGTACTGCGCAATCGCTGTTGCTGAGTCTGCGACGTATCCGTTCTGCTGCATGTTTCGCTCCTGTAAAATTCTGTAATCAGTAACGTTACATTTAAGGTATACATAATTTTCAAATCTGTACATTTAAAATGTACAATTTTTTAAATATTTTATAATATATTTTATAAAATCATTATTTATCAGATGCTTATTCTTATACGATTTACTGCGGTATTCACAAGATATATTGTACAATCCGAAGCGGCGTCGCAGAGTTGTACAAGCCCGTAAATGACGCAAAAAAGCCGTGTAAATCGTTGAGATGTAAATTATTTGTTGGGCAATTAATGTGCTATAACAGAGTTTTCCCCACGTGTTTTCGTGGTCACCCCCTCAATCTTCAGGATTAGCATGCTCACAACCATCATTTACCGCAGTCATATCTGCGAGGACGTTCCAGTGAAAGCGCTGGAAGACATGGTCGCTGCTGCAAATTGTAGAAATCGCCAGTTCGATGTGACGGGGATTTTGCTGTTTAACGGCACACACTTTTTTCAGTTACTTGAAGGGCCCGCTGATAACGTTAAGGAGATCTATGAGCTCATCTGCCGTGACCCACGGCATCACAACGTGGTCGAATTGTTGAGCGATCACGGGCCTTCAAGACGTTTTGGCAATGTGGGTATGGAGCTCTTCGACCTTCGTCAGTACGACACCAACGAAGTGCTGCAACAGGTTCTTGATAAAGGCACAAGCCGCTATCAGCTAACCTATAACGATCGCGCCCTGCAATTTTTCCGCACCTTCGTTGAGGCCACTGAAAAAGCCAACTACTTTGAGCTGCCTCCTGCTGACGCCTGGGAGTTTATCACCGAAAACACGCCGTTATCCTCCCAGCCGACGGTAGTGGCAAAGGGAGCGGACTGTAGTTTCGCGTTTCAACCTATCGTCGATCCGTTTATGCAGCAGGTTGTTTCCTGGGAAGCCCTGATCCGCACGCCGTCCGGTGAGTCCCCGGAAAGCTATTTTGCCAACCTGTCGCGTGAGGCGCTGTACGAATCGGATCTGAAGAGTAAACAGGTGGCTTTGTCGATGGCCAGCGCGCTGGGCCTACAGACTCAAACATTGTCCATTAATCTGCTGCCGATGACGCTGGTCAATGTTCCTGGCGCCGTCGATTTTTTACTGACGGCAATTGAGGCGAACGGTTTTGTGCCGGAGCAAATTGTAGTCGAGTTCACCGAGAGCGAGGCCATCTCGCGCTTTGAAGAGTTCACCAGCGCGGTCAGACAGCTTAAAAGCGCCGGGATCAGCGTGGCCATCGATCACTTTGGCGCGGGATTCGCCGGTCTGCAACTGCTGGCCCAGTTCCAGCCGGACAGAATCAAGATCAACCGTGATTTGATTGCCAACGTGCACAAGAGCGGCCCGCGTCAGGCGATCATTCAGTCAATTATTAAATGCTGCGCGTCCCTGGAAATTCTGTTCTGTGCGGTAGGCGTAGAGCTGGCTGAAGAGTGGATGTGGCTGGAATCTGCCGGGATTTCTCAGTTCCAGGGTCACCTTTTCGCCAGCCCGCGTCTGGGGGGCATTCCGGCGATTGCCTGGCCCGAGAAAAAGTACGATTTATAAAAAACCTGTACGTAACTGTTAAAAGTGACCTGTACGTACGGCTAAATTTATACAACAATATATTAACGAGTGAGTGGTTCTTTGAGCCATTCACTTGTCTCAGAACGAGGAGTTAGTTATACAAATGATTTGTACAATCTGATAAGGTTGGTTTGGTTAGGTATGGAAGTATTGTGCGTGAGGGAGTTAATGGCCTATTACAGTATCGGCGAAGTGGCCGAACGATGCGGTATCAACCCCGTTACGCTGCGTGCCTGGCAGCGCCGTTATGGATTGTTGAAGCCGCAGCGAAGTGAAGGGGGTCATCGTCAGTTTGACGATGAAGATATCCTGCGTATCGAAGAGATCAAACGCCTGATGAAAACGGGTGTTTCGGTCGGTAAAGTAAAAGCGCTTCTTGAAAATACAGAAGTGATGACTCAGGGGAACTGGGCATCGTTTCAGGAAGAGATGTTAACCGTTCTGCGCTATGCCAGCCCGGCAAAACTGCGCGCCAAAATCGGCGAGTTCCGCCGCGACCATGCGATGGATGTTCTGATAGATAACATCATCACCCCTGTGCGTCAGCGAATGAACCAGGACCAGAATACGGTGCGTCACATGGCGAGCCTGCTCGACGGTGTCCTGATTGAGTTTGCCGTTACAAGCCTGGGTGAGTCGCGAAAAAAAGCAGGTAAGGATGCGCTGCTGATTGGGTGGGAGTGCGACGACCGTACGCATTTATGGCTGGAAGCTGCCCGTCTTGCCTATAAGGGCTGGCATATTGACGTGCTGGCTGAGCCGATTGATTCTCCACGTCCGGAACTTTTCCCTGGACAAAAAATTTTCGTCTGGACCGGTAAAGCACCTACGCCTCGTCAACAGGAGCAGCTCGACCACTGGCGTGAACAGGGTTTCGCCGTCTCGTTCCATCACTGATGTTAAGGGGTCCGTCAGGGCCTTTTTGTCTTTTCGAGTCCGCTTTCTTATTGGAAGATAGCTATCTTAAAAATAGGTATTTTCAATACAATTTTTATTATTGCCCGCCACCTTACCGCCTTTCTTATGAAATGCATTATTTATCAATGCATTGAACAAAACTAACCCACCCATCCGCATCCCGTCACAGGGTCTATGCTTAATGAAAGTAGCCAAAAAGGGCGGTTTAGCCCAAAGCCCCTGCTCGCAGGGGGTTGAAGTGATAATCGTTATCACTAACATGGTGTTATGCCCTGGTGGCTTATCAGATGAGGTGGACCTATGGAACTGCATTCAGAAACCTTCAATCCGGCCGATTTTGCCTGGCGTGGCTTAACGCTGACGCCCGCGGCGGCGGCGCATATTCATGAGCTGGTGGCAAAAAATCCCGACATCCTCGGCGTACGCTTAGGCGTTAAGCAGACGGGCTGCGCGGGATTTGGCTACGTGCTGGATACCGTAACCGAACCCAAAAAGGACGATCTGGTCTTTGAAACCGACGGTGCAAAGTTATACGTCGCGCTACAGGCTATGCCGTTTATTGATGGAACCGAAGTCGACTACGTTCGGGAAGGTTTAAACCAGTTATTCAAATTTCATAACCCGAAAGCCCAGAACGAATGCGGCTGCGGCGAAAGCTTTGGGGTATAGGCGGTACTATGTCTCGTAATACTGAAGCAACGAGTGATGTAAACACCTGGAGCGGCGGACACCTCAACTATAAAGAGGGTTTCTTCACGCAGCTGCAAACCGATGAGCTGGCGAAAGGCATCAACGAAGAGGTCGTGCGCGCCATTTCGGCGAAACGTAACGAGCCGGAGTGGATGCTGGAGTTTCGCCTGAGCGCATTCCGCGCGTGGCTGGAGATGGAAGAACCCCATTGGCTGAAAGCGCATTACGATAAGCTGAACTATCAGGATTACAGCTACTACTCCGCGCCCTCATGCGGCAGCTGCGATGATACCTGTGCCTCGCAGCCCGGCGCGGTACAGCAAACCGGTGCCGAGAACAGCTTCCTGAGTAAAGAGGTGGAAGAGGCCTTCAATCAGCTCGGCGTGCCCGTGCGCGAAGGTAAAGAGGTGGCGGTGGACGCCATTTTTGACTCCGTCTCGGTGGCAACCACCTACCGTGAAAAGCTGGCGGAGCAGGGGATAATTTTCTGCTCCTTTGGGGAAGCCATTCACGATCACCCGGAGCTGGTGAAAAAGTACATTGGCACCGTGGTACCCAGTAACGATAACTTCTTCGCGGCACTGAATGCGGCGGTGGCGTCAGACGGCACCTTTATCTACGTGCCTAAAGGTGTGCGCTGCCCGATGGAGCTCTCAACCTATTTCCGCATTAACGCGGAAAAAACCGGCCAGTTTGAACGCACCATCCTGGTGGCCGATGAAGGCAGCTACGTCAGCTATATCGAAGGCTGTTCGGCGCCGGTGCGCGACAGCTACCAGCTGCACGCGGCGGTGGTAGAGGTGATCATCCATAAAGACGCGGAAGTGAAATACTCTACGGTACAGAACTGGTTCCCGGGCGATGGCAACACCGGTGGTATTCTGAACTTCGTCACCAAGCGTGCGCTGTGCGAAGGTGAAAACAGTAAGATGTCCTGGACGCAGTCAGAAACCGGCTCCGCCATTACCTGGAAATACCCGAGCTGTATTCTGCGCGGCGACAACTCCATCGGTGAGTTTTACTCCGTGGCGCTGACCAGCGGTCATCAGCAGGCCGATACCGGCACCAAGATGATCCACATCGGTAAAAACACCAAATCGACCATCATCTCCAAAGGGATCTCTGCCGGTCACAGCCAGAACAGCTATCGCGGGCTGGTGAAAATCATGCCGACAGCCACCAACGCACGTAACTTTACCCAGTGCGACTCCATGTTGATTGGTGCGGACTGCGGGGCGCATACCTTCCCCTATGTCGAATGCCGCAATAACAGCGCCCAGCTCGAGCATGAGGCGACTACGTCACGTATTGGTGAAGATCAGCTGTTCTACTGCCTGCAACGCGGGATCAGTGAAGAAGATGCGATTTCAATGATTGTTAACGGCTTCTGTAAGGACGTGTTCTCTGAACTGCCGCTGGAATTTGCCGTTGAAGCCCAGAAACTCCTCGCCATTAGTCTTGAACACAGCGTCGGTTAAGGAAAGCACATGTTAAGCATTAAAGATTTACAGGTTAGCGTGGAAGAGAAAGAGATCCTGCGTGGGCTCAATTTTGACGTCAAACCGGGTGAAGTTCACGCCATCATGGGGCCAAACGGCTCCGGGAAAAGTACGCTTTCAGCGACGCTGGCAGGACGCGAAGATTATGAGGTCACCAGCGGCTCCGTTGAGTTTAACGGCAAGGATCTGCTGGAGATGTCGCCTGAAGAGCGTGCCGGTGAGGGCATCTTTATGGCCTTCCAGTATCCGGTGGAAATCCCGGGCGTCAGCAACCAGTTCTTCCTGCAAACCGCGCTGAACGCGGTGCGCAAGTATCGCGGACTTGAGGCGCTGGATCGCTTTGACTTCCAGGATCTGATGGAAGAGAAAATCAAGCTGCTGAAAATGCCCGAAGATCTGCTCACCCGCTCGGTGAACGTGGGTTTTTCTGGCGGTGAGAAAAAACGTAACGATATTCTGCAAATGGCGGTTCTTGAGCCGGAGCTGTGCATTCTCGATGAAACCGATTCAGGGCTGGATATTGATGCCCTGAAGATCGTTGCCGACGGCGTAAACTCTCTGCGTGACGGTAACCGCTCATTTATTATCGTGACTCACTACCAGCGTATTCTGGACTACATCAAACCGGACTATGTCCACGTGCTTTATCAGGGGCGCATTGTGAAATCCGGTGACTTTACGCTGGTTAAACAACTGGAGGAGCAGGGTTATGGCTGGCTTACCGAACAGCAGTAATGCACTCCAGCAGTGGCACCGGCTGTTTGAAGCGCAGGGTGGAGCGCGCTCTGAACAGGCTCAGCACCATCTCCAGCAGATGCTGCGTCTCGGTTTACCGACGCGTAAGCATGAGAACTGGAAATATACCCCGCTGGACGGCCTGCTGAACGGCGAGTTTGTCACCCGTCTGGCGCAGGTTAGCCCCGGCCAGCGCGATATGCTGGCGCTGAGCGTGGATGCCGTGCGTCTGGTGTTTGTAGACGGGCAGTTTCGTGAGGAACTCAGCGACAGCGTACAGGAGAGCGGGTTCGATATCGCCATTAACGACGAGCGCCAGTCGTTGAGTGCACCGGTCCAGCCTGACGTCTTTCTGCACCTCACAGAGAGCCTGTCTCAGTCTGTCACCCATATTCACGTTAAGCGTAACCAGCGCCCGGCGAAACCGCTGCTGCTGATGCATATCACCCAGGGTGTTGAGGGCGGCGAGATCAACACCGCCCACTATCGCCACCATCTCGAGCTGGCAGAAGGGGCAGAAGCGACGGTAATTGAGCATTACGTTAGTCTGAACGACACCCGCCATTTTACCGGCTCGCGTCTGACGATGAACGTGGCGGCCAACGCCCAGCTGCACCATATCAAGCTGGCGTTTGAGAATCCGCTCAGCCACCACTTCGCCCACAACGATATTCTGCTGGGCCAGGATGCCGCGGCGTACAGCCACAGCTTCCTGCTTGGCGGCGCGGTGCTGCGACACAATACCAGCACCCAGCTGAACGGTGAGAACACTACGCTGCGCATTAACAGCCTGGCGATGCCGGTGAAGTCAGAAGTATGCGACACGCGCACCTGGCTTGAGCATAACAAAGGCTACTGCAACAGCCGTCAGCTGCACAAAACCATCGTCAGCGACAAAGGACGTGCGGTGTTTAACGGCCTGATCAACGTGGCGCAGCACGCCATCAAAACTGACGGGCAGATGACCAACAACAACCTCTTGCTGGGACGTCTGGCAGAGGTGGACACCAAACCACAGCTGGAAATTTATGCGGACGACGTGAAATGCAGCCACGGCGCAACGGTCGGGCGTATTGACGATGAGCAGATGTTCTACCTGCGCTCTCGCGGGATAGACCAGCAGGCCGCGCAAAAGATGATTATTTACGCCTTTGCGGCTGAGCTGACGGAAGCGCTGCCCGATGGCGGACTTAAACAGCAGGTGCTGGCCCGTATCGGTCAGCGGCTGCCTGGAGGCGAAGCATGACATTTCCCGTAGAGAAAGTCCGGGCAGATTTTCCGGTACTGACCCGTGAAGTGAACGGTCTGCCGCTGGCCTATCTCGACAGTGCGGCCAGCGCGCAAAAACCGAATCAGGTGGTGGATGCGGAAGCCGAGTTTTACCGCCACGGTTATGCGGCGGTCCATCGCGGGATCCACACTCTGAGCGCCGAGGCGACCCAGCGCATGGAAAACGTGCGCACGCAGGTTGCGGCGTTTCTCAACGCGCGTTCGCCGGAAGAGCTGGTGTTCGTGCGTGGCACCACCGAAGGGATCAACCTGGTGGCTAACAGCTGGGGCAATGCGCAGGTGCACGCGGGGGATAACATCATCATCACCCAGATGGAGCACCACGCTAACATCGTGCCCTGGCAGATGCTCTGTGAGCGTATGGGGGCGCAACTGCGGGTGATCCCGCTAAACGAAGACGGTACGCTTCAGCTTGAACAGCTGGACGCCCTGCTTGACGACAGAACGCGGCTGGTAGCGGTGACCCACGTTTCAAACGTGCTGGGGACGGAAAATCCGGTGGCGCTGATCGTCGACAAAGCCCATCAGACCGGTGCGAAAGTGTTGATTGATGGCGCCCAGGCGGTGATGCACCATGCGGTTGACGTACAGACTCTGGACTGCGATTTCTACGTCTTCTCCGGGCACAAGCTGTATGGTCCGACGGGCATCGGCGTGTTGTATGTGAAGGAGGATATTCTCCAGGCCATGCCGCCGTGGGAAGGGGGCGGGTCAATGATTGCCACCGTCAGCCTGACGGAAGGCACAACCTACGCCCGGGCGCCCTGGCGCTTCGAGGCGGGCACGCCAAACACAGGCGGGATCATCGGGCTGGGCGCGGCCATTAGCTACGTCTCTGAAACGGGGCTGGCGGCGATTCAGGAGTACGAACAGCTGCTGATGCAATATGCCTTGCAGGAGCTTGCCGGCGTCCCGGATCTGACCTTATATGGCCCTGCTGACCGTCTGGGTGTGATAGCCTTCAACCTCGGCAAGCATCACGCTTATGATGTGGGCAGTTTCCTGGATAATTACGGCGTCGCCGTACGTACCGGGCATCACTGCGCGATGCCACTGATGGCGTATTATCAGGTACCGGCCATGTGCCGCGCATCGCTGGTGATGTACAACACAACGGAAGAGGTCGACAGACTGGTGGCGGGACTAAAACGTATTCACCAGCTGCTTGGCTAACGGAGAGGCGAGAGATGGCAGATTTGCCGGACAGAGATAAATTGCTGCGTAACTTTGGGCGTTGCGCAAACTGGGAAGAGAAATACCTTTATATTATCGAGCTAGGTCAGCGCCTGCCGCCGCTCAGCGAAGAGGCGCATAACCGGGACAACATCATTCAGGGCTGCCAGAGCCAGGTCTGGATCCAGATGCAGCAGATGGAGGATGGCGTAATCGATTTACAGGGTGACAGCGATGCCGCCATTGTGAAGGGGCTTATTGCCGTCGTATTTATTCTTTATCACCAGATGTCGGCGCAGGATATTGTCGCCTTTGACGTTCGCTCGTGGTTTGAAAAAATGGCCTTAACCCAACACCTCACCCCGTCCCGCTCCCAGGGACTGGAAGCGATGATCCGCGCCATACGCGCCAAAGCCACAATCCTTAGCTAAACTGACAGAACAGCATTCATTCTGTTTCGCGGGGTGGTTTCCACCTCGCTGGTTTTTCAGCTTTCTGACGTTTGGTCAGTGAATAAGGAATCTCAGCATGAAGCGCGCGTCTCTAATAACTCTATTACTCCTTGGTTCGCTCAGTGCTGTTAATTCAGCCAGGGCGGTTGATTATCCTTTACCGCCCGCAGGCAGCCGCCTGATTGGGCAAAATCAGACATACACCATTCAGGAAGGCGACAATAAGCTCCAGGCTATCGCTCGTCGGTTTAATACCGCCGCACAGCTTATCCTTGAAACCAATAATACCATTGCACCGGTTAACCCTGCGCCAGGAACGGTTATTACCATTCCTTCCCAGATGCTGCTCCCGGACACCGAGCGTGAGGGCATTGTGGTGAATCTGGCGGAGCTGCGTCTTTACTTCTATCCGCCTGGCGAAAATATCGTGCAGGTCTATCCGCTGGGTATTGGTCAGCTTGGGCTGGAAACACCGGTCAGCACCACCCGTGTGAGTCAGAAAATCCCTAACCCTACCTGGACCCCCACAGCGGGCATCAGAGCGCGCTCACTGGCGCAGGGCATTAAACTGCCGCCTGTGGTACCCGCAGGGCCAAATAACCCGCTGGGGCGCTTTGCGCTGCGTCTGGGCATCGGGAATGGGGAATATCTTATTCATGGCACCAGCGCGCCGGACAGCGTAGGGCTGCGGGTCAGCTCGGGCTGTATGCGAATGAACGCGCCGGATATCAAAGCGTTGTTTGAACAAGTGCGCGTCGGCACGCGGGTGCAGATTATCAATGAGCCGGTTAAGTTCTCCGTCGAGCCGGACGGCAAACGTTATATCGAGGTGCACAGGCCGCTGGCGCAGGCTGAGGGCGAAAACCCACAGACGGTGCCGTTCACGCACTCGGCGGCATTTACCGCCTTCGCAGCGGAATCTGGTAGCGATAAAACGCTAATCGACAAAGCTCTGGCGCGCAGAGCCGGGATCCCGGTTGCCGTTTCAGCAGGCAATGGTTCGTCAGCCAGCAATTCTGTCCTGTCGGTTCAGAACAGTCGTGTCTCAGCGGCGGTGACGGAAGGCGAGGGAGAGAAAGCGCTTCAGTAGAGGTTTGACGAAGGCAAAAAAAATGGCGCACAATGTGCGCCATTTTATTAACAGGTACTATTACTTACGGTATTTAGTAGCCTGGTTGTCCAGACGCTGGTTAGCGCGAGCTGCGTCGTCTTTAGCAGCCTGAACGTCGGAACGCATTGCGTTCACGTCGTTGCTCAGCTGGTCAACTTTAGCGTTCAGAGTCTGAACGTCAGAAGACAGCTGATCGATTTTAGCGTTGCTGGAGCAACCTGCCAGCAGAGTAGAACCCAGGATTACCGCGCCCAGTACCAGTTTAGTACGATTCATTATTAATACCCTCTAGATTGAGTTAATCTCCATGTAGCGTTACAAGTATTACACAAAGTTTTTTGGGTTGAGAATATTTTTTTGATGGGATTACGCCTATTTTTGATCGTTCGCTCAAAGAAGCAACGAAATCGGCAATTTTGACGAAAAAGCTATGTTAAAAAAGGCATTTTTCATCGGATTCATCTTAGATAAATCGCGATTAAATAGAAAAACCCGATTTGCTTTTTGAATAGTTCTGGTTAATGGCGGGAATAAAAAAAGCGCCCCGAAGGACGCTTTTTAACAAAACAATAATTTGTTCGTGAAATATTACAGTACGTGGACAGATGCAGTGTTGGTTGTACCGCTTGGTACCAGTGCACCAGAAACCATAACCACGACGTCGCCTTTCTGAGCCAGGCCACAATCAACCAGTTCCAGGGCCACTTCTTTACCCAGACGATAGAAATCATCGGTAGAGGCAATCTCTTTCACCAGGTGTGGGATCACGCCTTTGCTCAGCACCAGCTGACGCGCGGTGGTTTCGTTGGTGGTCAGCGCCAGAATGGTCGCATCCGGGAAGTATTTACGCACGGCACGCGCAGATTTACCGCCCTGGGTCGCCACGACAATCAGTGGGGCTTCCAGTTTCTCGGCGGTTTCTACCGCACCACGGCATACGGCTTCGGTGATGCGCAGTTTACGGCTGTCGTTGTTGTAATCCAGACGGCTTTTCATCACGCGGTCGGTACGCTCACAGATGGTCGCCATGATGCCGACCGCTTCCAGAGGGTATTTCCCTTTTGCAGATTCGCCAGACAGCATAACGGCATCGGTACCGTCGAGGATGGCGTTTGCCACGTCGCCGGCTTCAGCGCGGGTAGGGCGTGGGTTTTTGATCATGGAGTCCAGCATCTGCGTTGCGGTGATAACCACTTTACGCGCGCGAACGCATTTCTCGATCATCATCTTCTGCGCGAAGATCACTTCTTCAACCGGGATTTCTACGCCCAGGTCGCCACGCGCTACCATGATACCGTCAGACGCTTCAAGGATTTCGTCGAAGTTGTTCAGGCCTTCCTGGTTTTCGATCTTGGAGATGATCTGAATGTTCTCACCACCGTGCGCTTTCAGGTGCTCACGGATCTCAACCACGTCAGAACGTTTACGGATGAAGGACGCCGCAACGAAGTCCACACCTTGTTCGCAGCCGAAGATCAGGTCTTGTTTGTCTTTTTCAGCCAGCGCTGGCAGAGCAATGGACACACCCGGCAGGTTAACGCCTTTGTTTTCGCCCAGATCGCCGTTGTTCAGCACTTTACAGATAACCTTGTTACCTTCAATCGCGGTCACTTCCATGCCGATCAGGCCGTCATCTACCAGCACGGTGTTGCCAACGGACAGATCGCTGGTGAAGCCTTCGTAGGTCACGGCAACGATTTCGTTATTACCTACAACGGATTTGTCGGTGGTGAAGGTGAAGGTCTGGCCCGCTTTCAGGGAAACGTCGTTACCGCCTTCCAGTTTGATGGTGCGGATTTCAGGACCTTTGGTGTCGAGCAGGATTGCCGCTTTTTTCCCGGTCTTGCTCATCACGTTGCGCAAGTTCTGAATACGCTGACCGTGTTCAGCATAGTCGCCGTGGGAGAAGTTCAGACGCATCACGTTCATGCCGGCATCCAGCATTTTGCTCAGCATCTCTTCGGATTCGGTTTTCGGGCCGATAGTACAAACAATTTTCGTCTTTTTCATGACAGTCTTAGTCTTTAAGTTGGGAAGGATATGGGAATCTCGCTCCGGGGGCGCACCGCCGCGGAGTCAAACCTGTGTTGCGAAAGAGTATATGACACGCACTAAGAATAGGTGACATCAAATGAGCGTGCAGAAGAAAGTGTGCCTGAGTGCCAGCCCAACGAAGGAGAGGAGAAGTTGTACGTTGTTTTTTGTATTCCAAGCGCTGAAACCATTCACCAGGGATTTGGCGCGCATTATACGCTGATTCACAGTAAAAAGGAAAATGGAAACAGCGTTTCAAAAACATTCTGTGCAGATTCACATAAGTTTGTTATCAAGGCGTTAAGGCCTAATGTCATCTTATGACGGCAGGCGCAACGCCCGCCGTTTTTTGCTCACTTTTCCAGCGCCTGTTGAAGGTCGGCGATCAGATCCTTCGCATCCTCAATCCCCACCGACAGGCGTATCAGCTGCGGCACAATGCCGTTTGCAAGACGCTGCGCCAGTGGAATGGAGGCGTGGGTCATGCTGTAGGGCTGGCTCACCAGACTCTCCACCCCGCCCAGGCTTTCCGCCAGGGTAAAGAGCGTAAGATGACGAATCACCTCTGTCGCGCGTTGCGCATCGCCTTTAATCACAACGGAGATCATGCCGCCCGGCAGCGCCATTTGTCTGCGGGCAAGCGCATACTGGGGGTGTGACTCCAGCCCGGGATAGAGCACGCTCTCTATCTGCGGATGCTGCTCCAGCCATTGCGCAATCGCCAGCGCGTTGGCACTGTGCTTCTCAACGCGCAGGGAGAGGGTGCGAATCCCCCGTAGCGTCAGGAAGCTGCTGAACGGATCCAGAACGCCGCCAACCGCGTTTTGCAGATAGCCCAGACGCTCCGCGAGATCCTTATTTGCCCCGACAACAGCCAGCCCGGCAACCACGTCTGAATGACCGTTGAGATATTTGGTGGCGGAGTGAACCACAATGTCGAACCCCGCCTCCAGCGGCCGGTGAATGACCGGGGAGGCGAAGGTATTATCCGCCACGCTGATCGCATTATGGCGCCGGGCAATGTCTGCGATGGCCTCCAGGTCGGCCAGTTTCAGCAGCGGGTTCGTCGGCGTTTCCACCCAGATCATGCGGGTGTTCGGGCGAATGGCGGCCTCAAGTCCGGCTACATCGTCCGGCTTAACCCAGCTCACCTGTAACCCGGTGCTGCGCTTGCGCACGTTTTCGATCAGGCGATACGTACCGCCATACACGTCGTCAATGGCAACGATATGGCTGTCTTTATCCAGCAGTTCGAGCACGGTGGAAATGGCCGCCAGCCCTGACGCGAAGGCGTACCCGCGCGTGCCGCCTTCCAGTTCGGCGATGGCGGTCTCCAGCGCATGGCGGGTTGGGTTGCCGCTCCGGGAGTATTCGTAGCCGGTATGTTCACCCGGTGCCGGTTGCGCAAACGTCGACGTGGCGTAAATTGGCGGCATCACGGCGCCGTGCGTGTCGTGATACTCACCGCTGTGCACGCTGAGGGTGGCCAGGTTTTTCATCTTTTGCTCCTTTTATTTCGTCAGGCGGTTACGCCAGGTGGTGAGTACGTCACTGCGTGTGATCAGACCCAGAAAGCGGTCTTCGTCATAAATAATCGCCACCAGGCCACGGTTAAAGACGGCGTACAGGGCGCTCTCCGGGGCCTGCTTATCCAGATATTCGACCTGACGCGTCATGGCCGCCGTCACGGGGAGGGAGAAGCGATCGGCATCTCCCCCGATGTGCCGCAGCAGGTCCCACTCGTCGATGATGCCGACGACCTTGTTGTTATCGAGCACCGGCAGCTGGGAGATGTCGTACAGGCGCATGCGGGCCAGCACGGTGGAAAGCGTGTCGTCCGGGGCGGCAGTCACCGTCGCGCCTTCATCGTGGCGCAGGGCAATATAGTCCGAGAGATCGCCTGCCTGCGGACGCGAAATCAACCCCTGCTGGCGCATCCAGTCGTCGTTGAACATCTTCGAGAGGTATTTATTTCCGCTGTCGCAGGCGAAGGTGACCACACGTTTTGGCGTAGTCTGCGCCTGGCAATATTTCAGCGCCGCCGCCAGCAGCGTGCCGGTGGAGGAGCCTGCCAGGATCCCTTCCGTTTTTAGCAGATCGCGGGCGGTGGTGAACGCCTCGCGATCGGTAATGCGCCAGGCGCGGTTAACCCCTTCGATGTGCGCCAGCGGAGGGATAAAGTCTTCGCCAATCCCTTCAACCAGCCACGATCCGGCATCCTGATGGCGTCCGGTCTCAACCTGGTCCGCCAGCACCGACCCGGCCGGATCGGCAAGCACAAATTCCGTCTGCGGCGAATGTTCTGCAAACCACGCCTGTAAGCCCCCCAGCGTACCGCCGGACCCTACGCCGACGACGATGGCATCGATCTGGCCGTCAAGCTGTTCAAACAGTTCCGGTGCGGTAGTGGTGCGGTGCGCCAGCGGATTGGCTGCGTTATTGAACTGGTCGATATAAAACGCGCCTGGCAGTTCATTCGCCAGCCGCCGGGCATAATCCTGGTAGTAGGCCGGATGCCCTTTATTCACATCCGAGCGGGTCAGCACGACCTGCGCCCCTAACGCCCGCAGGTGGAAAATCTTCTCGCGGCTCATTTTGTCCGGCACCACCAGAATCAGCGAGTAGCCCTTCTGCGCCGCAATCAACGCCAGCCCCAGACCGGTGTTCCCCGCCGTGGCTTCAATAATGGTGCCGCCGGGCCGTAGCTGGCCCGTACGCTCGGCTTCGTTAATCATCGACAGCGCGACGCGGTCTTTAATCGAGCCGCCGGGATTCTGGTTTTCCAGCTTCAGAAACAGCGAGCAGGGGCCGGTGTCCAGCTTGTGCAGCTGGATGAGCGGCGTACGGCCAATCAGTTCGGTGACGGAGTGGTAAAGCGTCATGGTCATGTCCTGTGAAGAGGTGATGACCGGATGATAGAACCATGAAATTTTCTCAATAAAGAACGTTTCACTGGGTTTTAGAACAGAAAGGAATAATCCTTGTGTTTTCAGATGGAAAGACAGCAAGACGTAAAGTTGTCCGGATGTGAGGATGGCTATATCCGCATAAAGTGCTGCAAAATTAGCCGATTTCGTCGGGTGAGTGAGACCTGATATGCAAATGGCAGATAATTATTGCTGATATTCATCTAAATGCTTTTCACCCGCCAGTTCGCTGCTTATACCGCAGAATTATAAGAAATTCTTTTTTGGTCATTTAAAAGCTGATAACGGGTGTTTACTATCTTTTGGACATCCATACTGCTAAACCGCTATATGCGAAACGGATAACAAATAAGAATGATCGTACTCAGCAATATTTCGAAGGTTTTTGACAACGGGAAACAGGCGCTGACAGCCGTTGATAACGTCAACCTGACGATAGAGCAGGGACAGATTTACGGGATCATTGGTTACAGCGGGGCCGGGAAAAGTACGCTGATCCGTCTGCTGAACGGTCTGGAAAAGCCCAGCGTCGGCAGCGTCACCATTAACGGCCAGGATATCTCCGCCGCGAAGGGAGAAGCGCTGCGTCAGGCACGCCTGAAAATCAGCATGGTGTTCCAGCACTTTAATCTGCTCTGGTCGCGCACGGTGAAGGAAAACATCGCCTTTTCAATGCAAATTGCCGGTGTGCCAAAAGCGCAAATTCAGGCTCGCGTTGCCGAGCTGGTGGAGCTGGTCGGCCTGAAGGGGCGCGAGAATGCCTACCCGTCCCAGCTGAGCGGCGGGCAAAAACAGCGTGTGGGCATTGCCCGCGCGCTGGCCAATCATCCGGACGTACTGCTGTGTGACGAAGCCACCTCGGCGCTGGATCCGCAGACCACCGATCAGATCCTCGATCTGCTCCTGGACATTAACCGTCGTTTTAACCTGACCATCGTACTCATTACGCATGAGATGCATGTGGTGCGCAAAATCTGCGACCGTGTGGCGGTAATGGAGAACGGCAAGGTGGTGGAAGAGGGGGAGGTGCTGAGCGTGTTTACGCATCCTCAGCAGCCGATCACCCGGCAGTTTGTCCGCCAGGTGAGCCAGTACGCGGAGGAAGAGACCTTCAATACCGAACTGGCAAATGAGCTGGAGGGCGCGGTCATCAAGCTCACCTTCACCGGGCACAGCACGCACAGGCCGATCGTCGGAGAACTGACCCTGCGCTACGGCCTACCGTTTAACATCCTGCACGGCAAAATGACGCAAACCGCTCACGGTGTTTTCGGGCAGCTCTGGGTGCACGTGGTGGCATCGGATGAACAACTGAACAATATCCTCGCCGACCTGAAGCAAAGCGATATTGAAGGCGAGGTAATCAAGCATGGCTGAAGAACTCTTTCCGCACCTGAAGTGGGATCAACTTTGGGCTGCAACCCAGGAGACGCTCTACATGACCGCGCTTTCCGGCGTGGCGACGTTTGTTCTGGGGATCGCGCTCGGTCTGGCGTTGTTTTTAACCGCCCGCGGCGGTTTATTCCACAACCGCACGGTCTACAGCGTGATGTCGATTGTGGTGAACGTGTTCCGCTCGATTCCGTTCATCATTCTCATTGTTCTGCTGATCCCGTTCACCAAGACCGTTGTGGGGACCATTCTCGGCGCTAACGCTGCGCTGCCCGCCCTGATTGTGGGCGCCGCGCCGTTCTACGCCCGTCTGGTCGAGATTGCCCTGCGGGAAGTGGATAAAGGGGTAATTGAAGCCACGCGTTCGATGGGCGCACGGCTGAGCACGTTAGTGTTTCGGGTTTTACTGCCGGAATCTTCACCCGCACTGGTTTCAGGTATGACGGTGACGCTGATTGCGCTGGTGAGCTACAGCGCAATGGCGGGGGTGATAGGTGCCGGCGGTTTGGGAAATCTGGCTTATCTGGAAGGATTCCAGCGCAACCATGGTGACGTCACGCTGGTGGCAACGGTGACCATTCTGATCATCGTGTTCATTATCCAGTTCTGCGGCGATGCCATTACTTCACTGTTAGATAAACGCTAATAAATACACACAGGAACCACATCATGAAAAAGACACTGACACTGATCGCCGCAGCCACCCTGAGCGCCCTGAGCTTTGCCTCCTGGGCGGACACGCTCACCGTGGGGGCGTCCAACACCCCGCACGCGGAAATTCTGGAGCAGGCTAAGCCGATTCTGGCGAAGCAGGGGATCGATCTGGAGATTAAACCGTTCCAGGACTACATTCTGCCAAACACGGCGCTGGCAGGGCATGACATTGATGCCAACTATTTCCAGCACATCCCTTACCTGAACAGCGTGCTTAAAGATCATGCGGGCGATAAGGATTATGATTTTGTCAGTGCAGGCGCAATCCACATTGAGCCGATCGGTATCTATTCAAAAAAATACAAATCGCTGAAGGATCTGCCGGAAGGCGGCAAAATCATCATGCGTGATGCGGTTTCCGAGGAAGGGCGTATTCTCTCCATCTTCGAAAAAGAGGGCGTGATCAAACTGAAGCCAGGCATCGATAAAGTGACCGCGCGCATCAGCGATATTGTGGAGAACCCGAAAAAGCTGCAATTCACCCCTAACGTCGAGGCATCTCTGCTGCCGCAGATGTACAACAACGACGAAGGTGCTGCGGTGGTGATCAACGCCAACTACGCAATTGATGCTGGTCTGGATCCGGTCCACGATCCAATTGCGGTTGAAAGCGGTGAGAATAACCCGTACGCCAACATCATTACCGTTCATCGCGGTGATGAGAAGAAGAAGGATATCGTCGCGCTGGTGAACGTGCTGCACTCCAAAGAGATTCAGGACTGGATCCGCACCAAATACAAAGGCGCGGTCATCCCGGTAAACAACTAATCGCCTGATTTTCCAGACGAAGCCCGGCGAACAACACGCCGGGCTTCTTTTTTGTATCCAGCCGACGAATGATTTAAGCTGACGGTTTAGGGCAACGGAGTGATGGCAATGGGCAATGTGACCAAAGACGAAGCGCTGTACCAGGAGATGTGTCGGGTGGTTGGCAAGGTCGTTCTGGAGATGCGTGACTTAGGGCAGGAGCCCAAGCATATCGTGATTGCCGGGGTACTGCGTACCGCGCTGGCGAACCAGCGCGTTAAGCGCAGTGAGTTGACCACCAAAGCGATGGAAACGGTGGTTAAAGCGCTGGCCGGTTAGGACGACAGCGTCTCGCGAGTTTTTCAGATCCCGCATATCAACAGTCATTATTGTTATTTCCTCTTCATGATGAAGGCGTGTTTAACTGAGTCCAGGTTAAGCGAGAAGGGTAATGACGATGAAAAAATGGATAAGCACGTTACGGCGGTTTTTTGCGCCCCGACCAGCGAATGCGGAGAACAGCGCGCAACGTGTTCTTGAGTCAATACTGCCTGTCGCCAGCCTCTATGGCGTGGACGTAGCCAACATCGACCCGGAGTGGTTCTATGTTAAAACGTCACGCTGAACTTCGCCGGACGCGCGAAATGTACTGGAATGAGCTGTGCGTGATGCGTGTAAAGTGAGAATGAAGGGAAAAATGCCCTGGCTAATCCTCGGTAAACGATAGCCGTTTTGTTACCACTATCTCCTTTCTCAGATGGAGATGATAATGAAACGGACAGTATTAACCCCCGCGCTTTCTGCCACCGTGCTATTGCTTGCCATGCAGGCGGCACACGCTGGTCCACAGGCGCATGTTGTATGCAGTTATTCCCATACCCTCGGCGATGATGCCATTATGATGTACGGCATGCCCAACGAGGCCATGCTGCACGATTTTTTTGGTAACGTGCAAACGGATGCTTACTCCAGCCATGAATCGCTGCGTACCCAGGAAAAGACCACCTGCGATAACAAAGCAGACAGCTCGGCCTACTGGGCTCCGTCGCTAAAATTACCGGACGGAACGGTGGTCAAACCCGCCTATCAAAAAACCTATTATCAGGCATCGAACGTTGACGCCTGGCCGCTGCACCCGTTCCCGGCGGGACTGTCGCTGCTGGCGGGCGATCATCACGGCACCGCGCCAAATCCACATATCACCTTTTTATGCGCCAACGGCAAGGGCTACACCACCAGAACGGGTGAAGTCTGCGGCTTACGCAAGGCGAAGGATGCCGTGCAGTTTAATATCGGCATTCAGTTCCCGAACTGTTGGGACGGGGTCAACCTGAAGCCCGCCCACGGCCTGGCTAACGCCACCTACGATACGAAAGGACAGTGTCCGTCCGCCTTCCCGGTGAAGATCCCGACGGTGAACATGAATATTGCGTACGTGCTTCCGACAATTAGCTCTCTGGATACCAGTAAAGTCCAGCTTTCCCTCGACCCCACCATGCATGGCAGTGAACGTGAAGAGCGATGGGGGAGCCTGTATACGGCGCATGCTGACTTCATGAACGGCTGGACGGAAGATGCCGCGCGCTTTATGACCGACCTGTGCATGAACCGCGGAATGGATTGCGGCACCACCGTGCCGTATGGTTATTCAAAAGCGAAGGCCAACGTCTGGCTCAGCAGCATGGAACCCGCACTTTCACAACCCGATCCCCAGGTCTTACTGGTGCAGGATAACTGGAAGAACGGTGGACGCACGAAAAACAGCGAAACATTGTCGCTGGTGAAGTTCAACATTCCTCCGCTGCCTGCCGGACAGGATCCTGCCCAGTTTAAATACCGCGTGAGAATTTATGGCGGGAAAGTGGAAACCAACGGCGCGGATCAAATCTTCTTCTATCCGGCGAGCAACGACTGGGATCCGGCCACCGTGAGCTGGCATTCACGGCCGCCCTGCAACTATCGTTCGGATGCGGTGCTTTACCTGAACCACTCCCGCGAATACCGGATGGTGGACGTGGATAAAGCGGTGCGCAAGGCGCTGGCAGAAGGGAAAACCGATATTTCGTGGTATATCGGCGGCGATCGTCAGGGAAATCACTATCAGTTTGAGACGGGGTCATCTCAACAAAGCCTGATCCTGATGCTGACCGGGTTTAGCAAAACGCCGGAGATCTGATAGCGGGTAGCAAATGTATTCATAAAAAAAGCACCGGGGAGCCCGGTGCTTTTTCTTCAGATCTTGCAGGCATCGCCGCAGTCGTCATCGGCGACAATCGCCTGGGCTTTTTTATCCGCATCGTCGAGACGTTCCGCGTTGCGCTCTTCTGCTTCATCCAGCCCGTTAAAGACTAAGTTATCGAGATCAATTTCCATGTGCCACCTGCGTTATTCAGTTTTTGATACTGGCACAGTATAAGTCAAAAAAAGCGGGCCAGGCACCCCTCAGCACATATGGATAATCCCTGCCATACTCAGTGCTTTATTGCTGAGGAAAGCCGATGATTACACTCTGTAAAACCTGCGGTACCGCTTACGATGAACAGCCCAAAAACTGCCCGATTTGCGACGATGAGCGCCAGTATGTCCCGGTGACGGGCCAGGCATGGACGGACTTCGACAGCCTTACGACCACGCACACCAACAAATGGCAACAGCTGGAGCCACAGCTGTTCAGCATCAAAACCGTTCCCGCTTTTGCCATCAACCAGCGGGCGCTTCTGCTGAGTACGCCGCAGGGCAATGTTCTGTGGGACTGCATCGCTAACCTCGATCCGGCGACCAGAGCGTTAGTTGACGCGCTCGGGGGCATCAGCGCGATCGCGATTTCGCACCCGCATTACTACACCACCATGCAGGAGTGGGCCGCCGCGTTTAACGCGCCGATCTATCTGCACGCCAGCGATCGGCAGTGGGTGATGCGTGACAGTCCGGCGATACGCTTCTGGGAGGAGGACGCCCTGGAGATTATGCCGTCGGTGACGCTGCTGCGTCTGGGCGGGCATTTTGCAGGCGGCACGGTGCTGCACTGGCAGTCAGGCGACGGCGTGCTGCTGGCCGGTGATATTTTGCAGGTTACGCCTGGTAAGGACGCCGTGTCGTTTATGTGGAGTTATCCGAATATGCTGCCGCTGCCTGCCCGCACCGTTGAGGCGGTGATCGGTCGACTGACCGGGAAAACGTACCAGCGACTGTACGGGGCCTTTGAAGGGCAAAACATCCCGGCGAACGCAGATGAGATTGTGCAGCGGTCGGGCCAGAAATATATTGCTTGTCTCCGCTAAGGCACGGTGGTTAAATTTTACGAGTGTGATCGCGATCATACCTAAACTAAAACAGATAAAAGAGAAATGGCTATGCAACATATCATTGAAGGTTTTCTCAGCTTTCAAAAAGAGATTTTCCCGCAACGTAAAGAGCTTTTTCGTAGTTTAGCGTCCAGTCAGAATCCCAAAGCGCTGTTTATCTCCTGCTCCGACAGCCGTCTGGTTCCGGAACTGGTCACGCAGCAGGAGCCAGGACAGCTCTTTGTCATTCGAAACGCGGGCAACATTGTGCCACCGTTCGGGCCGGAGCCTGGCGGTGTCTCTGCAACCATCGAATACGCGGTAGTGGCCCTTGGCGTGACCGATATTGTTATTTGCGGCCACTCCAACTGCGGCGCGATGAAGGCGATTGCTGACAACGCCGATCTGGAGCCGATGCCAGCCGTTTCCCACTGGCTGCGCTATTCTGATGCGGCAAAAGCGGTGGTTGAGAAGAAAACCTGGGATCAGCCAATCGATAAAGTGAATGCGATGGTGCAGGAGAACGTCTTTGCTCAGCTGAGCAACATCAAGACCCATCCGTCGGTGGCGGTAGGCCTGCGCAACAACGCCATTCGCCTGCACGGCTGGGTGTATGATATTGAAAGCGGCAAAATCCTTGCCCTGGACAAGAACACTAAATCCTTCGTGTCGTTGTCGGAAAACCCGGAAGTCTTCTTCGAGTAATCCGACACCGCAGGGCAGGGAAGCCCTGTTAAAACTCCATGAAAGGTAATTTTCGTCGCACGCCCGACGCAGGATTCCCCGCCGCTTTCGCCATCGCTTTACCAATTTCAGCGCACTCAGACAAACCCTGAACAAACGGATGATCGTGCATCAGCCAGGGGATCGCCCCAAAAGCGATACGTCCGCGCAGAGACGCAGGTGACAGCAACGTGTAGTCTTCCCCCACGTCCGGTATTTCATCCCCCGTTTCCTCAAGCTGTTTGCGCAGCGTCGGGAAGGGAATATCCTTATTTCTGAGCGGTTTCTGCCCGCGGGCATCGATAAAGACGTCGAAGCGATAACGCTTTTCTTTCGTGGTGATGACGGTCTGATCGCTGCCGATATCCAGGTCGTAATCATCACCGAGTGCGACTACGCTAATGATCCCTGCCTCGCGCAGTGCCAGTAACCGGCGGATAGACTGCGGTGGAATGGCGGCATAGTTATCAATAAACACACGCTCCAGCCCGGATTTAAACCGTTCTCTGTCACGTTCATTGAGTGAAGGGACAATGGCCTGAACTACTTCATGCAGACGAAGCACGGTATAGCGCCAGGCAACGGTGCGTTTCTCGCACTTATTGCGCTCCACTT
Organism: Enterobacter cloacae complex sp. IR5412; assembly: GCF_049237385.1. NCBI lineage: Bacteria > Pseudomonadati > Pseudomonadota > Gammaproteobacteria > Enterobacterales > Enterobacteriaceae > Enterobacter > Enterobacter cloacae complex sp. IR5412. The sequence goes on along the minus strand of NZ_JBMKHQ010000002.1, from coordinate 159,965 downwards.
CTTTCAGATTCGCTTCGGCCCAGGTGAAAGGACCATGCTTTTTACGATCCTCAAACCAGACATCACGAAGCGTGTCAGCATTCAGCGTGCCGATCGCTATCGCCTGGCACCAGCGCGGATCGGCCAGCTCAAGCTCTTTCACCATCAGCGCAAAGATGCGGTCAAGCAGCCCGTCAGGGCCTTTGGCAATTTCGCTTTCTGCCACAGACTCCGTTAACACCGACAGCGGTTCATAAGGGATAGGGCAGTAAAAGTCGGCCTCCGGAAGAACGCCCGAGCGGGACATCAGCGTGATGTTTAGCCCCTCACTACCTTTATTGACAACGAACTGCTCCCCGCTAAACCGACCATGCTGCATTACTACCGCCATAGCAGCGTCCAGTCCGCTGAGGGAGGTACCCATAATCCCCACCTCACAGGCTCGGATATCCGCGTCCATCAGTCCCGACCATGGGCTTGGGAAATAGTCGCGGGTGGATTCATCTTCATCAGGCCAGACGTGACCGGTGGCGACCACTGCAAGATCAAACCGCCTTGAGAAAGGGGCATCGTTCACTGACAGGGCCACGCCGTCTGCATCAGCCTTAATATCAGTGACTTCTGCGTTGGGATGAACCTCGATATGAAACCCAGCCTTTTTCGCCTCGGCAACGACGGCGAGAAAGCGGTCGTGAAAATATTCACCCAGCAGAATACGCGGCAGAAACTGCCGGTCATTCAGTCTGTCTTTGTCGACGTTATAGCGGGCAAGATGGGCTTCACTCTGCTGTTTGAGCCAGTCGAGGTAGGTGATAAAAATGGGCGGGATTTCGATACTGGCGATATTCGCCAGCATCAGCCGGGAGTTATCCTCGTCGCTGTAGGGCATCCCTACGCCGGGTTGGTCTGCTTTTTCGAACACGGTGACCGACAGCGGTGCTGCGTTGTTAAGAAGTGAGTAAAAGGTGTAAATCCCTGTTGGGCCTGAGCCGATAATGGCGATTTTTTTCATCGAAAGCGTTCCTGCGTTTCTGAACCATAGAATAAGCGTAGCAGGAGAAAGGTTAAGTCATTCAATGAAGGGAAAAATTAAGACGTTCAGAAGAGGATTTTTGCACCATTTCAGGACTGAAATGGTGCGTCCGAGTGGACTCGAACCACCGACCCCCACCATGTCAAGGTGGTGCTCTAACCAACTGAGCTACGGACGCAGAATGGTGCGTTCAATTGGACTCGAACCAACGACCCCCACCATGTCAAGGTGGTGCTCTAACCAACTGAGCTATGAACGCATTGTGTTGTCGGTGACAACGGGGACGAATATTAGCGGCACAGCCCCAAGGTGGCAAGAGGGAAAATGCATTTTTCTCTCTGATTTCACGCGATTGCTTCATTACCGCGCAAAGTGAAGAGAAAGTAGCCGCCAGCCGGCGGCTACTGTGTCATTAACGCGCAGCGCGTTGCAAAATTACCGCAGACGACTGACGTTGCAGGAAGCGCATGCGCAGCATCATCATAATGGCTGCAGACGTTAAGCCGATGATAAAGCCCATCCAGAATCCGGCTGGCCCCATGCGATCCACCACCAGATCCGTGAGCGCCAGAATATACCCACTCGGCAGGCCCAGAACCCAGTAAGCGATAAAGGTGATAAAGAAGATGGAACGCGTATCTTTATACCCACGCAGCACGCCGCTGCCAATTACCTGGATGGAGTCAGAGATCTGGTAAATGGCCGCCAGCAGCATCAAATGCGAGGCCAGGGTCACTACTTCCGGGTTGTCGTTATAGAGCAGGGCAATTTGCTCACGCAACAGCACGGTAAAGAGCGCGGTACAGACTGCCATGCAGACGCCGACGCCCAGCCCGGTGCGGGCTGCCGTTTGCGCATCCAGCGTCGAGCCTTGCCCCAGACGGAAGCCAACGCGAATCGTCACCGCAGCAGCCAGGGACATCGGCAGGACGAACATCAAAGAGCTGAAGTTCAGGGCGATCTGGTGGCCTGCCACGTCAATAATCCCTAACGGCGAGACCAGCAGGGCGACAACGGCAAACAGCGTCACTTCAAAGAACAGCGCCAGCGCAATGGGCAGACCCAGTTGGGTAAGGCGGCTCATCATCGACCAGTCAGGCGTGCTAAAGGCGGTGTCGTTACGAATGTCGCGCATGGATCGCGCATGTTTAACGTAGGTGAGCATACAGCCGAACATCACCCAGTACACCGCAGCCGTCGCCACGCCACAACCCACGCCGCCGAGTTCCGGCATGCCAAAATGACCGTAGATGAAGATGTAGTTCACGGGAATGTTCACCAGCAAGCCGATAAAGCCCATCACCATGCCCGGCTTGGTTTTTGCCAGCCCTTCACACTGGTTACGAGCCACCTGGAAGAAGAGATAACCGGGCGCGCCCCAGAGCAGGGCGCGCAGATAACCGACTGCTTTATCTGCCAGCGCCGGGTCGATATTATGCATGGCGCGAATAATATACCCGGCGTTCCACAGGACGATCATAATCAGGACGGAGACACCCCCGGCCAGCCAGAAGCCCTGGCGCACCTGATGGGCTACGCGGTCGCGTCGACCGGAGCCGTTAAGCTGCGCGATAACGGGCGTCAGCGCCAGCAGCAGGCCGTGACCAAACAGAATGGCCGGGAGCCAGATTGAGGTTCCGATCGCCACGGCGGCCATATCGGTGGCGCTGTAACCACCGGCCATTACCGTGTCCACAAATCCCATTGCGGTTTGGGCTACCTGCGCGACGATCACCGGTATGGCCAGTGCCAATAACTGACGCGCTTCGATCATATACTTCTGCACGTGAACACCTTTGTATTGTAGTTATTTGAGAGACTAAAAAGGCCGCCGTTACTGGCAGCAAGAAGAAAAAACAGAGGGATGCCAGCTATTGTAGCGGGGTTTAACTAATTATCTAGTGAAAAAATCGCCAGAAATTGCGCATCACTGGCAACCTGTTTTTTCAACTGTTATTGTGGTGGGATTATACGGTGTCATCGCCGTTCGGAATGAACAGGAGCTGTAAGCATGTTTACTGGTATTGTGCAGGGCACTGCCAAAGTGGTGTCCATTGATGAAAAACCGAATTTCCGCACTCACGTAGTTGAGCTGCCTGAATATATGCTCGACGGCATTGAAACCGGGGCGTCGATAGCGCATAACGGCTGCTGCCTGACGGTGACCGAAATTAACGGTAACCAGATAAGCTTTGATTTAATGAAAGAGACGCTGCGCATCACTAACCTGGGTGAGCTGGTGGTGGGGGATACCGTCAACGTTGAACGTGCGGCGAAATTCAGCGATGAGATTGGCGGGCATCTGATGTCGGGCCATATTATGACCACCGCAGAAGTGGCGAAAATCGTGACCTCGGAAAATAACCGTCAAATCTGGTTTAAGGTGCAGGATCCGTCATTAATGAAATACATCCTTTATAAAGGATTTATTGGCATCGATGGGATTAGTCTGACCGTCGGTGAAGTGACGCCAACGCGTTTTTGCGTGCATTTAATTCCTGAAACGCTGCAACGTACTACGCTTGGCGCAAAAAAACTGGGGCAGCGCGTAAATATCGAAATTGATCCGCAGACCCAGGCGGTCGTGGATACCGTTGAGCGCGTGCTGGCGGCGAAAGAGGCGGCGATAATAAAGGCCGTGGAAGAAGAATAAAAAATAACCCCGGGTAACCGGGGTTATTTTTCAGCGGGCCACGCGCAGGCCGTGCTCAATCCCACGACTAAACACCACCTGCCACAGCTGTATATCCCGCGCGCGGAACGCACCCGCGCAGGCATTAAGATAATAGCTGAACATCCGTTTGAATCGTTCCGAATAGTTGTCGGCGATTTCAGGCCATGCAGCCTGGAAACGTTCATGCCAGGCCATCAGCGTGGTGTCGTAATCTGCGCCGAAGTTATGCCAGTCTTCCACAATAAAATGCGGTTCGCTGGCGTTCGCAATCTGGCGAACAGAGGGTAAACAACCATTCGGGAAGATATATTTGTTGATCCAGGGATCCACATTGTTATCGGTGCGTTTAGAGCCGATGGTGTGTAGCAGGAAAATTCCGTCAGGCTTCAGGTTATGGTCGGCGACGTCGAAATAAGTCTTGTAGTTCTTTGGCCCCACGTGCTCGAACATACCCACGGAAACAATCCGATCGAACTGCTCATTCAGGTCGCGGTAATCCTGAAGCCGAATATCGACATCCAGACCCAGACACCGTTCCTGTGCCATCTTCTGCTGTTCAGCTGAAATCGTGACGCCGACTACGCTGACACCGTAATGTTTCGCCATAAACCAGGCAAGGCCGCCCCAACCACAGCCGATGTCCAGCACGCGCATGCCGGGCTGCAACTGCAACTTATCGCAAATCAGCTGTAGCTTATCCTGCTGCGCCTCTTCCAGGGTTGTCGCTTTTTTCCAGTATCCGCAGGAGTACTGCATTAACGGGTCAAGCATACGGCTGAACAGGTCGTTGCCCAGGTCATAATGCTCTTTACCGACGATCCACGCGCGCTTTTTACTTTGCAGATTGAACAGGCGGGCGGAAGCGATACGTAACGTATCTTTGAAATGACGAGGGAGCTGATTTTCAAGACCGGCGCGTAAAACGCTGGAGAAGAACATATCCAGCCGCTCACACTCCCACCAGCCGTCCATATAGCTTTCACCCAGCCCTAACGATCCCTCCTGTAACACGCGTTTGAAAAAATCGGGATGTTTAATCTGGGGATCGGAGGGGGATGAGCCATTAATCGTAATGCCCGCACGTCCCAACAGTTCACTGACGATCCGGGACCAGTTATCGTCCGGAACGCTGACTTCTTCTATACACGATGAACTCATAGCTTCTCCATCACCTTGCTGTGATCAGAACCTTAAAACAGCGTAGACGCTTTTTTGGTTTGTGAGAAATCTCACGGTAAATGCCCGCGAGGCTAATATCCGACGTAGAACAGAGGAAGGGAGATAACCCTTGCCGAAATGCCTTCCATGGTAAAACGGGAGCGCTCCGGCTCCCGTTAACACTTAATATTTATCGTATTTAATCGAACCAAATTCAGTATAGGCCGCAAAATTTGGTGATTCAACAGAAAATTGTTAGCAACCTAATCACTGGTTTTTAACATAGTTTCCCGCGTAATCAGGCGTGCGACGTTTCTGTCTGCGCGTTTTCACTCTGCTCGCGATGGGCGGAGGACTGCATGCGATAACCCAATCCTGCCAGCACAACGGTGACCAGCATCACGCTGGTGGTGGTGAGCAGCGGGGTTGCAATCAATGCAGAGACCACGAGACTTGCCAGGAAGCACAGGCCAAGTTGCAGGGTATTTTGCAGCGCGGCAGCGCGGCCTGTCGCCTGAGGGAATGGACGCAGCGCCTGGGCTACAACAATAGGGTAAATGGCCCCGTTAGCGATCGCCATGACGCAGAACGGAATCAAAATTTCTGCAAGCCCGGCGCCGGGAATAAAGCCGACAGCCCAGGTCGCAATCACGCTTAGCGCATACAGCACCAGCAGCCAGGGCAGCATCTGCTGGCCTTCCCATTTTTGCAGCGCGGCGCGACAGCCATAGCCACCCACCAGGAAGGCGATGGTCTGTGGTACATAGCTCAGGCCGATAGCCGCCGGGCTGTAGCCCATGTCATGCAGAATGAACGGTGAACCGGTAAGCCAGGCAAAGAAGCTGGCAGAGCAGGCGGCATAAATCAGCACGTTACCGCGATAGGCTTTCGACCGCAGTAAAGAGGTAAAGGTGATGGGCTTCGCGTCCGGATGCGTCTCTTTTTTATGCGCAGGTTTAAGCCCGAACGCGGGCAGCATCAGGACCAGCGTGATCGCAAAGAGCGTGGCGAAAATGGCCTGCCAGTCGAAATGCGCCAGGATCCAGCTGCCCAGCAGCGGAGCGAGCGCCGGAGACAGGCCGACCAGCGGCATGATGGTGGCGAAAATGCGGTTAGTGCGTGAGGCGGGGTAGTAATCGGTCACCAGCGCCTGCCAGGTGACCGCTGCGGCACAGACGCCGACCGCCTGAATAAAGCGCAACACCAATAACCAGGCGGCATCGCGGACCCACAGCATGCCCAGACAGCCTACGGCAAAAATCGCCAGTCCCAGCAACAGAACGGGCTTACGGCCAAAACGATCAGAGAGCGGTCCCCAGAGTAGTTGCGCAAAAGCAAAACCTGCAAGGAATAAACTCAAACTGGCGCTGATGGCGGCGGCAGGAGTTTGCAAATCTTCCTGCATCGCGGCGAAGGCGGGCAGATACATGTCGGTCGCCAAAAAGCCCAGCACGCTTAAGCCGCCGAGCCAGACTAAAAATCCTTTCCTGGGTTGCACTTTTTTTCTCCTGAGGAGGCAGGTGTACGTTGGCGCAGAGTGTAGGGAGTGCAAAGCGGCTTGTGAAACGCTAATATTTGGTGGGTGCATTCAAAAAATTTGCAGGCTAAAGATGTGGTCAGATTATTCCCTTGAAGTGGTTGATGCCGTGGCGCGTAACGGCAGCTTTACTGGTGCCGCCCAGGAGTTGCACCGCGTTCCCTCGGCTATCAGCTATACGGTGCGCCAGCTGGAAGCGTGGCTGGCAGTCCCGCTGTTCGAGCGGCGTCATCGCGACGTGGAGCTCACGCCTGCCGGCGCGTGGTTTTTGAAGGAAGGCCGGTCTGTTATCAAAAAAATGCAGATCACCCGTGAGCAGTGCCAGCAGATCGCCAACGGCTGGCGCGGGCATCTCGCTATCGCGGTGGATAACATCGTTAAGCCGGAGCGGACCCGGCAGATGATCGTCGATTTCTATCGTCATTTTTCCGACGTCGAACTGCGTGTGTCGCAGGAAGTGTTCAACGGCGTATGGGATGCGCTGGCGGACGGCAGGGCGGAGATGGCGATTGGTGCAACCCAGGCGATCCCGGTTGGCGGGCGCTACGCGTTTCGCGACATGGGCATGCTGAGCTGGACCTGCGTGGTCGCGCGCGATCACCCGCTGGCGGCGCTGGACGGGCCGCTGAGTGATGACACCTTACGCAACTGGCCCTCGCTGGTGCTGGAAGATACCTCCCGCTCGCTACCCAAGCGCATTACCTGGCTGCTGGATAATCAGCGCCGCGTGGTTGCGCCGGACTGGGAGTCGTCAGCCACCTGTCTGAGCGCGGGGCTGTGCGTTGGCATGGTGCCGGTGCATTTTGCGCGCCCGCGCATCGACGCGGGAGAGTGGGTGGCTCTGACGCTGGAAAACCCTTTCCCGGATGCTGCATGCTGTCTGACGTGGCAGCAAAACGACGTCTCGCCCGCCATGGCCTGGCTGCTGGATTATCTGGGAGACAGCGAAACGCTTAACCGGGAGTGGTTGCGGGGACCAGCGTAGCTGGCCCCGTAAAGAGATTAACGCCGGTAGTCGCGGAACGGACCGTCGGCAACGGAACGGCGTTCAATCAGGCGCGGGTGGACCTCAATGGACTGGGACTGTTCTCGCTTGTTGACGATCCTGTCCATCAGCATATTGAAGGCCGTTTCACCCAGCGAATCTTTCGGCTGGTGAATGGTGGTCAGCGCCGGAGTAAAGAAACGGGCGTTGCGAACGTTATCATAGCCGATCACCGAGATGTCCTGCGGAACGCGCAGGCCGAGTTCATCCGCCGCGCAGAGCGCGCCCATTGCCATGATATCGCCGCCGCAGAACACAGCGGTAGGGCGATGCGGCTGGGAGACGATCTGCTGCATGGCGCGATAGCCCGACTCCGGCTCGAAATCGCCCTGGACAATCCAGTTTTCCGGCACGGTAATCAGCGCCTCTTCCATCGCTTTCATGAAACCGGCCAGACGGCCAGCACCGGTGTTACGCTCCAGCGGGCCCGGGATCACGCCAATTTCACGATGCCCGCGTTCTACCAGATAACGCCCGGCCATGTAGCCGCCTTCAAAGGCGTTATCAATAACAGAGTCGGTGAAGTCTGCGCGCGCCTCGCCCCAGTCCATCACTACCATCGGAATGTGGCGATACTCTTCCAGCATGGAAAGCACCGACTCAGGGTATTCAGAACACATGACCAGCAGGCCGTCGACGCGCTTTTGCGCCATCATCGACAGGTAAGCGCGCTGTTTTTCAATGTTGTTCCATGCGTTGCCCAGAATCAGGGTATAGCCTTTCTGAAAGCAGTTTTTTTCAACGGCTTCGATGATTTCAGCAAAGTAAGCCGCTTCACTGCTGGTGGCCAGCAGGCCAATCGATTTGGTGTGATTAACCTTCAGGCTACGGGCGACCGCACTTGGCGAATAGTGCAGTTCTTTGATTGCTGCCCAAACGGCATTACGCGTCTCTTCTGCGACGAAACGCGTTTTGTTAATAACATGTGATACGGTTGTAGTGGAAACGTTTGCGCGTTTTGCTACGTCTTTAATTGTTGCCATTAAATGTCACTCCAGACCATATCCTAAGCTCCTGAAAAAAATGAAGGTAAACGTTTGCCTTCTCTCACCCTTATTACGCAAACATGAGTTGCGACACGCCGGGAAAACGACACAGGACGTCAGGAGGGGGTCAGTGGCCGGTACGCTAATAAATTTAGCGTGGAATTTTGTCCTATCTTGATGAAAAGGGGAAGAGGTAAAGTGGATATCCGTTTAAATCCTGGAAGATTTTTGACCTGAACTGTGTAAAAATGAGCAAGCTCACTTTTCGTAGGGTGAATAAAAGGAGAAAAATTGATGAGTACCGATCTGAAGTTTTCGCTGTTTACCACCATTGTTGTTCTTGCCCTGATTGTTGCGGGTGGTTTAACCGCTGCGCTGCACTGATTTAGGTGGAGGGAGAGTCTTCTCCCTCCCTTGCCGCTATTGTTACCTCTCCGGCAAAAATCTTTTGCCAAAATGTTAACTTCTCATTTTTTGTGATTGATGTCATGCTTTTGCCTTCTTAGTCTGTGCCGGGCAACGGCACGGTATCCGGAGTCTTTTCATGAAAATCAATTTTCCCCTGCTGGCCCTGGCGATTGGCGCCTTTGGGATTGGCACCACTGAATTCTCCCCGATGGGGTTATTGCCTGTTATCGCCCGGGGTGTGGACGTCTCTATCCCTGCGGCCGGTATGTTGATTAGCGCCTATGCGATCGGCGTGATGGTGGGCGCACCGCTGATGACGCTGCTGCTTTCGCACCGCGCGCGACGCAATGCGCTGATTTTCCTGATGGCAATTTTTACTCTCGGAAATGTGCTTTCCGCGATTTCGCCGGATTACACCACGCTGATGCTTTCCCGTATTCTGACCAGCCTGAACCACGGCGCTTTCTTCGGGCTGGGCTCGGTTGTTGCCGCAAGCGTAGTGCCAAAACATAAGCAGGCCAGCGCGGTAGCCACTATGTTTATGGGCCTCACCATCGCTAATATCGGCGGCGTTCCCGCTGCCACCTGGCTGGGAGAAGCCATCGGCTGGCGTATGTCTTTCCTCGCAACCGCCGGACTGGGCGTGGTCGCGATGGTCGCGCTGTTCTTCTCGCTGCCGAAAGGAAGTGCGGGAGAACGTCCGGAAGTACGTAAAGAGCTGGCGGTGCTGATGCGTCCTCAGGTGTTGTCCGCGCTGCTCACCACGGTGCTGGGGGCAGGGGCGATGTTTACGCTCTACACCTATATCTCCCCGGTGCTGCACGACATAACCCACGCAACGCCACTCTTTGTTACCGCGATGCTGGTGCTGATTGGTGTCGGGTTCTCGATTGGCAACTATCTCGGCGGGAAATTTGCCGACCGCTCCGTCAGCGGGACGCTGAAAGGTTTTTTAACGCTGCTGATTGTCATCATGGTGGTGATCCCGTGGCTGGCGCGAAACGAAGTGGGCGCCGCGATTGCCATGGTGGTGTGGGGCGCCGCAACCTTTGCCGTGGTGCCACCGTTGCAGATGCGTGTAATGCGCGTTGCGCACGAAGCACCGGGGCTTTCTTCGTCCGTGAATATCGGTGCGTTTAACCTGGGCAATGCGTTGGGGGCCGCAGCGGGCGGGGCGGTGATCTCCAGTGGTTTGGGTTACAGCTTTGTGCCGGTGATGGGGGCGATCATTGCCGCACTCGGCTTGCTGCTGGTGTTGATGTCCGGGCGTAAACAGCCAGAAGCGGTGTGTACGGCGGAATAAATAAAAACGCAGAAGGGTTGCCCCTTCTGCGTGTCCCTTATGCGGCGAAGTTCTTCGCAACAAATTCCCAGTTAACCAGTGCCCAAAAATGTTCCAGGTAGTTCGGGCGCGCATTACGGTAATCAATGTAATAGGCGTGTTCCCATACGTCCACGGTCATCAGCGGCGTTGCGCTGGTGGTCAGAGGGGTACCCGCATTAGAAGTGGAAACGATAGCCAGTTTGCCATCAGCCTCTTTTACCAGCCAGGTCCAGCCGGAGCCAAAGTTTTTAACGGCGGCGTCAGTAAATTTCGCTTTGAAATCCGCGAAACTGCCGAACGCGGCGTTAATCGCTGCGGCCAGCTCACCGGTAGGTTCTCCGCCTGCATTTGGAGCCAGGCAGTGCCAGTAGAAGGTGTGGTTCCACACCTGAGCGGCGTTGTTGAATACGCCACCGTCTGAACTGCGCACAATCTCTTCCAGCGTTTTGCCTTCAAAATCGGTGCCCTTGATCAGGTTATTCAGGTTGGTGACATAGGTCTGGTGATGCTTGCCGTAATGGTACTCCAGGGTTTCCGCGGAAATGTGCGGAGCCAGGGCGTCTTTTGCATACGGTAGTGCAGGTAATTCGAACGACATTGCTACTCTCCTTATAGTTTTATACGTTGCCAATAACCCTACAGACAACAAGGACAGAATAGCAAATTGAAAGAGTATGCAAAAGAGGAACTTACCCCGCCACGGAGGCGGCAGGGCAGGGTCTAGCGAATGGTTTTTGGCGTCATCACTCGGCGCGCACCCACATAGTGGCGCACCCAGTAATCTTCACTGAGGGAGGTGATCTGAATGTCCTGACCGCTGCGCGGTGACTGGATAAATTTACCGTTACCCACATACACCCCAACGTGATCGGCCGTGCCGCGTCCCTGGGTGCGGAAGAACACCAGGTCGCCATTTTGCAGTTCGCCACGGTTTACAGGCGCGGCGTCGCGCAGATGGTACATCTCATTGGCGGTGCGTGGAATGCGAAACTTCACCAGATCTTTATAGGCATAATAAACCAGCCCACTACAGTCAAAACCGGTGCGCGGAGAGGTGCCACCCCAGCGATATGGTTTACCTATTTGCCCCATCAGTTTATTCATCGCCGTTTTTTGCGCTTTCTGCATACGCGCTTTATGCACGTCAGCCAGCTTCGTCACTTTGGCGCATTTCGTTTTATGGCCTTTGCGCACGGTGCATTTATCATTCACCAGGCTGGCGGTCGTGCGAGTGGTTTTGTGCGTGCCGGAACGGAGAGTTTTGGTTTTACTGGAGGCGGTCTTTTTGGTGTGAGCGGTGGTTTTCTTCTTTACTGTTTTGCTGGTGGTTTTTTTCTTACGTTCTGTGGTTTTTGCCAGATGCGTTTTTTGTACAGCAGAATGCCGCGCCTGTTCGGAGGCGTTCGCCGCTGGCGTAAATGAGAGTGTGGTAAACAGTAAAGCACAGAGCGTCATCGAGATTCTAGTTATCCGCGCCACTGGGCAGTCCCCTGATAAGTGCGAGCCAAATTACATACCCGCATGAGATTTACAAAACCAGTCGATTCTAATCCATAAAATCGGAATAAGTTAATAGCATTTTTCATTCAAAAATTGTGTTTCGTTAGCAAGTGCAAAAAAATTCACCATTCTGTCGCACTCTTGTTCGCTCCTTAAGCAAAACCGCACGGCGCGTAGCCTTAAACGTCATTATCAATGCAACTTTACGCGATAGCGGATAAAATAATGAGACGTGACAAAAATGTTATTTTCCGATGTCGGCCTGACCCGCTACAATGTCAGACTGATGCCGTAACAGAAGTTAAAGGAAGCAAGACATGAGCACCACTATTGAAAAAATTCAGCGCCAGATCGCTGAAAACCCGATTCTCCTGTACATGAAAGGTTCTCCGAAGCTGCCAAGCTGCGGCTTCTCCGCGCAAGCGGTTCAGGCGCTGTCCGCCTGTGGTGAGCGTTTTGCTTACGTTGATATCCTGCAAAACCCGGACATCCGCGCTGAGCTGCCAAAATACGCAAACTGGCCGACCTTCCCACAGCTGTGGGTTGACGGTGAACTGGTTGGCGGCTGTGATATTCTGATTGAAATGTATCAGCGCGGCGAACTGCAACAGCTGATCAAAGAGACTGCGGCGAAGTATAAAACCGAAGAGCCGGACGCAGAATAAGTTTTCTGCGAATATAAAAAAGCGACCACATTATGTTGGTCGCTTTTTTTTGTCCTGTGGGGCTGTTGATTACCCAGTCTACGATTGAAGATCGGCCTCGTCGCCCATCGGCAGCGGCCAGCCACCCAGACGTTTCCAGCGGTTGACGATCTCACAGAACAGCTCCGCCGTACGCTCGGTATCGTATAACGCGGAATGCGCCTGAGTGCCGTCAAACGCAATACCCGCCGTGATGCAGGCTTTAGAGAGCACGGTTTGCCCCAGCGCCAGGCCGCTCAGCGCGGCGGTGTCGAAGGTCACAAACGGATGGAATGGATTACGCTTTAGCGAGGCGCGCTCGGCGGCAGCCATGGTGAAGCTGTGATCGAACGTAGCGTTGTGGGCCACCATGATGGCGCGGCTACAGTCATTCTCTTTCATGCCTTTGCGCACCATTTTGAAAATGGCGTGCAGCGCTTCATATTCGCTTACCGCCCCGCGCAGCGGGTTTGTCGGATCGATACCGTTAAAGGCCAGCGCCTCTGGTTGTAAGTTTGCCCCTTCAAAGGGTTCAACGTGGAAATGCAGCGTGGTGTCCGGTACAAGCCAGCCCTGTTCATCCATCTTCAGCGTGATGGCGGCAATTTCAAGCAGCGCATCGGTTTTAGCGTTAAATCCGGCTGTTTCTACATCAATGACAACGGGATAAAAACCACGAAAACGGTCGCACAGACCGGTAAATTGAGCGTTATCGGACATCAGGGTCTCTTACAAGGGGGAAAAAGCAGTGCGCATTATGGCAAATTTTGAGAGGGGATGCAGCAAAACAACGGGCGCATAGTGCGCCCTGCGGGATCAATTGCCCAGACCGCGACCAGCGTCTTTAGCTTCGATCAGTTCGATTTTATACCCGTCCGGATCTTCAACAAATGCAATCACGGTGGTGCCGCCTTTAACCGGACCGGCTTCACGGGTGACGTTACCGCCATTGCTGCGGATACGTTCGCAGGCTTCAGCCGCATTATCCACTTCCAGCGCGATGTGGCCGTAAGCCGTACCCAGCTCGTAGCTGTCCACGCCCCAGTTGTAGGTCAGCTCGATGACCGCTTCTTCAGATTCCGGGCCGTAACCGACAAACGCCAGAGAGTATTTATATTCCGGATTTTCGCTGGTGCGCAGCAGCTTCATGCCCAGAACGTTAGTGTAGAAATCGATGGAACGTTGCAGGTCGCCAACGCGCAGCATGGTGTGAAGTAGGCGCATAATTTCCTCATTAAACAGTGGAATGGATTATCTTTTTGAACAGAAACGATGTTTTAGTATAGCGGCGAAAGGTCGCCGCTATCAATGTACAAAGCGGGATTACAGTGAAGGGTAGTCGGTATAACCTTCCGCGCCGCCGCCATAGAAGCTTTCAGGGCGCTGCGGGTTCAGTTCGGCTTTCTTCTGCAAACGGGCAACCAGATCCGGGTTAGCAATGTAATCACGGCCAAAGGCCACGGCGTCGATCAGACCTTTACCGATCAGATCCTCGGCTTTCTCTGCCGTATAAGCGCCCGCCCCGATAATCACGCCGTGGAAGCGCTCGCGAACTTTCTGGCGGAAGGCTTCGCTGTAGGGCTTGCCGCCTGCCCAGTCCGGCTCGGACATGTGCAGATACGCGATACCGCGTTTAGCCAGCTCTTCAATCAGATACAGCGCATCCGCTTCTTCGTTCGGACCGTTGTCGACGTTCTGGAAGGTACCAATTGGGGAAACTCGAATACCAATGCGATCTGCGCTCCACTCATTACACACGGCATCTACCACTTCAAGCACCAGACGCGCGCGGTTTTCAACGCTGCCGCCGTACTGGTCGGTACGCTGATTGGAAGACGGTGACAGGAACTGGTGCAGCAGGTAGCCGTGCGCAGAGTGCAGCTCAACCAGGTCGAAGCCCGCTTCACGGGCGTTGGCGACGGCCTGACGGAAATCATTCACGATACCCGGGATCTCGTCCAGCTCAAGCGCGCGTGGCGTGGTGGTGTCGACGCGAATAGCATTACCGTTTTCATCGCGCAGGGAAGTGCGGGTATTCGCATTCAGGGCAGAGGCAGAAACGGGCGCCTGACCGCCAGGCTGGATGCTGCTGTGCGAGATACGACCGGTGTGCCACAGCTGAACCGCAATACGGCCATCTTCAGCATGAACGCCTGCGGTGATTTTTTTCCACGCGGCGATCTGTTCCGGGCTGTGCAGACCCGGCGCACCGGCGTAGCCTTTAGCCTGGGCAGAAATCTGCGTGGCTTCGGAAATAATCAGGCCCGAGCTGGCGCGCTGACGGTAATACTCACCCATCAATGGCGTTGGGATATCTCCCGGCTCGATGCTGCGCAGACGGGTAAGTGGGGCCATAAACACGCGGTTTGGGGCAGTAACGGCACCCACTTTCAGTGGGGTAAATAGCTTTTCAGCGGACATAATGGCTCCTGAGTAGACCAGTCGACTAGTAAAAGGGTAAATAAAAACGCCGGTTACACGCCAGGCGCAGTAATACAGTTTTTCACATGCGCCAGCGCGCTTTCGAGCGGCACGGCGCTGCGAGACATTTTTGCCTGCAGGTTGGCGCCTAACCAGAGGGAATAGAGCACCTGTGCCTGCGTGAGCGGATCGCCGGAGAAGGAGAGCGTTGTTTCATCGCGGCCTTTTTCCAGCGCCTGAGCCAGCAGAGCGATTACGCCGCTGGCCCCTTTATCCATGGCGGTGCGCATATCTTCGGAGAGATCGCACACTTCGGCAGACAGTTTTACCGTCAGGCAGCCGCTGATGATGCCCTGCTGACAGAACTGCGTCAGCGTTTCCTGATAGTAGTTCAGAACACGATCCCGGTAGTCACCTTCGCCGCTGGCGAAGTGGGCTGCCAGGCGCTGATGGTAGCTGGCGTAGTGCCGCTCCAGCATGGCTACGCCAAACGCCTCTTTGGATCGAAAATAGTGATAAAACGATCCCTTAGGCACTTCAGCGGTTTTTAATAACTCACTCAGCCCCATACCGGTAAACCCGCGATGCATGCAAAGGCGCTCGCCGGTAGCCAGCAAATGTTCTCGTGTATCGTGTTCTGTATGTCTGCTCATGCCCTTACTCTAATAGACCGTTCGGTCTAATGCAAGCCCGCTTAGCGACGACATTGCGACAAAATATCCAGCTGCGGCTGATAAACCACTGATTTCACGTCCATCATGCCCAGAACCGTGGCAAACAAATTGTCCTGTGAAACTGCCTCTTTTGCAGCATGGTTACGCAGGCAATCCGTGTTTACGCCGAAGTTTTTCGCATAGTCCGGGGAGAGCCAGAACATAAACGGAATATGCGTTTGCTGCTCCGGGGCCAGCATATACGGCGTACCGTGCAGGTAAATTCCGCTTTCGCCCAGCGATTCGCCGTGATCGGAGAGGTAAATGAGCGCTGTGTTCATACTGGCCTTCCGGGCTTTTAGCGCGTCGATGGTTCGGCTGAGCACGCTATCGGTATACAGAATCGAGTTGTCATAGGTATTGATCAGCGACTGATGATCGCAATCCTGAATTTCATTGGTATCGCAGGTTGGGGTGAATTTCCGGAAGCGGTTCGGGTAACGGTTGTAATAAGCCGGACCGTGGCTGCCCATCAGGTGTATCACCAGTACGGTATCCTGCTTTATTCCGTCCAGCACGTTGTCCAGGCGGTACAGGTTGACGTCGTCGATACAGGATTTGTCCTTACAGAACTGATCCAGTTTCCACTGGGTCATATCCGTGTGCGGCACGCGGTCGCAGGCACCTTTACACCCGCCGTCATTGTCGCGCCACAGCAGGTTGAACCCGGCGTGGTTAAGCACATCGAGCAGTCCTTCCTGATGATGGGCGAGGTCCGCGTCATATTTTTTTCGCGTCATGCCGGAGAACATACAGGGGACGGAAACGGCGGTTTCCGTGCCACAGGAGGAGGCCTGTGGGAAGTTGATGACATCCCGCTTTTTCAGCTCGGGGTTGGTTTCACGTGGGTAACCATTTAACGAATAGTTTGCAGCGCGGGAGGCTTCACCCACCACCAGAACCAGCACGGTTTTCTTACGTTGGCCGGAAATCAGCGCCCCTTTATGGGCATCCTCGCCAATGCGGACCAGCGTCTGGTCGCCAGCAAACCAGCGCATTTTGCTGTACTTCACAACGGCGCTCACGTAGTTCGCCGGAGTGACCATTTTGACGATGCTTTTGTTATTGCGGAACAGCGAAGCATAATCTTTATAGAACACTGCCGCGACGAGAATGATCACCAGCAGCGCACCCAGTATAGCGGCGAAACGTGTTAGCAGGGCATACCACCATTTTCCGGTTCGAATGCGCGTCAGGGCTAAGATGACGGAAGGGACCAGACCCGCGACGGCCAGCCACAGGATCAGCTGCGGCGTTACCAGGGCTGTCGCTTCCTGGGAGTTAGTCTCAAACACGTTCACAATCATGTTTTGATCGATAACCGCGCCATAGGTGTACATAAACCAGGTCGCGGCGGCGCATCCTATGGTCAGGGCAATCATGAGCGGCTTGCGAATAAAGGGAATATTCAGCAGGCTAAAAACAATGACCCAGCCGCAGAACAGAACCAGCGGCACACTGGCGGCAAAAAGCACGTCGTGCAGACGGGTAGGTGCGATGATTGACCAGCTGTGCTGGATAAACAGCGCATTGAACACGGTGAAGAAAAGCGCACAGGCGAGGGTAAATTTCGTATCGTTACAGTGTAACTTTTTAGTGAGCCACATGATGACCAGACCATTCGTTATATCAATGCGGCGAGTATAAGAAGGGAAGATTAGCGAAACCTTAATGCCCTGTTTGTGACGGACACGCCTTGCATGCAGGCCATTTAGGGTCTTCACTGTAGGGAATAATGACGTTCTGGAGGTAGGTGTGGCAGAGCAACTGGAATTTTTCCCTGTCCAGAGCCCGTGCCGGGGTATTTGCCAGGTTGATGAACGAGGATACTGCCGTGGCTGCATGCGCACACGCGATGAACGTTTTAACTGGCAAAATTTCAGCGACGCGCAAAAGCAGGAGGTCTTACGGCTCTGCCGACAACGTCTGCTGCGCAAAATTCGTGCAAACAAAGCGGTTGAAACCGAAGAACCTCAGCAACCTTCACTGTTTTAGCAGGGTAATTGCGTATACTGGTGACATGACTTCCTTGAGGAAAATGTTATGGTTCAGCGTATTACCCTTGCCCCGCAGGGCCCGGAATTCTCCCGATTCGTTATGGGCTACTGGCGCCTTATGGACTGGAATATGTCTCCGGTCCAGCTGGCGGACTTTATAGAAGAGCATCTCGATCTCGGGATCACCACCGTCGATCACGCTGATATTTATGGCGGCTATCAGTGCGAGGCCGCTTTTGGCGAAGCGCTGAAGCGTGCGCCAGCGCTGCGTGAACGCATGGAGATTGTGACCAAATGCGGTATTGCCACCACAGCAAAACCGGAGCATGCACTTGGGCATTACATCACTGACAGCGCGCATATCGTTAAAAGCGCTGAGCAGTCACTGGTCAACCTGGCCACCGATCGTATCGACCTGCTGCTGATCCACCGTCCCGATCCATTGATGGATGCGGATGAGGTTGCGGAAGCGTTCCTGACGCTACACCAGAGCGGCAAAGTGCGTCATTTTGGCGTGTCTAACTTCACCCCGGCACAGTTTGCGCTATTGCAGTCTCGCCTGCCGTTTACGCTGGCGACGAATCAGGTGGAGATTTCGCCTGTTCATCAGCCGCTGCTGCTGGATGGCACGCTCGACCAATTGCAACAGCTGCGCATCCGTCCAATGGCATGGTCCTGCCTGGGAGGCGGCCGCCTGTTTAACGATGAAGCATTCCAGCCGCTGCGTAACGAGCTTGAAACGGTGGCCCGCGAACTGAATGCGGAGAGTATTGAGCAGGTGGTTTACGCCTGGATCCTGCGCCTGCCGTCTAAACCGCTGCCGATTATCGGCTCCGGCAAAATTGAGCGTGTCCGCGCTGCGCTTGTTGCTGAAGAGCTGGATATGACGCGTCAGCAGTGGTTCCGCATCCGCAAGGCGGCGCTGGGCTACGACGTACCCTGAGCACGCCTGAACCTGACTTTCCGGTGAAATCTGCGCCGCTGGTATAGACTTAAGGTGCAAAAAATAACCCGTGGAGGTCTTATGAAGCGTTTTGCTCTGGCAGTGGTCACGCTGGTTGTTTGCGCAGGAGCGCAGGCAGCCAGCGAAGAAGTTGAAATGAATCTCGTCACTTCTCAGGGAGTAGGCCAGTCCATCGGGACGGTGAAAATCACCGAAACCGATAAAGGGCTGGAATTTGCTCCCGATCTCAAGGCCCTTCCACCCGGTGAACATGGTTTTCACGTTCATGCCAAAGGCAGCTGTCAACCTGCAATGAAAGAGGGGAAACCTTCAGCCGCTGAGGCCGCTGGGGGGCATCTGGATCCGCACAACTCTGGTAAGCATGAAGGCCCGGAAGGTATGGGGCACCTCGGCGATCTGCCGGTGCTGGTGGTGAATAACGACGGTAAAGCCACCGATCCGGTTGTTGCGCCCCGGCTGAAAAAGATTGACGAGGTCAAAGGCAAGGCGCTGATGGTCCATGTGGGCGGCGATAACATGTCCGATCAACCTAAACCGCTTGGCGGCGGCGGGGCGCGCTATGCCTGCGGCGTGATCTGATCGCCAATTGTTCCGGGTGGCGGCGCCTGTTCAAGCTGTGACAGGGAGCAGTGCAGCCGCCAGATAATGGACGCCAGATCGCGGGCCGCAGGCTGATGGTGGTGCGCCAGAGCGTCGCAAATACGCTGAAGCTCGGCGAGCGTGACGCTCAGGGGGCGTTGCTGAACTCCGCGCTCGCTCATGACATCGCGGAGCATGGAAATACAATTATCGCGGACCTGCGAAAGCGGGTCGGAACGCGTCTCCCAGGCACGCAGCTGCCACACCACGTGCGAACAGTTCAGCAGCACCACGCCCCAGCGCAGTAGCCAGCGACGGGAGAGGGAATCCTGGCTGTTGTTCAGCTGGCTGACATGATGGTAAACCAGCGATTCATACTCGCTTTCACGCAGATGCGGCCTGCGGCTCAGTTGATCGACAAAACCCCTGCGCAGCTCACGAATATGCCTGCGGCTTTTACGCGCATCCGAGCCCGGGCGTAGCACGGCGAAAGCCAGCCACGCCAGCCCCACGCCGAGGATCTTCGCCAGGTTATCGTTGAGAAAATCAGCGTAATCGTAAACCGGAGGATTCGTTACAGAGATAAATGAGCCCATAAAAACAATCAACTGACCCCACAGACCGGCCAGTTTTGGCATTTGCAGTTTGAGCAACTGCATGGTGGTTAACAGCGGGAACAGAAACAGCAGAAATTGCCAGAGGTCGGTTATCTGCACCATCAAACCAAATTTCACCACGAAGCTGAACAGCGACAGCAGTACCAGCGTACGCAGCAGAAGCGTCAGGGAATTAAACGGGGAAGCTGCGACGGAATAGAGCACGCAGCTGATTGCCGCAAGCGTCAGGGCTGCACTGCCCGCTTCCCATTGGGTGGTGATGGCCCATGCGCCCACGGCCGTCAACGCGCAAAACGTACGAAAACCGCTCCACAGCGCCTCCATTGCGTCGGTATGGCGTGCCAGAGCTGGGCTACCGGGAACGGAAAATTCGGTGACGGGCGTGGCATTTTCGACGGCTTTTAACCAGCGGCTGCTGCGCAGATACAGGCGGCAGAAATAGTTCAGACGCTGCCAGAAGGCGCGGTGCCGGTAATCATATTCATCCGTTGGGGCGAGCGGCGCGATAATGCGGGCCACGGTATAGATATCGGCATCCGGACGCGCAAGGGCGGCGAGCAGCGCCTCGATAACTTCCCGGGTATGGGCTGGCGGCGCAGGCCAGTTCAGCAACATCCGGCGAAGGCTTGAGATCGCACTCGTCATCCGCAATTGCTGGTGTAGTAAATAGTTCAGGAGCGTGTTCTGGCGACGAAAACGGTAGTGGCTCCAGAAAGCCTGGATGCGCAGCAGATTCATGGTCAGGATCTGGCCGATGACCTTTTCGTGTGCTAGACGGATGTTATCGCTGCTATCAGGCTGCCAGAGCAGGCTGGCATGTTCCAGCAAACGCGCGTGCATCGTTTTAAGGGCGGTGATAAGCGTAGTGCCATCCGAGGTGCTGGGCAGGATCATCATCATGACGCCGCCGCACAGAATGCCGACCATCACTTCACATACGCGTGCCTGGGCGATGTCCCATAGCTCGGTGGTATCCAGCACGTTGACGACCGGAAAGGCGATAATGGCTGCGGTGTAACCTGCCAGTTGAAACGCGTACGCAACGTTGTTGGTAAAATGTGCGCAGGCCCAGGTGCACAGCCCCAGCCATGCCGACATGCTTAACAGAAAGAGCCAGGGATCGTTCAGGGTATGGCCGGCAAGAAGCAGTGCAGCGGTCGCACCCAGCAGGCTACCCGCCACGCGCCCGAGGCTTTTACTGATAACGCCCCCGACGGTAGGGAAGCTGACGACCGCCGCAGAGGTCATCGCCCAGTAAGGCTCATCCAGATTCAGATAATAGGCTACCGTAAGCGCAAGGCACATGGCGATGCCGTTACGCAGCGCGTAACGCCACTGCGGCCGTGTCGCTTTTATCCACGGCGTATTGCGCCAGGAGAAAGCTCCCAGGTTCATCATCGCGATCCGATGGCGACGGTGCAGGTTGTGCCAGAGACCAGAGTAATGTCTTTCGGCAGTTGCTCTAACTCGACGCGAACAGGCACCCGCTGAGCCAGACGCACCCACGGTACGTTGGGTTTGATGTCAGGCACCAGACCAGAATCGGTTTCCACGCTCTGATCGTAAATTGCCCGACCTATGCTACTAACGTGACCCTGTAACTTTTCTGCACCGCTGTAAAGCGTGATCCGGGCAGGCGCACCCTCGCGGATATGGCGCAGCTTAGTCTCTTCAAAATAACCTACAACATAGAAAGAGTGGCTATCTACCAGGGCAAAGACCGGCTGGCCTGTGGTGGCGTAATCCCCCACACGGGTCGACAGGCTCGTGATCCATCCATCCACCGGAGCTTTGACAACGGTCTGGGTCAGTTGCCACTCGGCCTGTTTCAGCGTTGCCTCTGCAACCTTCAGGCTGGCCTGCATGGCTTTTACATTGATATTGGCGGTATCGAGATCTTCCGCAGAGATGTAATTCCTCGACAGATGTCGGCGACGTTCGGCTTCGTTATTGGCTTTTGCCAGATCTGATTGAGCTTTTGCGAGCTGCGCCTGGGCATTGAGCACCGCAATGTGGAAAGGGGTCTCATCGATGCGGAATAACACATCGCCCGCATGAACGAACTGGTTGTCCTTCACCAGCAGCGCGCTGATACTGCCGGACACCTGTGGCGTGATGCTGACCTGTTCTGCGCGGATCTTGCCGTCACGCGTCCAGGGCGACTGCATGTAATAATTCCAGAGCCACCAGCCGGCCATAAGCGCCAGCGCTAAAACGAAAAGAGTGGAAAAATATTTTAACGTTTTCAATGCTATTCTCACCACACGGTTAACACGGCAAGGCCAAGACAGACGGAAAGGGTAAACAGGGAGAGATCCATTAACATCGGGTGCCAGATTTCACCGGAATACATCCAGTCGCGCAGCAGACGATGCGCAATGAGCCAGATCACAAAACCGACCATCACGGCTTTAAACAGTGGCGGAAAGTAGACCGATGCGCCGACAATCAGATCCTGGAGGGGCAACCCTGCGGAGAGGGAAAAGAACGTCACAAGCAGTGATCCTTTGCAGTGGGGTGAGGGCCACAATGGCATATTTCAATGCGATGGCGCATTACCGTTCAGTGTAAATCATCCTTTCAGGAATGATGAATACCGTGATTGCATTTGTTTTGGCAATACAAATACTGCAAACTATTCTAAAATCACTATAATCACTTAGCAAGCTAATTATAAGGAGATGAAATTGGAATCGCCATTAGGTTCTGATCTGGCAAGGTTGGTACGCATCTGGCGTGCTCTGATTGACCATCGCCTGAAACCTCTGGAACTCACGCAGACGCACTGGGTTACGCTGCATAACATTCATCAGCTCCCGCCCGACCAGTCACAGATCCAACTGGCAAAAGCGATTGGCATTGAGCAGCCGTCACTGGTGCGCACTCTTGACCAACTGGAAGAGAAGGGACTTATCTCCCGACAAACCTGCGCCAGCGACCGTCGCGCCAAGCGGATCAAATTGACGGAAAAAGCGGCCCCGATTATTACTGAGATGGAAGCTGTCATCAGTAAAACGCGTGGGGAGATCCTTGAAGGTATTTCCCCCGCTGAGCTGGAGATGCTGATAGGACTCATCGCCCGTCTTGAGCAGAACATCCACGATCTGCAGTCTCGCGACTGACCGAACGTAAAGGCCTTGCGAAATCAAGGCCTTTCTTATTATCTGAACACCACCACCCGGTTGCGCCCTGTCTCTTTGGCCTCATACATGGCTTTATCCGCGCTCTCCACGCAGGTTTCCGCACTGGTTTCCGGCGAGGTTGCGGTGAATACGCCCATGCTGATGGTAATAGGTTCCGGCAGATGACCGCCGCTGCTGGCTTTATCAAACCCGCTCAGCTTGAGGCGAATGCGCTCGGCCACCTGCCGCGCGGCGTCTGAAGGGGTATTTGTCAGCATCAACACAAACTCTTCACCACCGATTCGGGCCGCGATATCCTGGGGGCGCACGGAATCCGTCAGCAGATTAGAGACGAACTGTAATACCTTATCGCCCTGCAAATGCCCGTAACAGTCGTTGATACGTTTGAAACGGTCAAGGTCGCTTACCACCACCGATACCGGGTGTGCCTCCGTTGCAGAGCTGAGGGCATAGTTTAATGAATCATAAAAATAGCTGCGATTATAAAGACGGGTAAGCGGGTCGCGGATTGAATTTTGATATGACTGCTGGTATTTGACGTGCGAGTCACGATACAAATTAAAGACGTCGGAAAGCAAAATGAAAATAATCATTAAAGTCGCGACAGTTTCGAATAACCGGGCGCGGTACCATGATACATCTTCTACGTATCCACCTAACAACAGCATTAACAGCGTGACGACATAACAGACGCATAAAAAATTGCCGCCCGCCCAGAACAAATTTCTTATCCGGGTCACGACCATCAGGGTGATTAATGTGACAACCCAAAGAATGACCAAAATGATGTTGATGGTCTGGCTCCAGAGAATCATGAACTGCCGGGTTTCATTATCCACAAGATCCAGGGTTAACGTCGTGGAATGGCTGGAATAGAACCACGCCAGCCAAAGCATGCAGCCCGTAAAGAGAGCCGATCCGACAACAATACCGATGTGGGTGCTTCGTGAAAGGGGGGAAACGCGAAGCGTATAAAGTAAGGCTGAGGCCATCATGAGCACCGCCATTAAGAGGTGTCGGAACATATAAAAGATCATCGCGTCATTATAGTTCGCCTCGTTGAACTGATAGAGATCCAGCCAGCCTAGAAAACTGGATAGCGTACCCACCATCAGCAGTGCTGAACCGGCAAAGGCTGACGCAATCGGAACGAGATATAGCCGTTTTTTATCACACCAGTATTTCATTGCCATAAAACAGGCGATAAACAGATGGAATACCAGAAGAAAAATAGTGAGCGTTGGGAAAAATAGCGGAGAGAATGAAGGAACCCATTCAACAAGTTTTATAAAACAACCTTGTAACACGGCAATGATAAAAATGCACCCAAGTGCAAAGGCCACAAAGCGGTTCATTACAAATCGACAGTTCGCAAGCATAGAATGTTAAAAAATTAAAAAGAGGAAAAAGAGAATCAGACGAGTCTAAAGGAGGGAAATAAAAAATACTTTGCGCAGGAACAATATCAGAGGGAATTAATTATACGCCGTGTGAATGTATTTTTATAAATACATTTTTTAAAATGATAGTTTTTGTAAATGGATGCGGCCCGAAAGGACCGCATCCGTCGGGATATTAACGCGGGGAGACGGTGACCTGGCTACCGTTGCTTGCCAGTACAACACGCTGGCCTGCAGAGAAGCGAGTATTACCCTGTTTCTGCACAACCATAATGGTGCTGCCATCGTCTTTACGGATTTCCAGCTCAACGCCCTGAGTTTTGTTCATCGCACCCTGAACGCCCTGACCCGCTACGCCGCCTGCAACTGCGCCTGCTGCGGTAGCCAGAGAGCGACCGGTGCCGCCACCAATGGTGTTACCCAGGAAACCACCCAGCACAGCACCACCGATTGCGCCCACGACGTTCGTGTCATCACCACCCTGAATCTGAACAGGACGGGCATTAACGATAGTACCGTAGGTCACGTTCTGTACCTGTTTAGCTTCAGAAGCACTATATACGTCGCCGGAGAGTGAATTGTCGTTCACACAACCCGCCAGTGTTAAACCAATCAGCGAAACGCCCAGTACACGTAAAATCATTTGACTCTCCTGTTCACCAAAAAACGCCCGGTTGGGGCATCCGTTATGGCTAAATTATATGGCATTCCTGACCACAGTTCATATCTTTGCATGCCGAATAGATAAATTTTACCTGAACGGGGCTTAACGGGACATAAACAAAAACCGTCTGTGCTACAGGTCTGAGATTGTTAAAAAATATTATCACCGGATAGCAAAGCAGCGTTATTTATGATGGAGTGGTTGCACTTAGCCCATGTAACGTAAGGAAAGCGCATGAAATCGGGTCGCTATATCGGTGTGATGTCTGGTACCAGTCTTGACGGTGTGGATGTCGTTCTGGCCGCCATTGATGAAAACATGGTGGCGCAGCAGGCAAGCCTGACCTGGCCTATTCCGGTCTCGTTAAAAGAAGAGATCCTGAGCATCTGCCAGGGGCAACAGCTGACGCTTTCCCAACTGGGCCAACTGGACGTGCGTCTGGGGGCGCTGTTTGCTGATGCGGTACTGGCTCTGATGCAGCAAGAAAGACTTCATCCGCAGGATGTCGTGGCAATAGGATGCCATGGGCAGACCGTCTGGCATGAACCTGTCGGCGAGGCGCCGCACACGATGCAAATTGGCGATAATAACCAGATTGTGGCAAAAACCGGCGTGACGGTGGTGGGGGATTTCCGTCGTCGCGATATGGCCCTCGGCGGGCAGGGGGCGCCGCTGGTTCCGGCATTTCATCAGGCGCTGCTGGCGCACCCGGTGGAGCGCAGAATGGTTCTGAACATTGGCGGGATTGCCAACCTGTCGATGCTCATTCCCGGGCAGCCCGTGCGTGGATACGATACCGGGCCCGGTAATATGCTGATGGATGCCTGGATCTGGCGTCAGAACGGTAAACCCTACGACAAAGACGCGCAGTGGGCCAGCCAGGGGAAAGTGATCCTTCCCTTGCTGCAAGCCCTTTTAAGCGATCCATTCTTTGCCCTGCCAGCGCCGAAAAGCACGGGGCGAGAGTATTTCAACTACGGCTGGCTTGAACGTCATCTGGCACGCTTCCCCGGCCTTGCGCCTCAGGATGTGCAGGCTACGCTGACTGAGCTTACCGCCGTGTCGATTTCTGAACAGGTGTTGCTCAGCGGCGGGTGCGAGCGTCTGCTGGTATGCGGAGGCGGAAGCCGCAACCCGCTCCTGATGGCACGCCTCGCCGCCCTGCTGCCGGGCACCGAAGTCACGACCACTGACGAAGCCGGGATCAGCGGAGACGACATGGAAGCGCTGGCCTTCGCCTGGCTTGCCTGGCGTACGGTTGCCGGTCTGCCCGGGAATTTACCCTCCGTAACCGGTGCGCGGGAGGCGAGCGTCCTCGGTGCTATTTTCCCGGCAAATCCGCGCCATAATCAGAGTTAACTGAAATTCAGCGGGAGGCATAACCCGTAAAATAGGGAAAAACAGGAGGGCGGTTAGGCCCTCCAGGACCAGGATAGTCTTCGGAATCTGCCCATGAAAAAACTTCTTCTCATTGCTGTACCTTTTCTTATGACCGGATGCAGCGTCTATAACCAGTTCGTTGAGCGTATGCAAACCGATACGCTGGAATATCGTTGTGATGAAAAACCGCTGACGGTGAAGCTGAACAACACTCGCCAGGAAGCCAGCTTTGTTTATGACAATAAGTTGTTGACGCTGAAGCAGGGGATGTCCGCCTCCGGGGCGCGTTACACGGATGGGATCTACGTCTTCTGGTCAAAAGGTGACAGCGCCACCGTCTATAAGCGAGACCGCATTGTGCTGAACAATTGTCAGCTGGAAAATCCGAAGCGTTGAGATTTTTGAAGGGGGCGCGCACAATAGCGCCACCCAACCTCACTTTCAGCTAACGCCATGTCAGATAACGACGAACTACAGCAAATTGCGCATCTGCGCCGTGAATACACCAAAGGCGGTCTGCGCCGCCAGGATCTTCCCGCCGAACCGCTGGTGCTTTTTGAACGCTGGCTGAAACAGGCCTGCGAAGCGAAACTGGCCGACCCGACGGCGATGGTCGTTGCCACGGTTGATGAAAACGGTCAGCCGTATCAACGCATCGTTCTTCTTAAGCATTATGACGAGAAAGGGCTGGTGTTCTACACCAACCTTGGCAGTCGTAAAGCGCATCACCTGGAAAATAATCCGCGTATTAGCCTGCTCTTCCCGTGGCATATGCTTGAGCGCCAGGTGATGGTTACCGGCAAGGCAGAGCGCCTCTCTACGCTCGAAGTGGTGAAATATTTCCACAGCCGACCGCGCGACAGTCAGATTGGCGCCTGGGTTTCTAAACAGTCCAGCCGAATCTCGGCCCGCGGCGTACTTGAAAGTAAATTCCTCGAACTCAAACAGAAGTTTCAGCAGGGTGAAGTACCGCTGCCGAGTTTCTGGGGCGGGTTCCGCATCCCCATTGAGCAGATGGAATTCTGGCAGGGCGGTGAGCACCGCCTGCACGATCGCTTTTTATACCAGCGCGACAACGGTGGCTGGAAAATAGACCGACTGGCACCGTAATCCCCAAAATTTGTTGATTTAAGCGCTAGCGCACACCGCGCTGGCGCTTTATTCTATGGTCCTTTCGCATCAGGCGAAAAGTCGTGTACCGGCAAAGGTGCAGTCGTTTATACATGGAGAATTTGATGGCAAGCAGTAACTTGATTAAACAATTGCAAGAGCGGGGCCTGGTGGCCCAGGTGACGGACGAGGAAGCGTTAGCAGAGCGACTGGCGCAAGGCCCGATCGCGCTCTATTGCGGCTTCGATCCCACCGCTGACAGCTTGCATTTGGGGCATCTTGTTCCATTGTTATGCCTGAAACGCTTCCAGATGGCGGGTCATAAGCCTGTTGCCCTGGTTGGCGGTGCGACTGGTCTGATTGGCGACCCAAGTTTCAAAGCCGCTGAGCGTAAGCTGAATACCGAAGACACCGTGCAGGAGTGGGTGGATAAGATCCGTAAACAGGTTGCACCGTTCCTGGATTTCAACTGTGGTGACAACGCTGCGATTGCGGCGAACAACTACGACTGGTTTGGTGGCATGAACGTGCTGACGTTCCTGCGTGACATCGGCAAACACTTCTCTGTTAACCAGATGATTAACAAAGAAGCGGTCAAGCAGCGTCTTAACCGTGACGATCAGGGAATCTCTTTCACCGAGTTCTCCTACAACCTGTTGCAGGGGTATGACTTCGCCTGCCTGAACAAGCTGCACGGCGTGTCGCTGCAAATTGGCGGTTCTGATCAGTGGGGTAACATCACCTCCGGTATCGATCTGACCCGTCGCCTTCACCAGAATCAGGTGTTTGGTCTGACCGTGCCGCTGATCACCAAAGCAGACGGTACCAAGTTTGGTAAAACCGAAGGCGGCGCAGTATGGCTTGATCCGAAGAAAACCAGCCCGTACAAATTCTACCAGTTCTGGATCAACACGGCGGATGCCGATGTTTATCGCTTCCTGAAATTCTTCACCTTTATGGATATCGAAGAAATCAATGCGCTGGAAGAAGAAGACAAGAACAGCGGTAAAGCACCGCGCGCCCAGTATGTGCTGGCCGACGAAGTGACTAAACTGGTTCACGGTGAAGAAGGTCTGGCAGCGGCGAAACGCATTACGGCGAGCCTGTTCAACGGGACCCTGAGCGATTTAAGCGAAGCGGACTTCGAACAGCTTGCTCAGGATGGCGTGCCGATGGTGGAGATGGAAAAAGGCGCCGATCTGATGCAGGCGCTGGTGGACTCCGAGCTCCAGCCGTCTCGCGGTCAGGCGCGTAAAACCATCGCCTCTAACGCGATCACCATTAATGGCGAAAAACAGGCCGATCCGGAATACACCTTTACCGAGAACGACCGTCTCTATGGTCGCTACACGCTGCTGCGTCGCGGTAAGAAAAATTACTGCCTGGTCTGCTGGAAGTAATTAAAAGTACGCAGGGGCGTGGGAAACCACGCCCCTTTTGTTTTGACAGGGTTTGGTAAGTACAACATGAAGAACATCCTCGCCATTCAGTCCCACGTTGTTTTTGGACATGCTGGCAACAGCGCTGCGGAATTCCCGATGCGCCGCCTCGGGGCCAACGTCTGGCCCCTCAATACCGTTCAGTTTTCAAACCACACGCAATACGGCAAATGGACCGGCTGCGTGATGCCGCCGTCGCATCTGACGGAGATCGTTCAGGGGATTGCGGATATCGACCAGCTTAAACGCTGCGATGCCGTACTGAGCGGTTATCTGGGTTCGGCGGAGCAGGGGGAACATATCCTGGGCATTGTGCGCCAGGTGAAAGCGGCAAACCCCGCGGCGAAATATTTCTGCGATCCGGTGATGGGGCATCCGGAAAAAGGCTGCATCGTCGCGCCGGGCGTTGCGGAGTTTCATGTCCGTCATGCATTGCCTGCCAGCGATATTATTGCGCCAAATCTGATTGAACTTGAGATCCTGTGCGAGCATCCGGTCAACAGCGTAGAAGAGGCTGTAAGCGCTTCTCGCGAGCTAATTGCTCAGGGGCCTGAGATTGTCCTGGTGAAGCACCTGGCACGCGCAGGGTTGAGCCAGGACCGTTTTGAAATGCTGTTGGTGACCAAGGATGAAGCCTGGCACATCAGTCGACCGCTGGTGGATTTCGGTGCACGTCAGCCTGTCGGGGTTGGGGATGTGACCAGCGGTTTGCTGCTGGTGAAGCTATTGCAGGGCGCGAGCCTGCGCGATGCGCTGGAGCACGTAACCGCAGCCGTTTATGAAATCATGATTGCGACGAAGACGATGCAGGAATATGAGCTCCAGGTGGTCGCGGCGCAGGATCGCATCGCGAAGCCCGAGCATTATTTCAGCGCAACCCAATTGTAAGAGCAGGGATAGTGTAGGCCGGGTAAGCGCAGCGCCACCCGGCAATACAGCGCGCTCGGATTAATTCAACCCTTCTGCCTTCAGCGCCGCTGCAACCGCAGGACGTGCCGCTACGCGTTCCATATACGACGCAATATGATCTAATCCTTCCAGGTTCAGCTTCACCGCGCGCGCCCAGCGTAGAACGGTAAACAGATACGCATCAGCAATGGTGAAACGCGCACCGCAGATCCACTGATCGTCTTTCAGTGATTCATTAATGTACTGCATCTTTTTCTCAAGTAACGCACGTACGGTCGGTTTGTACTCTTCCGGAGTATCCGGGCGGAACAGCGGCGTAAAGCCTTTGTGCAGCTCGGTCGCGATGTAGTTAAGCCACTCAAGGGTTTTATAGCGAGAGATACTGCCTGTTGGTGCCAGCAGCTGACGATCAGGCACGTTGTCGGCCAGGTACTGCATTATCGCCACGCCTTCGGTCAGCAGCGTACCATCATCCAGCAGCAGGGCCGGAACCTGCCCTTTTGGGTTAATCGCAAAAAAGTCATCCCCGTTTTCCAGGCGCTTTTTCATCAGGTCAACGCCGTCCAGCGTGAAATCCTTACCGCTCTCGCGAAGGGTGATATGCGAAGCAAGAGAGCAGGCGCCCGGTTTATAGAACAGTTTCATCGGTAACTCCTTTTTGCTGAGGTTCCCGCTATGTTAGTGCGCGTTCAGATAAAAAAAAAGCCGCTAATCAATTAGCGGCTTCTGTTCAGTCGTTTCCCGATGACATTACGCGTTCGCGGTGTTGGTCGCTTTAGCGGATTTGTCGTCGTCCTGCGTCATACGATTGAGTTTTGGTGCGGTGAGCAGCATCAGCACGGCAATTACGGCTGTCGCGATACCAATTTGCATGAACACGGTGCCGTAGACGTTCAGGGAGACCAGCGGGTCGGTAACGTTGTCCGGTACCGCCATCAGGTTCGCAATCTTACCTGCAATGATGGCTGCGCCAGCGGTCGTCAGGAACCAGCTACCCATGATGAAGCCCATCAGACGCTGAGGGACCAGCTGTGCAACCATCGCCAGGCCCAGACCGGAGATCATCAGTTCACCGATGGATTGCAGCGCATAGCTCAGGATCAGCCAGTTAACAGACACGATACCCGCGTCGGTCGCGAATTTCGTCCCCAGCGGCAGCACCAGGAATGCGCCAGAGCACAGCACCATACCGATCGCGAACTTGTGCGGCATCGGCAGACGGTCGCCCATCTTGTTATAGATAGCGGCCAGAATCGGGCTACCAATCATGATCCAGAACGGGTTCAGTGCCTGGTACTGCTCCGGCTCGAACGCGATACCCAGGATGGAGTGCTCAACGTTGCGGATTGCGAAGAAGTTCAGGGACGTTGGCATCTGGCTGTACAGGACGAAGAAGATAATCGCTTCCAGCATCAGGATGAACGCCACAATCATCTTACGACGTGCCGCACCCTGCATCGCGAAGGCTTCTTTAGCGAAGATAATCACGATACCCAGCGCAACCACGGCCAGTACGGCACGTGCAATACCCTGGTTGTGCAGCAGCCAGGTAGCGACAGCGGCCAGGATCACAATGCCGACGATGGTTGCCAGCAGTTTGCCCATATGCACGGGTTCGAAGTCTGGTTTAGAACCATAATCTTTAACCCAGCTGCGACAGAACAGGAAGTTCACAACGGTGATCAGCATACCCACGAAGCTCAGCGCAAACGCTACGCTCCAGCCGAATTTCGCGGCCAGCCATGGGGTTGCCAGCATAGAGAAGAATGAACCGATGTTGATGGACATGTAGTACATGGTAAATGCACCGTCCAGACGCGGATCATCTTTGTTGTAGCAGGTAGAAAGCAGGGAGGACGGGTTAGCCTTAAAGAGGCCGTTACCTACCGCGATGGTAGCCATGCCCATGTATACCACGCCCGCATCGTGCCCGGACCATGCAACCAGACCATAGCCAATCGCCAGAACCACGGCGCCCAGCATAATGACACGTTTCGTACCGAGAACTTTATCGCCTAACCAGCCGCCGATGGCGACCAGGCCATAGACCAGAGCGCTGAAGGACGAGAACAGCGTGATGGAATCGGCTTCGGACATACCCAGTTGCTTAACCAGGTAAACGGCCATAATCCCTTGCAGGCCGTAGTAGCCAAAACGCTCCCACAATTCGATAGAGAAAATGAGATAGAACGCTTTAGGCTGTTTGAAAGCGTTAAGACTTACGCTCTCATCTGTTGGTTTATTGTTTGCAGTAGACACATATACCTCTTTTTTTACATCCCATATTAACGGGGGTGTTCATAGCGTGATGACCGTAGTCCATCCGCTTTATAGTTATATTGGGAGGGGAAACGGCGGGTAATGTTCACTATCCAGCCCCATCTGGCAATACGTTTGTAATAATCTGTTACATATAACTGTGGCGGTATAATCATCGGTTCACGCAAATGTTATGCAGCGTTAAATTTCATCCGTTGAGAATTGGTGGTTTTTTTCACTGTAAATGACCCTGATGAATGGCTGTATGGCGATATGTTCTGCTATTTTGGGTGAAAGGCAGTGATATAGCCCATATTCTGAAAAATGACTGGTCTTATATGCGGTGAGTAAAGGATGAGATCTTGTCTGGCAAAGGCGTGGAGAGGCTTTTAACAACAAAAATCCAACATCAAGTTATCAGAGTGATCGCGATCACAGATGTATAGAAATTTTTGGTGATGAAAAAACTATTAACCTGTTTGAGTGTTAAATATCCGCAGAATCGACAACACTTTATGGACAATGAGAGGGAAAATTACGGCCAAGGGAGAAGATATCAGAGCCCTTGTTTAATCTAAGGGCTTGAACAGTAACAAGTGGATGTACCTTCAGGGATAGACTTTTTCTTTGTATTCACAGAGATCTTCGATAATGCAGGAGCCGCAGCGTGGCTTACGTGCAATACAGGTATAGCGCCCGTGAAGGATTAGCCAGTGATGGCAATCCACCTTAAATTCCGCAGGGACCACTTTTAATAGCTTTTCTTCCACCTCTTCCACGTTTTTACCCGGCGCGAACCGGGTGCGATTAGAAACGCGGAAGATGTGAGTGTCCACGGCGATCGTCGGCCAGCCAAACGCCGTGTTGAGCACGACATTTGCCGTTTTACGCCCGACGCCTGGCAACGCTTCCAGCGCTGCGCGATCTTCCGGGACTTCACCGCCATGCTGCTCAAGCAGGATCCGGCAGGTCTTAATGACGTTTTCGGCCTTACTGTTAAACAGGCCGATGGTCTTGATATAGGATTTTACCCCTTCAACCCCCAGCTCCAGCATAGCCTGCGGCGTATTGGCGACAGGGTAGAGCAGGGCCGTGGCTTTGTTGACGCTCACGTCAGTGGCCTGCGCAGAGAGCAGCACCGCGATCAACAGTTCAAACGGCGAGTTAAAATTCAGCTCTGTCGTTGGATGAGGATTCTCATCGCGCAGGCGCGTCAGGATCGCAATGCGTTTCTCTTTATTCATACTGCTTTCTCGGGGATCCCTTCCTGTACGCTGCGTTCAGCGGCGCGGCGTTTACGTTTTTCATCAATCAGGTATTTTAACGCCAGCATCATCCCAAGGCCAATGAAGGCGCCTGGCGGTAGCATGGCCAGCAGGAATGGGGTGTCCGTATGGAACACCTCGATACGCAGCGATTTCGCCCAGCCGCCAAGCAGCGCGTCCGCACCGTCGAAGAGCGTACCGTTGCCCAGAATTTCACGCAGAGAGCCGAGGACGAACATGGCGGCAGTCGCGCCCATGCCGATGGAAAACCCATCCAGCGCGGAAATTGCCGGGTTGTTTTTCACCGCGAAGGCTTCAGCGCGTCCCACGACAATACAGTTAGTCACGATAAGCGGAATGAAGATCCCGAGCGACTGGTACAGGCCAAATGCGTAGGCGTTAATCAGCATTTGCACGACGCTGACCACCGATGCAATGATCATGACATAAATCGGAATACGGATTTCCGATGGCGTCCAGCGGCGCAAAACAGAAATGGAGAAGTTGGTCAGGGTCAGCACCAGCGTGGTCGCCAGCCCCAGCCCGAGCGCGTTGGTGGCGGTAGACGTCACCGCCAGCAGCGGGCACAATCCCAACAGCTGTACCAATGCCGAGTTGTTCTTCCAGAGTCCCTGGACGATAACCTCTTTAACCTGGCTCATGGTCACTCCTCACAGGCGGAAAGATGATTGATCTGCGCGGGCAGCGTTTCGGCATACAGACCGGCGCGTTTGACGGCGTTGACGACCGCGCGGGGCGTAATCGTGGCGCCCGTGAACTGGTCAAACTCACCGCCATCTTTTTTCACCGCGAAAGCAGGATCGTCCTCGCCATGAATCATCTTACCGGCAAAGTGTAAAATCCAGTCGCTCAGGCGTGTTTCAATTTTGTCGCCAAGGCCCGGCGTTTCGTGATGTTCCGTCACGCGCGTACCCAGCACGGTGCCGGAAAAATCGCTGCCTACCAGCAGCTGAATTGCGCCAGAGTAACCGTCCGGCGCGGTGGCTTCCATGATGGCACCCACCGGGTTCTCGCCCTTACGGGCAATATAAACGCGGTGTGTTCCTTTACCGAGCTGCGGGGCCTGCACGACAAAGCAGCTTTTTTGCAGGTCATTATCATAGAAGTCTGATGGGATCACCTGATCGAATAACGCCTTTTGCTGCTTCATTGCCTGCTCTTCAATGGTGCTTTTCGTCAGTTCATTTACCAGCGCGGTCAGCCCGGTGAGGGCGGCGGCGAAGATCGCCAGCGTGACGCCGTGTTTTTGCATAGTCTTTAGCATGGCGTAACCCTTAGCGATGACCGTACACGCGTGGACGCGTGTAGTAGTCGATGAGCGGAACGGTGATGTTAGCCAGCAGTACGGCAAATGCCACGCCGTCCGGATAGCCACCAAAGCTGCGAATAAGCCAGACCAGCAAGCCCGCCAGCGCGCCGAAAATCAGACGACCTCGGTTGGTGGTAGAGGCGGTGACCGGATCGGTGAGAATAAAGAATGCCCCGAGCATGGTCGCGCCGGAGAGCAGATGGAGCTGTGGGCTGGCCAGTGACTCAGGTGAGATGACCCAGCCGAGCGTTGAACAGACGGCCAGCGTCACCAGGAAGCTCACCGGAATATGCCAGCGGATCGCTTTTTGTTGCAGCAGGAAGGCACCGCCCAACAGGTAGGCCAGATTGACCCACTGCCAGCCCGCACCCGCCAGTACGCCGCTGTAAATAGACGATTTCATCACCTGCTCGACGCTGTGGCCGGCACGCAGGGAGGTTTTGAAGGTATCGAGCGGGGTGGCCTGGCTGATGCCATCCACGCCCATGCGAAGCGCGTTCATATCCGCGCCCATCGCGGTGTGGCCAGTAAAGATAACGTTCAGGGCATCCATAAAGCCGGGCACCGTGGCGGCGATCTCATGCGGCGGCAGCCAACTGGTCATCTGTACCGGGAAGGAGATCAGTAGCACCACGTAACCAATCATTGCCGGGTTAAACGGGTTATGGCCCAGCCCACCGTACAGCTGCTTGGCGATGATCACCGCAAATATCGTTCCCAATACTACCATCCACCACGGGGCGAACGGGGGAATGCTGATGGCAAGCAACAGGCCGGTCAACAGGGCGGAGTTATCGCTCAGGATGCGAGTCACCTCCATTTTGCGCAGCTTCAGGATCGCTGCTTCCGCTGCGACGGCACTGGCGCAACCCAGAACTAACTGGAAAAGCGTACCCCAGCCGAAAAACCAACACTGTACGGCAATACCTGGCAACGCGGCCAGGCACACCAGCATCATAATACGCGATGTCTGGCGCTGGTTATGGGTATAAGGGGAACTTGCAATTCTGAAAACCATTTAATCCTCGTTAACGGCTTGCTGCGCGGCTTTCTTTGCCTGAACACGCGCAATCGCGGCGGCGACTGCGGCTTTGCGTGGATCGTCGTTGGCGGCCGCAGGCCGTTCGTCCTGCTGTGCCGCTTTTCGTGCTTTGGCACGGGCGATGGCCGCTTCAACGGCGGCTTTACGTGGGTCGACAGGCGCTTCACTCTCTTCGGCAGGCTGAAGCTGTGCCGCTTTACGTGCTTTGGCGCGGGCGATAGCGGCTTCAACGGCCGCCTTGCGCGGATCGGTCGCTTCCTGTTCAACCACCACTGTCTGCTGACCGGCTTTACGGGCTTTTGCCCTGGCGATAGCCGCTTCCACCGCCGCTTTACGCGGGTCTGTGTCGGCTTCCGGTTTGGCGTTTTGCGCCTTCTCCGCCTGACGTGCGCGCGCTTCGGCTTTACGCGCTTCGCGGGCGGCAATCGCTTCGCTATTGTCCGGCTTTTGGCCAGACACGATCGCTACCGGCTGAGCGGCAGTCGCGTTCTTCTCCCGCACACGGGCGAGGGCAGCGTTAATCGCATCCTGATCTTTCGCCGCAGGCTGCACGGCAGCCTGCTTATGGCGTTCCTGACGGGCTTGTTTCTCGCGCTCCAGTCGCGCCTGGCGCGCTTCAAAGCGGGCCTTCGCTTCAGCGGCACGTTTTTCTTCCATGGAGATAGCGTAGATTTCGGCTTTCTCCTGACGGAAGTACTGCACCAGCGGAATATTGCTTGGGCAGACCCAGGCACAGGCACCGCATTCAATACAGTCAGCCAGGTTATGCGCCTGGGCTTTATCGTGCAGCTGGCCTTTGCTGTACCAGTACAACTGCTGCGGAAGCAAGTCTGCAGGACACGCATCCGCGCAGGCGCTACAGCGTATACAACCTTTCTCTTCCTGCGTTTCGCCCATCTCCGTTGGGGAAGGGGCGAGCAGGCAGTTGGTAATCTTCACCACTGGCACATCCAGCCACGGCAGGGTAAAGCCCATCAGCGGGCCGCCCATAATGACCATCTGCTCGCTCCCCGGGCAGAAGCCAGCCTGTTCCAGCAGATGATGCACCGGCGTACCCAGACGCGCCCAGACGTTGCCGGGACGGGAGACGGACTCGCCGGTCAGCGTGACGACGCGTTCGGTCAATGGCTCGCCGTCAATCACCGCACGTTTTACCGCGTAGGCAGTACCCACGTTTTGCATCAGCACGCCGATGTCGGACGAACGGCCCCCGTGGGGGACCTGTTTTCCGGTCAGGATCTGCGTCAGCTGCTTCGCCCCGCCGGACGGGTATTTGGTCGGGATCACGCGCAGGGCGATATCATGGCTGTCCGCTAGTACCGCACGCAGCATCGAAATGGCCTGCGGTTTATTGTCTTCAATACCGATCAGCACTTCGCGGGGTTGCAGGATATGCGCAAGAATGCGAATACCTTCCACCACCTGCGCGGCACAGTCCTGCATCAGACGATCATCGGCGGTGATGTACGGTTCGCACTCGGCGGCGTTAATAATCAGCGTTTCGATTTTATCGCCGCCGCCGTGAAGTTTGGCGCCGGTCGGGAAGCCAGCGCCTCCAAGACCTGCTACGCCAAACTGATGAATGCGTTCAATCAGCGCTTCACGGCTGCGGGAACGGTAGTCGCTCCAGCCGTCACGATCGATCCAGAGATCTTCCCCGTCGGCTTCAATGATGACGCTCAGCTCAGACAACGCCGAGGGATGGGCAACGGTATGGGGGGCAACAGCCACCACCTTGCCCGAAGTCGGGGCATGTATCGGCAACATACGTCCACGACCAAAGGTCAGCGGCTGGCCGCGAAGGACGGTATCGCCTTCTTTCACGCACAGCTCGCCTTCCGCGCCGATGTGCTGTTTCAATGGCATCACGTAGCGGGTCGCCAGCGGAATTTGACGCAGCGGCGTACCGTTTGACTGGGTTTTCATTTCCGGGGGATGGATACCGCCGTCGAAGTCCCAGATCTTCTCTTTTCTGAAAGCAGAAAATAACTTAAGCATGTTGTTCCACAGGAATATTGCGAACCGGAATGGTCTGAAGATCCCATTTCCAGCTTTCGGTCGTCGTTTCAACCGGGCGGAGTTCTATACACTGCGTCGGGCAGGGGGCTACGCAGAGGTTACAGCCGGTGCACAGGTCCGCCACAACGGTGTGCATGGCGCGGGTTGCGCCTACAATGGCGTCGACAGGGCACGCCTGAATACATTTGGTGCAGCCGATGCAGTTGGCTTCGTCGATAACAGCAAGGGCACGAACGGGCTCCTGCGCCTGTTCATCGCCGTCGACAGGCTGCGGATCGACATTCAGCAGGGCAGCTATTTTAAGCATGACCGCTTCGCCACCCGGCGCGCAGCGGTTGATCTTTTCTCCCTGCACGCCCACCGCCTCAGCGTAAGGACGGCAGCCAGGGTAGCCGCACTGCCCACACTGGCTCTGCGGCAAAAGCTCATCAATTTTTTCAACCACCGGATCGTCCTCTACCGCAAACCGGCGGGAGGCATAACCCAGAATGATGCCAAAGACGAGTCCCAGTACGCTGATGGACGCGATGGCAATCCAGATAGCACTCATTACAACTTCACCAGACCACTAAAGCCCATAAAGGCCAGAGACATTAAACCTGCGGTCACCAGAGCGATGGCGTTACCGCGAAACGGCGCGGGAATATCCGCCGCTGCCAGACGCTCGCGAATCGACGCGAACAGGACCATAACAAAAGAGAAACCGACCGCCGCGGAAAAACCGTACAGCGCCGACTGCATGAAATTATGCCCAAGGTTGATGTTGAGCAGCGCCACGCCCAGCACAGCACAGTTGGTGGTGATGAGGGGCAGAAAAATACCCAACAGGCGATACAGGGCAGGGCTGGTTTTACGCACTACCATTTCGGTAAATTGCACCACCACCGCAATGACCAGAATAAAGGACAAGGTGCGCAGGTAGAGCATGTCCAGCGGGATCAGGATCCAGGTATCAATCAGCCATGCGCAAATGGAGGCCATCGTCATCACGAAGGTGGTGGCCAGCCCCATGCCCATTGCCGTCTCCAGCTTTTTGGAGACCCCCATAAACGGGCACAGGCCAAGGAACTTCACCAGTACGAAGTTATTAACCAGCACAGTTCCGACAAAGAGCAGTAAGTAATCGGTCATTATTTAGCCTGAAATAAAAGAGCCGCCTATTATCGGATAAACGACAACAGGCCACAACAGGTTAACTGTAAGGTTATTACGGGTTAACGAAGGTCTTCTTAACGCGCGTCGAACGCTTGAAATAAGGGACCAGAAGTGCCGTCGCCAGTAGCGGAAACAGTAACTGGCGAACCGCCAGCGCATCAGACACAGGCGAAAAAGCGAACGCTTTGACGGCAAGCAGCACGGAGACCAGCAGCCAGATAATGTAATGTTTCGGCACGCTTTTGCGGCGTTTGAAGAAGGCGATGGTCAGCCAAAGCGTGTAGTACCACATCGCGATTGCGAAAACGAACGACACAAACCACGTCGCAATATTGAGCGCGCTCTGAGACATCAGTGTCTGGATAGCATGAGGAGTAACCAGTGCAGTGGTGTAAAGCAACAGCGCCAGCGAAGCGCTTAATAAAGCCACCAGCAGCCATGCCAGCGGGGCGATTAACCAGCCCCCAATTCTCTCTCCAGGCAATGCGGTCATACGCTCTCCCATAGTCTGCGCGAAATGTTATACAGAAATTTGCAGGGCGGAGAGTATATAACATTTCACGCCGAAGGCTACTTTCTTATACAACGTAACGCCAGACAGATTTAGGTACTTCCCCCACGTTGAACAGACGACCGCCAGAGACGAGTTCGGCGCGACGATGGTCAGCCGCGCGGTACATATTGATGATGTCCTGATTATCCGACAGCGTGTAGTTCAGATGGTCAAACAGTTTTTCCAGGCTTTCGAGGGAATTGATCTTGCGAAATTTTAATAAATAGTCCTGAACTGTCATATTAATAAGTTTCCATATAAAAGGGTAATACCCATAAAGGTAATGCGTTCGAATAATAAACGGATTAATAAAGACGTAAACTGTCCACTCGGGTAACGCGACGAAATTAGGAGTTTTCTTTGCGAAGATTCAGGCATCAGCAGATGCCTGGAAGAGAAGGGTAACCCCGTTCATTACGGCTGGCAATACGTTCCATGACGTAATGTGTCACGCTTTATGACGATGCGGCTTACTTTTGTTGAGCAACAGTAACAGGCTCCGGCGGCTGGTAGTTATCGATATGGCTGGCAATGCCGAGCAACACGACTGAAACGCCAAGGACAATCCATCCCGCTAATTCAATGATTCGATTAATTATTGATGACATATTTTGTGTTTGTAATTTATCCATAAATACAGATTGCAAATGTTACAGCGGCCTTTTCGACAGAGCAAGCGCTTTGGGAACGATTCCCGGGCCCCATATACACACTTTAATGCGAGGTAACAAAAAAAGCTGTCGCGAGATGCTATTTTAACTTACAGGGCACGTTATTAATCTGTGCGTTAAGCACAAGGCCAGTGATAAATAAGCGCACAGCGAGGGGGCATACGATGAGTGAAAACATCCGCGTCGGTCTTATTGGCTACGGGTACGCAAGCAAAACCTTTCATGCGCCGCTGGTTGCCGGCACGCCGGGAATGGAACTGGCGGCTATCACAAGCAGCGATGAAACCAAAGTCCATGCCGACTGGCCAGCCGTGCCGGTGGTAACGGAGCCTAAGCATCTGTTTAACGATCCTAATATTGACCTTATTGTCATTCCCACCCCTAACGACACCCATTTCCCCCTGGCGAAAGCGGCGCTGGAGGCTGGCAAACATGTCGTTGTCGATAAGCCTTTTACCGTGACGTTGTCACAGGCGCGCGAGCTGGATGCGCTGGCGCGAAGCCTGGGTCGTTTATTGTCGGTCTTTCACAACCGGCGCTGGGATAGTGATTTCCTGACGATCAAAGCGCTGATAAACGAAGGCACACTCGGCGAAATTGCTTTTTTTGAGTCTCACTTCGATCGTTATCGTCCGCAGGTGCGAGATCGCTGGCGCGAGCAGGCGGGACCGGGCAGCGGCATCTGGTATGACTTAGCGCCGCATCTTCTCGATCAGGCCGTTCATCTGTTTGGTCTGCCCGTAAGCATGACGGTCGATTTAGCGCAGCTCAGGCCGGGGGCGCAGACCACCGACTATTTCCACGCCGTTTTGAGTTATCCGCAGCGGCGCATTGTGCTGCACGGGACAATGCTTGCGGCGGCGGAATCGGCCCGTTATATCCTTCACGGGGCGCGCGGCAGCTATGTGAAGTTCGGCCTGGATCCGCAGGAAGAGCGCCTCAAAAATGGCGAACGCTTACCGCAGGAGGACTGGGGCTACGACATGCGGGACGGGGTGGTGACGCGTGCGGAGGGTGAGGTACTGGTTGAAGAGACGGTGTTGACCCAGCCTGGGAACTATCCGGCGTATTACGCCGCAATTCGTGACGCGCTGAACGGTTCAGGTGAAAATCCGGTTCCGGCGAGCCAGGCAATCCAGATTATGGAGCTCATCGAGCTGGGGATCGAATCCGCCAAACATCGCGCAACGCTCTGTCTGGCATAAGTGCCAAACGCTTTCGTAGGCCGGGTAAGCGCAGCGCCACCCGGCAGTAAAGAGGACTACTGAGCAACTTTATCGCGCAGCGCCTGTTTCTCTTCAGGCGTCAGGAAGGCGATCTCCAGCCCGTTGATTTGCGCCTGACGGATCTGCTCGCGGCTCAGCCCGGCCTGCGGCGCGGCGATGTTGTATTCGTGAATAATATCCACGCCCTGAACCGCCGGATCGTCCGTGTTCAGTGAAGCCAGCACCCCGTGTTCAAGGAAGGTTTTCAGCGGGTGTTGCGCCAGCGACGCCACTGTACTGGTCTGAATATTGGAGGTCAGGCAGGATTCGATTCCAATACGTTGTTCGGCGAGGAAATCCATCAGCGCGCGATCTTCAATGGCTTTCACACCGTGACCAATACGTTCCGCACCCAGTTCACGAATGGCCTGCCAGATGCTTTCCGGCCCCGCGGCTTCGCCAGCATGAACGGTAATATGCCATCCTGCATCACGTGCGCGGTTGAAATGAGACAAGAACAGGCTGCCCGGGAAGCCCAACTCATCACCGGCCAGGTCGATGGCGGTGATCTGGTCGCGATGCGCCAGTAACGCTTCCAGCTCCTGAAGACAGGCCGCTTCACCGAAGGTACGGCTCATAATGCCGATCAAACGCGCCTGAACGTCAAAGGTTTTGCAGCCTTCACGCACGCCTTCAATGACCGCTTCAACCACGCCCGCTACGGGGAGACTGTGGGTCATCGCCATATAGCCCGGAGAGAAACGCAGTTCGACATAGTGCAGGCCGTTGCGAGCGGCATCTTCGATGTTTTCAAAGGCGACACGGCGACAGGCATCGAGCGAGGCCAGCATCTTCACGCCCCAGTCAAGCTTGCTCAGAAAACTTACCAGATCCGGCTCGTTCGACGTCACCTGGACATGGGGGATCAGGGTTTCAAGCGTTTCGGCAGGAAGCGTTAAATTGAACTGGCGACCAAGATCGAGAATAGTTTGGGCACGAATGTTCCCGTCGAGGTGGCGGTGAATATCAGTTAAAGGCAGGCGTGTATCAATCATGGTCGCACTCTTTGCTGGTTAAAGTGCGCCATATTATAAAAACAAAACGGGGGAAAAAGCTATTTGCGCAAGGGAATATTCCGTTGCGCAAATTATTTACAGCAGAGTGTTGATACCCGCAATAAGGCGCTTAACGCCCTGTTCAAGCTTACTACGCGGACAGCCAGCGTTCAGTCGCACATAGCCTTTTCCTTCATCCCCATAAGTATATCCCGGCATGATGGCCACTTTTTGTTGTTCAATCAGCACGTTTTGCAGCGTTTTGTCATCAATACCGAGTGGGCTGAGATCAATCCAGGCCAGATAGGTGGCCTCTGGCGGTTGCCAGTTGAGTGTCGGAAACGCAGCATTCAGTTCGTCAGCAATGTAGCGCAGGTTTTCTTCGAGATAGGTCCGCAGCGCGTCCAGCCAGGGTTCGCCCTGCCGGTAAGCAGCAATGTGCGCGGTCAGCGCCAGCACGGAAGGGGAAGAGAGTCCGTCCCGCCCTTTTAATGCATTCAGATAGGCGTTACGGCTGTCGTCATCGGCGATAAGCCCCCAGGCGCCCGTCAGTGCCGGAATATTGAAGCTTTTGGAACCGGAGGTCAGCAGCGCCCATTTACCGCGTGCAACCTCATTCCACGGGGTATGGCGATGCGTGCCCCATACCATGTCCATATGAATTTCGTCGCTGATTACCGCCACATCATGACGGCTGCAAAGCGTTGCAATAGTGGCCAGCTCTTCCCGGGTCCAGACTTTGCCGGTCGGATTTTGCGGGCTACACAGCAGCAGAACCGTGTTTTCCGGTTTTGCCAGCGCCGCTTCCAGCGCGGCCATATTGCCGTCCCAGCCACGCGCCGTTTTCTGCATCGGCACGGAAACAACGGTACGCTGGTTGCCTTCAATGGCTTTATAAAAGGCATCGTAAGCCGGGGTATGAACCACCACACCGTCGCCAGGCGCGGACCATATGCGGATCAGCTCCGAGACCATATAAATGACCGACGGCCCATACACTACGGTTTCGGTATCAATCTGACTGTTA
The DNA here is from genome assembly GCF_049237385.1 of Enterobacter cloacae complex sp. IR5412. Lineage (NCBI taxonomy): Bacteria > Pseudomonadati > Pseudomonadota > Gammaproteobacteria > Enterobacterales > Enterobacteriaceae > Enterobacter > Enterobacter cloacae complex sp. IR5412. Next base: position 116,721 of record NZ_JBMKHQ010000002.1, on the reverse strand, counting down.
AAGCGTTGCCGGAACCAGTGCGCCACGGCAGCCAGAAATTCGTCATTTTTCCAGCGGCTGTAGCCAAACACGCCGTGGTTGATGCGCTGGTGCAGCGCATCGGTAATACAGGGAGCGGTAGCGAAATCCATATCAGAGATGGTGAAGGGCAGCAGGTCGGCAGCCCCAAAACGGTCAGCGACATAATCCCACTGGGTACACCAGGTGCCGTGTCGATCCACGACGGTAGAAAAATCAAACATGACGGTGCTCCGTAAAGTAAAACCCCCTCATGACGAGGGGGGCGAGGCATCAGGCTTCGACGGTTCGCATCAGGGTTGCCAGCTCATCCTTCACTGACTGTACCTGCGGGCCAATGACGACCTGCAAATTGTGTTGATTTAACTGTACCACGCCGATAGCCCGGTTAGCTTTAAGTGCGTTGGTATCCACTTTGGACATGTCCGCCACCGACAAACGCAGGCGGGTGATGCAGTTATCCAGAGAGGTAATGTTATCCGCACCGCCCAGCGCCGCCAGAATAGCCGGCGTGTTATATCCGGATTTCCCAACGGTACCGGCCACTGCCTGTTCAACGCTGGTGGCCGTATCGGTATCGCGGCCAGGCGTTTTCAGGTTAAAGCGGGTGATGGCGAAGCGGAAGATCCCGTAGTAAACCGCGAACCAGATGGCGGCCACAACCGGCACCAGATACCACTTGGTGGACAGGCCGTGCAGGATACCGAATACCACGAAGTCAATCACGTTACCGTCAGTGTTACCGATGGTCACACCGAGCACAGCCATCACGGTGAAGCCCAGGCCTGTCAGTACGGCGTGGATGAGGTATAACACCGGTGCCACGAACAGGAACAGGAACTCGATAGGTTCTGTCGTACCGCCCACCACGCAGGCAATAACGCCGGAGATCAGAAGGCCTTTAATTTTATGACGATTTTCCGGGCGGGCGCAGTGGTACATCGCCAGCGCAGCGCCCGGCAGGCCGCCGAGGAAGGCAGGCATTTTCCCCTGAGAGAGGAAACGCGTCGCACTTTCAGAGAAGCCGTGCGTGGTCGGGCAGCTCAGCTGGGCCTGGAAGATGGTCAGCGCGCCGCTAACGGAATGACCGCAAACGTCCATAGTGCCGCCTGCTTCAGTAAAGCGGATCAGGGCAACCAGGATATGCTGTAAACCAAATGGCAGCAGCAGACGTTCACCCGTACCGAAAATCATCGGGCCGAAATCACCCGCGCCGTTGATAATGCGGCCAATACCGGTGATCCCCATGGCAAAAACCGGCCAAATCAGAGGGATGATCAGACCAAACAGACCCATCACAACCAGCGTAATGATTGGCACAAAGCGGGTGCCGCCGAAGAAGGCCAGCGCATCGGGCAGGCGGATGTTATGAAAGCGCTCGTGCAGCATCCAGATGATCACTCCCGCGATCACGGCTCCAAGGATCCCGGTATCGATGGACTGAATTCCAATCACGCTCTGAATGTTATTGGCTTTCAGTACCGCCGCGTCGGTCGTGGGCAGGATCCCTTTGGCGGTCAGCCAGAAGTTAACCGCAAGGTTCATGACCGCATAGCCAACGAAGCCCGCAAACGCCGCCACGCCTTTGTTTTCGCGCGCCAGACCCAGAGGAATGGCGATACAGAACATTACCGGCAGGAAGCTAAAGGCAAAAGAGCCGACCTTGCTCATCCAGATGAATCATGATTGAAGTGATATTAATATGTTAAATCAGATAGTTAAGGTTATGCGGTTTTTCTATGGGGCATCAGTGGGGCATTTTGAGTAAATGATGCGTTCAAAATGCCCACCTGGTCATGGTTATTCTCGGTCATCCATTTACCGTAAACCGTGAATAGCATTTGCGCTGACGAATGGCCCATCTGGTGCGCAACGAAATTTGGGTTCGCTCCGGCGACCAGTGCCCAGCACGCATATGTGTTCCTGGTTTCATAAGACCGTCTTTGTCGGACGCCTGCACGACGCAGGGCAGTGCGCCAGGCTGAATTAATGGATCCGGGGACGTAGCACATCGTCTTCTTACCGTTCATTGAAGTAATGGACGGCGAGAATACAAAGGTGCATTCATCGGTTCTCTTTTTTTTGTATTCCCGTAGGCTGACGCTTACCTTGTGGGATGCCATCATTCTGGTCAGTGGCATTTGTGCCTTGAGTGCATCAATTGCTGGCTGGGTCAGCTGTATTGTTCGAATCCCGGCGTTGGTTTTTGGCAGGGTGAAGTTTCCCTTCAGGGAATAGTTCCGTGACACTGTAACAGTCCAGTTGACAGTATCCACATCCTCCCAGGATAACGCGCTTAGTTCGCCATGCCTGACGCCTGTATTTACCGCAAAGATAACCATATTCTGAAACTGTAGTGTTGGGCAGGCCGCAACCACTCTCTGATACTCATCAGAAGTAAGAGGATCTGGAATGGGTCTTTCTTTTGCGAGAGGGGTAATACCTGCCATCAGATCGGTTTTCAGGTAGCCACTTTTGAAAGCAAAGCTCAGCATCCCGCCAAGGCATGCCATATAGCTATTGACTGTAGGAACGCTTCTTCCCTTTTTGGGTGGATGATTTAGGCCATGTCTGGTCTTCTGCCAGCCGTTCAGTAGCTCCTTCCTGGCGCTAAGGATATCTTCAGTGTTCAGGCTGCCGATATACCTGTGCTCACCAATTGTTTCGATAGTGGTTGTGAGGTGGCAATCGTAACGCCTCAACGTCCCGAGGCTAAGCTCCATCTCTTTAAGCCCAAGCCATTTCGATTTCAGTTCAAGTAGTGAGATTTGCTTTCTGACAGTGCTGAATTTCTCTGCGTTCGATGAATCAGGGAATTGCGAGGCATAATTGAATGTGCCTGTCTTTATCGCAAAGCAGACTGAAGCCCGAAGTTCGCCTGCCATTTTCCTGTTTTTTGGCGTGTCAGGAACGCCGAGATTTTCCCTGACACGCTTCCCCTGATATATGAACCATATGCGTAACGATTCGCCATGAACCTCTACGCCTGTTGGGTATGCTGCCATAATCATTCCTCGTTTGATGTGCCAAAGGACATTTAAGCAGATATTCTCCGGCGTTTCGCTGGGCTTTGGTGCTCGATCCAGTGGTTTATCTCATCGCGGTTATACATGATTGGGCTGTTTTGCTTAGGTGCCATATCAGGGGCAACATGGCGATAATGCTTTCCCTCCATCCAGGTAGACCGGCGAGCATGCTGAATCATGTGCTTTGACATGCCGGTTGTCGCAGTTAAAAGTTCCTCTGTGACCCATTTATTCGGTACCAACTGAATAATGTCGCTCATGGTTTCCTCCAGGCAAAAAAGAAGCCGCCCGTAGGCGGCAATAACATCAAGGTATTTACGAGGTGGGCTTTCGCACCCAATAGCCAGCTCATAACTGGCTATCAGTTGCTTCATTGGTGGGTTTAGCCAATGGTTTTGATATTCATATTGCCGGTCAAGGCTCTGCTTATCGGACCAGACTCGTTGAGGTCAGAAATAATTTGTTCAACTGTTAAATTACCCCGTGAGCATTCATGAAAATCCTCTTCGAGGCACTCAAGAGCGTCACGAAAAGCAGCCGCTACAATCTTCCCACCCATAAACGACATGCCAGCGCTAACCGGCGGCTCTTTACCGTCCTCATACTCAAATACGAACGTCATCTTTCCCATATTTTCTCCTCATGCAGCACGCTGGGCGCGCAGCTTCTTCAGGTGTTCTGCTGTTTCGATTTCTTCTGCGATCCGCTCGGCCTGTGCTTTGGTCAGCGGTTCGAATTCGTGCTGAAAGCGGCCCATGCTGGCAATGCAGGTGCGGCCGTTGCGGATGTAGTGGACTACTTCGTGGGTAGCGCGGAGGATTTTGCAGGGTTCACCAAACATGTCGGCGTACCAAGTATTAGGCTGGATTATCCTGAACATTGGGCACCACCTTAAATTCGATAACCCAGACCCATGGGTTGGCCTTCCAACTCTCCTCGCCGTAGATTGATTCCCACAGGTACTTAAATGCGCCTGTTGCCGTTGGTCTTCCGGTCATATTGTGGTCTGCAATGCAGTCGTAACAGTCCTGTGAGTCAGCAAGTGCATCCATGTCGATGCCTTCCGCTTCTGCATCCGTTTCACTGATGCCATTCAAGCGCTCAATCCGTACACCGGTAATCTCCAGCAGAATGCGACAGGCTGCGCGAGGCATGTGGATAGATGGTTTCCAGCACGAACGGCCATCTTCATAGCCATCGTCATCACCCCAGGTAAAATCCCCGTCTGCTGCGTAGATAGCGTGACCAGAGTAGAAACCATTACCAAACGGCATTTCGTTAATGGCTGTGGCAGGACGATCAGGACTCCATGGCTGAATGCGACCGTCTTCATCCAGTTCATGACTCACTACGCCCCACGTTTCCCGTACCCAGATGCGATCGCCAACCAAGCCGAATGGACAATTATTGGCAAGACTGTGTCCTGGAATTGCAGGAACAGATTTCATGCTCCTGACCCATCCAGCACCGTATACCTCATAAAAACTACCATTGAGGACAGGCTGTACCTTCATGATCCTGCGTGTCTGTGTCTTCCGGCCTTCGAGGATGGCGCGCACCATCTCGCCGTTGAAAATCATTCCGCGCTCTTTCACTGGATCCCCCTTTGCTTATTCCTCAATTCGATAACACCCTGGCACTCCGCGCACGTCTTGCAACCGGGTACGGCAGCGCGCCGCGGCTCGGGAATTGGTTCGTCGCATTCTTCACAACGCTCAGCTGATACGGCGTTGCGGTCGATGCGGTGAGCGGAAAGGGCAGCGTTACGCTGAAGCTCTTCAATCTCTGCTGCGGTATCGATGATGTCAGCCATGATCAGTCCTCCCGGAACTGTCGGTTAATTCTGTTGAAGGCGAACGCCAGCAATAAAAAAGGCCGACTTAGCGACCTGGTGATTTGTGCTTTCATGTTGCACCGCCTTCATTCTTCTCGGCTTCGACTGCCATCCGCTCAAGCCGTAGCGATAGCTCGGCGGCCAGCGTCTGGAATTCTTCGTCGGTCGCCACCGGGATCGGCACAAAGCGAATCCCGATGTGCGCGAGGTTGTTGGCAATTTCGAGGCTTTTCCTCAAATCAACTGGTGAGGCTCTGTTCATGTCGCACCGCCAACTTTGCGCAGCCAGATGCAGACCGCGCCATCTTCCGTATCGTGAATTGATCCAACAAACCAACCATCACCGGCGGGTGTTTCTGGCTGCCACGCTGAAATGTCATAGCCGTCCAAGTCGGGATCAGCCTCATCTTCATCGCGGTAAATCACTTTCCACTCAAGGCCGTTCTTATCCAGCCAAGCGTTAAATTCAGCTGGCGAGATAGATTCACGACCATCGCAAAATTCATCATAAAGCGGGTGAGTCCAGTAGCCGTATTGGTCACGTTCGACGGGTAGGGCTTTAATTTCTGTTGTCATGATGATCTCCATGGTTAGCAAATTCGCCGTGGTATTGCTGTCTATAAACTCTGAGACTTTCTGCGGCTTCTTCTATTGAGTCGAACCACCCAATGTTTATCCTTTCACCATTGGCTTGGCATCTTGCTCGCCAGCTTTGCATTTTTTTGTCCCAGCTAACTCCTTTAACCCCTGAAATGCTGCCCTTTCTGGCTGGTTGATTCATCATGTTTTGAGAGCGTGTGGCCAGTCTTAAATTAACAATTCTGTTATCCGATCTGACATTGTTAATGTGGTCGATCTGCTCAATTGGTGAGTGTCCATAGACGTAAATCCATGCGAGGCGATGTGCTGAATATTTGACCTTGTCTACTTTTATGTAGGCATAGCCTGTGTAATCTACAAACCCAGCGACATCACCTGGATGCATGCAGTAAGCAGTAGGGTTTAGCCAATAAAAAACCCCTGTTGAGGGGTCATAACTAAGCACTTCTTTTAACCTGTTTTGCGTAAGGGTCATTGTTCAGCTCCAAACCTTTTATTCAGGCGCCCTGTGTATACGACGAACTCCAGGAGGCTAACTCCCAGAGCTTCAATTTTCTTGTGATGCTTGTTGATGATGGGAGGCACCGTTTCGTTCCAGTTTGGCTTTGGTTTCTTGCGCATGGCCTGCTGGATTTCCTCGGTGCAGCGGCGGCAGGCGGCGCGGATGGCGTTGTCTGTTTCTGGCGTCATGCGGCCTCCCGGCGGGCGAGAAGTTTCGCCCCGAAAGTCATCAGCTCGTCCCGGTCCACAGTTGCGAAGTGGCAGTGTGTACGCGGATACGATCGCCAGATGATAAGCATCGACCCTTTGTTATTTCCCGATACTGGCTTACCGGTGACCGGGTTGATAAAAGCCAGTCGCCCGGCGGTGATAAAGCGAACCTCACTGGCGGTTTGAATAGCCTCCTTAAACCAGCCAACCGAAGTGTCTGCCGGTACCAGCATGACCGTGCCGATCTGATTGGCGCTCTCGGTGGCGGCCTTTTTCACGAACGGAGTGATGTCGCTGTATGGAGGGTTCAGCCAGACGTAGCCGGGAACATTCAGGTAATCAGCCCAGGGCGTTTCCAGTGTGTTCTGCTCGGCGGTGATGAACTTCCGGCACAGCGCGTTATGCGACGCTGCGGCGGCATCCAACTGGAAGCAGAACTCAGCATCAAGGGAGGCGAAGATGGCTGGTGGAGTGCGCCAGAGGTCGCGCTGATCCGCTGGGGTATTACTTCCGGTGTAATCGGTCATGATTCCTCCCGCTCCGGATCGTTAACATCCCAGCCATTACGTTCAATATTGGTTTGCAGCCGCTTATCTCCGACCTCTTCAATGCAGCGGCCGGTAATCTCTGCGACTTCAGCGTTTGAGTGCCGCCACAGTAGCGCCAGCTCTTCAAGGGACCATGCTTTCATAGCACTGACTCCATTTCGTCGATGTAGAGGCCTTGGGCAATGAGGCGGCGACGGCGGGCGGCACGCGCTATGCACTCCTGCCGTCTACCTTCCTGAGATTGCTCAATGGCGCGCCGGGTGAACAGGCGCGATTTACCTTGCGGAGTTACGACCTTCGGCTTCGTTACGAGGTCGAAAGTGCGGTCACAGATGCCGTCTTCGTTCAGCCATTTTTTCGACTCAACAAGCTGCGCTATCTGTCCGGAGCCGCGGGTAATGCCGTTGGCGACCCGGTTAAATTCGATGAGCGTTACGCCAAACTTCTCTGCGATTTCGCTGCCTGTTACCGGGCGCCCGCGTGTCTGAATCATCCAGATAACGCGCTCACGGAGGCCGGAGAATTGCCCGGTTCGCCCGGGCCTGCGGTAGAAGGGTGTGCGTTTCATGCTGCACGCTCTGTGATTTTCTGAATTTCAGATTCCAGATCTGCAATGAAGCTCTTAACATCAGACTCGATTTCGCGCGCCAGCTCTTCATCGAAATGAATGCGCTTCTTGAAATAGGCGAGGTCAGGCGGCAGGCGATCATCGAAACTAACGAAATCACACCATTTCCGCCCGGTGCACATCATCTGCGCATGCATTTGCAGCATGTACTGGCGCTTTGGCTCGCCAGTTTTCAGCGTTTCAAGATGGGTCCAGGTGTTGGGGCATTTGATTTCGATAAGCCCGTCGTCGTTAACAAGTCCGTCCGGGCTGGCTGCGAATCCGGGTATGGTTGGGTGATCGATGAGTCCAACTTCAGTGATTTCCGCATCGAACTCATTCAGCGCGTACATTTCGCGCGCCACTGGTTCAAGTTCAGTGCCGCGCATCATCGCGGCATTCGAAAACCCTTCCTCCAGCTTCCCGGTCAGCCGTTGGCAAATCAGCTCGGCCATGTAGTTCTGGCGGCTGGTAGAGTAGCCCGACTTAGTCCGGGCCATGACATCAGCCAGGCGACTCGCTGTGACCTTGCCGCAGCGCGCAGCAAACCATTCAGGGGTGCGTTGCTCCATCATTCAGCCTCCGTCTCTGCGACATTGACAGGTTCGGCGTTGTCGACAGCAAGACTCAAGTCATACATGCGTCGCTTCTCAACTGCGCCGATCACCTGTTTCTCTTCAGCGCTCAGCGCCACCCAGAATTCCTGGTACTTAACGGTTCCAAGGCGCGCGGCGGACTCACCTTTTGCGATCAGTTCCGGGCGGCGGCTATCTGATTCATGGCCCGCATGAACCTCTGCCGTTGTTCCTTCAATCACTCGCTCGGCCTCGTCCTGGTCGAAGATGCCAGCGAAACCAAAGGCCAGACGCGCGCACTGGATTAGCGTCTTGTGGCGAAGCATGCGGGTAGGGTGGGACTGCCATGGCTGAGTGTTGCGTTTGCACTCGCCCATGTACTCTGTGACGATTGTCGGGTGCTTGCGGTCTTTGCGGTAAATCTTGCAGGTGCACGCACCTTCCTCTTTGTCGTAAGAGAACTCCATGCCGTCAAACTGAGGATGTTCGTTGATAATGCGAGCCCATCCATCAACGCCGACGACCGGGACAATCCCGCCTTTATCTGGGAATGCGTAAATCTCTTTGGTCCATGGGTTCAGGCCGTACTGGTTGGCGACGATCAGCAGGGCAGTAAACTGCTCGTCGGTGACGTTACCGCCTTTGAACGCTGTGTTCTTCAGCGTATTCATCAGGTCCGTACCGGCATCCATGCCGAGGCGTGCGGCCAGTTTCCCGGCCATGGTGGAAAGTGCAGTACTCATTGTTAATCCCCTCAAAAATTAAAACGGACAGCCGGTGCGGTGTTCCCAGTCGTATTCCGCCTGGGCGTAAGCAACTGCCGAAATGAAATCGTTGTAGGCCTCACCAGCTTTATCGCTGCGAAGTCCTTCGTATGGGCTGGAGTCAATCGGGATCGTGAAGTGGAAGAGGCCGGACGGTTCTTTTGGCATCATGTCGATGATTTCCCGTGCACGGTCGCCGATCCACTTTTCTTTCTCGTCGGTGAGCTGCTGATCAACCCAGCGCCGGTCTTCGATACGGTCATAAGTGAGGTATGCGTTCATGGCTGAACTCCTGAAATTTGGATGTGCAGATCCCGCCCGCAGAAAGCCAGGCCGATCGGTTGAATAGGATGGTTAGCGGTTTAGCCAGTCGTTACAGTGATGCATTGCAGTCTGGCACTGCTCTACGGTGAACCATCCGAAGTGGCATTCATGAACAGGTATACCCATCTTGCCAGCCAGCCATTGGTAAGCTTCAGTGCGAGTCATGGCGCCCGACTTCCAGATACGTTCAAATGGCGACTTGCAGTTCTTCCTGGCATCACGGGTTGGCTTGTCTGCCAGAGTCCCAAGCGGGATCGCAGTGAAAGGATGAAGTCCGACGTATGCTCCGCAGCATTCGCAAAGATATACATACGGCCAGTCACTGAAGTCGCGCCCATAGACTTCTCCATGAGTGCCGATCCGCACTGAACCAGAGCACAGGTGGCAACTGGTTGGCGCGGGAAGAGGATTCTTTACCCTGGCCGTCGCCTTTTTGCTTGGGTTGGCTGGCGTTTTGATTTCCATATCAGCGTCCTCAGTGAACGATTGGGTTGCCGTGACCGTCCAGAAGGACGTCAATCACGCAGTCATTGAGGCGGATGATTTCTGCATCGGTGTGCAGGTATACCCATTTTCGCTCCTGAATGACTGCTGAGACGCGATAAGTGCGGCCTTCATGCATTGCCATCATGCCGGGCGTGACGCACTGGCGAATGAGCGGGGTGGTGCCGTAGTGCATTCCAATCATGCCTTCACCTCAACCTGTTTCAGGAGGCCAGCGATATTCATCTGTTGGCGGTTAAGCGTCAGTTTGTCGCGCGGTGCCGATACCGACGTCAACTGCCACTCGTTATCGTTGAGCTTTTTGACGGTGTAATGCTTGCCGTTGTGGGTGACTGTCATGATGTCTCCCGGCTATTTGATTCGGAGTCCTGACGGAATGCTTCACGTAAGAACTCTTTACTAAATTCCATCTCCGGAGCCTGAACGAACGCGATATACGCTTCTTCCTGGCAGTTTGTGCAATATCCGGATCGGATTGCGCATCCGCAATTTTCACAGTGTTTGGACATAATCATCTCCGCGCTTAAGGCCGCGCCGCCGAACGTTAAACAAGACTTCTGCGCTAATGGGCGGTGGATGGCCGCCGGTTGTCATAACTAAGCCGCCTCGGTGAAGCGACTGAGTTATGAAAAAAGCCGCACTAGGCGGCTTGTTCTGCTTTCTTCTTCTCTTCGTGCTCACAGCATCTCTTGTGAGCCTCCTCGCATCGCTTCAGGCAAGCCTCACGCTTATCCTTCGGCAGCGCGAAGAAAAGCATTTCGATACACCCTACGATCCCACCACTGCACTCACCTGTAACGCCATCTGCCCAATACTTAACCTTTGCCGAGTGATTCGGCTTTTTGTTACTCGCCATTCTCTTACCCTCTGTCGTTACCCGCTGATGCGGGAGAAATGCTAAAGATGCCCAAACTCTTTCATGAGCATCTCTTCGTTGTGCTGTATTTTTCTTACTGCGTAGTCACCATGATGAAGGGATGCGCCAGCATTAAAGGCCCTTACCGCCTCAATTTTTGAATGGAAGTAACCAAGAACGATTTGCTTTCTGCTAACTGTTATCTGGGCTCTCCATGTACCGTTCCGCTTGTCGAGGAAAATCCCAACGTAACCACTGGTGTTTGTTGATTTAAGAGAAACATTCCGGCAGTTTTCTTCACGTTTAGCCTCTCTTAGGTTAATGAGGCGGTTGTCAGCTTTATCGCCGTTGATGTGGTCAATAAAACCTTCAGGCCAGTGCCCATGCACATAAAGCCATGCGAGCCTGTGAGCAAAGTATTGCTTTTGGTCGATCAGGATCTTGATGTACCCGTAACTGGTTAGCGTCCCCGCATAAGGAGATTTATTGCGAGCGCCTTTGTTAAAGTTCCATTTGAAATGACCACTTTCAGGATCGTAAGTTAGGATTGTGCGGAGATACTCTTGGTTTAACTCAGGCCGCATAATTACCTCTCTGTTTGTTTACCGTCAGCCCCTCGTAAAGAGATGCTGGTAAATCGTTTAGCCATAATTGCCGCTCTCCCTGAGCCCGCCTATGGTCCGACGCATGGTTTACTGTCGCGCCGTTCGACTGACCGAATCTCCACTTCGCCGCTGGCTAACTTCGCTCAGCTGTCGATGTTTCGTTTCGATGGGTTAACAATACTAGCGGTATTAATATATAGCAATACCGCCAGTATTAATAAGTCTTTGATTAATACTAAGAGTATGAATTTGATGTGATTTTATTTTTGTAAATACCAGTGCTACGCTTAAAAAAACAGCAGGAGGGATGTGCATGGTTCTGGATGAAGAGCGTATAAGCATGAAAATTCAGGCGATGGGGCGGGCGGTCATGGAGTTGTCACTGGCAGATTTACCTATGACCCAGCAAAACATCATCGACAAGCTGGAGCAGTACCGGAAGGAAACAGGAAACGTGACAGGGAAGGAGGTGAACAGGGATGCTGCGGAGATAGTGAGGAAAGGGCAATAAAAACCCGGTGCTGTGGCCGGGTCAAGTGTGGTGATATTTTCAATGCCTATTGGGTAGTGCTGGTTTTTTTATAGACTCCAATAGCTCTGAAGCATTATTAAGCTTCTTATTACCAAGATAGTTAGGCAATTTTTCCATTGCATAATTATCGTGGAGCCATTTTCTAAATATACCTAACGCCTCGATAGGGTATATCCAGGCGGTTATATACTTATTAGCGGCTGATTGCCTGTAGTTATCAGGGTACAAGTGTGGATGTTGCACTCTTTCCCCAAATTGCTCAGAGAGTCGATTGGCTGACCAATACTTACCCCAGTGGCTTCCAACGCTTCCATCCAAGGAAGTCGTATCATCCATAGGGAATCCCCCACCAATCAAATTCATTGCGATATCAGCTATTTCTCTGAAAACAGCAAAGTGAGTTGTAGGTATCTGATCATTCAATTTAATTCTTGCCCGATAGTTTTCGAACGAGACATCGATAGAGGCGTTTGGATTATAGTTTGATTTCTCATAGATCATCCGCTTAAGCGTGTATTCAGCTAGGCGAACAAAGTTACCTATTGCTACCGATCTGTCGAAGTTTGTCGCATCGAGGGCATAGTAGCGAAGAACAGCCATGCAGACATAATCCGGGTAGGCATGAGTCTCCACGTTTGAACTGTTCATCACCCTTGTATATAGGCGGTCTAAATTATGGAATCCCTTCTCAGCCAAGTATGATGCTACTTTCTGTCCTCTGGGTTTATTTTTTTCTGTTTCCCAGTTGGATGTGAAAACCCTCAATGGCGTGTCATCAATGCCACAAAGCTTAGCTAGGCCGTAAAGGGTTAAGTATGGCGTTCCATCATTAAGAACCCCCATGGGTATATCATCAGATACAACCTCGACTACAGGGAATAACTGCATTTGGTGTAGGGATCCGCTACCATCAAAATTCGCCATATCTTATTGATTTCCTTTGATTTTTATTAGGAATCGGCCGATAAAGAAAACTACGATCTAACCATTCAGACCAGCCGCATCTTCGTCTCTACAGCAACACCGATAATTCGACAGTTACCATTCACCGCTACCAATGGCCACTGTGGATTTAAACCCTTCAGGTACTTCTGCGCACCGTCGATCACTAACTTCTTAAATGTTGCCTCGTTCGAATCGGATAGCTTTGCTATTACCAGACTGCCGTTGATTGCCTCGCGCCCAGTATCGAAGAGGACAAAGGTTCCTTCTGGGATGCTAAGACCCGCCGGTGCTGTCATTGAGTCACCATCTACCTGTAGCCAGAATGCCTCACCTTGAATGTGAGCATCTGATTCAAGCCAAAGGTCTATATCCTTTAGGGTGTACGGCTCAACCGCTTCACACCAGGCGCCCGCCTGAACTTTGCTAATCACCGGATATTTTGAGCCAGGTGAATAATGCCCTGCGAAAGAAGTATTTTCCGACGCCACCGAGCTCATATCAGAGATATCCTTCGCAAGTGACGGGCTGAAATCAGAGACACTAATCCCAAGAAGCCTCGCAAAGACCGATGCTACCGCTGTATTTAAAGCGTTCCTTCCATTGAGATAATGGCCAACGGCACCCTGGGATATGTCCAGCGCGTCCGCAATGGATTGCTGAGTAATACCCAGTTCTTTTTTCTTCGCTTCGTAAAGGGCTTTTAAACGCTTTGAATCAGCCACTTGAGCGGGGGTGAGGATCTTTTTCTTTTCCATTTTCAGATATTAATACCAAAACTCATATTTTAAAAATACCGCTGGTATTGCTTTATGTAATACTTCTGGTATTGTTTGTTTATGCACTCAAAGGAGCAACCATATGAAGATTTCTTTAGCTGAATTTGTTGGCGAAGTCGGGCAAGCCAAAGCAGCTGACGCTATCGGTGTACACCAGACGGCAATCAGCAAGGCAATTAGGGTTGGGCGTCAGATTTTTATCAACAGACTGCCAGACGGGAAAATTAAGGCTGAAGAGATTAAGCCTTTCCCGCACAGCAAAGCCCCGTAAGCACCGCGCTCTTTAACAATCTGTAACCCTATTAAACCGGCTGAGTAATCAGCCAATCATTAACTATTCAACGAAAAGGAAAGCAATGCATTCACTTGCGTATCAACACAATACCGGAATACACCCGGGAGCGATGATAAACCGCGCTCAAGCTAAAGCGGCGCCAGACCACGAAAAGATCCGCGATGCGGTCCGTGCATGGTCGTCGGCGCTGGACAATCAGGACGTCGTTTCGGCGCTGATCATCAACGAATACCGGGAGCAGGGCGGGACCGCCATCAGCTTTCCGGACGACATCAGCCGGGCGCGCCAGAAACTGTTTCGCTTCCTGGATAACCGTTTCGACTCTGAGCAGTACCGCGAGAACGTGCGCCAGTTGACGCCGGCAATCTTGGCCGTCCTGCCGCTGGAGTACCGCAACCGCCTGGCGCCACAGAACGACACGATGTCGCTGATCGCCTCCGCGATGAAAGAGTGTGCCGAAGCTAAACAGGCTGTCCTGCTGGACGCTCCAGAACATCAGAAGCTGAAAGAGGTAAGCGAGGGTATAGCTTCGCTGTTCCGCCTCATGCCTGAGCAGGCAGGCCCGCTGATGACGATGGTCACTTCGATGCTGGGGGTTATGTGAGAACTACAGAAATGGCGAAAGCCGGTCTGCGCGAACAGAACCGACTTTCTGGTGCAAAAACGAGAGTAGTTGCAGGAGGAATAATGGCAAAAAATCCACGCTATTACCATACCGCTGTACATAAAAACATAACCCGCGACCGCTTCATCCGCTCGGTTAACCCGATTGTGGCAGAGAAGATGCGCGCCATCCTGGAAGAGCTGAAACGTAAGGAGAGTGGCCGTGGGTAACGTATCCAATTTAGCCGAAGCCAGAGAGGCCAGAAGGCTCCAGAAACCGCGCACGAATGACGGTAAGGGGTTTGCCTTGCTGCACCGTAAAATTATGGATGTGCCGTTCTACAAGGACGCTGAGGCGGCTCATTTATGGGTTCACCTGCTCCTGCGTGCTAATCACGAACAGACACTGGTATCTACTGATGTTGGCGATGTGATCTGCGAGCGCGGAGAGTTCATTACCGGTCGAAACACACTGGCAATGGAAACGGGTTTGACCGCTGATCGCGTTAAATCACTTCTCCGTAAATTCCAGAATCTGGGCATGATCACCACCAAATCGAACAACCGTTTTACTGTTCTAAAAGTGGTCAAATATGACGAATATCAGTCAAATTTTTGTCCAGCCGATGTCCAGCCGGTGTCCAGCGCAAACGCAGTTATATCAATGCCTGTGGAGGTGGAGTGTCCAGCCGATGTCCAGCCAGTGTCCACAGATAACAATATATTAAATAACTTACTACCTAACGGTAGTAAGTATGTCGCAAATGACCAGAAACCCGCTGAAGAGAAAAAGTCCCGTTTGTCATGCGATGAAGTATGGCAATGCCTGAAAGACGAACTGCCTGAAGCCCGGGGATGGAGATGCCTCACTGATGAGCGACGCAATCTGATCCGCACCTTCTGGGGTAAGGCTAACAAGATTGCCCGCAACCTGGACGGCAAGCCGATGGATATGGATGGGTTCAGAAGTTATCTGCGTTACATCGCTCAGAACTGCCGCTGGATGCTTGAAGACCGACCAGACCAGAAATCCGGGAAGACCTGGCGCCGCATGAAATTCGATAAGTTCCTGACCGAAAAGCTCTACATCGAAGTGCGCGAGGGGGATCGTGATGACCGCTGATTTCATGGCTGTACCACAAAACCTCGAAGCAGAGCAGAGCGTTATCGGTGGCCTGCTGCTGGATGATGACAACAGCGAGCGAGTCCAGAAGGTTCTGGCGATGCTCAAGCCTGAGTCGTTCTACAGCCGACCTCACCAGCTGATCTTTGCCGAGATGCGCCAGATGTTCCGCGACAACAAGCCAGTCGATGGTCTGACATTGTTCGACGCGCTCGAAGGCAAAGGGCTCGCGGAACAGGTAGGTGGCTTTGCATACCTGGCGGAGATCGCCAAGAACACTCCCAGCGCTGCAAACATCGTGGCATACGCAGCATCAGTCCGGGAAGCCGCAATGGAGCGCTACGGTATAAACCGACTGACCGAAGCTACCGAGCTGCTGTACTCCCGCAACGGCATGAGTGCTACGCAGAAGTACGAGGCCATTCAGGGTATTTTCACCCAACTCGCAGACCATTCTAAAACCGGTAGTCGCCGTGGGTTGCGGTCGTTTGGCGAGGTTATGGATGACTGGGTAGCGGATCTGGAGAAACGGTTTGACCCTTCAGGCGAACAGCGCGGCATGAGTACAGGTATCCCATCCCTCGACAGACTGCTGGCGCCGAAAGGTCTGGTTAAAGGCTCTCTGTTCGTGATTGGCGCAAGGCCAAAGATGGGCAAGACAACCCTGTACGGGCAGATGGCGATAAACTGCGCGGTTCGTGAGAAAAAGCCAGCGCTGATGTTCAGCCTCGAAATGCCTGGCGACCAGATCCTCGAAAAACTGGTTGGTCAGAAGTCTGGAGTTAACCCGAGCATTTTTTACATGCCAGCCACGGAAGACGCCGATGACCAGTACCAGGGCGACTACGACGGCGACTTTAAGAAGGCGATCGCTACAGCAGGGCGATTGAGTGAAATCGACATGCTGTACATCGACGACACCCCAGGCCTGTCACTGGCGCACATCGTTACCGAAAGCCGTCGAATTAAGCGTGAGAAAGGCTGCGTAGGCATGATTCTGGTTGACTACCTGACTCTGATGACCGCCGAAAAGGCAGACCGTAATGACCTGGCCTACGGGATGATCACTAAAGGGTTGAAGAACCTCGCCAAAGAGCTTGGCTGCGTCGTCGTGCTGCTGACTCAGCTCAACCGCGAACTGGAGAAGCGAGTGAATAAACGCCCGTTACCGAGCGATTCCCGCGACACAGGACAGATTGAGCAGGACTGCGACTACTGGGTTGGCATCCACCGTGAAGGTGCTTTCGATGAGAGCGTGCCACCAGGCGAAACCGAGCTAATCCTGCGGCTTAACCGCCATGGCAGTACCGGCACGGTTTATTGCAATCAGATCAACGGTGCAATTTACGACACAGACCAGCAGGCCGCCGCCGCAGAACGCCGCGGGCGTGAGCAACAGCCGAAAAAGAAGGGGGGATTCTGATGACTGGAAGAGAAGCTATCGAGTGGTATCTGGAAGGTTACGGCTCATTCACTGCGGAGCTGGTATGCGAAGCAACCGGAGTGTCCCGCTCTCAGGTGCTGGCAGCATCGTTCAAGATGCGGCAGAACGGCGAGATCGTCCTTCGCGAACGTAACTGGCGCACCAATGTTTACGTGGCCGCCGAAGACGACGAAGGGAAACCGATCAACCGCGACGGCGAGAACACAATTTTCCAGGAGTGCCGCAACAGTCCGGCGATGAGAAGGGTATTGATGGTTTGGGGGAGGGTAGGGGTATGAAACAGAAATTTATCGAGTGGTTTACCAAGAACAACAACGGCTGCTCGCCAGCGATGGAAGACGACATAAGCTTTGTGTACGAGATGACGCAGCACATGTTCGAAGCGTACCAGGCTGGCGTGGCTGAAGGTGAAGCCAAGTGCGCGGCGCTGGCATCGCTCGAAGCGGAGCCTGTGGCGTGGCTGCTGTCAGGCGGCGGAGCTAAAAACCACGTCAGCTTAGATAGTGGCAATGCTTATGCCGACCCGCTGCGAGAAGTAACGCCGCTTTACACCGCCCCGCCAGCGCCGGTATCTGTGCCCGCTGCGATGGAAATGGATGATGACTTTGACAGCGCGTTTGAACACGGAAAAGCTGTCGGCTGGAACGCCTATCGCGCAGCCATGCTTCAGTCGTTCGGTAATTCCGAACAACTCAACTCTCCGGTGATTCCGGATGGTTGGGTGGCTTGCGTTGAGCGGATGCCTTCCGCAGGGGAACAAGTGTTGGCGTACCGTCCAGACGCGCCGGAAAGTAATGATCCATTAATCAAGATGGCAACGTACGTTGGCGGGTCAGCACACGGACACGGCTTTGATTGCTACTGCAAGCCAACCCACTGGATGCCGCTGCCAGCAGCACCGCAGCAGGAGGCATGATGTACGACAAATATACTCTCAATCGCTGCGACGCAATGGAGTGGCTGGCTGAGCATTACCCAGTCTTTCCAGACAAGATGCCAGATGTGCCCCTAAAGGCTGACTGGTGTAGTGCCAACCTGTTTATGGGGTGGGGTTTCGTGATTTTGCTCGATGGCACCCTGGTGTTTGCTGACTGCCTATCGCCTCCAATCCGGGCGGAAGACATGGCAGGCTTCAAATTGCCCGATTTGGTGTAACTGCCATACAAGCGATATGGGAATCCCCATATCGACAGCCAGGGCCTCTCCGGAGGCCTTTTTCTCGCGTTGATTTTGTTGAATCAACCAGCCATAATCATGTCATCGGAGCCTGAACAACTCCGGTGACTTCTGCGCATTTAAGGGGACTTAAATGCGACCACAATCTGAACTCCTCACCTTGTCACAGATGCAGAAATGCACCTGCGAATTTCTGCATTCTGCGTTACCTCTCGGAGGTGGCGTATGAAACAGCACTACTGCATCGTTAACGACACCGTTAAAGAGAACCTCATCGCGTACATTCGCACCCTGCAGGTAAACCCTCGCGCACCGATGGTAGTCGAGGCCAGGGAAGAGACCCGCACCGACAAGCAAAACCGCCTTATGTGGCCGCTACTGAAAGACCTGTCTGACCAGGTAGTCTGGCACGGCGAAAAGCTGACCCGCGAAGAATGGAAGGACCTAATCACAGTTCTGGTGAATCAGACTCAGGACCAGGAGCAGAAGTCCGCGCCGGGCATCAACGGCGGCCGCGTATATTTCGGCGTCCGCACATCCAAATCCAGCAAACGCTACATGGTCGACGTCATTGAGGCGATTTACTGGTTCGGAACCGACCGCGGTGTGAAGTTCTCCGAAGCATCCAGTAAGCGCATCGCCTGGGCGCAAGAGTGGAGGACTTCCCGTGGGTAATCCTCTCGCACGCGTCATCACCAACGAAATCTTCCGCGTTCCAGCGCGCCGCCAGCGTAAGCCTGCGGTTAAGCCGTCTGATATCCCGACCCTGAAAGACTACACCGCCCGCCTGGTGGATCAGAAATGGCTGCGTCTCGCGGCAAGGAGGAAATCCGCATGAGCATGTATCAACGCATTAATGGCGCTGACTGGCGCAATATCTTCGTCGTCGGGGATCTGCATGGGTGCTACACGCTGCTGATGAATGAGCTCGAAAAAGTTTCGTTCGACCCGGCACATGATTTGCTGATCTCGGTTGGCGACCTTGTTGACCGCGGCGCGGAAAACGTCGAGTGCCTGGAGCTGATCACTATGCCGTGGTTCCGGGCTGTGCGCGGAAACCATGAGCAGATGATGATTGATGGGCTATCGGAGTATGGGAACGTCAATCACTGGTTGGCAAATGGTGGCGGCTGGTTCTTCAATCTCGACTATGACAAAGAAGTGCTGGCTAAGGCTCTGGTTCACAAAGCAGCTGATCTGCCACTCGTCATCGAGCTGGTTACCGCTGAGCGTAAAATCGTTATCTGCCACGCTGACTACCCGCATAACGAATATGCGTTCGATAAGCCCGTCCCGAAAGATATGGTCATCTGGAATCGTGAGAGGGTTAGCGACGCTCAGGACGGCATTGTCTCGCCGATATCCGGTGCTGATCTGTTTATCTTCGGGCACACCCCAGCGCGCCAGCCCCTGAAGTATGCCAACCAGATGTACATCGATACCGGTGCCGTGTTCTGCGGAAACCTCACGCTGGTACAGGTTCAAGGTGGTGCCCATGCGTAAACCATCCCGCCGTAAGTGCAAAGTATGCGGTGAATACTTCGTGCCGAAATTCCACGACATCCGGATCCGCTGGTGTAGCCCGGAACATGGCGCAATCCTCGCGATGGAAGAACGCGAGAAGGAGAGGGTTAAGGCCGCGGCGAAACGCATCAAGGAACGCAAAGAGAAAGAGCGCGCGGAACGCCGGGATCTGAAAGCGAGAAAGGTGGCACTAAAAACTAAACCGCAGTGGAGGGCTGAAGCGCAGGCGGCTTTCAACCGGTACGTCCGCCTGAGGGATGCTGGTAAGCCGTGCATCAGCTGCGGCAGGCTGCCGGAGCAGAAGTTTGGCGGAACCATGGATTGCGGCCACTACCGTACCCGCGGCGCAGCGGCGCATCTCGCTTTCAACCTTCACAATACCGCAGCCCAGTGTGTCTATTGCAACCAGGATCGGGACGGCGCGCAAAAGGCATTTGAACAGGGCCTTATTGAGCGCATCGGTGCCGAAAAAGTTGAGGCGATAAACAACGATAACTCCGTCCGCCGATTCGACATTCCATACCTGCAGCGAATCAAATCCATTTTCACCCGTAAAGCCCGCGCGCTGGAAAAACGCCGCGCCCGCCGACAGGAGGCAGCATGAGCACAGAAACTGAAATTGAACTGGGCAAGATTGTCGCGTTCCCGACGAAGAATAACGACCTACAGGACGGGCTGGTTATTCAGCGCGAAGGGCAGAAGGTTATGTGCCTGCACTCCACTGTTTGGGTGAATGAAAAAGACCGGACTTTACGCTGCCGGAAGTGCGAAACGTTGATCGAGCCTTTTGACTTCCTTATGACGCTCTGCGACCAGGAGTCTCGCTACATGGAGAACGTGAAATATCTCCGCCGCGAGGAAAAGCAGCGCCGCCAGAACATCGAAAAGCTCATTCAGATTGAGAAGAACGCCAAGTCCCGCATACGCCGCGCCGGGGATAAGTCACCACTTCCTCTCTGGCAGAACGAGAGGGTGGACGAATGACACGTGACCAGATTATCCGCTACCAGGCAGAAAGCGTTAAGCGCGCCAGCCTACCGCCAGTAGCAAAGCACAGCCAGACCAAAACCAACCAGCCACAGAAGGAAGCCGCATAATGAAACTGGAATTAACCAACGACCAGCATCAATGGGTAGACCAGTGGCTCCAGTTGTGGGGCGCATGGTGCCAGACCGGCAAGATTGATAAAGCGATGATCAACATGATTGCCAGATTCATGGCTACCGTCGAGCCCCAGCAAGCATCACGACCGGTATGTAGTGATGATGACGGGATGCTCATTGATGCTGTCATTCGCCACTACCTGAAGAATGTGGATGAAAATGCCTGGCGGGTTATCTTCGCCTACTATGTCTGCAACTCCAGCGAGATCCGAATTGCATCATGGCAGCATGCAGTAAGTAAGCCTCGCCTTATGAAGACGCGTGGCGGCAATCAGTACAAACACCCAAGCATCTCGACAATCCGTAGAGAGGTGAAGCAAATCATCAATGCTTCATTGTTCTGTTTATACCAACCGCTTCAAAATGCGTTTAACGATCGCGAAAATGTGAGGAAAATTGCAAATAAATCACACAACGTGCTTGCAATTTAATGAACAAATGAGCAAACTAATTCGTATATGTTGCCATTGTTGTGTGTGACATGAATGAATACCAAGCCTCGCCATCGTGCGGGGCTTTTTATTTGCCTGTAGCTCAGAGGAAAGAGCAACCGCCTTCTAAGCGGTTGGTCGCTGGTTCGAATCCAGCCAGGCGAGCCAAACCCAGCCAGGGTATTTACGGCCAGAGAGCCGACATTGCCTTACCCTCACATTGCCAGCCTGTCGCTGGCTTTTTTATTTGCGGTGCCCGGTCATTGCTTCCGTGCATCCTTCCACTCTACACAAACAGCACCCCGTTCTTTCGGAGGTGATATGGCTAAACGTATGCAAGATAAAGAAAGCATTGCCGGGGTGTCATGGCTGATTGTCCTTGCTCTGTCATGCTGGGGCGGCCTTGTCCGATACCTTATTGACGTTAAGCAGAACAAAGCCACCTGGAGTTGGATCAACGCGCTGGCGCAAATTGCAGTGTCCGGCTTTACCGGACTCATTGGTGGCCTGATCAGCGTTGAAAGCGGGCTTAGCCTTTACATGATTCTGGTTACGTCTGGTATCAGCGGGGCGATGGGCTCCGTAGCACTGACGTACTTCTGGGAGCGCCTGACGGGGATGAAGAATGCAAACCAGTGATAAAGGCATTGCCCTGATAAAAGAGTTTGAGGGCTGCAAGCTCACCGCCTACCCGGACAGCGTCGGAGTCTGGACGATCGGTTATGGCTGGACTCAGCCCGTCGACGGCAAACCAATCCGCGCCGGGATGACGATTAAGCAGGAAACCGCAGAGCGCCTGCTGAAGACCGGGCTGGTCAGCTACGAATGCGACGTGTCTCGCCTGGTTAAGGTGGGGCTGACTCAAGGGCAGTTCGATGCTCTGGTGTCGTTCACGTATAACCTCGGCGCCCGGTCACTGTCGACATCGACTCTCCTGCGAAAACTCAACGCCGGTGATTACGCTGGTGCTGCCGATGAGTTCCTGCGCTGGAATAAAGCTGGTGGCAAGGTCCTGAATGGGCTGGCCCGTCGGCGTGAGGCGGAGCGCGCTCTGTTCCTGTCGTGATTGGCGCACTGGTTAAACGTTACTGGTTGCAGTTGCTGGTTATAGCGGTAATCGTCGTGCTGGCGCTCTTCGTGAACCACTACCGCGACAACGCCATCACCTACAAAGACCAGCGCGATAAAGCAACGGTCAGGGCAGACACATCAGAGGCGATCACCAACAACGTGATCACCACGATGAACATCATCCGTGACATCTCACAGGCTACCCAGAATGCAAAGAACGAACTGGCTAAAAAAGGCGAGACGCGCATTGTCTACATCAGGCAGGCGCTTGAAGGCGATCCGTGCGCTAACCAGCTTGTTCCTTCTGCCGCTGCTGACAGCCTGCGGGAATACGCAGACAGTTTACGTTCCGGCCCCGGTGGTTCCGATAAGCGCTGACCTGACAGCTGACACGCCGATCCCCGGAATAACGGTTCCGTTCACGTGGCAGGCAAGTCTGGAGTTAAACGCTCAGCTCTATACGGCGCTGGGGCAGTGCAATCTGGATAAGGCGGCAATCCGCAAAATCGAATCCTCCCGACAAGGAAAGAATGCTCAACCCCAATAAGGCGGTGATCATTATCTTGCTGACGGGTAAGCCGTAAGTGGCTAAGCACTTCTGAGAAGCAGGGCAACAGCTGCGACAAGGCAAAGAGGTAATCATGTCCGACATCTACCAAATCACGCTAACCACCCAAACAGGCGAAACCTTCACGGGCAAGATGTCACGACGCCAGCCAGAGCTGGTTAACGGCTTTGTGCCGCTGGCGACCGAGACGGGCGAGTGGCTTTACTTCGCTCCGGCCGATGTGAAGCGCGTGCAGTTTACGCCGGTACCGGCAGAGCAAACCGAACAGCCAGCAGAACAAGCAACGGAGTAAGTCATGGCGATTAGCAAAGAGCTTGAAGTTCAAAGGCTGGTTATCTTAGGTGCTGTTTCAACGCTGGGTGAGGAGATCCGAAGCGAAATCTTCGACCTGAAGGAGCAGATTATAAAACTGTGCAGCAATGCCAGCGAGAAAGAGTATGCGATGACAGCCTTATCTCTCGCAGCGATCGAACAACAGAAAGAAATGCCGGAGTAACCCATGGTTAACGATGACGAGCGCAGGCCATATCCGCCAGTTAACTTCATCGCCTCCGACAACTGGCAGCCATACACCAGGCTGATTCCTGCAAACGAAGTTCATGAGTGGATAAACCGCCAAATCCTGAGCGATACCGGCAGCATCCATAACCCTGACCACGAACACCTGTTAGAGGCTGATCTCTGCTTCATGTGGGCGTCTGACTCATTCGCGAAGAAAGGGCGTTACGTTCTCGGTCAGGCCGAGCAGGTAATGCTCCGCGCTGGTGGTTGGCAGAAAGCCAGAATGGAACAGCAGATGTATGAATGGTTCGGGCGCATCCCGAAGTTCATCATCACGCTTGCAGCCGATTACTGCTCACAATGCAGTGACCTCGAGTTCTGCGCACTGGTAGAGCATGAGCTTTACCATATCGCCCAGGCCACCGATGATTTCGGCGCGCCAAAGTTCAACAAAGAGACCGGGCAGCCAGTGCTTACACTGCGTGGCCACGACGTCGAAGAATTCACAGGTGTCGTACGTCGATACGGTGCCAGCAAAGAAGTACAGGAGCTCGTTGATGCGGCCAATTCGCCAGCAGAAGTGGCTCACATCGATATAGCCAGGTCATGCGGGACGTGCATGCTAAAGCTGGCGTAACGCTTTATTCAGATTGTCATGGAGGTAGCCTGTGGCAGCATTATCGACAGAGGTTAAAGCCTTCATCGTTCAGTCACTCGCCTGCTACGAGACCCCAGTAAAAGTCATTGAGCTTGTAAAGGCTGAATACGGCATTGATGTCTCACGACAGCAGGTGTCGCAATATACGCCAGGCAACGCAATGGCGGCCAAGTTGAGCCAGAAGTGGATTGACCTTTTCAACGCCACCCGTAAACGATTCCAGAATGAGATCGCCGACATACCGATCGCGAACAAAGCGTACCGGTTACGCGTTCTCGACCGAATGGCGACCAATGCTGAAAAGATGAAGAACTACGGCATGACCTCTCAACTTATCGAGCAGGCCGCCAAAGAAATGGGCGATGCCTACACTAATCGCCAGAAAGTCGAGCATACGAGCCCTGATGGCAGCATGACGCCGCAACCGACCATCATCCAGCTACTACCCGTTGAGCCGAAAGCATGAGTAACGCCGTTCAACTGCCGATCCCAGCAAAGCTTGCACCACTGTTCACCGCCGTGAATAAGCGTTACCGGTGCTCTCACGGTGGACGAGGCAGCGCCAAGACGCGCACCTTTGCTCTGATGACTGCCGTAAAGGCGTATCAGTCGATGATGAACGGTGAAAGCGGCGTGGTGCTCTGCGCGCGTGAGTTCATGAACTCGCTGGAAGAGTCGAGCATGCAGGAGGTGAAACAGGCGATCCTGTCTGTTCCCTGGCTGGCCGCCAACTTTGATATCGGCGAGAAGTACATCCGCACCATCGACAAGAGCGTTAGCTACGTGTTCTGCGGTCTCCGGCATAACCTCGACAGCATCAAGTCGAAAGCTCGCATCCTGCTTTGCTGGGTAGATGAGGCTGAATCAGTCAGCGAAATAGCCTGGCAGAAGCTGAGCCCGACCGTTCGTGAGGAAGGTTCAGAGATTTGGGTGACGTGGAACCCGGAGCGCGACGGTAGCGCCACGGACAAGCGTTTCCGCAAAGAGGCTGGCGACGACTGCATCACCGTTGAGATGAACTACACGGATAACCCGTGGTTCCCTGACGTGCTGGAAGGTGAGCGACAGAACGATCAGCGACGCCTCGACCCGGCGACATACGCATGGGTGTGGGAAGGCGCTTACCTCGAAAACTCCGATAAGCAGGTGCTGGCCGGGAAATACCGGATCGCTGAGTTCTCGGAAAACCTCTGGAAAGAAGCTGAGCGCCTGTTCTTCGGCGCAGACTTCGGTTTCGCCAAAGACCCTAACACGCTGGTGCGCTCGTTCATCCTGCATAACCGGCTTTACATCGAGTATGAGGCGTACGGTCAGCAGACAGAGCTCGACCACATGCCAGAGCTGTATGACACAATTCCCGGATCTCGTGACTGGCCAATTAAGGCCGACTCGGCACGACCTGAGACAATAAGCTATCTCAAGCGACAGGGGTTCAACATCTCTGCTGCCGAGAAATGGCAGGGTAGCGTTGAGGACGGGATCGCCCATCTTCGCGGCTTCGACGAAATCATTATCCATCCCCGCTGCAAGAACGTGGCGCGTGAGGCTCGCATGTGGTCGTACAAAACGGACCGCATTACTGGCGAGGTTTTGCCTAAACTCGCCGACGGCTATGAACACTGCTGGGACGGTATTCGCTACAGCCTCGACGGACATATCAAGCGTAAGGGGCAGATGGCCGGAATGATGATCCCCAAAAGGTTGCGTTAAAAATTAAAGATTCACCAAGAATTGACGTTATTTATTAATGATGTACTTACAAGGAGATAGTTATGCAGCATCATTTCAAAAACGTCATTTTCCAGCGTATCGCGAAGGGTTCAACGGTTGGCAATCAGGTAAAGCTAAACGATGTTCTTGCTAATGGGAAGACAGAATCAGCTCTGCTAGAGGCGCTTCAGAAGCAATTTAAGGGCGATACGATAAAGTTGAAAAGCTACCAATAAGTTCAGGCCACTTCGGTGGCCTTTTTCATGCCTTAACTCCACCAACGGATAAATCATGACTGACAAATTAACTCTCGCCGTTGGTGATAACGGGGGCTTAGACATACATAAAATCCGGGAGTGTGTTGCATACAGCCCTTTAAGTCCAACTGGCCTGGTGTGGATAAAAAGCTCTGGGAGAGTTAAAGCCGGAGACCATGCTGGAAGCTACAACGGCGCGCGTGGTTACTACTACGTCACCATCAATAAGAAAAAGTATCTTGCCCATAGAGTGGTATGGGTATTGATGCATGGCGCGCTTGGGTCATCGGTTGATGTCGACCACAAAGACGGCAATACCACCAATAACAAACTCGAAAACCTTCGCCCAGCAACGAGAGCAGAAAACCTAAAGAATACCCCACTTCGGAAAGATAACTCATCCGGCGTTAAGGGGCTTTCGTGGCACTCAAAAAACTGCGGGTGGCAGGGGCGAATTTGGGATAACGGAAAAATCCACCGCAAGTTCTCTACATCTAGAGGCGTAGTTGAGGCCTGGCTAATTGAGATGAGGGAGAGTCTTCATGGCGAATTTGCGAGGCACGAATGAGTGATAAATTAACACTTGCGGTAAATCACGCTCTTAACGATGCGCAGATGGCGCGCGCCCGTATGGGACTGATGGCGCCAACTATGGGGCTGGACAATAAGCGCCATTCTGCATGGTGCGAGTATGGCTTCCCTGAGCAAGTAACCTACGAAAACCTTTATTCCCTGTACCGTCGCGGTGGTATCGCTCACGGTGCCGTTGAGAAGCTGGTGGGCAAATGCTGGCAGACTAACCCGGAAATCATCGAGGGTGACGATGCCGACGAGAGCGAAAACGAAACCGCCTGGGAAAACAAGTCAAAGCAGGTATTCAACAACCGGTTCTGGCGCTCATTTGCCGAGGCGGATCGTCGTCGCCTTGTCGGTCGTTATGCAGGCATCCTTCTGCACGTCCGCGATGAAAAAGACTGGAACCTTCCGGTTACCAAAGGGCGAGGGTTGCAGAAGGTTTCCGTGGCATGGGCCGGATCGCTAACGGTGAGCGAGTGGGACACTGGGCTGAACTCGAAGACTTACGGTCAGCCGAAAATGTGGCAGTACGCCGAACGCTTGCCGAATGGTTCAAGTCGCCGCGTCAATATCCACCCCGATCGCGTTTTCATCCTTGGTGATTACTCAGACGATGCTATTGGCTTCCTTGAGCCAGCTTATAACGCCTTTGTGAGCCTGGAGAAGGTAGAGGGCGGGTCTGGTGAGTCATTCCTGAAGAACGCCGCTCGCCAGTTAGCACTTAGTTTCGACAAGGAAATCGACTTTGGCAGCATTGCATCTATGTACGGCGTTAAAGTAGATGAGTTGCAGGATAAATTTAATGACGCTGCTCGCGAGATGAATCGCGGAAATGATGTGCTGCTTTCTCTCCAGGGGGCCAGCGTAACCTCCCTCGTTTCTCCGGTTTCTGATCCGTCTCCAACCTATAACGTAAACCTGCAAACAGCCGCCGCAGGAGTTGATATTCCTACGCGTATTCTGGTTGGTAACCAGCAGGCTGAGCGGTCCAGCACTGAAGACCAGAAATACTTTAATGCTCGCTGTCAGTCGCGCCGAGTAGACCTCGCTTTCGAGATAGAGGACTTCTGCGACAAGCTTATCGATCTGCAGATCGTCGATTCAGTCAGCCAGAAGACCGTTATCTGGGACGACCTCAATGCGCAAAGCGACAGTGAAAAACTGGATGCCGCTCAGAAGATGTCGCAAATCAACAGCGCTTCCATCGGCACGGGTGAGCAGGTGTTTACTGGTGAAGAAATTCGCGTGGCCGCCGGGTATGAGGGTTCGCCCGAACCACTTCCAGAGGTAGATGATGACGAAGAGGAAAGCGAAGTCACCGATACTTCCGGGAAACCTTAAAGACCCGACGGGTGCCGACCGACTTGAGCGCGGGGCAATGAGCGAGTTCGCCAGGCGAATGAAGCGAATTGGCAAGGCGTACAAGGGCATTCTCGACCGCATTCCTGCATCGCCATCAGTAAACCAGCGTTACACCTTCGACCTCGATTCCACCCAGCTATCAATGCTCCTCAGCAATGCTTCATTGCTGGTTGATGAGATTTTGGGTGCAGATAACGAGACAGGATTCTGGTTCTGGGCTGATTACGTCAACCCGGCGTATCAGCGCGGCACGGCGCAGGAGTTCGCCAATCTGTCACAGCAGTCTGCCGTGTACGCAGCTGGACAGGAAAGCGTATCGACAATCCTTCTGAGTGAGCCGTACCGACGCAGACTGATTCTGGTTCGCGCTCGCACCTTCGAGGAAATGAAGAACCTCAGCGCCAGTGTGAAAGCGGATATGGCGCGGATACTGACCGATGGACTTGGGCGCGGACAAAATCCACTGGAGATAGCTAAGCGCCTTACTGAGCAGGCGGGGATTGAGTCTCGCCGGGCTAATCGTATTGCCAGGACGGAGATTACCACCGCGCTGCGCCGTGCGCGCCTGGACGAAGACGACGAAGCCAGAGAACGATATGGCATCCGTACAAAGCAGATGCACATATCAGCGCTCAGCCCGACGACCCGAAGCACCCATGCCGCGCGTCACGCCCATCTGTATACCGCAGAAGAGCAGCGGGAGTGGTGGGCTAAGGATGCAAACGGCGTGAACTGCAAATGCTCCACGATCGCGGTTATGGTCGATGAAAGCGGCAAGCCGTTAAGTGACACCATCATCGATAAAGCTCAGAAAACATTTAACACAATGAAAGCCCGTGGCTACCAATGGGCTAAGGGTTAACTCATGCCAATGCAAGTTAATGTCACCTCGAAGGTGAACAGTAAGGCCATCCGGCGCGAACAGCACAACGGACGCGAGCACTGGGTTGTTCCTTCCTACACCCTTCCGGCGAACGTGGTCATGAACGGCGGTCTGTATCCGGCCAGCGAGATTGACCAGCACTACAGTGGACTGGAGGGGACGCTGGCACCGCTTGGACATCCACAGTTCAACGGTCAGTTTGTTTCTGCTTTTAGTCCTGAGGGGCTGAATGTGGGTTATGTAGGGGCATGGAACAAAAACGTCAAGAAGTCCGGCAACCGCGTCTACGTCGAGAAATGGATCGACACAGAAGTGGCAAAGCGCACGGATGACGGAAAGCGCCTCCTTGAGCGTCTTGAAGCGCTGGAGAAAGGCGAGGATGTTCCGCCAATCCATACCAGCGTTGCCGTATTCCTGGAGGAACTTGAAGCGAACGATGAGCAGAAAGCTCAGGGGGCTTCATGGGTTGCGAAAATTCAGGCGATGGACCATGACGCCATCCTTCTGGATGAGGTTGGCGCAGCTACGCCAGAACAGGGGGTAGGGATGATGGTAAATGCTGATCTTGCTACTCCACTGAAAGCTAATTCCGGCGCTCTGGTGGGGGAAACCTATCGCGAGCGTGAGCAGAGGCTGGAGAAGGCAGCGAAAGATAAATTCGCTCCCGGCGAGAAAGAATACGCCTGGGTGGCTGATTTCACTGACTCACAGGCCGTAATCATCCTCAACAATGGCGATCCGAAGGTTTACGGATACAAATCTGAGGGCGGAAAGATTGTCTTTGACGATACCGGGACAGATGTTCAGCGCCAGAGTTCATGGGTTGCCGTCGTCAACAAGCTCAAATCATTTTTCACACCGCAGGAACAGCCTGCACCAAACCACAAAACGGAGGGCGACATGCCTTTAACCAAAGAAGAACTGGAACAAATCGGCAGCATGGTTAGCGAGGCCGTCGCCACCAATACCGAAAAGGCTATTAAGCCTCTGGCGGAGAAGGTTGATGCGCTACAGGCCAACCAGGACAAGCTGACCGAAACCCTGACCGCCAACTCCCGCGCCGAAGAGAAATCGAAGCGTGAAGCGGTCGCAAAAGTTCACGGCGAAATCGTGGCCAACGCGCTTTCTGGCGAAGCGCTGGACGCGATGTTCAAAACCATCGGTGAATCCGCGCCGCTGGGCACTAATTCTGCGCAACAGCAGAAAGAAACCGGTGCGCCGAACCCTGACGAATACTTCAAGAAATAAGGAGCCAGACTAATGGCACGTTATCGCCGCGTTAATATCGACGGTCAGTCTCTGTACAAGACCGAAACCCGCGCCGCCGCAGCAGCACTGCTGCCTGGTACGGCTGCTGTTATCAATGGCGACAATCAGTTTGCGCAGGCAACTGCGCTTACTGGTCGCATCTACATCATCGACGTGGCCTACCATCAGGGCTTGAATATCACAGAAGCGGTTCCCGCTGGTGATTCCGCTGTAGGCAACTACGTCGAAGAAGGCCGCGAGATGGCGCTGCTCTGCGTCGCCGGAACCTACGCCAAAGACGACCCGATCAAGCTGGGCGCAGATGGTAAGTTCACGAAGGCAACGGCGGATACCGATTCGGTGATCGGCTACAGCCAGGATGATGCAACCATTGCCGCCAGCACTACCGATTTCATCCGCGTGCGTATGCGCGTTGGCACTGTAGCTTCGCCGGCAACCGGCGGCGGCGAGTAAAGGAGAGCAAGAATGTATTTTACCCCCGAAACACTGGCTGCTAACAGCCGACTGCGCGGGCACTGGAATGAGCTGTGGGCCAACCGCAACATCTTCAACCATCATCACGACATGATGGTTAACTCATATCGCCAGAGCATGACCCCGGAAATGCTGGCAGCTAACGCTGTAGGTGGCTTCGCCCGTGAGTTCTGGGCCGAGATTGACCGCCAGATTATCCAGATGCGCGATCAGGAAATTGGCATGGAAATCGTCAATGACCTGATGGGTGTGCAGACCATTCTGCCAATCGGCAAAACTGCAAAGCTGTATAACGTCTCCGGCGATATCGCTGATGATGTCTCTATCAGCATTGACGGTCAGGCGCCTTACTCTTTCGACCATACCGAGTTTGGCTCTGATGGCGACCCTGTTCCGGTATTCACTGCTGGTTATGGCGTTAACTGGCGTCATGCTGCAGGGCTCAGCACCGTCGGTATCGATCTGGCTCTGGAATCGCAGTCGGCCAAGATGCGTAAATTCCACAAAAAACGCGTCAACTTCTACCTGAATGGCGATGCCAGCATCGTTGTAGATGGCATGCCGGCTCAGGGCATGAAAAACCACCGCAACACTCAGAAAATCAACCTTGGTAGCGGTGCTGGCGGTGCCAACATCGACCTCACCACTGCAACCCCGGCGCAGTTGCTGGCATTCTTCGGCCCGACCGGTCCGTTTGGGCTGACGGCTCGCACCAACAAAGTAACTGCTTACGACAAGCTGTGGGTTAGCCCGGAAGTGTGGGCCAACATGGCGAAGCCATACCTGGTAGACATTAACACCGGCACCAATGCGTTACTGAGCGGCACGGTTTTGGATGCGATCAGCAAGTTCATTCCTGCGAAGTCTATCCAGATGACCTACGCGCTTTCCGGTAATGAATTCCTCGCTTATGAGCGTCGTCAGGACGTGATTTCTCCGCTGGTCGGTATGGCTGTCGGCGTTGTCCCTCTGCCGCGCCCAATGCCTCAGTCGAATTATAATTTCCAGATTATGAGCGCTGAGGGTCTGCAAATTAAGAAAGACGGCGAAGGCCTGTCCGGCGTGGTCTACGCCGCCAATCTGGCATAAGGAGATCAGCATGGCTAAATACCAGGTAACCAGAGCATGGCATGGAGTGAACGTCGGTGATGTGGTTGAAATTGAGAAACTGCATCCTGCGCTAAAGCCTCATGTTATGAAACTCTCTGATGCGGCATTAACACCGGCGACGCCAGAGGCTGGCACGGATGTGAAATCCCGAAAAGAGATTATCGCAGCGCGCCTGACGGAGCTGGGTATCGAGTTTAAAGGCAATCTCGGGGCTGAAAAGCTCGGTGAATTGTTGCCTGATGGTGAACTCGAAAAACTGTTCCCTGCTGAATAACCGCCGCGAAAGCGGTTTTTTTATGCCCCGCTCCGGCGGGGCTAATAAGGTGCATAACATGATCCCAGAAGATATGAAGCAACCATTGCCGCACACGCAGTTTGCTGAGATTTCATCGTTGAGCGTCACCGATGAGATCAGTTTGGCAATATCCAGTACCACCGAACTGGTTAAAGACTCGTCGAGCGTGGAACGACTGATTCTCCTGAAGCATCTTCGCGCGCTTTGCGATCTGCAACTCAATAAATTATCAGGGCTGGAATAGCTATGGTAACGCTGGAGAAGGCCAAAGAGTATTTGCAGAGCCAGGGAATAAATCTTCCTGACTTCATGCTTCAGTCGTTAGTGGATGATGTTAACAGCATTCAGGAATGCCTTGATTCTCACTATCCGGCATCAAAGGCGTTGGCAATCCAGATGTATTTGCTTGCACTGATGGGTCTGGGGCAAGGCGATAAGTACATTAGCTCCCAGACTGCACCCAATGGTGCATCGCGTTCATTCCGGTATCAGTCGTTCACCGATCGCTGGAAAGGGGCGTTGGCACTGTTGCGTGGCGCTGACAAACACGGCTGTGCTAATGACCTCATCCCTCCTGACCCGACAAATACAGCGTTTGCTGGTATCTGGATTGGCCGAGGTGGATGCATGTGTGGGAGTAAGTAATGGCATGGATATCCGTTAAGCAGCGATTGCCTGAGCCGTTCGTCAAAGTCTGGGTGATGACCGACAGTGGTAAGCGCGTTACCGGCTATGTCAAAAGCAACGGTGACTGGTATCTGTTGTGCCGGAAGGTTGCAGCGGAGAAACCGGAGGTGATCCGGTGGGAGGATGGCAATGTCTGAGACAGCACGCTGGAGTTACACCAACGTTGCAACCATCTACCCGCGCGTCTACGACGACTGGAGCAGCACCTGGACAAACGGAACTCCATACCTGATTGACTGCACCTGGACGGCAAACAAGGAAGTTGCGGTAGATGCCAGCGGGAAAGAGTTCACCACGAACCTGATTTTCTTCACTGAACTGAAGCGTAATGGCATCGATGAGACCATGCCGAAGCGCGACTGGTATATCGCCAGAGGTGACACAACATCTCAGGCCGAACCGCTGAAAGCTGGTGCAAACGTCATCAAGGCGGTGACGGAATGGGATATGTCATTCTTCGAAGAAGAACCAGACTACAAAATTCTGACGTGAGGGGATCATGCCCGTTAAAGGTATCAAGCGTGTTCAGATGAACACCCGCAAGGTGCTGAGTGATATCGCTGGCATCCGAACGGAGAAGGTTCTCTATGAAGTCATGAATGCCGGGGCCAACCATGCAGCGCTGATTACTCCGGTTGCGAAAACATCAGTTCTCATCAACAGCCAATACAAAAAACTCGAACCAATGCCATCAGGAATGATTGGGCGGGTGGGTTATACGGCTAACTATGCCGCCGCAGTTAATGCCGCAAGGGGCAAGCTGAAAGGCAAGCCAAGGCCAGACGGCAGCGGCAATTACTGGGATCCAGATGGCGAACCGGACTTCCTCCGCAAAGGCTTTGAGCGAGACGGCCTCAACGAGATTAAGGCCATCATCAGGCAAGGATACAAAGTATGACGCGTAGCGAGGTGTATGACGCTCTGAGAGCGTGGTTGCAGTCGCATGGCTTTGATGTTGGTTATCGCGTCCAGAAGCGATTCTGGAATGAGTTGGAGAATACCGAGGGGGAAAGATACCTTGTCATCCAGCAGAACGGTGGCGGCAAGCCAGAAGTAGCGATAACCCGCGATTATTTCCGCATCCTCCTCCTGTCAGGCCAGAACGACAGCAATATTAACGAGATTGAAGATCGCGCCGACGCCATCCGCCAGGCGATGATCGACGACTACAAAACCGAATGCATCATTTCGATGCAGCCAATAGGCGGCATCACCGCCATCCAGACCGAAGAAGGGCGTTACCTCTTCGATATTTCCTTTCAAACCATCATTTCCAGATAACACGGAGATAAATCACTATGGCGTGTGAATCGGGCGCTTTTACCGGGCGCGACGTCGTCGTTTATTACGCGATTGGATGCCCTGAAGTACAACCCACCGCCAGCGCTTACCGCCGACTCGGCATGATGCGCGGCAAAACAGTAAATGCAGAGTGGGAAACCGCAGATGCGACCGGCGACATGAGCGCTGCATTTACGCAAGAGAGCCTCGTTACCTACAAGAATATTTCGTTCTCAGGTGACGGCGTGACCCGCAAAGAGGATGTTTATGCGCAGAACGCGCTTAAGCGTCACGTCTACAACCCGCCAGCAGAGACCAGCAACCAGCCGTATGTGTGGTTCAAAATCATCTCTCCGAACGATATCACCGAAGGGCCGTTCATGGTGACATCATGGGGTGATGAGGCGCCGCACGACGACGTTGCCACCTGGTCTGTTGAAGCGTCCAGTGCCGGTCAGGTTGACGTGCGTGACGTTGGCGCAACTATCACCATCACTACCCAGCCACAGAATCGCACGCTGACCGTTGGCGATACGCTGAACCTGTCGGTGGCTGCGACTGTGTCTGACAATTCAGCACTGACTTACCAGTGGAAGAAGGGGGGTAGTGACATCTCTGGCGCAACATCAGCAACATTCAACAAAGCAAACGTGGCTGCCGGTGATGCCGGATCATACAGTTGTCAGGTGTCTTCCTCCACAGCGGGCAGCGTGACGTCCGGGTCTGCTACGGTTGTTGTCAACGCAGCGTGATATCATGGGGCTTCGGCCCCTTTTTTTTTGAGAGGTTTCATGAAAGCAATAACCGATATCGGCCAGGCCGTTGTCCGCGCCAGTGGCAAAGAGATATTCCTCAACCCATCATTCCTCGCCATGTCTCGTATTGGGTCGCCGGAACAGATTGTTGATGCTTTCGTGAAGGTTCATGCCGGGCATTACCCGAAACACCGAATCTCCGATACTCAAATCCTGAAGGCGGCCAATGCCCGATGCTTTGCTGAAATGGCAGCGTCGGCGGCAAACGTAGTCCGCCATTGCTCGGAGGGTGATGTTGCAGAGTTGATTGGTTCGTACTCGGTGAACGCGGCAGGGCGGCTGCTGTTCAAGCCTGGGGCTATCCCGATCGAGGATGTTATCCAGATTGCCCGCCACCTGATTCTGCATGGCGTAATGGGCGATCAGCCGCCGGAAGAGTTCGAAGGTAAGAAGGGCGAATACAGTGACAAATTCGATGTACGGTCATTCGTCTACACCGCTGTTGCTCACCTCGGCATGAGCGAGTCTGATGCCTGGAACATGACAATGACCAGCTTCCGCGCCGCCATGAATGCCAAGTTCCCGCAGAAAGAGAAAGCCAGAGTGCCAACCCAGGAGAAATACGACGAGGTTATGGACTGGGCCGAGCAAATGCTGGCTATCGACGCGCAACGTAACGGACCGCATTAATCTCCTTGATCTCCATACAGCGGCTGTGGCTGAAGGCAAAGCCACGGAATCACAGAGGCCAAGTAACTTCATCAAAAGGGCCAAATTAAAAAGTTTGCGCAAGAACTGACCAAAGCTACAAAAATAGCTTCGGTCAAGATTATCAAAGGTGGTGCTCAGCCTGGTATCTGGGGGTTAGAACTGGTGGCGATTCGCTATGCCGCATGGCTTAGTGTTGAATTCGAAATAAAAGTGTACCAAACCTTTCAGATGGTGATCCGAAACGGCATCAGTGCCATGTCCCGCCTGAACAAAATCGACCACATCATCAATACCGAAACCAAACAGATCAGTCAGTGCGCCAGCCAGATGGCCCGGTGGGGAGTTGGCGGACGCAAAAAGCTACTCCATGCAGCGCGTGATCGCGTTGCTGATGAGGTGCAAATGTATTTGCCGGGTATTTACTGAGAAAAAGAAGCCGCCAGAAAACTGACGGCCATCAGAGATCCGCAATGGCGCGGAAAATCGGTGATAGAGCATTTGAAAACCACAAAGATTGAGGGGGTGGTTGTCGTTTACTCATTTAGTCTATGGCTATAGGATAATGCCTAAAATGGCGTAGAGGGATAAAGGAATGAAAAAACTACCAATTATTGCGATCTGCGTTGCACTCCTCGCTGGTTGCGCAGGAATCATGGAGAAACAGGAACCGATCTGTGAAGGTGTGGCAATGCTCGGCGGGCAAGATACCACCGTGCAGATTTACGGAGTTCGCAAAGTAGCCAACCAGACCCAGTATCGCGCCGGCTATCCGTTCAACTGGCAGTGGGTATCAAAGAACAATTTCTCCAGCACTACCTGCGACAAGAAGCCAGAGATTCGTAACGACCTTCCAACCAAATCTGCCTGATTGAAGCGCGCATCCGAACCCGCTTAACTGCGGGTTTTGTCGTTGCGCCGATCCCTGCTGATTATTCCGTCAACTGGTGGTAGGATTTGACCATCTTTTACTGATGGGGATAGGGATATGCATATCGACATACCGGGCGCTATCAATGACTATTTCACAGTTAGTGGCTCGGAAGAAAAAACATATAAATCAAACAGAAGCAGAATAAGGGCGCTTGTTGAAATACGGAACCAGAAAATTCAGCAAGTGATCGCTGATGGGGGGAACATACATACCGCATCCTTAGATTTACAAGATCAGGTTAGTGACTTTTTTTCTGAAGCTCCGGTAGAAGCACAAGTTGTGCTTTTTGAAACGCTCGCTGAAGAGATGCTAGCCTCAGCATCAGCAATAAATGATGAAACTACCAAACTCAACGCTCAAGCCGCATCAAGCGAGGCGACAGGTCATGCAATTGGCCAGTGGATAGGCGCTGGTATTTTGCTGATGTTCATTCTTTTTATGTTCGGTTTATTAAAATAGTAAGACTCATCTTACCCCCAAGACCTCGCTCCGGCGGGGTTTTTTATTGCCTGGAGAAATTGAAATGACCCAGAACGTCGGCGATATTGAATATGTGATTAAGGCCGATACGGCACAGTTGCTGCGTGCTGATAAGGAGGTGGTCAAAGCCACCGACAATATGCAGGATGGTTTTGACGCAGCTGATGATGCGGCGCAATCACTTTCTTCTTCTCTGGGCGAATTGAGTAAAATTGCCGCGGCTGTAATGGCGATCCTTTCTGTTAACCAAGTGTCGCAATATGCCGATGCATGGACCGAACTGAACAACAAATTAGCGAATGCGCTGCGGCCAAATGAAGAGTTGGTGGACGTTACAGAGCGGGTATTCAACATTACTCAGCAAACGCGTTCTAGCCTGGAGGCTACTGCCTCTCTCTATGCCCGACTGGAGCGTGCAACCCGCCAGTACGGCACGAGTGCGCAGGACCTTGTAAAACTCACAACGATAATCAACCAAGGTTTTGTGGTTTCAGGTGCTACCGCTGAAGAAGCAGAGAACGCGATTATTCAGCTATCTCAAGGCTTGGCGTCTGGTGCATTACGCGGGGAAGAATTCAACTCTGTAAACGAGCAGGGTAATCGTCTAATTGTCGCTCTTGCGGATTCAATGGGCGTGACAATTGGCCAGATGCGCCAGTTAGCCGCTGAAGGTAAGCTTACTACCGATGTTGTTGTGAATGGCCTGCTATCCCAGGGAGCAACCATTGGAGCTGAATTCGCCAAAACTACGACAACAATCAGCCAAGCAATGCAAGTTGCTGGCAATAATATTACTAAATTTATTGGAGAGAGCTCTTCTGTGAAAGCGGGTGTTGCTATCTTCAATGACGCCATAATCACAGCAAGCAATAATATTTCAGGTCTGAGCATGGCTTTGACCGCAGTCGCTGCTGTAATGGGAAGTCGATATATTGGCGCTCTGACTATGGCTGCTACTGCGCAAGTTCGTAACACTGCCTCGCAAATTGCTGCTGCCAAAGCAGCAGTAGTAACTACCTCAGCTGCTGAAGCTCAAGCTGCTGCGCAATTACGCTCTGCTCAGTCTAGTAAGAACGCAGCAACCTCTGATCTCAATCTTGCTCAGGCCAGATTAAACACTCTTAAAGCAACTGCTGCTTCTTCCGTAGAAGAGGTCAGACTAGCGACTGCGGAAGCGCAAACCATCCGAACGCAGCTTGCGCAAATTAACTCTGAGAAAGCGCTTGAGGCTCAGCGTTTACGCGCTCAAATTACCGAACAAGGCCGGATTCAGGCTGCAACTCGCATGGCTCAGCTGCAGCAGGCATCTGCTGCATTAACTACGCGACTTGCGGCTGCCGAGGCTACTGCCTCTCAATCCCGGGCAGCTGCAATTGCATCTGCAGAAGCTAAGGTTTCCGCTGCAAGAATCGCCTTGGCTAATGCCACTGGCGTCGCAACAGCAGCCAATGGTAGATTTATCGCATCGCAAGAGGCATCAGCAGTGGCATCACGCGCGGCTTCAGCTGCAGCCGCCTTGGCGAGAGGTGCTCTTTCCCTTATTGGTGGTCCTGCTGGTGCAGCCATGATTGCGGCTGGAGCCATATTCTATTTTTGGCAGAAAGCTCAGCAAGCCAAACAAGAGGCAATTGCCTTTGCTGATGGTTTAGACAAGCTCAACTCATCTTTAAAATCATTGAGCAACACTCAACTGCGAGGAACCATTGCTGATGCCAATGTGTCAATCCGGGCGCAAAAAGATGAAATAGCTGATTTAGAGTCGGATATCGCATCGCTTCAAAATCGCTACAAGAGCTTTACTCCAGCCGCCCAAGCTTATGCGGATTCAATGGGGCAGGGAGCAGAGTTCAGCCAACGGCAGGCTGAGGTTTCAGATGAACTGAACGGGAAGATTCGGGATCTCGCCAACAAAAAGGATAAGCTTGCTAGAACAGAAAATACTGCCTCAGAAGCGAACCGTTTGCTTACTAATAATATGCTTTCATCGATGGGTGTGCATGATCAACTCATTGAAAAAGGCACCACTCTGGAGAGAGTTCAAGGAGCTGTTGCGAAAGCCTTCGGTAATACTGCAGATGAGATTAACCGGGCCAATCAGGCCGGGCAGAATTTCAACCCCAAGTCATTACAGATCGCCCCTCCAACTGCAGATGGCGATAAAGTAATCCTGAACCTTGAAGAGCAGAACGAGCTTCTGAAAATACAGGATGAACGCCAGCGGGCAGTGGCAAAAGCCAGAATGGCGGCATCTAAGGTTACTGACAACCCTAATCAGATCGCGTCTGCTGAGCGTCTGGCTGCAGAGAATTACGATCTACAGGAAGCTGAGGAGGCACGGCGCAAAGCGCAGCAGCAGAATGAACAGCAGGGAAAAAGCGCAGCCACTCAGATGGAGGCCAACGCCCAGAAAATTGCTGATTATAAGCAGCGCGCAGAAACTGCTGCCGGGGCAACACAGGATTTGTCACGCGAACAGGCCATGCTAAGGGCTGAGCAGTCTCTTAATAAAAGCGCTACGGCTGGGCAAATTGATGAAATAAGAAAATATGCTGCCGCTGAATGGGACGCAGCCAATGCGGTGAAGATGCGGCAGCAGGCCGAGCAAGGTAAAAAGTTTGCACAGCAGGAGATCGTTGCAAACGTGACCACCCCTGACGCCGTAACGGGCGCAGTGCAAAATCCAACGGCTCTTATTGATTTGCAGGAGCAGCAGAAGTTAGCGGCACTTGCTAAGTATCAGACCATAGACAAGGAAAATACACAGCTTTACGAAGATGCCAAGACGGCCATTCAGGAGCAGGCAGCAAACGCCAGGAGGAAAATTGCTGTAGATGAGGCCAATGCACAAACTGAGGCGATAGGCTCCATTCTCGGCTCGGCGTCACAGGGGTTTGATAGCCTGGCGTCAATTATCGCAAACACGTCTGGAAAGAGCAGTGGTGCATATGTTGCCATGTTCGCTGCTGCAAAAGCATTCGCGATAGCGCAATCAACCCTGAGTCTTAACACGGCGATTATGCAAGCCATGGCCGATCCGACTGCTCTTACGCCAGCACAAAAAATGGCGAACTACGCAGCCATCGCCTCGGCCGGCGCTTCCCTGCTTTCGAATATTGCAAGTGTCACCATGAGTGGCGGTCGTCGCTACGGCGGCACGGTATCTGCTGGAAACGCCTATCGTGTCAACGAGGATGGTCGTTCTGAAATCTTCCAGACCGCCGGGGGTCAGCAGGCATTCATCCCGAACCAGTCAGGGAAGATCATTCCTGCTGATAAGGTTGGAGGTGGCGGTGGGGTGGTTGTGCAGCAAACGAACCATTACCATTTTGATGGAAGCCCAAACAGCCCTGAGACCGTTAAGCAATTTGAAAAAATGGCTTACAACGCCGCACTACGAGCGATAAGTAATGAGCAGCGACCAAATGGTCTACTGCGCAAGGGTAGATAATGGCGGAGTTTATCCGCCATCAGATGCTCTAAGCTTGTCCCAGCCCTAATTTAACAATGTCACGGATGTATTCTTGGGCACCATTCAGATAATCCATTACCTCAGGGGTAGCGCCTTCTGAAGGAACTTCAATAGGTCTGGATTTTGCCATTTGGCTAAGGCGCTCTTTTTGGTTGTCATCGAGAACCGATATTACATATGCGGTAAGGGTTCTAAGAGCCAATATTTCAACTTCTGGAGGGAGGTTCTTTTCCATTGACTGCCTCTTTTATTAGCTAGGTAGTTAAAAGAGCTTTCGCGAAATTCAATTATTGCAATTTTTGAGGCAACTATGCCAGAAACATTCACATGGACACCGCAGCGAGCTTACCAGGTTGAACGCACACCCAACGTAGCCGTCGTTAAGCTCGGCGACAGTTACGAACAGCGACAGGTGAAGGGTATCAATCCACTGATGGATAAATACTCGCTCACCTTTCGCGGCGTCAGCGGAGCGTGCCGCAGTAACCCTGCGAAGGATGCAGAGGCATTCCTCAAAGCCAGGGGGGCGGTTGAATCGTTCTACTGGACGCCATCCGATACGGGAGTGCGGAAGCTGTTTGTCTGCCGCTCCTGGAATATGACAAAGACCGGGCCGCTGTTTGAACTGACGGCCACTTTTGAACAAGTACCACGATAAGCCGAAAGGCGGGAGACAGTTATGACTTTAGAACAACGTGTTGAAGAGTTAGAGGCTATTGTTGATTCAATGA
Source organism: Enterobacter cloacae complex sp. IR5412 (assembly GCF_049237385.1). Classification (NCBI taxonomy): domain Bacteria; kingdom Pseudomonadati; phylum Pseudomonadota; class Gammaproteobacteria; order Enterobacterales; family Enterobacteriaceae; genus Enterobacter; species Enterobacter cloacae complex sp. IR5412. Next base: position 75,958 of record NZ_JBMKHQ010000002.1, on the reverse strand, counting down.
AAGCACAGATGGAAGAAGTTATTAGCGCTCACACCTGTGCTTATAATCAAATCACTGCGAAATTAGATCAAATTGCCGTAATTCAAGCTGAACGCAAGGCTTGAATAGCAAGTTTTTCAATCTCACCGATGGTTTTATTCTTTATCTCATCTGGCGCTATATCTAGGTTTACCGAATAAAATTGGTCATTAGGGCCAATCAAATTAGCTTTTAATTTAAATGTATTTCCAGCGACCGCAAAAGAAATAAAGTCAATAGCGTTTAATTTCAATTCTGACATTATTTTTCCTTTATCAGAGGTAATCAGCCATCCCCCTTCGATGGTTACGCCAGTGTCCCACCACTGACGAGCTGAGCTTACACGTTAACCAGGGTTATCAGTAAGCAACATCCTGATATTCAAACAGTAGCCACCACTTGGTGGCTTTTTTTATGGGAGTTTGCCGTGCGCGACATACCAGCCAGTATGATTATTGATAGCGTCGACTCCGGAGTAGGCGCGTTTATCGACCTGTTCGAAGCCGACCTGCAACCCTTTGGCGGAGACCTTATCCGGTTCCATTCCGGCACCAATGGATATTACGGAAATGTGATCTGGAAGGGGAATCAGTATCAGGCATACCCGATAGCAGTCGAAGGGTTCGAGTCAAAGAACGAAGGCACATATGCCCGCCCAACAATGGTGGTGGCGAACGTCACGGGTTTACTGACGGGCATAAACCATGACTTCGACGACATGCTTGGGGTGGTGATCACCCGCCGTCAGGTTCCGGTGAAATACCTGGACGCGGTGAACTTCCCCAATGGCAACCCTGACGCAGATCCGACGCAGGAAGCGGTTTCCCGTTACGTTGTTGAGGAGATGACGGAAGAGACGTTCGAGCAGGTGACCTACACGCTGGCGACACCGATTGACTGCGACAACGCTATCATCCCGGCGCGAACCATCCTTGCCGACGTGTGCCAGTGGCAGTATCGCGGCGTCGGGTGCGGATATGACGGGCCGCCGGTTGCAGATGAGCGCGACAATCCAACCACTGACCCGGCGAAAGATAAGTGCTCTCACCGCCGTAGCGGCTGCCGCTTCCGTTATCCACGACCGGAACCAATGCCGATCAGCAGCTTCCCCGGCTCTCAGAAGGTTTCATGATGCAGGAATTACTCGATTATGCGGCATCGTCGCAGGATGAGGTGTGCGGCTTAATTCTGGAAGGCGGGCGACTGTTCCGCTGTCGGAATGTTCACCCGGAGCCGGGAAATCACTTCCGAATCAGTGATGATGACTGGCTGGCGGCCGAGGAGGCTGGAGAGGTGACTGCGGTATTCCACTCTCACCCAATGAACAGCCCGGTTCTGTCCGGCGCCGACCGTAAATGCCAGGTTGCATCGGGCCTTCCATGGGTGCTGGCCTGTAACGGGAAAATCAGAACGTTCAGGCCGGTGGATTACCTTTTGGGGAGGCGGTTCGAGCACGGAGTGACTGATTGTTACTCGCTATTCCGTGATGCGTATCACCTGTGCGGAATTGACCTTCCTGACTTCGAAAGGACGAATGGCTGGTGGCTGAGAGGGGAGAACCTTTATCTGAACAACATGTCGCGCAATGGCTTCAATCAGGTCACGCCGGGAGAAGCGCTGCCAGGTGACGTAATAATCAGGCAGCCATTCCCCGGAGCTGACCCTTGCCACGCAATGATTCTGCTCGATGACAATATGGTTCTTCACCACGATTGCTCCGGGCATTTAAGCCGGAGAGAGCAAATGCGCCCGGCATACGTTAAGCAGATGCATTCCATATGGAGACATGAACAGTGCTCATCTTTAAATTTGCAGGGCATTTACGCCGACATTTCCGCAAAGTCGAGCTGAACGTTGATACCCCTGCTCAGGGAATTCGCCTTTTGCTTGCTCAGAATCATGAGTTCAAAAAAGCATTCCTGAACGCCAGAGTAAGAATGCGAGTGGCGGGTGAGGATGTTGAAACGTCTTCGGTGCAGTGGCACATGGATCGGCGCCTGAAGGATGGCTCTGTAGTGCTGTTTGTCCCGGTGATTGAGGGGGCGGGACTTGAGACCAGTACGATAGTTCTCATTGCCTCACTGGTGCTGTCTGCCGCCTCGGTTGCTTACTCCATCTACATGTCACGGAACATGAAAAGCAAAACTTCAGCGGAAGCGGCCGAAACAAACACCCTCACGAATAACTCGTTTACCAGTGCAGAAAACAGGGTCGGACAGGGGCATCCTGTCCCCATACTCCTCGGCGAGATGGAGGTCGGCAGCAACGTAATAAGTCTCGGGATCGACACATCTAATAATTCCGACTGGGAAGAATCAATCAGCTAAGGTGGCGCTATGTCTTCAGGTGGCGGTAAAGCATCAACCCCAAAACTACTCGACGATAACCTCAAATCAAAACAATTCTATCGGGTACTGGATCTGATATCTGAGGGGCCAATCGCGGGCCCGGTGGATCAGGAGCACCTGTCTTCATTCAAGCTGAATAAGACGCCTATCACTGACTCGAACGGTAATGTCAACGTGAACGGCATCAGTGTTGCCTGGCGACCTGGATCGGAAACTCAGGAGCCAATCAACGGCTTCTCTGCAATCGAAGCGACGACCATTGTTAACACTGAGGTCACTTACGATACCCCGCTGGTTAGAACCGTGACAGATCAGGACGTGACCCGCGTTCGTTTTAACATCGGCGTCACCGGGCTCATGGAGCAGGACTCCAAGGGTAACCAGAAAAACACCTCTGTAACGATGGTTATCGAGACCAGAACTGGCTCGTCGGGCTGGGTCATGGAGAAGACGGTGACGATTACAGGGAAAATCTCTGGCGAGTACCTTGAGGCGCACGTCATTGATGCCCCCGACATCAAACCGTTTGATATCCGCGTTCGCCGCATTACGCCTGACAGCAGCAGCGATTTGCTGTCAAACGGGACTGTTTGGAACAGCTACAGCGAGATCACCGACGACAACCTTAGCTATCCGTTCTCTGCTGTTGCCGGCTCAGTCATCGACCGTGACCAGTACACCGACACGCCGAGCCGCACATATCATCTTCGCGGGCTGATCGTTGACGTACCGGATAACTACGAGCCAATTGCCAGAACTTACTCCGGTCTGTGGACGGGGGGCTTCAAAAAGGCATGGACTAACAACCCGGCGTGGCTGTTCCGTGAGCTGGCGAAAAACACCCGATTTGGCCTGGCGAAACGCGCCGGATACATCGATGTTGACGATGGCGCACTCTACATTCTGTCGCAATATTGCGATCAGCTTGTAGATGATGGGTATGGCGGCAAAGAGCCACGCATGACGCTCAACGCCTACATCACAGAGCAGGCGAGTGCGCGAGACATTCTCGACAAGATAGCGAGCATGTTCCGTGGCATTGCGCTGTGGGACGGCCTGCGCCTGTCCGTAATGCTGGACGCTCCACAGGATCCGATTGCGACAATCACGAACGCCAACGTTGTGAATGGCGAGTTCAAACGAAGCTCTGTAAAGCGTTCAGAGAAATACAATGCGGTTGTAGTGTCCTGGACTGACCCCGACAACGGATGGGAGCAGGTGAAAGAGTACGTTTCCGACGATGAGATGATAGCCAAAGGGAACTACAACGAAACCACTCTGGAGGCGTTTGGCTGCACCTCTCGCGGACAGGCATGGCGGGCAGGTAAATGGCTGCTGGAAACAGCAAAGCGTGAAAGCAGCAGACTGTCTTTCCAGATGGCACGCGATGCTATCCACTTCACGCCGGGTGATATCGTTGAGGTCATGGATAATGACTACGCAGGAACTCGCCTCGGGGGGAGAATTGTTTCTCATTCCGGGAGGGTGATAACGGTTGACGCGGTTGATTCCTCGGTAGTAACGGACGGCTCCACTATGTCGATTATGGGGAGGGACGGAAAGTTCTCTCGCTATGAGATTGATGGCGTTAACGGAAACAACGTCACACTCAAAAACGAACCTGAATGGGTGAGGGCGGGAACTGTATTTGCCATTTCAACCGCAAGCGTTGCGATTCGCCTTTTCCGGATACTGAGCGTTGCCGAAACGGAAAACAACTCCGTATACAGCATAACGGCCTCATTGCACGACCCCAACAAACAGGCCATCGTTGACGAGGGTGCAGTGTTTGAAGTTCCCAGCGATACGCTGAACGGCTACCGCGTGCCTAACGTGGAAAACCTGCGAATCCTGAACACAAACACCGAGACCGTCCAGGTTACAGCAACGTGGGAGACGGCAACCACTACTAAAAAACTGGTGTTTGAGCTGTACATCTACAGTGCTGATGGGAAGCTGGTATCTCAGTACGAAACTGACCAGTTCCGGTATGAGTTTTACGGCCTTGCTGCCGGTAGCTACACGCTCGGCGTTCGTGGGCGCAATGAAAACGGGATGAAAGGCGCCGAAACTCAGGTGAGTCTTATTATAGGCGCGCCAAAGGCTCCTAACTCCGTTCAGTGGATACCCGGACCATTACAGGCCACTCTGGTGCCAGTTATGTCTGTAACGGCAACATCAGATACCTCTTTTGAGTTCTGGTACGCTGGCGAGACGCCAATCCCATTAACCGATGATATTGAGAACAAAACTCAATTCCTCGGAAGGGGGAACCAGTGGACCATTCAAAAGCTCAAGTTTGACCACGTCTATTACGTTTATGTCCGGACACGCAACGCGTTCGGGGTTTCTGATTTTGTTGAGGCTTCAGGAAAGCCAACGGATGACTTTAGCGATATCACCAATGCAATCCTGGAGGAGATTAAAGAGACTGATACGTTCAAAGACCTGATCGAGAGCGCGGTGGAGAGCAGTGAAAAGTTCGCAGAACTGGCTGATGCAATCAAAGAGAATGCAAACGGTCTTGCAGCGGCGGTTGGATCGAATAAGCAGACAGCAGAAGCAATCATCGGCAACGCGCTTGCTATTGCTGATGTTGTCGTGCGGCAGACAGCCCAGCAGGGCGCTAACTCTGCGACCTTCGAACAGCTCCGGGAGGTGATCGCCACTGAGACGGAGGCACGCGTCACGGATGTTACTCGTCTAGAAGCGAAAACTGCCCAGAATGAAGCGGGTATTACTGATGTTCGCCAGGCGTTAGCAACGGAAACTGAAGCTCGCGCTTCTGCGGTAAGTCAATTGACGGCTGCCACTCAGGTCGCATCTGACAAAGCTGATTCAGCAGCTGCTGTAGGTGCTCAGAATACAGCATCAATCACTGACCTTAGCCAGGTTGTCACGGACCTCGATTCCTCAATGGCATCCCGTCTGGAGGAACTGGGAGCAAGGACAGATACTGCCAGCGGCGGCATTCAGAGTAACTCCATCGCGCTAATAACGAGTACGCTGGCGCAGGTTGATCAGCAGGTGAGACTCAGCGCGCAGTACGGTGACAGTAAGGCCAGCATCGATCGTATTGATAATGTTATGGCAAGCGACAGGGAGGCAACAGCGCGTTCGCTACTGAGTTTGCAGACTGACGTGAACGGCAACAAGGCAGCAATCAACAGCCTGAATCAGACGTTTTCCAATTATCAGCAGGCCACGGCCACGCAGATAAACGGCATTACGGCGACCATCAACGGGCACACTTCAGCGATCACCACCAACGCGCAGGCGATAGCAAACGTTAGTGGTGACCTGAAGGCGATGTACAGCATCAAGGTTGCCGTGGACGCGAATGGAAAGCAGTATGCCGCCGGAATGGGGATCGGTGTAGAAAACACTCCATCGGGCATGCAGTCGCAGGTGCTGTTCCTGGCGGATCGCTTCGCCGTCATGGCGCAGGCGGGGGGAGCGGTTACACTGCCGTTCGTTATCCAGAACGGGCAGGTGTTTATCCGGGAAACCTTCATTCAGGACGGCACCATCGGCAACGCCAAGATTGGCAACTACATCCAGTCCAATAACTATGTCGCTGGCTCAGTCGGATGGAGGCTGGATAAGGGAGGTACGTTTGAGAACTACGGTTCGACAGCTGGTGAGGGAGCCATGAAGCAGACTAATCAAACGATCAGTGTCAAGGATGCCAACAATGTGTTGAGGGTGCAGATCGGGAGAATCACGGGAACATGGTAACGGGAGGCCTCTTACGGGGCCTCTTTTTTTTCAGGAGAACTGGATGGCGGAATATGGTGTTCAGACATGGGACGCATCAGGCAAGGTAAACAACTATGGCGTTAAGCCTGTCAGCGTTTGTGGCTATCTCCAGCTGGCCCAGAACCAGAAAACAGGCTCTTACACAGTAGCGCTTCCACCGGGTTGCAGGCTGACCTATTTTCAGAGCATGAACGGCGATCAGTTTGGTACGAGTCGGAGGAAGATCACCATTTCGGGGGGAACAGCAACAGTGTCAGCAGCAGGTGATACCGACTACTCAGCAGGGACTGAGCCTGCGGCAGCGGCTTATCTCATTTTCCAGATCGAGAGGGCATAAATGGCGGAGTATGGCGTTTTACTGACGACCACGAGCGGGGAAGTATGGGTGACCGCGAACAGCTCGCCAATCGCTCTACAGGCGCGAAAGACAGCGGCACTTCAGGGAACATCGGGGTTCAATACCAAAGTGACGCACACATTCCCCGCAGGTCAGCCCGTTGTCGCGTTCGTTCATTGCACGGTTGAGGTCGAAATCACTCAGACGATAAGCGGGAACACCATCACGATTGATTTTCTCAGACCGAATGCAACCGGCACAGCGTACGTTTATTTTTTCTCTATTTTCCCGCAGACAAAGCCAGACTACGGGCTGGCTGTGTGGGATGCATCAGGGACGCTGATTTTAACAAACGAAACGCGCACGCTGAGCGATGTTGTCACCCTCGGTACCGCCGGGGTGGATGCCAGCTCAGGATACAACATCAATACAACTCTGGCGGGGAAGTGGGCCTGCATGCCTGCCATGCTGGGACTAATTACCGGGGTTGTATCGGCTGGCGGTCAACCGCAGCCCTACTCGGCCATATACAAGAGCATGGCAAAACTTGAGGGAAGCAATACGCGGATATTTGCCAGACCGCAAACCACACCGAGCGGAAGCCTACAGAATGTTGCTTATTCAAATTTAAGAAACGTGATTATGGCCATCAACTGTGCAAGTTATGATTGATCGTTTTAAGCGATCAATTAACTAAAATTGATCTACAGAATCAATTATACCCACGTTATCCATATTGCTATTGTGTTACTTCCTCGTTCCCCTGGGATGGAACCATTGTGAAAAATATAATTTTTTGTTTGTCATTGGCTTTTTTGCTTTCAGGTTGTGCTGGCGTTATTGAGAGGCAACAGCCTGTATGTAGCGGAACAGCACTGGTAGGCGGGCAGGAAAGCAGCGTGCAAATTTATGGCGTTCGCAAGCAAAATAACCAAATTCAGTACCGAGCGGGTTATCCATTTAACTGGACCTGGGTAAGTGCAAATACATTTACCAGCACGACCTGCAAATAAACAAACTGATTCAAACAAACCTCGCTCCGGCGGGGTTTTTTATTGCCTGGAGAAAACATGATTTATACCACTGGCACTATTGCCATCAGCGGAAACACCCTTACAGGTACCGGCACAAACTTCACTGCAGCTGGCTCACTTATTCGTAACGGCTGCACTGTTATCGCGCTGACCAGCCCAGCGCAGGTTTTCCAGATTACCGCGATTGGAAGCGCAACCTCTCTCACCGTTACGCCAGCTGCTAACCCTGCTATCCCTGCTGGAACCAAATATTCCATTTTGCTGAGCGACAGCCTGAGCGTTGACGGTCTGGCGCAGGATATCGCTGAAACCTTCACGATGTACCAGCGCTACATGAGCGGGTTCGCTGATGTGATGAACGGTACTACAGACGTCACTATCACGATTAACGGTGTGGCCGTTACCGTGCCGGGCCAGAAATCACTGGCGAAGAAAGGGGCTAACAGCGATATAACCAGCCTAAGCGGCCTGACTACCGCGCTCAGTATCAGCCAGGGCGGCACAGGTGCAAAGAATGCTGCTGACGCTCGCACAAACCTCGGTTTGGGAAATGCCGCCACTAAGGATGTTGGCCCTAATACTGGTAATGTCTTAGGTGTTGGATACTTTGGTTTCGGAACTCCAGGTATTAACGTTTTAGGAAGTACCGAATCAGGGTTTTATGGTATTGACGGCTCTGGTACTTCCTGGGCGCCGCAAGCAGGATCTGGAATTGTATGCGGGTATGACCCAACTCGCCGACAGCAAATCTTCACAGGAATATCCGGTAATCTTTTTGTAAGAAACCTCATCGCATCTGCAATGAACACCTCATCATCCACAATACCGTGGACGCAGATGCAGGCGGTTGGGACATCTGATATCAACTTTAAGAAAGATATCACTGAACTTGATACGGAAATCGCGCTGGCAAACATCGATGCGATGGAGTTCGTATCGTTCAGGTATAAGGATGACGACAGTGAAGCAGTACGCCGTGGTGTAATCGCGCAGCAAATTGAAAAGATTGACCCGGAATACGTTCACAGCGCCGAGGGAGTGGGCAAAATGACCCTTGACCTTAACCCATTGCTTATGGATGCTCTGGCCGCCATTAAGGCACTTAACGCAAAGGTAGCAGAACTTAGTAAACAGGTTGATGAGCTAAAACAGGTTGGAGCTTGATATACCTGAAGACAGCATATTGAAACGGCTTCGCTAAGAAAACCGCCGTCCGACTTAAGAAAGAACGGGCGGCGGTTGGTTGCTCAGTGTTCACGCCCGAGCAAACGCGGGGAATATTACACGATAGATAGTTAAAGCCCAACCTGGCGAACAGTAGGAGACTCAGAGGTCAGCCACATGTCAGAATCTTCAAACATCTCCTCCAGCATGCGGTTCAGTTTTTCCCGATCGCTTTTGCTGGCGTCGCTATTCAGGCCGTTTGCCTGCATCGGCTTCACCTTCACTTCGGCATCAGGGAAAATCTGATGCACCCGCTTCTTCAGCTCGGCCAGTATGATTTCTCTGGCCCCTTCGAGCCCTTCAACATTTCGCTTGTCATAAACCAGTTCAACAAACATACCGATCCCCTCTTAAGTGAAAATTGCCTGTGCTTGATCTGTTTTCATAAAAATACTACTGTATATGCATACAGTCAATAAGCGAGTGAGGGTGCGTTCATGCCTCGTCAACCTGATATACGTGCAGCCTTTTTAGCGGCCATACAACAGAATCCAAAGGGATATCTTTGTTTGAACACTGACAAATTCATCACTGAATTGCGCGTTAGGAATTGGCATTTCAGCCAGGCAGATGCCAATGCATGGATTAAGAGATACCAACCAGACTTTGCTGACAAGACAACTGACGGCAGTGATAACAGATACTGGATCCTGCGTAACATGGGGAGGGTGCACTGATGGGATTTCCTTCACCGGCGGCTGATTTCGTAGCACCGCGTTTATCTCCGGAAATTATCTGCGGGATCGGCATGGACAGCCGCATCCTCGAAACCTCGTCTGGCTTTGCGGTTATCGAGCCGTGCACCAGACTGGCACAGAATCAGGTTCTGCTAATCCTCAGCGGCGGACGGACTCAGTTTGCCAGGGTCATGGGCAGGGCGCTGATTTGTGATGATGGTGAAGCGATAGAGGGGGAGGCTGCGGAAGAGGTTGAGGTGATGGGGCGGGTGACGTTCTTCATCAACAGCGTGATGCAGGATGACAGGGTGGTGTGATGGGGCATGGGTGGGGCATAAAGTTACCGCGAAACGACGTTAGTTCATTGCACATGACAAATCGTATCGCGGCAACATAGCAGAAGTTACCGCACATCAATCCAACATCAAGCCACTTCGTTAAAAGACTTAATAGTCTCCAGATGAAGATCGCCTGAAGTACCGGATTTCCGAGGAAAGGGATTAGAGTAATGACGTCATGGCTGCTTAACGAGCTGCCGATCCCCAGCATGATCCCGCAAAAAGAGAGAAGCGCCACGGGCAGCATAAAGGTTTTGCCCAGTTGCTGGAAAAACTCCCACAGCGATATTTTTTGTGCTGCTTTCGTCGTCATAAAACGACTCCTTAAATGGTAGAAAGAGATTTAACGACCGCGATGGGGCGAAAAGATAAAACGTTTTATCAAACTTTAGTGCGCGCTAAATCACATTCTCAGGCTTTTACTGGTAGTATAAAGATAACGTATTGATAAAACGTTTTAGCGATCTCATTATCAAGGAGTCACGCCACCACATGGCTGTAGCGAAAAAGATCACCATCAACGATGTCGCGCTGGCGGCGGGGGTTTCCGTTAGCACCGTTTCGCTGGTATTGAGCGGGAAAGGGCGCATCTCTCCTGCTACGGGTCAGCGCGTCAACGAGGCCGTTGAGCAACTGGGCTTTGTGCGTAATCGCCAGGCGTCGGCGCTGCGCGGTGGGCAAAGCGGGGTGATAGGGCTGATTGTTCGCGACCTCGCGTCGCCGTTTTATGCAGAACTGACCGCCGGGCTTACCGAGGCGCTTGAAGCGCAGGGGCGAATGGTTTTCCTGCTCCACGGTGGGCGCGAACCGGAGCAGCTGCTCTCCAGGCTGGATATGCTGCTGACGCAAGGGGTGGATGGGGTGATCGTGGCCGGCGCGTCCGGTGTGGGCAGTGAATTGTGTGAGCGCGCGGCGCAGAAAGGCGTACCGCTGGTGGTTGCGTCACGCGCCAGCTATCTCGACGAAGCCGATACCCTTCGGCCGGATAACATGCAGGCCGCGCAAATGCTGACCGAGCATCTTATTCATCGCGGCCATCAGCGCATCGCCTGGCTCGGCGGTAAAAGCTCGTCCCTGACGCGTGCCGAGCGGGTGGGCGGTTACTGCTCCACGCTCATCAAATACGGCTTGCCGTTTCACAGCGAATGGGTGGTGGAGTGTGAATCCAGCCAGAAAAAAGCCGCCGAAGCCATCGGCACGTTGCTTCGCAACAGCCCGACAATCAGCGCGGTGATTTGCTATAACGATGTGATTGCGATGGGGGCGTGGTTCGGCTTGATCCGCGCCGGACGCCAGAGCGGTGAGGGCGGGGTAGAAACGTTCTTCGGCCATCAGGTAGCGCTGGGGGCATTTGCGGATGTCGGTGAAAATGCGCTAGACGATCTCCCCATCGTCTGGGCGACGACGCCGGCTCGTGAAATGGGGTACACCCTGGCAGACCGAATTATGCAGCGTATTGAAAATACGGACGTGCAGGCCGGCCATCAGATTGTGGCGGCGCGGTTAGTGACGGTGAAGTAATCTCTGCTGCACATCGCCCGGCAATAAAAAACCCCTCATGCGAGGGGTTTTTCGTTTACTGCTGCGGTACTGCTGGCGGCGCTGCCGGTTCAGCCGGTGCCGGAATGCCCAGCGTCGGCATACCAAACATGCCGACAAAATCTTCCAGCGGCATTTTGTCGCCGTTGAGCGTTACCTGGCCATTAGCATATTGCAGGCTGGTGGAAATGGTGTTGTCTTCCACCTTCGTGATGCGGAACATCTGGCCCATCGCCGCCAGGCCTTTCACCTGTTGGTTTGCCAGTTTACCTGCATCTTCTTCACCATACCCTTCGAGTTTCGCAATCTGCGTCATGAACTCGGTTGCCATATCCATCGGGATGGTCAGCTTGCTGTCGAGCGATTTCACGCTGCGGTCAACTTCCTGCGCCAGGGTCTGCGGCTCGCCGGTCGCGGCCGCCGGATCCTTCAGGAACAGCGACAGGTTGAAGTTGGTTTCGCCTTTGTCGTTTTTCCAGCTCAGTGGCGCAACGGTAATTACCGGCTCGCCTTTCAGCAGGATCGGCAGGTTATTAAACAGCACGGCCATCGCCTGCTGCTGGTACGCCTGCGGGTTCTGTTGCAGGGCGGCATCGGTCAGCAGAGCCTGACTCTCTTTGCTGTATTTCTGGCTAAATTCGTGCCATGCCTGGCCGTCAATGTTGCCAATTTTCAGTGACAGCTTGCCGGTACCCAGGTCCTGATTCTGTACTTTCAGGCTTTTCAGGCTGTAATCCAGCTGGGTGTTGATGCTTTTACCGTCTTTGGAAACGTCAGACTTGCCGTCCAGATCCATGCCTTCCAGCACTGCCATCTCTTTACCTTCAATCGCAATGGCGATCTTATCGAGGCTCAGCTTCTGATCGCCAATACGCTCGTCAAAATCGGTCATACGGCTATTGCCGCTGGCTTTCAGGTTGTTGAAGGTAAGCTGGACCTTCTGGTTATATTCATTGACTGAATTCACCAGGCCGCTGGCGGCATCGCCGGTCAGAGAGACATTCTTGCCGTCGCGATCGGCATCAAGCTGGAAATTACCGCCGCTGAAGGCGACTTTATCGGTGCCTTGTTCGTAATTCAGCGCTTTCAGGTCGATGTCGGAACGCGTATCACCGGCATAGCTGATGCGGGTATTGATCTCGAACGGCGACTCATTTTTCGCCATATCGAAAATTGGCTTCGTCACCTCGTTATTTACCAGTACGGTTCTGGCGGATGCCATAGAGGGGATCAGGTTAAACTTTTTCAACTGTGCCAGCGGGAACGGACCGTGGCTGACCACTTCATCCAGTACCACGCTCTGGCCCGGTTTCAGCCAGGCGTTCTGATTGCCCGCTACCGGCTTCACCACCACCTGCATATGGCTGGTAAAGACGCCACGCTGGTAGTTCTGGTAGCTCAGCTCCAGACCTGCTTCAGGCGCGCTGCGCTTAATTTCGCTGTTTGCCTGTGCCATCATCTCTGCCAGACGGCTTTCCAGCTGTTTCCCGGTATACCAGGAAGCACCCGTCCAGATCACGCCTAAAGCAACAATCACTCCTACCGCTACGACCGATTTTTTCATTGCGATTATCCCTAAAATGAAACCAGGCGGTTAAAACCGCCTGGTGTTACAACGCCTGTTACTAGCTTAGCAAGAGTTGTTAAAAAATTCAGTAAGTCCCTAAAGCTTATTAAAAACGCGCGCCAGGCGACCAGTGCCGCTCACGAAGACAGGCGACTCGTTTGCCGGGACAAAAGCGGACTCCCCCGGTTTAAGCAGCAGACGCTCGCTACCGTTATGCAACGTCGCTTCGCCTTCCACACAGAACAGGATCGCGGCGCTCTCCTGTGCAATGGCGGTTTCGTCTGCGCTGAGGTCATGCAGGGAGAAGGCAAAATCGTCAACCGGAATCGGGAAGTCCAGTTCTGCGCCGTTTTTCACCGGCTGAGTAAGCAGCTCCGCAGCAGGTTTCGCCACGAACTTCACGTTGGCAACCAGCTCAGGGATGTCGATGTATTTTGGCGTCAGGCCCGCGCGCAGTACGTTATCGGAGTTAGCCATCACCTCCAGTGCCACGCCATTCAGGTAGGCGTGCGGGGTTTCAGCGAACAGGAACATTGCTTCGCCCGGGTTGAGCTTCACCACGTTCAGCAGCAGCGGAGAGAAGAGGCCGCTGTCGTCCGGATAAAACGCGGAAATTACGCGAATGGTGTCCCATGGCTCACCCTGCTGGTCGTTCAGCGCGGCTTTCAGCACCGCCAGCGCGTGGGATTTTTCCTCGCCCTGCATATTCAACAGGCTGGCAAACAGCGCGCTCAGGGCTTCTGCGTTCGGGTTTTCCAGGAAGTGGGCGATCGCGTTGTGAGCCCCAGCGACCGGTTGCAGCAGGGAGATGATCTCGGAAAACTCGCGGAAGGCATTCATCGCCAGGAAAGGGGTAAGGGCGAAAACCAGTTCCGGCTTGTGATTAGGATCTTTGTAGTTACGCTCTGCGGCGTCTAACGGAATACCGGCGGCATTTTCTTTGGCAAAGCCCAGCTCAGAGGCTTTTTTGTTCGGGTGAACCTGAATGGAGAGCGGCTGGTCGGCGCACAATACCTTGAACAGAAAAGGCAGCTCACCAAAACGATTCGCCACTTTATCGCCGAGCAGCGCGGCTTTGTCGGCATCGATGACATCACGCAGGCTGCGCACCTGGCCGCTGGCATCTTCAATTTTTGAGCTGCTCTTCGGGTGCGCGCCCATCCACAGCTCTGCCATCGGCAGGTTGTCCGGGTTGGCGATACCGTAGAGATCCGTTAACGCAGTTTTACTTCCCCAGGCGTAGTTTTGCACTGAGTTGATGAGTTTTTGCATTATCAAGCCCTGATTCATATGTGGAATTAACTTCGCGTATTAAAGCAATAAACCGAATGGAAGTAACCTGCGGATGTAAAAAGTCGTACTAGTCTCAGTTTTTGTTAAAAAATTGTGTAGGATAAGCTGACTCGCTTTTAAGCCGGGCAGCGGAACATCTGCCCTGAATAAACAGACCGAAGCAGTAAGTGAGAGAACAATGTCGAATAAACCCTTCCATTATCAGGATCCTTTCCCCCTCAGTCAGGATCGGACCGAGTATTACCTGTTAACCCGCGATTACGTTTCTGTCTCTGAGTTTGAAGGGCAGGAGATCCTCAAAGTTGACCCGCAGGCGCTGACGCTGCTGGCGCAGCAAGCCTTCCACGATGCTTCCTTTATGCTCCGTCCGGCGCATCAGCAGCAGGTTGCCGATATTCTGAGCGACCCGGAAGCCAGCGAGAACGACAAGTACGTTGCCCTGCAATTCCTGCGTAACTCTGATATCGCGGCGAAAGGCATTCTGCCGACCTGCCAGGACACCGGCACGGCGATTATCACCGGTAAAAAAGGCCAGCGCGTCTGGACCGGCGGCGGTGACGAAGCGGCGCTGGCGCGCGGCGTTTACAATACCTACACCGAAGATAACCTGCGCTATTCGCAAAACGCGGCGCTGGATATGTACAAAGAGGTGAACACCGGCACCAACCTGCCTGCGCAGATTGACCTCTACAGCGTCGACGGTGACGAGTACAAATTCCTCTGCATTGCCAAAGGCGGCGGTTCAGCCAACAAAACCTATCTTTACCAGGAAACCAAAGCGCTGCTTACCCCGGGCAAGCTGAAGAACTATCTGGTTGAGAAGATGCGCACCCTTGGCACTGCGGCCTGCCCGCCGTACCATATCGCGTTTGTGATTGGCGGTACGTCTGCTGAAAGCACCCTGAAAACCGTTAAGCTGGCCTCAACCAAATACTACGATGGCCTGCCAACGGAAGGTAACGAACATGGTCAGGCGTTCCGCGACGTGCAGCTTGAGCAGGAACTGCTGGCCGAAGCGCAGAATCTGGGGCTGGGCGCGCAGTTTGGCGGCAAATACTTCGCGCATGACATTCGCGTGATCCGCCTCCCGCGCCACGGTGCATCCTGTCCAGTGGGGATGGGCGTGTCGTGCTCTGCGGATCGTAACATCAAAGCGAAGATCAACCGCGACGGCATCTGGATCGAAAAGCTGGAGAACAACCCGGGCAAATACATCCCTGAAGAACTGCGTAAAGCGGGTGAGGGCGAAGCGGTACGCGTTGACCTGAATCGCCCGATGAAGGAGATCCTGGCGCAGCTTTCGCAGTATCCGGTTTCAACGCGCCTTTCCCTGAACGGGACGATTATCGTGGGTCGCGACATCGCCCATGCGAAGCTGAAAGAGCGCCTGGACAACGGCGAAGGGCTGCCGCAGTACATTAAAGATCACCCGATCTACTACGCAGGCCCGGCAAAAACGCCTGATGGGTATGCTTCCGGCTCGTTAGGCCCAACCACGGCGGGCCGTATGGACTCCTACGTCGACCAGTTGCAGGCCAACGGTGGCAGCATGATCATGCTGGCGAAAGGTAACCGCAGCCAGCAGGTGACGGACGCGTGCCACAAGCACGGCGGCTTCTACCTTGGCAGCATAGGCGGCCCGGCAGCGGTGCTGGCACAGGGCAGTATCAAGAGCCTGGAGTGCGTGGAGTACCCGGAACTGGGTATGGAAGCGATCTGGAAAATTGAAGTGGAAGACTTCCCGGCGTTCATTCTTGTGGATGACAAAGGTAACGACTTCTTCAAACAGATCCAGTCTTCCCAGTGTTCGGCGTGTGTGAAGTAATTCTGTAAATTGCCGGGTGGCGCTGACGCTTACCCGGCCTACATCCTCGTAGGTCGGGTAAGGCGCAGCCGCCACCCGACATCAAAAAGAGCGCACAAAGCGCCATAACGTTTCTCAGAAGTCATCAATACTTATCTCTTAAGCATGTGAGCAATCCCATCTTTGTTATCAAGGAGTAAGTAATGACAATGCATCGCCGCGAGAAAGACTCCATGGGCGCCATCGACGTCCCGGCCGACAAGCTATGGGGCGCGCAAACCCAGCGTTCGCTGGAGCATTTCCGCATTTCGACAGAGAAAATGCCCGTCTCGCTAATCCAGGCGCTGGCGTTGACCAAACGTGCTGCCGCCAAAGTTAATCAGGATCTGGGCCTGCTGGATGCCGATAAAGCCTCCGCCATCATCAATGCCGCCGACGAAGTGCTGGCGGGCAAACATCCCGACGAATTCCCCCTTGCCATCTGGCAGACCGGCTCAGGCACCCAGAGCAACATGAACATGAACGAGGTGCTGGCGAACCGCGCAAGCGAGCTGCTTGGCGGCGTGCGCGGCATGGAGCGGAAGGTTCACCCGAACGATGACGTGAATAAAAGCCAGAGTTCCAACGACGTGTTCCCGACGGCCATGCACGTGGCGGCCGTCATCGCTATCCGCGAGCAGCTTATCCCGCAACTCAACGTGCTCAAATCTACGCTTAACGAGAAAGCGCAGGCTTTCAGCGACATTGTAAAAATTGGTCGTACGCACCTGCAGGACGCCACGCCGCTGACGCTTGGCCAGGAGATCTCCGGCTGGGTGGCGATGCTGGAGCACAATCTTAAGCATATAGACAACAGCCTGCCGCATCTGGCGGAGCTGGCGCTCGGCGGAACGGCGGTTGGCACCGGGTTAAACACCCATCCCGAGTACGCGGTGCGCGTGGCCGAAGAGCTGGCGAAGATCACCGGGCAGCCGTTTGTTACCGCCCCGAATAAATTCGAAGCGCTGGCGACCTGTGATGCGCTGGTCCATACCCATGGCGCGCTGAAAGGGCTGGCAGCCTCGCTGATGAAAATCGCCAACGACGTGCGCTGGCTGGCCTCCGGCCCGCGCTGCGGCATCGGCGAAATCAGCATTCCGGAAAACGAGCCGGGTAGCTCCATTATGCCGGGTAAAGTAAACCCGACGCAGTGCGAAGCCATGACCATGCTGTGCTGTCAGGTGATGGGTAATGACGTTGCGGTCAACATGGGCGGCGCGTCGGGTAACTTCGAGCTTAACGTCTATCGCCCGATGGTGATCCACAACGTACTGCAATCGATTCGTCTGCTGGCCGATGGCATGGAGAGCTTTAACGAGCACTGCGCGGTGGGCATTGAGCCTAATCGCGAGCGAATCAGCCAGCTGCTGAATGAGTCCCTGA
Source organism: Enterobacter cloacae complex sp. IR5412 (assembly GCF_049237385.1). Taxonomy (NCBI): domain Bacteria; kingdom Pseudomonadati; phylum Pseudomonadota; class Gammaproteobacteria; order Enterobacterales; family Enterobacteriaceae; genus Enterobacter; species Enterobacter cloacae complex sp. IR5412. The sequence continues at coordinate 58,598 of NZ_JBMKHQ010000002.1, read as the reverse complement.
TGCTGGTCACGGCGCTAAACACCCATATTGGTTATGACAAAGCGGCCGAAATCGCTAAAAAAGCGCACAAAGAGGGGCTTACCCTGAAAGCCTCTGCGCTGGCGCTGGGCTACCTGACGGACGCCGAGTTTGATGCCTGGGTCCGCCCGGAAGCGATGGTGGGCAGCATCAGGTAATCACTGCGCCACATACAGGTGCAGCCGCGGGATAATCAGCTGTAGCGGCTGTGCCTGGGGTTTATAGCGATGCTGAACGTTTTCAGCATCGTAGTTTAGCAGTTCTCCGATATCCGGCACCACCGCACCCTGATCGGCATCGTAGAGCGCAATCAGCGGTGTCGGGCAGGCGTATTGCACCTGCTTTTGCTGTCCGGCATACCAGACACGAGCGATAGGCTGCACCTTCACCGGACGCTTTATTTTAAGACGGGTATCAGCCGGCAGGGAGGCAATGCTGTGGTACTCCTGCTCCAGCCGTTCAATCCACTGTTCCCGCGACCACGGGGCGACCGTTCGCGGCGATTTCAGACTTTTCTCCAGCTGAGCCAGGATCTCGTCGCGCGTGAAGTTTTTAATGATGTGCTTGTTGGCCCAGCCGAAGCGCAGCGTGGCGGGGTGGCGCAGTACCGTCAGCGTGCGGTAAGCATTCAGGGTGATCAGCCCCGGAAGCTGGCGATGCACCCATTCAAAACGGGCAGCCGGTGCCAGCCCGGACTCAACGGTCACGATTTTCTCGAAGGCGGCTTTCAGCGTATTAATATGCGTAATTTGCGCCTCAATGGCTTCACGCGTTGCGGTATCCGTTTGCAGACAGATGACGCCGGGCAGGCGAACGGCGGCCTTACTGCTGCGATTTTCGGACTGCTGCTGGATGAAAAGGCGGCGATAGTGCTGCAACGTCAGTTCCAGCGCCACTTTACCGATATGCTGCGTTACCTCAATGGTGTTCAGCGGGTCGTGTTCCGCGCCTTTCGCCACCTCGGGCAGGGAAAAGACGCGGGCGGCCAACAGGCGGCAGCCCTGTAGTTGCGCCGTCAGGGTCAGTAACGCCTGCTCTATTTCCCGAAATGTGGTGTTAAGCCTTTCGATGAGATCGTAAGTCGCCATAATAGTCCTTAATTAGTTACAACATACTACTGATATAGCACAACACGCCGGGTCAGGCCAGCGTGCGGTTTAGTTCAGGCAGGTACGGGAAGAGGAATGTTGTGATAGATCGGCCAGCTAAAGACGAACCGGGCCCCGCCCAGCTCGCTCGCTTCGCAGCGAACCGAACCGCCCATCGCCTGGGCAATAGAACGGACAATAGCCAGCCCCAGACCACAGCCGCCGGTAGCACGGTCGCGGCTGGGGTCGAGGCGCACAAACGGCTCGAAAACTTTTTCACGCTCCGCTGGCTCAATACCGGGGCCATCGTCTTCCACGCACAGAATTGCCTGGCTCCTCTGCAAATCTAAACCTATGCGCAGCGTGGTTTCGCTGTAGCGCATGGCGTTGTTCATCAGATTATCCAGCACGCGTTCCATCAGGCGCATGTCCAGCGCGCCGTACGCGCCGGGGGTAATGGCTGTCAGCAGTTTTCGCTGAGGGTTAACGCTCTGCACATCGTTAATATGCGTCTGTAGCCAGACGGGAAGATCCGGCGTACTGAGGTGCAACTCCGTCTGAGGCCGATCGAGGCGGGCATAGGTCAGCAGCTCTTCAATCAGCGCTTCAAGCTGGCCAATATCCCGATTGAGGGCCTGCGATTCCGCGGCGGTGAGGTTCTCGCTCATCTCCAGGCGATAACGCAGGCGTACCAGCGGAGTGCGCAGTTCATGCGCAATGCCGTCGATAAGCTGCTTCTTGCTGGCAATCAGGGCGTTGATGTTATCGGCCATCTGGTTAAAGGCAATACCGAGACGGTCAAAACTGGAACCACTGTCGAAATGTATGCGTTCAGTTAAATGACCCTCCCCAAAACGCTGTGCGGCGGATTCCAGTTTCAGCATGTCCTGCCAGTGCGGTCGCATCCAGATGAACACAGGGAAAGCGAGCGAGATGGCAATAAAGCCCAGCAGGGCGAGATCCAGCAGGCGCATCTGGTGCAGGTAATAGAGATAGGGCACTGGCCCGACGGCCAGGACATAGTGGCTGCGCGGAATACGCTGAATGAAGGTATATTTCTCGTCCAGTGCGACGATGTCTCCGTCGCGCAAACGCTGCATCGCCGGCGGCGCTAAATCAAAATCCTTCATGGGTTCGATACGCAGATCAAACGACAGATTCAGATCCAGCTCTTTTAACGTACGTGCCCAGTCATGCGGAGGAATTTCGCGCAGCTCGCTACGCATCAGGTAGAGCGAGCTTTTCATCAGATCGTCCAGGGATTGTCTGCCCGCACGCTCTGCGGTGAACTTATAGACCAGCCCGACCAGCATGGTCATCACCAGAAAGCAGACAAACAGCAGTAAATAAAACTGAACAAACAGCTTCTTCATTAATTTCACCGAAACAGGGGCTTCACTACACGTCTTTTACCAGCAGGGTCGCTATGGGCGCAAGTCAGGCATGATGCGTTGAAAAGGGGTAATCGTCGAAAGGTAATAAAACACGGCATCGCTTTATTCCATCAATGCCCGGGTAATCCGTTTACGCTTCGCTATACGAGTTTATTTGCGATTGAGAGTATTTGTGAATCAGAATAACAATGACAAAGGCCACCTGCGGGTGGCTTTATTTATGGCGTTTACCAGTGAGAGGTATCCGGCGCAAACGGTGCGACAAAGATACTTATCTTTGTAACCTGAACATTACCAACATTCGTTAATGTCTGGATTTGACTGTGCTGACAATCAGTGGATTCGTGATAAACCCATGCGGACACTTACGCGCGTTGCAATGCACCGCGTAGGTACATATCTCCTCTTCCTGGTTTCGATTGTATGGGCAGGCCATCTTGTTTTTAATTTCACTCCATAACATCTCGTTGTAAGGGGAGATGTTGTATATCGATATTGGCTTGAAAACGCCATTAATGAAGACGCCATTCTTTGTCGGATATATCCTATCGCCGGGGTACAAATAGACATCGCTTTCATACCAAATGATGAGTTTCAAGAACTTGAGTCCCAAGATGCTTGAATAAACGATTCCCGTGTTAGGACAAATTACCGAGCTAATGACTCTCCATGACATTGCTATACCTCGTTCATTAAATAATTGAGAGAGTATAAGGTTTAGCATGAGAATTAGATTTCTGCAAACGCGTAAGCTATTGAAAAAGATCGATATTATTTATATGCTAACTATATCCCCTTTGTTTTCATAAGGATAAGATAATAATTTAGTCAATTGTAAAGTTCATTTTTAACACAATGTGCATTTAAGTGACGGATTTTTGATCGATAATGGTTCCTGAACTGCTGAATATATATTGTACTATAGCAATGAAATACATTAGAGCTACTTTTGTTTACGCGAAAAATGCACATCGAAATTGAACAGGTAAGAGGAATGTGATCAAGGGATATTTCATGACTAACGATGCATATAATCGAAAACTTACGACGTATACCGATAACAATCCTTATGCATCGCAAGTTATTTTTCGAAATTTACTGTGTAGTTTTTTTTCAGGTTTCCCATGCGTGCGGGGCAAACAGGTAGCCCTTATTACGTACGGTTTTAATGCGGTAGGGCTCGGTGGCGCTGTCCTGCAGTTTTTTTCGCAGGCGAGAAATCGCCACATCAACGCTACGATCCATTCCGTCGTAACTTACGCCGCGCAGATTTTTCAGCAATGCATCCCGGTCCATAATTTGCCCGGCATGAGTTGCCAGCTCCCACAGCAGGTCAAAATCTGCGGTTGAGAGCGCAATCAGCTCCCCGGAAAGCATAACCTGTCGGTTGGCCGGGTCGATAGAAAGCGTGCCGAACCGCATCGCCTTATGCGGCGTTAAAGAGGGCGCAGGCGCTTCACGCTCAGCGCTGGCACGCTGACGCAGATGAAGGCGCAAACGGGCAAGCAGGACCGCCGGCGGCGTGGTTTTCAGGATGTAGTCATTCGCGCCCATCTCAAGGGACAGAATATGATTCATATCGCTGTCGAGAGAGGTCAGCAGCACGATCGGGCCGTCCCATTTCGCGCGCAGATCCCGGCAAAGCGTCATGCCATCTTTTCCGGGCAGCATAATGTCCAGCAACACCAGGTCCGGATTTTCGCGGGTGACGACGTCTTCAGCGCGATCGCCACGAGGTTCGACAACCACTTCAATATCATGTTTACCCAGATAAGCGGCGATCAATTGACCCACTTCGGGTTCATCTTCAACATAAACAATCTTATTCATACTACGTCTGTCATCGCGAAAAACGTCAACATACACCGCACAACCTTAACCTTCCATTAATCTTTCATAATTAGCCGGAGTTCCGTTATCCTGCACGGGAATGTTATTTGATTGTTAAGGGAAAAGAATGGGGCTGTTGATCAAAGCCGCGCTGGGTGCGCTGGTCGTGCTGCTGATTGGGGTGCTGGCTAAAACGAAGAACTACTACATTGCCGGGCTTATCCCGCTGTTTCCCACCTTTGCGTTAATCGCGCACTATATTGTGGCCTCTGAGCGGGGTATAGAGGCGCTGCGTGCCACCATTGTATTCGGGATGTGGTCAATCATCCCGTATTTCATCTATCTGCTGTCGCTGTGGTACTTCACCGGTTTTCTGCGTCTGCCCCTGGCGCTGGGCGGGGCGGTGGTCTGCTGGAGCCTCAGCGCCTGGGTGCTCATCTTCTTCTGGAGCCGCTTTCACTAGCGCAGCGGGCGGCCACCGTCCACGGCAAACGTCCTTCCCGTAACGTAACAGCTGGTCAGCAGATAATCGATCAGGTCGATCACCTCTTTCTCGCCGGGCGCAATTTTCATCAACGATTTGTTAAGCGCCTGCTGACGATACTCGGCATCATCGCCCTCGTTAAATAAAATCATCGCCGGGGCAATCGCGTTGACTTTTACCTCGGGGGCCAGCTTGCGCGCGAACGAGCGAGTCATATTATCCAGCGCGGCTTTGCTGGCCGCGTAGGCAATGTGTTTATCGCTGCCTCGCTCCACCACGTAATCGGTGAAATGGATAATGTCGCCTGCGGCATGGCCGTGTCCGCGTAGCAGATCCTGTAGGGCATGGTTGAGCAGATAAGGCGCATTAACGTGGATCTGCATCATGCAGGCGAGCGTTTCGCTGAGCGAATGTCCTGCTTTTTCAGGAAGCCAGGTACTGGCGTTGTGAATAACCGCCCGCAGCCCGGGGGTGGTCGATTTCACTTTTTCCGCGAAAGCAAGAATACCTTCATCCGTGGAGAAATCCGCCTGAATGCAGACGGCTCCGGCATGTCGTAGCCCTTCAATGGAGGGATATTCCGTGCGGTAACTGACGATAACCGGATGGCGAAGATTGAGAAAGTGATGGGCGAGGGCGAGGCCGATGCGACGGCCTGCGCCAGTGATCAATATTGGGCGTTGCTGCGTGTGTCCCATCGTAATCTCCTTTTCAGTTCAACAATGGGACAGGCGGCGCTATCCCATTAACATCCACGTTGCCGGTACGGCAGCGACTAACAGCAAACCTATCAACGCCATTTCGCGGCGCTTAAGGGCATTATCAAGCTGATGCGTACGGCGAGCGTAGATAAATACCAGCAGGCCTGGCGCGTAGAGCACCACGGACAGCAGCAGATGCATCGGGCCGGAAGCATACAATAACCATAGACCGTAAATACAGGCACCTACGCCTACCGCATAGTGTGCCGGGCGGGTCGCAATTTTTAACAGATATGCGCCCACTAAGAAATAGGGTACCAGAATCATCTCGGAGGCGATGGTCAGCAGCGTGTTATAGTCCGAACCTGTGAGCCAGATCAGCACCAGACAGACCTGCACGCTGATGTTGGTGAGCCACAGAGAAGCCGATGGCGCACTGTTTTTATTCTGACGGGCAAACAGGCGCGGGAACGCTTTGTGCGTGGCGGCCAGGAACGGAACTTCCGCCGCCATAATGGTCCAGCTCAGGTACGCGCCGCAGACGGAGACAATCAAACCTGCCGCGATAACCACATCACCCCAGGGACCGAGCATTTTCACCATCAGCCCGGCCATGGACGGATTACGCATCTCCGCCAGTTCAGGGCGGGCCACCACACCGAGCGACAGCAGCGTCACCAGCAGATAAACGCCCAGCGCCGCCAGGACGGCCAGCAGTGTGGCGCGTCCCACGTCGCGTTTGTTACGCGCGCGGGCAGAGACCACGACGGCACCTTCAACACCGATGAACACCCACAGGGTAATCAGCATGGTATTTTTCACCTGCTCCCAGACGGGAACGCCCAACGCAATACCGCTGAAATCGAGCGTAAAGACATCGAGACGGAAGGCGAGGAAGGCCAGCACGACGAACAGGCCAAGCGGCACCAGCTTGGCCAGCGTCGCCACCAGGTTAATGCTGGCCGCGGTCTGAACACCGCGCAAAATCAACCAGTGAACAATCCACAGCAGCACCGAGGCGCCGACGATGGACTGCCAGGTATTGCCGTCACCAAACAGGCGCAGTTCGGGCGTATCGGTAAAGAAACTGAGCGCCGAGAAGACGATAACCAGATAGGAGACGTTGGCGATCACCGCGCACAGCCAGTAGCCCCAGGCGGAGCAGAAGCCAATCAGCTCGCCAAAACCTTCACGGGCGTAAGTGAATATTCCGCCGTCCAGATCCGGTCGGATACGCGTCAGCAGCAGCATGGCGAACGCCAGCAACAAAATCCCGACGCCGGTGATGCCCCAGCCAATCAATAATGCGGCCGGGCTGGCGACGGCCGCCATGTTCTGCGGCAAACTGAATACGCCCGCGCCCAGCATTGAGCTCAATACAAGTGCAGTTAACGCACTCAGGCCAAGTTTCTTTTCCATTGGCTTCCTGTTATGAAAAGTCCAAATCCAGAATAATTATTTCGCTAAGGCGCATAAAAATGGTGGATCACGCTAAGGCGCGGGATTTTACGGAGTGTGACGGATGCATGCAATGACATGGGGCAGAAATCAGAAAAAAAGTAACAAAAAAGGCGGCACTGCGCCGCCTTTATGAAACCGTTTTGTTACTTGTACAGATCGGCACTGATGGTCAGGTTGTTGCCACGTTCCTGCCACTGGCGGGTGATGTGGTAATACTTCGCGCCTTTCTTCGCAGCACGCTTCGCCACTTGATAGGAGATTTCTGTCATGTTGCCATAGTTGCCCGTAAACTTGATGCTGTCGAACGGCACCATCTGCGCGGCAGTGGCTTTGTTCAGCTCTTCAATTTTCGTGCCGTCTGGTAACGTAACGGTATAACGACCGCCTTTGGTGGATTGGGTTTCAAAGAAACGACCCACTTCTGCGCTTGGTGCCGCAGACGTTGCTACGCCCGGAATTTCAACTTTCTTCGCTTCTTCACCGCCTTTTGCTAACGCAGCACGACCGGCTTCTGAATCCGCTGGAATCGCATCCGGGCTTTGCACTACGCGTTTTTTCGCATCTTGCTTATAGATGAAGGCGGTAATGCGCTGGTTTCCGCCCTGGTTGGCATCAACCTGACGCACGATATAAAACGCGTAAGCGCCTTTTTCTCTCGCGGCTTTGGTGATGGCATCGTTAACTTCAGGCTGGCTGCGGTAGAAGCCCTGAACGGTCACGGTGTCATACGGTTCCAGCTGAACAGCCTGATCTTTCGGCAGTTCAACAATGCCGTTAATCACGCGGTTTTTCTGTTCATCTGCCTTTGGGGCATTCTCTTTGTACAGCGCAACAGTCACGCGCTGGTTACCGCTGTTGCCCTGATCGGACTGGTCAACAACGTAAAACGAGGCAGCGCCGTTTTTATCGGCGGCTTTTGATGCGGCGGCGACGGCATCGCCAATGGAATTATACCGACCCACAATGACCGTATGGTCAAAAGGTTTTAACGCTGCCGCTTGCTCCGGCGTCAACTCTGTCGCAGCATTCGCTGACAGGGCGGTCGCGGAAAGAAGTGCGGACGCCAGGAGTGTGTTCTTAAGCTTCATAAAAATAATCCTTCGCCTTGCGCAAACCATGTACTGGTGTTGTTGTTAATTTGAGACGGTCCCGATTATGGCATTTAACACCCGTCGCTGTCTGCGGCATTTTTCACAGCCTGTGCTCAGCAAAGGACCTGATTCGATAACATTTTGTGATATGTGGAAAAAACAGGCGTTTCACAAGAAAAACTGATTAAGCATATGACTTTTACAAGTTAATTTAATGTTAATGAGTTGTTCTTTTATGGCGCTATATCATGTTTTTACCGCTTCGCTTGCGCGATTTATCGGTCCTGAAGGCGAATTTAAGGTAAATATCTCTGTCAGTGACCCCGATCGCTTATTTTTCACAGATAAAATAAGAAATAGTGTTTTCTGGCGGTAGATCACGGGCGCTATTTTCAGTAGGTTATAGAAAGTTTGTTACTGTTTTATTTTCCGGGGTTAATCATTCTCCGTCGTTATCGCGATGGTGAAAATTGATACGAACCGCGGGCAATTATCGACAAACCATCATCACAAACCGATGGAAGGGAAAACTATGCGTATTGGGGTACCAAAAGAACGGTTAGCCAATGAAACCCGCGTAGCGGCAACACCAAAAACGGTGGAGCAACTGCTTAAACTGGGTTTTACCGTCGCGATTGAAAGCGGCGCGGGCAAACTGGCGAGTTTCGATGACGAGGCCTTTACTCAGGCTGGCGCGGACGTAGTGGACGGTGCTGAGGTCTGGCAATCACCCATTATTCTGAAGGTAAACGCACCGGAAGAGAGTGAAATTGAACTGCTGAACGCGGGCACGACGCTTGTGAGCTTTGTCTGGCCAGCCCAAAACCCGGAGCTGATGGAGAAGCTGGCGGCACGCGGTGTCACCGTGATGGCGATGGATTCCGTGCCGCGTATTTCGCGCGCGCAGTCTCTGGATGCGCTGAGTTCTATGGCAAACATTGCCGGCTATCGCGCCATTGTCGAAGCTGCGCATGAGTTTGGTCGCTTCTTTACCGGTCAAATTACGGCCGCAGGCAAAGTACCACCCGCGAAGGTGATGGTAATTGGTGCCGGTGTGGCAGGTCTTGCCGCTATTGGGGCCGCAAACAGCCTGGGCGCTATTGTTCGTGCGTTTGATACCCGGCCGGAAGTGAAGGAGCAGGTGCAGAGTATGGGCGCCGAATTCCTTGAGCTGGACTTCAAGGAAGAAGCGGGCAGCGGTGATGGTTACGCGAAGGTCATGTCTGAAGCCTTTATTAAGGCGGAAATGGCGCTCTTTGCGGCGCAGGCAAAAGAGGTGGACATCATTGTCACCACCGCGCTTATTCCGGGTAAACCGGCACCGAAGCTGATCACCCGTGAGATGGTGGATTCCATGCAGCCGGGCAGCGTGATTGTCGATCTGGCGGCGCAAAACGGCGGTAACTGTGAGTATACCGTGCCAAATCAGGTCACGACGACCGCGAACGGCGTGAAGGTGATCGGTTATACCGACCTGCCAGGACGTCTGCCAACCCAGTCCTCTCAGCTGTACGGCACGAACCTCGTTAATCTGCTGAAGCTGCTCTGCAAAGAGAAAGACGGCAACATCACCGTTGATTTTGATGATGTGGTGGTGCGCGGCGTGACCGTGGTGCGTGAAGGGGAAATCACCTGGCCTGCACCGCCGATACAGGTTTCCGCTCAGCCTCAGGCTGCGCCGAAAGCGGCGCCTGAGCCTGCAGAACCAGCGAAACCTGCGTCGCCGTGGCGCAAATACGCCATCATGGCGCTGGTCATTATCCTGTTTGGCTGGCTGGCGGACGTCGCGCCAAAAGAGTTCCTTGGCCACTTCACCGTCTTCGCGCTCTCCTGCGTGGTGGGTTACTACGTCGTGTGGAACGTTTCCCATGCGCTGCATACCCCGCTGATGTCGGTTACCAATGCCATCTCCGGGATTATCGTGGTTGGGGCATTGTTGCAAATTGGTCATGGCGGCTGGATCAGCTTCCTGAGCTTCATTGCAGTGCTGATCGCCAGTATCAATATTTTCGGTGGTTTCACCGTGACTCAGCGCATGCTGAAAATGTTTCGTAAAGGCTAAGGGGTAGCATATGTCTGGAGGATTAGTTACAGCCGCATACATTGTTGCTGCAATCCTGTTTATTTTCAGTCTGGCGGGGCTTTCCAAACACGAAACGTCTCAGCAGGGAAATAACTTTGGTATCGCCGGGATGGCGATTGCGCTGATTGCCACCATCTTTGGGCCGGACACCGGCAACGTGGCGTGGATCCTGGTGGCGATGATCATCGGTGGTGCGATTGGTATTCGTCTGGCGAAACGCGTTGAAATGACCGAGATGCCGGAGCTGGTTGCTATTCTGCACAGCTTCGTGGGTCTGGCCGCGGTGCTGGTGGGCTTCAACAGCTATCTGTACCACGAACCGGGTCTGGAACCGATTCTGGTGAACATCCACCTGACCGAAGTGTTCCTCGGCATCTTCATTGGTGCGGTGACCTTCACCGGCTCAATTGTGGCGTTCGGCAAACTGCGCGGGAAGATCTCTTCCAAACCGCTGATGCTGCCTAACCGCCATAAGCTGAATCTGGCGGCGCTGGTCGTTTCCTTTGTGCTGCTGGTAGTCTTCGTGCGTACCGAAAGCGTAGGCTTGCAGGTGCTGGCGTTACTGGTGATGACCATCATCGCGCTAGCCTTCGGCTGGCATCTGGTGGCGTCTATCGGCGGGGCAGATATGCCGGTAGTCGTCTCCATGCTGAACTCCTACTCCGGTTGGGCAGCGGCAGCAGCAGGCTTTATGCTGAGCAACGACCTGCTGATTGTCACCGGTGCGCTGGTCGGTTCTTCCGGTGCGATCCTGTCTTACATCATGTGTAAGGCGATGAACCGCTCGTTTATCAGCGTCATCGCGGGTGGCTTCGGTTCTGACGGTTCATCAACCGGTTCTGATGAGGAAGTGGGTGAACACCGTGAAATCAGTGCGGAAGACACCGCAGAGATGCTGAAAAACTCGCATTCCGTTATCATCACCCCGGGCTATGGCATGGCGGTGGCGCAGGCGCAGTATCCGGTGGCGGAAATCACCGAGAAACTGCGCGCGCGCGGTATCAAGGTTCGCTTTGGTATTCACCCGGTGGCGGGGCGTCTGCCAGGCCACATGAACGTGCTGCTGGCGGAAGCGAAGGTGCCTTACGACATCGTGCTGGAAATGGACGAGATCAACGATGATTTCGCCGACACCGACACCGTGCTGGTGATTGGCGCCAACGACACCGTTAACCCGGCGGCGCAGGACGATCCGCGCAGCCCGATTGCGGGTATGCCTGTTCTCGAAGTGTGGAAGGCGCAGAACGTCATTGTCTTCAAACGCTCTATGAACACCGGCTATGCTGGCGTGCAGAACCCGCTGTTCTTTAAAGATAACACCCACATGCTGTTTGGCGACGCCAAGGCCAGCGTGGATGCGATTCTGAAATCTCTTTAATTCCGCTTCATCCTGTCAAACCGCCCCTGGGGGCGGTTTTCTTATTTCTGCGGTCAGCCATTCTCCTCTGTCTATACTTTACCCTTTGTGTAATACGAGGAGGTGTAATGCAATTTCTGTCCCGCTTTGACATCATCGCGCTGATGATGACGCCATCATTCTGGATTGGCGTCGCCACGGTAGTCTTTGTAACTCTGCTGGTGTACTGGCTGCTGACGCGCCTGATCGCCTTTGTTAAGAAAGGGATCACCACCTGGGGCGACAAGCATCCCACCACCAACCGGATGCGTTTTATCCTGACGGATATGCTTAACCGCACCAGCCGCTTCCTGCTTTTTGTCGTGGCGCTGCTGTTCAGCCTGCGTTTCGTCGACTTACCGGATCATCTCTTTGGTACCGTGAGCCACGCCTGGTTCCTGGTCTTCGCTATCCAGGTGGCGCTGTGGATGGATCAGGGGGTGGTGTCGTGGCTTCGTCACGTCATGCTGGCGCCGGGAAGCCATAAAAACCCGGTGACGCTGGTGATCACGGGGCTTATCCTCCGTGCCATTGTCTGGTCAGTGATGCTGCTGTCTATCCTTGCTAACGCGGGCGTCAACATCACTGCTCTGGTTGCCAGCCTTGGGGTAGGGGGTATTGCTATCGCCCTCGCGGTGCAAACGATCCTGAGCGACGTGTTTGCATCGCTCTCCATCGGTTTTGATAAGCCGTTCGAAATCGGCGATTTTGTGGTGTTTAACGATGTCGCCGGGACGGTAGAGCACATCGGCCTGAAAACCACCCGTATCCGTAGCCTGAGCGGGGAGCAGATTGTCTGCGGGAACGCCATCCTGCTGCAACAGACGCTGCATAACTACAAGCGGATGCAAACGCGCCGGATCGTCTTTACCTTCGGGGTCGCCAGCGACACGGCGCCGGAAAAACTGCGTTCAGTGGGTGATATGGTCAAACAGATCATTACCGACGTCGGGGAAACGAAGTTTGACCGCGCCCATTTCCTGGGCTTCGATCGCGATCGCCTGACCTTCGAGGTGGTCCATATCGTTAATACGGCGGATTACAACAAGTACATGGATATTCAGCAGGAGATCAATATTCGTATTCTGGAGGGGCTGAACCAGCAGGAGATCAAGCTGGCGCTGCCGAGCATGGTTCTGCACGCGCCCTGGATGAATGCTGGCGACGAGGCACCGGCGCAACGGTTGAGCGAAGCGCAATAAAAAAAGCCCGCCGTTACCGGCGGGCTTTCATTTTGGGGTCAATCGTCTTCCTCATCGTCCAGTTCAACCGGCGTCTGATACTGATCCGGCTTGATAACCAGAAGGTCGCAGCGAAGATGGTCGATCACCTGCTCGGCGGTATTACCCAGGAACGCGGCAGAAATACCGGTCCGGCCAATGGTGCCCAGCACCACAATCCCGGCCTGCAAATGCTCCGCCAGATCCGGAATAACCTCTTCCGGTAACCCTTTTTCTACGTGGGTCATGTTCTCATCGATACTGAATTTCTGGCGCAGCGCTTTCATGGCCAGCAGATGCTGACCGCGAATCGCATCGTTATACACGCTCGGGTCAAATTCAGGCAGCTCGATGGCGATATTGATTGGCGTAACCGGATAGGCTCCCACCAGATGGACTTCGGTATGGTTTACCTGGTCGGCAAGCTGAAGGGTCTCCTTCACCAGCTTCTCGTTCAGCGAATTGTGATAATCCTCTTCGCTGGCCAGATTGACCGCCACGACGGCTTTCCCGCCCTCAGGCCACGGCTGATCTTTCACCATCCATACCGGACAAGGGCATTTGCGCAGCAGGTGCCAGTCGGTCGGGGTGAAAATCACGGATTCCAGTTTGTCATGCTGGTGCGCCATTTTCAGCAGCAGGTCATGCCCACCGGCCACCACTTCCTGAATAATGGCTTCGAAAGGACGGTTGTGCCAGACCACCTTGATATCGATAGGTACGCCCGCTTCCAGATAATACTTCGCCTGCTCGCGGATCCACGCGGTACGCTGGCTGATCACTCCCTGACGCATAGCGGTGCGCTCGTCAGGCGACAGAAGGGTGGTCATCTCGTATGAGAAGTCATAAATCGGCAAAAAGGCTTTAATTTTGCCACCAATCCGTTGATGTAAATACACAGCACGTCGTAATGCTGGCTGATCGTCCTGATTCGGATCGATAGCCACCAGCATATTTTGATACTTTGCCATACAGGTCTCCTTACTACTGTCACCACAGTCTGTAAGTAAAAGAGTAACCTATATATCTTGAATGAAACAGGGGGGAAGTTTTTGCCAGATCAATAATCATGAAAATTTATCGACCTGGCATAAGATATCCGGGAGAGTTATGCCACGTTACGTGAGTGACCCGCCAGAATGGCCAGCGCTTCACCGTTTTCAATGGTGATGTACTTACCTTTAACCGCCAGCATTCCGCTCTTCTGGAAACGACCCAGCAGACGGCTGATGGTTTCCACGGTCAGGCCCAGATAGTTACCAATATCGCCACGCGTCATGGTCAGACGGAATTCGCGTGGGGAGAAGCCACGTTCCGCGAAACGGCGGGAGAGGTTATAGATAAAGGCGGCCAGACGCTCTTCGGCATTCTTTTTGGAAAGCAGCAGGATCATATCCTGGTCGCCTTTGATCTCACCGCTCATCAGACGCATCATCTGCTGACGCAGGTTCGGCATCTTACCGGACAGATCGTCCAGCGTTTCAAACGGGATTTCACAAACCATAGAGGTTTCCAGCGCCTGAGCAAAGCTCGGGTGATGGCCACTGCCGATGGCGTCAAAGCCGACTAAATCGCCCGCCAGATGGAAGCCAGTGATCTGCTCGTCGCCCTGTTCGGTAATGGTGTAGCTTTTGATGGTGCCAGAACGGATAGCATAGAGCGATTTCAGTTCGTCTCCCGCTTTAAACAGCGTCTGCCCTTTCTGAATAGGCTTTTTGCGCTCGATGATATTGTCAAGCTGATCGAGTTCATGCTCATTCAGAGTAAACGGGATACAGAGCTGGCTGATGCTGCAATCCTGGCAATGGATAGCACAACCGCCAGACTGAATGCGTCGTATAATTCGCTTTTCCGGGATCATAGGTTTGCTCAAGCCTTAATTGATATTGGTCAATTTTAACATCTTTTTGGTAAGGACGTAAGTCTGGCAAACCCCCAATAAAGACAAGAGACGGCAGCGAGCTGCCATCTCCTTGAAATTCCACAGAATGATTAAGGATTATTAGCCTAACAGGAAGAAAATTAAGCACAAAAAGCCTGGGGATTACAGCAGAAAATACCCTTCGTGACGCAGCAGCCACTCTTTACGCTGTACGCCCCCGGCATAGCCGGTGAGGGTGCCGTTGCGCCCGATCACGCGATGGCAAGGCACCACAATGCTGACGGGATTTGAGCCATTCGCCGCACCGACTGCGCGCGCCGCGCCGGTACGGCCAAGCTGCTCTGCCAGCTGACCGTAGGGCATCACCTGCCCGTAGGGAATGTTACGTAGCGCCTGCCACACCTCGCGCTGAAAAGGGGTACCCGCCGTGGCGGTTGGCAGGGTATTAATAATGCTGAGATCGCCCTCGAAGTAGGCCGCCAGTTTATCGCTCAGCCCGCCAGGATTACGGGCAGTAATACGCTCGTAACCCTCGGCGCGATAATGGATGTTGAGCAGCTCAACCATCCGGTCGCTGTGCTCTTCCCACTCAACAGCGCGCAGATTGAACGCTTCATCCGCGATAACCCACAGCGGCCCCAGCGGCGTCGCAATCTTATCTTCGAGTAATCTCAGCATCAGTACTCCTTAGTTCAGCCTCGGGTAAACACCCGGTCCAATCGGCAGGCCGACAAGATACCACGCCACCAGCATCACCAGCCATACCCCTAAGAAGATAAGCGGATAGGGCAGAACCAGCGAATAGTAGGTACCCAGCTTAGCCTCCGGTCTGTAGCGTTGCAGGAAGCCTAAAAACAGCGGAACGAAGGGTGACACGGGCGCCAGCGGGATCACCGAAGAATCGGCGACACGGAACAGGATCTGGGCGAATGCCGGATGAAAGCCGAGCATCATAAACATGGGGACAAAAATGGGGGCCAGAATCGACCAGATGGCCGACCCGCTGGCAATAAACATGCACAGCAGGGACGACAGCAGCGCCAGGCCGACAAACGCCGGAACCCCGCTCAACCCCGCCGCCTCCAGCGCGTCCGTCAGGCTCACGGCCATAAACTTGCCCATGTTGCTCCAGTTAAACATGGCCACAAACTGCGCCAGCGGGAACACCATCACGATAAAACCCGCCATCTCCTTCATCGGCTCGATCATCAGGTGCGGCAGATCTCCCTGACGGCGGATTTTACCGGTAGCGATGCCGTAGGCGAGCGAAACGACGAAGAAGAAGAGAATTATCAGCGGCACAATACCCTGAATAAACGGCGAGGGAAGTACGGTGTGTTTGATCGGATCGCGCAACACGCCATTCTCCGGCACCACCATCAGCGCCACAGCCGCAATGAACGCCAGCGAGACGATCCCGGCGACGCGCAGGCCGAACTGCTGCTCTTTGCTCAGCGTCTCCAGCTTTTCATCGCTCCGGCCTTCCCATTTACCCAGGCGCGGCTCAACGATCTTATCGGTAATCAGCCCCCCGACAATCGTCAGGACAATCACCGAACTGGCCATAAAGTACCAGTTGTCGATCACGCTGACGTGCATGGCCGCATCGATGGTGCTGGCAGCCTCCGTGCTGATGCCGGAGAGCAGCACATCGGTGGTCACGATAAGCAGGTTAGCGGTAAACCCACAGCCGACGCCTGCGATCGCCGACAGCAGGCCCGCAACAGGATGACGGCCAACGGCGAGGAAAATCAGCGCCCCCATCGGCGGCATGATCACCAGCGCCGCGTCGGACGAGATATGGCTGAAGAAGGCAATAAACAGCACCATATAGCTGGCATAACGCGCGCTGACGTGCGAGGCCATTTTCACCATCAGCGCGGGCAGCAGACCCACGCGTTCGGCCAGACCCGCGCCTAACACCAGCGCCAGGATGGCGCCCAGCGGCGCAAAACCGCTGAAGTTTTTAATCACGTTCGGCAAAAACCAGTGCAACCCCTCCACGCTGAGCAGATTTTTTACGGCCACCATGCTGCCGTCGGCCGGGCTGCGCACGCTCACATCAAAGGCGGACAGCACGGCTGTCGCGACCATCAGGATGACAATTAAATAGATAAAAAGCAGGAAAGGGTGCGGCACTTTATTGCCGATCCTTTCAACCCAGCCATAGAGCTTACCGGATGGGGAATGCGAAGGTATGGAAGACATACTCATGGGCGTTCCTCGGGACTGTTGTTGTGTTGTGTTGTGTTGTGTTTTTTTATTTTAAAGGTGACGGTGTCACGTCCTGCGGGATCGGACACTCGTACGGTTTTTCTGTTATGTGTTGTTCGAATTCTTCCCGACATTTTCGCAGCAGGTCGGCATCCTGAAGCAGATGCAGCGCGGTCGCGCCCATCACTTTTCCAGCCAGCAGCATGCCTTTATGGGCAATAGAGGTACGCCCCTGCGCCACCAATTGCCAGGTATGCAGCGGGGTGCCGACGGTAAAACAGGGGCTAAAGCACTGTGCGACAGGCATCTTCCAGCTGACATCCCCCACGTCGGTGGAGCCTGCCAGCACGTTATCGGTGATGGCGTAAGGGGCAACTTCATCCACCAGTAGCGTTTCGTGATGGCGTCGGGCAAAGGCTTTTCCCTCTTCGGCTCCCGTTGCGGCAATGTTTTTCAGGCTGTTTTGCAGGTCGTTTGCCGTGAGCGTGGCGCGGATTTCACGGGCAAATTCGCGTTCTTCTTCCGTCCAGTCCGGCGTGCCGTAATGCTGCAATGCGCGGTACATGGCCGCTTCGAGCGTACGGTTCGGCAGATAGCTGGAGCAGGCTTTATCAAAGCGACACTCGACAGTGGTTTCGGTCATCATCGCCGCGCCCTTGGCGATTTTCTCGATGCGCGCGTAGATCTGCTGCGCATCGGCCATCTCCGGAGCGCGGATCAGGTACAGCACTTCTGCCTGAGCCTGCACCACGTTAGGCGAAATTCCGCCGGTATCGGTGATGGCGTAATGAACGCGCGCTTTTTCAATGATGTGTTCGTTGAGGAAGTTTGTGCCGGTGGTCATCAACGTCACGGCATCCAGCGCGCTACGTCCCAGATGTGGGGAGTTTGCGGCGTGGGCGGCGATCCCCTTAAACCGCCAGGCGGCCTGAATATTGGCCAGCGTGCTGACGTTAAACATCCCGGCAAAGGCTTCCGGATGCCAGGTCACGGCAGCGTCCACGTCGTCAAATAATCCTTCACGCACCATAAAGGTTTTACCAGAGCCGCCTTCCTCGCCGGGGCAGCCGTAAAATCGTACCGTTCCGCTGCCGCCGTGCTGTTCCAGCCAGCTTTTCACCGCCACCGCACCGGCAAAGGCAGCAGTACCCAACAGGTTATGCCCGCAGCCATGGCCGTTAGCCCCCGGGGTGGCGGATTGCGCCGTCGCGCAGTGCGCCTGCTGGCTCAACCCGGCCAGGGCGTCGTATTCGCCCAGAAGGGCGATAACGGGCTTGCCGCTGCCGTAGCTGGCAATAAAGGCGTTGGGAATGCCTCCGGCTTCCCGCATCAGGGTAAAGCCCTCGGCTTCCAGCGCGCTGGCAAGCCGTTCGGCGGACCAGAACTCTTCAAAGCGCGTTTCGGGATGATCCCAGATGTCGTCGGCAATATCGGTAAACGTCTGACATCGCGTGTCGATGGCATCAGCGATAAAAGCGTAGTTCTCCTGCATTACACACCTCGCGTCCACGGGAAATTAAGCGCAGTTCGCGCCAGTGTTTCGATGGCAACGCTCATCACCTGCTCATCAAAATCGAATTTTTCGTTGTGATGTCCGGCGCTCAGTTCGGTGCCGAAGACCATATACGAGGCCATGCCGCCGTTCTGCTGCACGCGGGCCATCATTAGCGTGGCATCTTCGGAGCCCGCAGGCGCTTTGACCTTATTAATGGCATGAGTCACGCCGGGCACCTGGCTTGCCTGTTCGCGCAGATAATCGACCCAGGCCGGGGAGGGGGCACTGGAGGTCGCCGCCCCCATCAGGTTTATCCCGGCTGTTACGCCGTAGAGCGCTGCCGCGCCGGTAATCACCGCCTGCGCGCGATCGAAGACATACTGATTAATGGCCTCGCTTTCACCGCGGGTTTCAACCTTAAGCAACGCATCAGCCGGAACCACGTTGCGTCCGCTGCCCGCCTGCATGACTCCGACGTTAACCCGGGACGCGCCTTCGCTGTGGGGCGCGATGCCATGCAGCGCGATAGCGGCCTGGGCCGCCGCGAGCAGGGCGTTACGGCCCTCTTCCGGTTTACCGCCAGCGTGTGCGGCAACGCCGGTAAAGCGCACGTCAAATTTAGTGGTCGCCATGAAGTTATCGCTGCCGCAGATCACCGTCCCTTCCGGAACGCCGGTTCCAATATGAATGGCGGTAAAGTAGTCCACGTCGTCCAGCGCCCCTGCAGCGACCATAGCGCGGGCGCCGCGCGTACCCTCTTCGGCAGGCTGGAAGATCAGTTTGATGGTGCCGTTGAGCTGGGCTTCATGCTGCTTAAGCACCTGCGCCAGCCCCAGACCAATGGTGGTGTGGCCGTCGTGCGCGCAGGCGTGCATCATGCCCGGGTTGCAGGAGGCAAAACCGTCGCGGTACGGCCGGTGGCTGTCGTCATGCGCTTCGCTCAGATCAAGCGCATCCATGTCCACGCGAAAGGCCAGCGTCGGGCCGGGGCGACCAGTATTCAGGGTCGCGACAATGCCGGTGAACCCGCCTTCGAACGGCGCGAGCCATTTTTCCGGTGCGCCTTGCGCGCGGGCGCGGGCAAATTCCCGCGCCAGGGTTGCGTCATCGGGCAACCCCATCCGGCTTTCGGCATCCACGACATCGCGACCCATCGCCAGCTCGTAACCCAGCGAGTCCAGGATCTCCGAGACTTTCGCGGCAGTGCGAAACTCCACCCAGCCGGATTCCGCGAAATGGTGAAAATCGCGACGCCATGCGCTCAGTTGGGGGGCTAATGTGTGGATGTACTGCGCCAGTGCGTTCATATCTTTTCCTGTCATCATTAAAATATGTGAACTGCTTCACGCTGTGATAGTTTTTACTTATCACTAAGCGATTTTTCACAGTTTTAACCGTTCAGGAATTACCCTCGCACATCCAATTCCATTAAAGTAGATGACAGTTTCTTTACTCTGATAAACAACGGTTATCGGTCGGGTTATGTCATTTCAGATTAAATTTCATCAAATTCGGGCTTTTGTTGAAGTGGCGCGTCAGGGCAGTATTCGCGGAGCCAGCCGGGTGCTGAATCTTTCGCAGCCCGCGCTGACTAAATCCATTAAAGAGCTGGAAGAGGGCATGGCGGCACAGCTGTTTGTGCGCCGGAGTAAAGGTGTCGCCCTGACCGAATGCGGGGAAGGGTTTTATCACCGCGCTAATTTGATTCTGGAAGAGCTTCGCGCAGCGCAGGATGATATCCGTCAGCGTCAGGGGGAGCTGACCGGGCAGATCAATATTGGGATGGGTGCCAGCGTGGCGCGCAGCCTGATGCCCGCGGTTATCTCCCGTTTTCATGCGCAGCATCCTCAGATCAAGGTGCGGATTATGGAAGGTCAGCTGGTATCAATGATCAATGAATTACGCCAGGGTGAGCTGGACTTTACCATCAACACCTATTATCAGGGGCCTTACGATCACGAATTTACGTTTGAAAAACTCTTTGAGAAACCTTTTGCGGTATTTTGTCGGGAAGGACATCCGGCGTTGGGGGCTACCTCTATTAATGAACTTCTTCATTATAACTGGACAATGCCAACGCCGCGGGGAAGTTATTATAAGCAGCTTGAGGATATATTTCATCATCGCTCGCAGATACCGCGTATTGGCGTCGTTTGCGAAACCTTTTCGTCCTGTATTAGCCTTGTCGCACAAAGTGACTTCCTGAGCGTGCTGCCGCAGGAGCTGGGCTGCGACCCGCTGCTGGCGCACCGGCTGGTCATGCTGCCGGTTGTGGAAACACTTCCCAGAGCGGCCTATTATTTAATTCAGCGCCGTGATGCACGCCAGACGCCCCTGGCTGAATCATTAATTACACAATTCAGAAGGGAAGCGAGAAAAATAGTTTTATCGTGAAATTGCCAAAGAAAAAATAGAGCCTGTCCGACATCAGACAGACCCTACAGTACACACAGCAGTGCGTCCTTTCGCAAATCCTGGGTATTATATCCATGAGGCAGGTATATTTAGGTATAACATCTTTCCTGAAAAAAGAAAGGCGGCACGTCATTGGTTTTACAAAATTTCAACGCAAATCACTTATTTTAACTCTGCTGTAGTTTTAGTTAAGTAATATTTAAATAACTTTAATGGTAGCTATATATATTCATCAGATTAATATTTATCTTGCCCCTTGCGGTAAGGGTTATTGAGGCCCCTGCCCGGTGCAGGTATAGTACAAGCCCCGATGTGCCCGGAGGATTTCCATGAACCCTGACGACAAATCACTTTTTCTTGACGCCATGGAGGATGTCCAGCCCCTGAAACGCTGCACCGATATCCACTGGCAGCAAAGCCGTAATACCCGGGTTCGCCAGGAGATCGATACCGAGCAGCTCGACAACTTTCTCACACTGGGTTTCCTGGAACTCTTGCCGCTTGAAGAGCCGCTGATGTTCCAGCGCGAGGGCGTTCAGCAGGGCGTTATTGACAAGCTGCGCTCGGGTAAATACGCCCGACAGGCCAGCTTAAATCTGTTGCGTCAGCCCGCCGAACGCTGCCGCCAGATGCTGTACGCCTTCATTCGCCAGGCCAGCCGCGACGGTTTACGTAACCTGATTATCATTCACGGGAAGGGCCGCGAGCAGAATTCGCACCCGAACGTGGTGCGCAGTTATCTTGCCCGCTGGTTAACTGAGTTCGAGGACGTGCAGGCTTTCTGCGTGGCGCTGCCGCATCACGGCGGCAGCGGGGCATGTTATGTTTCACTCCGAAAATCCGATGAGGCGAAACAGGAGAACTGGGAACGTCACGCCAAGCGCAGCCGTTAACGGTAAGGCCTAGAACGTCCCCCAGTTTGTGTCACCTGAGGCACTGACCGTGGCGGGACGCAACAGTTGCGGTGCTTTTGTATTTTTTGGCCGCGGAGCGGTGTTTTCCTGCATGTTCAGCCGGAATGCCGCCACGGCCTGGCGCAGCTGTTCAGACTGATCTTCCAGCGCCGCCGCCGCCGTTGCCGACTCCTGTACCAGCGCGGCGTTTTGCTGCGTTACGCTGTCCATCTGCGAGACCGCCAGGCTGACCTGTTCAATACCGCGGCTTTGCTCGTCAGACGCCGACGAGATTTCAGCCATAATGTCGGTTACGCGTGTCACGGCCGCGACGATCTCTTTCATGGTCGCACCCGCCTCGCTCACCTGTTCCGAGCCGGTATTCACCCGGCTGACGGAGTTTTCAATAAGCCCTTTGATCTCTTTTGCCGCCTGCGCGCTGCGGCTGGCCAGCGTCCGTACTTCGCCTGCCACCACCGCAAAGCCGCGGCCTTGTTCGCCGGCACGGGCGGCTTCAACCGCCGCGTTGAGCGCCAGAATGTTGGTCTGGAAGGCAATGCTATCGATAACGCCGGTGATATGCGCAATTTGCTGAGAACTGTCGGCAATGTCATTCATGGTACGCACTACATTATTCACCACCTGGCCGCCGCGTGCGGCGGTTTCAGACGCATTCTTTGCCAGCAGCGTCGCCTGACGAGCGTTATCCGAGTTCTGTTTTACCGTGGCCGTCAGCTCTTCCATGCTGGCGGCGGTCTCTTCCAGCGAGGCTGCCTGCTGCTCGGTTCGGGCCGAAAGGTCGTTACTCCCGGCGGCAATTTCTCCTGCGCCCGTGTAGATAGAATCTGTGCTGCCGCGCACGGCGCTGACGGTGCTGACCAGCGACTGTTGCATCTCATGCAGACCGGCGGCCAGCTGGCCCATTTCGTTGCGCCCGGTAATCGCGACGTTTTGCGTCAGATCGCCGCTCGCGATGGTGCGAATATGGTTCATGATGGCGTTGAGCGGTCTCAGGAGCAGGTGCTGTAAACCCTGCCAGATCACCACCAGCACGGCGATAACGGTCAGGAAGATCGCCGCCAGCGTCCACTGCATCTGGGTAAAGCTGTTCTGGTTCTCTTCGGCGGCGGCTTTCAGCAGCACGTTGTTTTCCGCGCGCCAGCGGGTATAGACCGCCTCCATCTCATCCTGCGCCTGCTGGGCGTCCAGGTCGCCATAGGCCTGATAGTTATCGGCGCGCAAGTACGCAATGGACAAGCGCATTACCTCGTGCATGTTCTTCCAGGCTTTCTGCATCTCTTCGGTGAGTGCGGCATTTTGCCCCTTCACCTGCGGAATCGCCTGCCAGTTTTTGTAATAGTCTTCGGCTTTGGCCAGCGAACCGTTCGCGGTGCCCAGCAGCGTATTGATTGCCGCGAGAGAGGCCGGGTCACGCTGGTTTTTCAGGTAGCGGATCGCCACGCGGGTGACGGTAACGCGCGTTTTCACCAGGGTGTTCACACTGTCGCTCAGGCTCTCCTGCTGGGCATTAAGCAACCCGGTGTTCTGAAAGTTGTGACGATCGTTGTTAACGGCAGAGTAGAACAACCCTCCCGTGACAACTTGCAGCAGACAGAATATGGTGAGGGCAAAGATAATACCGGTAATCACGTGCAGATTTTTCAGCATGGCGGTCATCCGTAATAGAAGAGGCAGGGTTACATCAATACTATCGTCGTAGCGAATTTAAACTTTAATTTTACTATTGCTTAACTAATGGTTTCGTTGCGGAACCTGTTGTAAACCCGGATAATTTTTATGAGGAAGGTCAGCATGAGCAGCATAGATAAATGCGGAACATTCACGCTCGGAACGCGTACGGTTAAACGGTTTGGCTATGGCGCGATGCAGCTTGCCGGACCTGGCGTTTTTGGTCCGCCAAAAGACAAAAATGCGGCGCTGGCGGTGTTGCGTGAAGCGGTAGAGTCGGGGGTAAATCACATTGATACCAGCGATTTTTACGGCCCCCATGTGACCAACCAGCTTATTTGCGAGGCGCTTCATCCGTACCGGGACGACCTTACGATTGTGACTAAGATCGGAGCCCGACGCGGCGAGGACGCCTCCTGGCTGCCGGCGTTTTCCGCCCAGGAGCTGACGCAGGCGGTGCATGACAACCTGCGCAACCTGAAGCGAGATGTGCTGGACGTGGTTAACCTGCGGATCATGTTTAGCGCCCACGGACCAGCGGAAGGCTCGATTGCCGCGCCGCTAAGCACCCTCGCGGAGCTGCAACAACAGGGGCTGGTTCGCCATATTGGGCTGAGCAACGTCACTGCTTCGCAGGTGGCTGAAGCGCAGAAGACGGTTTCCGTGGTATGCGTACAGAACATGTACAACGTGGTGAATCGCGGTGACGATGCGCTGGTAGATTCGCTGGCGCAGCAGGGGATTGCCTGGGTGCCGTTCTTCCCACTGGGTGGTTTCACGCCATTGCAATCTTCCGGGCTACAGGCGGTGGCGGATTCACTGGATGCGACGCCTATGCAGGTGGCGCTGGCATGGCTGCTGCAACGCTCGCCAAATATCCTCTTGATCCCGGGTACTTCTTCGGTGGCGCATCTGCGTGAAAACCTGGCGGCAGCCGATCTGGTATTGCCGCCTGAGGCGCTGGAGACGTTAAATACGCTGGTGGAGTAATCCAGACAGCAGCAAAAGCCCGGGGGATTGTTCGGGCTTTTGGTGTTTATGACACAATCTGATTCCTTTGGCGGTGAAGTGCTAACGCTTCCGCCACGATTTCCTGCTTACTTTTCCGTGTTTCATACGCAGTAATGCGGATGTACTCCATCAGCGCTGGATCGATGCGCGCACTTAACATCCTGAGATCGGCCTCCTTTGCTACACCGCGAGCAACACGCTTGTCGGGATAATCACGGGCTGGCATAGAAAACGTCCTCCAAAAATTGTCTTGTTAATTTGTGCTGTAAAATATGCGCTAGTCTTAGTGTAAAGTCAACGTGTAGTGAAAGCACAGTGAATTATTGTTTGGCTTTTCTGCGATTCAAGACTTCATTAAGTGATTTGATAGTGTTTGTATTGTCACGCTGTGAGTCCGCTTTGATGCGGAAAGTCACATTTTCAGTGCTGATAATGACGGAATGTTCAACGCACCAGACGCTCTAAAATTATTGATAATTTCTTCCTGAAACTGAACTCAGGTTTATCCCTGTGCTTATTCATGGTTATTGCTTAATTAAAACTTCTGTTTGAAGGCTCAGCTGTAAAAATCTGACGCTATAAGACCGGCCTTGGGGGAATCCTGATATTAATCCTTTAAGCAACTTTCGGCTGGTCATATATTCCAGCATCGGTGACGTAGTTAGCGATATTCGCTATTTTAACCCTGTTAAAACCATGCAATTGCGCTGGTTTTCATTTCTTCCGACATAATAGATTTTGTCTACGTTCTCTTTTTAATTTATGCTTCGCATACGAACAATTAGCGTTGTGCAGGGTTTTAACATCGTGGCAGTTAATAAAACCCTGCTTTATATAAAGTAATCAGGAGATTCATTTTTATGTCAGACAATAATCCCCGCCCATTGGGCTGGTTAGGCCCGTGGTGCCTGCTGGTGGGTGTGGTACTTCTTGTGACGGGGCTGTTTTTTGCCATCGGCGGTTTTAAACTGGTTTCCCTTGGGGGGAGTTGGTACTTTCTCATTGCCGGGGTTTTCACGCTGCTCTCTGCAATTCAGTTTTTCCGCCGCAAATCCTCTGCCGTAGGGCTGTTTGCTCTGGTGTTTCTTGGCACCCTGATTTGGGCATTTTTCGATGCCGGACTCGACTTCTGGCCCCTGGTTTCCCGATTAATGGTACCCGCCGGGCTGATGGTGCTGGCAGCAGCCACCTGGCCTGCATTGCGTAAGCGTGAAGGAAAACCGTCCTCCACGAAAGGGGCGATGGCGGTCTGCGCGGTCCTTATTATCGGCATGGGCGTCACCTTTGTTCAGATGTTTCAACCCCATCCGACCGTGCCGTTTAGCGGCGAAAAGCGCCCGCTGGTGCCGGTAAAAGAAGAGGCGAAACAGCAGAACTGGGATCACTACGGTAATACGGCTGGCGGTAGTCGCTTTGTGGCGCTGGACCAGATAACCCGTGACAACGTGAAAAACCTGAAACCGGTCTGGACCTACCATACCGGTGATATTCCGCAAAGTCCGGATGGCAATGGCGCAGAAGATCAGCAAACGCCGCTACAGGTAGGCGATCGTGTCTTCCTCTGTACGCCGCATAACAACGTGATCGCCGTGGATGCCGATAGCGGGAAAGAGATCTGGAAAGCGGAAATCAACGCTAAGTCTGCCATCTGGATGCGCTGCCGTGGCCTGGCGTACTTTGATGCCACCAAACCGCTGGCACAGCCAACGGTAGCCGGCTCCACACCGGTTCTGCCAGCGCAGGTCGCACCGGGCGCGGCATGCCAGCGCCGTATCCTGATGAATACCATTGACGGTAAGCTGATCGCGTTAGACGCCGATAACGGCAAATTCTGCCCGGACTTCGGTACTGACGGCAGCGTTAACCTGCATGAAGGAATGGGCGACGCGTCAGATCCCACCTACGTGCTGACGTCGGCCCCGACGCTGGCGGGTACCACGGTCGTGGTTGGCGGCCGCGTTGCGGATAACGTCAGCACCGATATGCCGGGCGGCGTAATACGTGGTTATGACGTGATCACCGGCCAGCTGCGCTGGGCGTTCGATCCGCGTAATCCGGATCCAAACTATGTTCTGAAGCCCGGCGAACACTACAAACGCAGCTCCGCAAACTCCTGGGCCCCTATGTCCTGGGATGCGTCGATGAATACCGTGTTTATCCCGATGGGAAGTTCCTCTGTCGACCTGTGGGGCGCTGACCGTATTCCGGAAGATCACAAATACGCCACCTCAATTCTCGCGCTGGATGCGACTACCGGGAAAGAGAAGTGGGTATACCAGACCGTGCATAACGACCTCTGGGATTTCGATATCCCGATGCAGCCGAGCCTGGTTGATTTCCCAACGAAAGAGGGCAACAAGCCCGCGGTGGTGGTTGGCACTAAAGCGGGGCAAATTTACGTTCTCGATCGCCTGACGGGTAAACCGCTCACTGAAGTGAAAGAGGTTCCGGTAAAACCAGCGGATATTCCACGTGAACAGTACCCGGCAACGCAGCCTCGCTCTGTGGGGATGCCGCAGATTGGCGCAGAAACCCTGAAAGAATCGGATATGTGGGGGGCGACGCCGTTTGACCAGCTGGCCTGTCGTATCAGCTTCAAATCAATGCGTTATGACGGTCTGTACACGATGCCGGGAACCGATATTTCCCTGAGCTTCCCGGGCTCGCTGGGGGGAATGAACTGGGGCAGTTTGTCCACCGATCCGAACAACCAGTATATCTTCGTCAATGACATGCGTCTGGGCCTGTGGGTTCAGCTGATTAAGCAAGATCCGCAGAGCGCGGTGGCAAACACGGGCGGTGAAGCCGTGAACGCCGGGATGGGCGCCGTTCCGATGAAAGGAACGCCGTATTCGGTCAACAAAAACCGTTTCATGTCACCGCTGGGCATTCCGTGCCAGAAACCACCGTTTGGCTCTCTCTCCGCCATTAACCTGAAAACGCAGAAAATCGTCTGGCAGGTGCCGGTCGGTACCGTACAGGATACCGGTCCGTTTGGGGTAAAAATGCGTATGCCAATGCCTGTCGGTATGCCGACGCTGGGCGGTACGCTGGCCACGCAGGGCGGTCTGGTCTTCATTGCGGGAACCCAGGATTACTACCTGCGCGCCTTTGATTCCTCTACGGGGGAAGAAGTGTGGAAAGCGCGTCTTCCGGTGGGTAGCCAGGGCGGACCTATCAGCTATGTATCACCGAAAACCGGCAAACAGTACATTCTGATCTCTGCTGGCGGTGCACGCCAGTCGCCGGATCGTGGTGACTACGTGATTGCCTACGCGCTGGATAAATAACAGCGAAATAAGCAACCTGGCCCCGTCGTAGTACGGGGCTTTTTTTTGACTAAAAACCACGGATATGAAGAAAGCGGCGGGTCCGGTCAGCCCGTGAAAAGCACCCGCCAGCGACGGCGATGGCGAGTCATCTCGCGCCATAGTGCGATTATCTCGTCATGTTGCAGGGCATCAACAGCCTGCGGCGTTAACACCGGTAAACCATAGCGCTGGCGCAGGGCGGCTACTGCCGTGGCGATGGCATTCATCGGTGACCGGATTTGCGTCGCCAGCTGCTGTCGCAATACGCTGAACGCCGTCTCATCGCACAGCGTCAGCTCACGCAAAAATTGTTTGCAGCAACCCAACAGGTTCACGGGAGAGCGGTCAGGCGACTGTAACGCCAGCAGCAGGCCATCGCGATCGGCAATACGCTGATAACGACAGCTGACCACGTAGCCAATCTGCTGTTCCACGCGCAGGCGCTGGAAAAATTGCGGTTCGCAGCATAATGCCAGCAGCCGCAGCGCGGCGAGCGACGCGCCCGGCGGCAGGGGAATAAACACCAGCAGCGCCGAATCCGCGCTGGCGTGCGGAATGTGTTCGATCCCGCTGGGACAACCGCTTAATGGCGTCGGCTTAGCGTTAACCGGCGCCCGGAGCAGGCCAAGCTGCCGGGCTAACCCGTGCGCGTGCGCGACGCTGCCGCCAACTAGCGCCGCCAGCCAGCCGTCTCGTGGCGGATCCGATGCCAGACGTTCAGGCAATTGCTGAAGCAGCTCACGGATGGCAATGCCTTCTGGCACTGGCGTAAGAGCCGGGGCGGGGTGGGAGAGGCGATCGATTATCGCCCCGATGATGTGTTCCGCCGTCACCACGGCGTCAGGAAGCCGCAGGGTGAGCTGCCAGCTACCGTCAACCGTTTGCCACTCGCCGCTGCCGTCAATATGGCGCAGTTCAGCAAGGAGAGGGCGTAACTGTTTGCCCATCGCCACCCCCTGCGCCCGTTCCACGCACGAATAAAAAGGCCTGCGCAGGATCAGCGTTGGCGGTTGTGTCTGCGCCGACAAATGCAGC
The DNA here is from genome assembly GCF_049237385.1 of Enterobacter cloacae complex sp. IR5412. Lineage (NCBI taxonomy): Bacteria > Pseudomonadati > Pseudomonadota > Gammaproteobacteria > Enterobacterales > Enterobacteriaceae > Enterobacter > Enterobacter cloacae complex sp. IR5412. Next base: position 29,887 of record NZ_JBMKHQ010000002.1, on the reverse strand, counting down.
AGCGGAGCGGCTTCTGACGTCGGGGCTGGCGTAACATACCTGGCAGTCTGCGGGTAGAAGGAGAACGCGATGGGGCTATCATCTGCAACCGGCTGGCGACGCCAATGGCTAAGCGGCAGAGCAAACCCCTGGCTGGCGATAATTTCAGCGGTTTCAATTTTTTTGCAGGCCAGATACGAGGTGGGCGCCGCCAGTAAATCGGCACAAAAGGCGGAAAAACTTACGGGCGCCGCACCGGGCGCAAAACCGAACGCCCGCTGGCGCAGCTGCTCCAGCGTCGGCAGGGCGCTGAAACGCTGCTGTGCCAGCCGATAATAATGCCGCTGCTGCTCATCCGTCGTTTGCTGTAGCGCCCGTAGCCAGTGGGTAATATGCGGGTCAACCTCCTCGGGTCGTTCGCTATCAACCGTTAGCGCCAGCCAGCCGTTATCGTTATCCTGATAAAGCCAGTTCAGGGCGACATCTTCTGCCAGCCCGCGCGCCCGCAGCCCGGCAATCAGGCTTCCGGGGGCGTCGTCCAGTAAAAACTCCCGAAATAAGGTGACGTTGTCACTTTTTCGAATTAACGGACAACGCCACAGTGCGGGTCGCTCTGTCACTGCCAGCTGAAAATCTCCCTCAGCGCTAAGACGCAACGGGGGAGCGGTTTCAGGCATGCCACCAGAAGCAAAACCGGACGCAAACGTATGGGCAAGCTCGGCCAGCGCATCCAGCGTTTGCGGCCCTTGCAGCCACAATTGCAGGTGTCCGGCCACATAATAGCGCCGATGAAAGTCGCGCAACGCGGTTTGCAGCGATCCCGTGTCCTGCCCCAGAGAATCCTGGCTACCTACCTGAAAACGGCGAAAAACTGTGGGTTCTTCCATCGCGTGGCGTGCCGCCGCTTCGCGCCTGGCGGAATCATGCTGCTGGATGAGCCGGTTTTCCGCATCAATGACCGCCACTTCGCGCTGTATGTCATCACATGAAAGCAGCGGCGCCTGCAACATATCCCGCAGTCGTGCGATGCCGTCGGACAAGTTATCGGCGGCCACATCGAAGAAAAATGCGCTGTGGCGAGCCAGCGTGGTGGCATTGACGCTACCGCCCTGACGTTGGACCCAGGCCATGAGTCGATCGTCGCCCTGATAGCGCTGGCTACCGCGGAACAGCAGGTGCTCAAGTAAATGCGCAAGACCGGCGAAGCGCGGTGGCTCGTGATGGCTTCCGGCACTCACGCGCGCCAGCGCCGCCGCGCGTGTCGCCTGCGGCTGATGCACCAGCGTTGCGCGTAAACCGCCTGCCAGCTCCACGATGCGGGTGGTCATTATCGCTACAGTTCCCGGGTTTTATAGATAAGCTGCGAACGGGTACGGTTGCGGAACTGAAGCTGGCCGATTTTCATGTCGTTACAGGCTGCTTCGCGTCGCGCGTCCAGAATTTTATGATGATGCGGCGATTTGCTGCACACCGGATCGGCGTTATCAGCATTCCCGGTGAGCATAAAGGCCTGACAGCGGCAGCCGCCGAAGTCCTTCTCCTTTTCATCGCAGGAGCGGCACGGCTCCGGCATCCAGTCAAACCCGCGATAGCGGTTGAAGCCGAAAGAGTCATACCAGATGGATTCCAGACTCTGATCAAGCACCGAGGGGAACTCCACCGGTAGCTGGCGCGCGCTGTGGCAGGGCAGCGCCGTGCCTTCCGGGGTCACGCTGAGGAAAATCGACCCCCAGCCGCCCATACAGCCTTTTGGTCGCTCTTCGTAATAATCAGGGGTGACGAACAGCAGGTTGGTCAGATTGCCGCTGGCGGCCATTTTTTGCCGATAGTCGGCAACCACGCGTTCCGCGCGGGCGATCTGTTCTCGCGTCGGCAAAAGGCCCTGACGATTAAGGAACGCCCAACCGTAGAACTGGCAGGTGGCAAGTTCGACGTCGTCGGCGTCCAGTTCAATGCACAGCTCGATGATTTTATCGATCTGGTCGATGTTGTGCCGGTGCAGGACGAAATTCAGCACCATCGGGTAATCGCGCGCTTTGACCGCTTTGGCCATCGCCAGCTTCTGCTGGAAGGCTTTTTTATTCCCCGCCAGCGCGGCGTTGAGCACTTCATCGCTAGCCTGGAAGCTAATCTGGATATGGTCCAGACCGGCCTCGCTGAACGCGTCGAGCTTGCTTTCCGTCAGGCCAATTCCCGAGGTGATCAGGTTGGTATAAAAACCGAGATCGCGGGCGGCGCGGATCAGCTCCGGCAGATCTTTACGCGTCAACGGTTCGCCGCCGGAAAAACCTATCTGCACGCTGCCCATCGCCCGCGCCTGGCGGAAAACCTCAATCCACTGTTCAGTGGTCAGCTCCTGATCCTGCCGGGCAAAGTCCAGCGGGTTAGAGCAGTAAGGACACTGTAGCGGACAGCGATAGGTCAGCTCCGCCAGCAGCCACAGCGGTGGATTGACGGCGGGTTTATTCTGGCTCACGGAAAATAATCCACTTCTGTTGATAAGCGATTTGCAGGAATTCTACGACGTCGTCATCCACGCCGCCGGCTTCCGGGAACCGTTCGTTGAGTATGGCAATGATGGCCGCCGCGTCGCGTTGGCCATCGACCAGTTCGAGGATTGCGGCCGCGGTCTCATTGAGTTTAGCCATGCCTTCCGGATAAAGGATGACATGGCTGTCCTGAGCGGCTTCCCATTGCAGGCGATAGCCGCGACGAAAGGCGACGATGGAGTTTTTTTGCATGCTTATACCAGTCGGGTTGTGTGCCAGGCCGCTTTGTCGGTGACCGTGTGATAAGGCGGACGCTGTAGCGCGTAGGCCATGGTCATCGCGTCGAGCATCGACCACAGGATATCGAGTTTGAACTGAAGGATCTCCAGCATCCGATTCTGCTTTTCTGCGCTATCGCAGTAACTCTTCGCCAGCTCCAGACCGTGTTCAACGTCGCGGCTGGCCTGGCTGAGGCGGCTACGAAAATAAAAATAGCCTTCCTCTTTGATCCACGGATAGTGCTGCGGCCAGCTGTCGAGACGCGACTGATGAATTTGCGGGGCAAACAGTTCGGTGAGCGAACTGCATGCCGCCTCCTGCCAGTTGGCGCGGCGGGCGAAGTTAACGTAAGCGTCCACGGCAAAACGAACGCCGGGCAGCACGTGGCGTTCGCTGATTAAGTCGTCGCGGCTAAGCCCTACGGCTTCGCCCAGCTGTAGCCAGGCTTCGATCCCGCCGTCATGACCGTTGCTGCCGTCGTGATCGAGGATCCGCTGCACCCATTTGCGACGCGTGTGCGGATCCGGGCAGTTCGCCATAATGGCCGCGTCTTTCAGCGGGATCGTCGTCTGGTAGTAAAACCGGTTCGCCACCCAGCCCTGGATCTGCTCGCGGCTGGCCTCGCCGTTATGCATCGCGATATGGTACGGATGGTGAATATGATAGTAGGCGCCTTTCGCCCGGAGGGCGTGTTCAAACTCTTGCGGCGAGAGCGTTTCACGAATGTGCATAGTTAGTCCTGAAGCGTGATGGTCATCCCGTCCCAGCTCACTTCAATTCCCTGCTGCGTGAGGGCGTGACGCTGCGGCGACTGCTCGTTAAGGATCGGGTTAGTGTTATTAATGTGAATCAGAATCTTGCGCTTTGCCGGCAGCGAGGCCAGCAGCGCCATCATGCCGTGTTCATCGCCGAGCGCCAGATGGCCCATATCGCGGCCGGTATTGCGCCCGACGCCAGCGGCCTGCAGTTCATCGTCCTGCCAGACGGTGCCGTCAATCAGCAGACAGTCCGCTTTTTTAAGCCACGGCAGGATAGTGTCATCGGGTTCACCGAGACCCGGCGCGTAGAACAGCGTCTGACCGTTGCGGCGGTTTTCGATAAACAGCGCCACGTTATGCCCCGGTAGCGGGCGGTCGCGCCACGGCGAATAGGGCGGTGCGTTACTGGCGATGGGGACAGCGGTAAACTGCAAATCAGGGCAGGCTTCCACGCTAAAGGCGGTGAGCGGCGCAATCGGATGATGAACCAGGCCGCCGTTCCAGTGCCGGAGCATGGTAAAAATCGGGAATCCGCTGGAAAGATCTTCATGCACCTCCGGCGTACACCATACCTGATGCGGACACCCCTCGCGCAGGCTGAGCAGCCCGGTGGTGTGGTCAATCTGGCTGTCGGTGAGAATAATGCCGCCAATATGCGTGCCGCGCAGAACCTCTTTCTTATTCAATTCTGGCGTATGGGCAATCTGCTGGCTGATATCGGGCGAGGCGTTACACAGTATCCACTCTTCGCCGTTATCGCTGACGATGATCGACGACTGGGTGCGGGGGGTCGCCTGAAGGGTACCGTTGCGCAAACCCTGACAGTTGGCGCAATTACAGTTCCACTGAGGGAAACCGCCGCCGGCGGCGGAACCGAGGACTTTAATAAACATGAAGATAGGCCAGGTAGTAAAACAAAAATGCCCGCACGGATGGCGGGCTGAGCGATTAGCGGTTGGAAATGTACAGCGTCACTTCCAGGCCAAGACGTAAATCAATAAAAGCAGGTTTCTTCCACATCGTTTTTTCCTCTTTAAAAATGCAGCACCAACACCATTGTTTGTGCCAGTTTTGTGATGGTCATCAAATAATGCGTCACAGTGGGGCAAAGCTCAACCCGAAAGATGTAAGGAATTAACGTAATGTTTACAACGTAACCTATTGTTGCCAAACATTTTGCAATACCTTTTGCCAGTTGCCCCACAGCAGCTTATTCAGCACAAATTGATCATAGCCGCTGTCACGCAACGCGCTGATTAGCCGCGGTAAACCACTCACATCATGCAAATCATCAGGTAACGTGATGCCGTCAAAATCGGAGCCCAGCGCAACATGATCGTCGCCCATGATGTTAATAAGATAGTCGATATGGCGAACGATTGTGCTCAGTGGGGTATCGCTATCGCGTTTACCGTCGGTGCGCAGAAAGGCGTTGCCGAAATTGACCCCTGCCACGCCGCCGCTGTCGCGGATAGCCAGCAGTTGCCGATCGGTCAGATTACGCGGTTGCGGGCACAGCGTATGGGCGTTGGAATGGGTGGCGACCAGCGGTGAAGAGGAATGACGAGCAGTATCCCAGAACGCCTTTTCATTCATATGAGAAACGTCAATCAGCATGTTCAGGGCGTTAGCGTGCTTAATGAGGGCGATACCCTCTGCGGTAAGCCCTGGGCCGCTGTCCGGGCTGCCGGGAAACGCCCCGTTAACGCCGGTGCCAAAACGGTTAGCAATGTTCCAGAAAGGCCCAATGCTGCGCACGCCAGCGGCATAGAAAGCCTGTAGATCGCCACCCTCGCCGTCAAAACCGCCCGCACCCTCAATATGCGCCACCATCGCCAGCACCTTATCCTGACGGCAGCGTTCGATATCTGCCGCGCTCAGGCACAATCGCGCCCGCCCATCGGAGTGTGCGACAAGCTGCTTGAGGATCGTCAACTGCTGCCAGAGAATGTCGATCGGTTGCCACGGCTCGCTGGCGTAGTGCGGCGCCATGCGGGCGATATACTCCTGCGGCGGCACGAACAGCGCGAACAGCCCGCCGGAAAATCCGCCTTGCTGCATGCGCGGATAATCGAGGTGTCCGTTCTCAATGCCGGAGAAGAAGGCCGTTACCGGATCCTGGCGATGGTGAAGCCATAAATTAAGCAACAGGTCATTGTGACCATCAAAAATCGCCATAGCGCATCCCACTGTTTTTTATTGCTGAAAAAGTTGCCTGGCACGATAACCGATTTGTCCGGTCCGGCAAGGAGAAACTTACAACTTAGCAGCAATTGTTAATATCACTTAACCCTGAGGAAATCCGCACATCATGTTGCGTGGCGAGATAAGAGCATTTCCCGTTCCATCTGCGATTGCATCGCGTACGTTCCCTGAGCTACCGGGCTACGCTATACTTCGCCACTTTGAGTTATGCGTGGCAGGTAACGAAATATGCGGGAGAGCATTAATTTTCTTTTCGTGGTGCTGTCTTTCACGGCACTGATTATGCTGATGCGCTTTTTCATCAGGCGTATTCGGCATCCAACGCGCATCGTTGCCGACAGCCGGGGAATGAAAAAAATCTCTACCCATCCTTCCTGGTTTGGCGGATCGTCAGGTAAAACCTACTTTTATGATGAGCAGTATTTATACGAGGTCATAAATAGCGTCACCCGTAAAATTGAGCTGGCGGCTATCGTAAAAATTAAGCCGGGCTCGACAGTGGTAAATAACAGGCGGATCTGGTCTGTGAGCTATCTTGAGGGAACCCGTGAAAAACAGGTGCAATTTTATAATAATCTGACGGTGTTTAATCAAAACTTTGCTGCGTTTTTAGAGGCTGTAAAACGCGTGAATCCTGAAGCCGATATTAAGGCCGTCTCCTTGTTCAATCTGTGACTGGAATACATTACCTTTATCTTTCTGACTGCCCATACGGCAGGTATGGGCAGTAAAGCCGCCGATATTACGTCTTCTTGTTCATCATCGCCTTGAGATCGGCAAAGGGGTTAAACGTGGCGACACCCACGTCTTTTTGCGCATCCTCACCTGCGACAACGGTGGTGCCATACTGATCCGCTTCGGTGTACTTTGAGTGTTCGTGGTCATGGCAAAACAGGCACAACAACTCCCAGTTACTGCCATCTTCCGGATTATTGGTGTGATCGTGGTCGATATGGTGGACCGTGAGTTCACGAAGATTCGAATACACAAACTCCCGCGAGCAGCGTCCACAGACCCACGGGTAAATTTTTAGCGCTTTTTCACGGTAGCCGCTTTCCAGCCGTGCGTAGTTTTTGGGGATCAGAGCCATTGCTGATGTTACCTGTTAAAAAAGAGAATAGTTCACACTATATCCCATTTTGAGATGCCAGGAGAATGCCTCCTCTGCGGGAAGGCAGCGTGCGATTTGCGTATTTCTGTCAGTTTATTTGAAGCATTCCGTTAAATAATCACCATTTATTCTCATCGGTTAATGCGTAGAGTAGGGATAACGCAATGCTTTATCAGGATACTCCACTATGAAAAAGATCGGATTTTTGTCGTTTGGTCACTGGACGCCGTCTTCCCAGTCCGGCACGCAAACCGCAGCTGACACGCTGCTACAGTCCATCGATCTGGCTGTCGCCGCTGAAGAGCTGGGCGCGGACGGGGCTTATTTCCGCGTGCACCACTTTGCCCGCCAGCTCAGTTCGCCATTCCCCTTGCTGGCTGCGATAGGCGCGAAAACCAAACGCATCGAAATCGGTACGGGCGTGATCGACATGCGGTATGAAAATCCGCTGTATATGGCGGAAGATGCTGGCGCGGCAGATCTCATCTCCGGTGGACGATTACAGCTTGGTATCAGCCGGGGCTCCCCGGAGCAGGTGATTGATGGCTGGCGTTATTTTGGTTACGTGCCGCAGGACGGGGAAAACGAATCTGATATGGCGCGCCGTCACACTGAGGTACTGCTTGATGTATTACGCGGTGAAGGGTTTGCGAAGCCTAACCCACAGCCGATGTTCCCAAACCCGCCGGGATTGTTGCGTCTGGAGCCGCATTCAGAGGGCTTACGCGATCGTATCTGGTGGGGGGCTGGCTCCAATGCAACGGCAGTATGGGCGGCAAAACTGGGGATGAACCTGCAAAGCTCAACGCTGAAAGATGATGAAACCGGCGAGCCGTTCCATATTCAGCAGGCAAAACAGATCCGTGCCTACCGACAGGCCTGGGCCGAGGCAGGGCATACCCGTCAGCCACGCGTTTCGGTCAGCCGCAGTATTTTTGCCCTGATGGACGATCGCGACCGGATGTATTTCGGTTCAAGCCGCAATGAGAGCGACAGCGTTGGCTATCTGGATGCGAAAACGCGGGCCATTTTCGGACGCAGCTATGCCGCAGAGCCAGACAAGCTGATTGAACAGTTGAAAAAGGATGAAGCGATCGCGGAAGCGGATACGCTGTTGCTTACCGTGCCGAATCAGCTGGGCGTGGAATACAACGCACATGTGATCGAGTCCATCCTGAAACATGTCGCACCGGAAATGGGATGGCGCGATCGCAATGCGTAATCTGGCCCTCTGGTATCGCCGGTTTGGTGAGCCTGAATCGGTACTGCAAGCGGAAACCACACCATTGTCACCGCGACAGCCGGGAGAGATACGTGTGCGCATGCTTTTTTCTCCGGTGAACGCCTCCGATCTCATCCCCATCACCGGGGCATATCGCCATCGCACGCCGCTGCCCGCAATAGCCGGTTATGAAGGGGTCGGAATAGTGACCGAAACGCCCGCCGCTTACCCGGCGCTGCTGGGCAAGCGGGTCCTGCCGTTACGGGGGCAGGGAACCTGGCAGCGCTATGTCGACTGCCCGGTGGCGTATGCGGTTCCCGTCCCGGACTACGTCGACTCGCTTCTTGCCGCGCGGGCGTATATCAACCCGCTTGCCGCTCAGATGATGCTGGACCGTTATCCTCCGGTCGGGAAAACGGTGCTGCTCACCGCTGCCGGTTCTGACTGCGCCGTTTTGCTCGGGCAATGGGCACGCCAGGCGGGTGCAGGGGCGGTTTACGGGATCCATCGCTCGCCCGTGCACGCTCAACGTCTGGCTGAAATGGGGATCGTCCCGATTGCGCAAGATGATACGGCCGCCGTCAACGCTGCCGCCGCGCAAGCGGAGGTGGTGTACGACGCCACGGGCGGCAGCCTGGCGGAGGCGATCCTGAGCGTGATGCCCGAAACCGGTACCTTTGTCTGCTACGGGCTACTCTCCGGGCAGACCTTCCGGCAGCAGCGGCCGTTGCCGCGCGTGGCGTGGTTTCACATTCGTAACTATCTGGACGCGCTGAGCGCTGAGGCGTGGCAGGCGGAGTTTCGGCGCATCTGGCCTAAACTGCGCGCCAGCCAGTGCAGCGATGTTACCCTCTACCCGCTGTCGGAATGGCAGCGGGCAGTGGGCAACTACCGCGAAGCGGGAAGAACGGGCAAGCCTATGCTGTCGATGGACAATTAATCGGCCTTATGGCTCATGTCGCTCAGCAGTACAGCGATACTTTGTCCACCGGCGGTCTGCTCCAGGCCAATTTTGACAATAATTGTCAGCGGAACGGAAAGCAGCATGCCGACAGGCCCGAGCAGCCAGCCCCAGAAAATCAGGGACAGGAACACAACAAGAGTTGAAAGCCCCAGCCCGCGTCCCATTATCCGTGGTTCGAGAATGTTCCCGAAGACAAGGTTAATCACCAGATAACCTGCCAGCAGAATCAGGGCATCATACAAACCGCTGAAAACCAGCACCTGAAGGATAGGGGGGATCGCCGCCAGCACGGAGCCGATGTTAGGAATATAGTTGAGCGCAAAGGCCAGCAGTCCCCAGACGAAGGCAAAACGCACATCCAGCGCGGCGAGCATCCCCCAGACCACTAATCCCGTCACCAGGCTGATGGCCGTTTTCAGCACCAGATAGCGTGAAACGCTGTCGAGCGCGCGCTGAATAGCACCCATTCCCTCTACCGGACGCACCATGATGTGCTGGAGTTTTGCAGGCAGCTGTGGAACTTCCAGCAGCATAAACACAACCGTCAGGAACAGCAGGAAAATCGAGGTCATGGCGTTGGAGAGCTGTGCCAGCAGGCTGGTGACAATCGTCATGGCGGCATTCGGATCGATGTATTTAAGCAGTTCCTCAACCGAGACTTCGATACCCGCGCGTTGCAGCCAGGGTTCAATTTGCAGCAGCGGGGTCGCCAGGGAAGAGCGGTATGTCGGCAGCGTCCGCGCCAGCTCGTTCAGGGAGGTTCCCAGATAGGCGACTAACAGCACCATCGCAACGATAATAATACTGATAAGCAGGCTTATCGCCAGCACACGCGGGATGCGCAGCCGCACCATTCGCTGCACCAGTGGATTGAGGATCACCGCGATAAAAAGCGCCAGGATAAAAGGCACGATGATATCGGCCGCAAAACGAACGCCGGTCAGAATGATCACCAGCATGCCCAGCATGATGACGATCTTAAGCCCGTTGAGGGTGATAATGGGTTTGGCCATGGACGTTCCTGAACAGTTTTTTATTTATAATAGAGGGGAAAGCGGATTAAAAAAACTAACCAAAATCAAACAGACTGGGTAAAGAAATGAAAAGGCTTTGAGTAAATTCCTGGCTTATGATACAAATCAGGCGTGTTCAACTACTGAGGACAATTTTCATCCGCAAAGACGAGAAGCAACACCGCGGATAATTGTAATTTTATGGACAATTTGTTCAGGACGTATTTTTCAAACAACTCTGCTCTGTTTTCTACCTCCCTCTGCACGCTTTCCGGTGAACAACACTGGCGTTCCGCGCTATAGTCACGTCTTCTGCCTGAGCTGGCGCTATGCGCTTAGCTAACTGATTTAATTCCCACTTATTTGGTTTGCTGTTCGCAGCGAGCCTCGATGGATTATATTCTCAAGCAGGAGAAAAACATGTTTTACTGGATTTTATTAGCTCTGGCTATCGTTGCTGAAATTACCGGCACCTTGTCGATGAAATGGGCGAGCGTGAGTGACGGCAGCACCGGATTTATTTTGATGCTGGTCATGATTACGCTTTCCTATATATTCCTCTCTTTCGCGGTTAAAAAAATCGCGCTGGGCGTGGCATACGCTTTGTGGGAAGGTGTTGGTATTTTATTGATTACGCTGTTCAGCGTCATGATATTTGATGAAACCCTGACGACAATGAAAATTGCCGGGCTGACGACCCTGGTCGCAGGTATCGTGCTGATTAAATCGGGTACGCGCAAACCAGCCAAACAGCAGAAGGAGCAGACCCATGCAGCAGTTTGAATGGATCCACGCGGCCTGGCTGGCTTTCGCCATCGTTCTGGAAATTATTGCGAACGTCTTTCTGAAGTTCTCCGACGGCTTTCGTCGCAAAGCCTACGGCTTGTTATCGATTGCCGCGGTTCTGGGGGCGTTTAGCGCCCTGTCGCAGGCGGTGAAAGGCATCGATCTTTCCGTGGCCTACGCGCTGTGGGGCGGCTTCGGTATTGCCGCCACCCTGGCGGCAGGCTGGATTATGTTCGGGCAGCGTTTAAACCATAAAGGCTGGATAGGGCTGGTATTACTGCTCGCTGGCATGATCATGATTAAACTGGCCTGAGTGACCTACTGCTGCGCCAGGGCTTCCAGCCGGTCGCGAAAACCGGTCACCGCTAACGCTCGGTTATCGGCGCGCCAGCGGTCTTTCGCTGCCGGAGCAGAACTCTGAACGCCAATCAGTTGCCAGCCATTAACGGTTTTTAACATCAGGGGCGATCCGCTATCACCCGGTAGCGTATCGCACTGATGCGAAAGCACGCTGTTTTGCGCCCAGCCCGTCACCACGCAGTCCGTATGGGTGTACAGCGAATCGAGGTGATCAACAGGGTAGCCTGACTGCGTCACTTTTCGATCGGCGGCTTTCAGGGCGGCGGTAAGCGCATCTTTGTCACCATCAAAGAGCGGTAGCGGAGCGATCCCGGACGGCGGATAACGTAAAACGATCAGACCGAAATCCCAGGATGCCGCCCCGGGCGGCACAATCCATCCATCGCCATCCGGTTTCAGGCGTTTCCCGAGCGACGGATCCACCCGCCCCTCAATACCGTGAATTTCGTAGCGCCAAATCCCTTTCTGCGAGACAAAGCGCAGGGCGATCGCTTTATCCGGTTTGCCTTCGGGCGGCATTAACAGGCAATGACCCGCCGTCAGCGCAAGGCGTGGCGTTATGAGAGTTGCGGTACATAGATTGCCGCTGGCGGTTTCCAGTTGCCCGATGGCATCCCAGGGCGCTTCGGTAGGATCGGTGACACGCGTACGATCGTCATGACCAAAAAACAGCGTCTTTACCTCTTTGGCGCTGATGGCGTCATCGTCGCCCTCATCCGCATGTGAAAAGCCTGCAAAAAGGCTAAACGTTCCCAGTAACAACACAACAGATTTACGCATATCACACTCTGGTGGGGGTAATTATGATTATTAAAAGTGAACCCTATGAAAATACTATAGACGCGACGGCGAGAAAGTGGGAGTGAAATCAGCGTGCTACATTCAGTAAAGATAAAAGTGGCTGGCGATGAGCGCGCATAAAATTAGCAGGATAAGAATGAACTCAAACCGATAGCGCCGCAGCATACGCCCTCCGGATAAAAAACCGGCGCTGACCGCAATCCCGTTCAGCGCCGGTTTACCAACGTGCCCCGAAGGGCACGGTTAAGCTTGTACTCTTACGCTGCTGGCTGTGCAGCAGGTTTAGCCGCTTCGTGTTTTGCCGCTTTTTTGTGATGCTTTTTAGCCGCCTGGGCTTTCTGCTCTACCGCAGGTTTTGCCGCTTTTTTGTGATGCTTTTTCGCGGCCTGGGCTTTCTGTTCTGCCGCTGGTTTAGCCGCTTTGTGATGTTTTTTATGGTGAACCGTTTTGGCCGGAGCAGCGGTGGATGCCGCAGGCGCTGCGGTGGCGGTAGTTTCAGCCGCGAATGCAGCGGAAGAAAGACCCATAGCAGCGGCAACAACCAGAGCTAATACTTTTTTCATTTTCATACCCTCGAATTTGGTTTTTCATTTAACCCCACTGCGGGGCCGTTGAAATAACTATATCCCTGTAAATTCGGGGTTTCCGTGAGTGATTGGTATCGGCGTGTAACCATATGTACAACGCCGGGGTGGCCCCCGGCGCGTTTGGTTACAGGTAGCGGGACGTCAGGTGTTCGCGGAAGTAGCGGATATTCAGATCTTCACCCGTGGCCTGGGTGATGAGCTGCGACGTGCTGAAACGGCTGCCGTGCTGCCAGATATTCTGACGCAGCCAGTCAAACAGCGCCGAGAAATCGCCCCCGGCAATGGATGCCTGCAACCCGGGCAGCGCAGTTTTGGCGGCATGAAACAGCTGTGCCGCATACATTGCCCCCAGCGTGTAAGACGGGAAGTAGCCAAAACCGCCGTCGGTCCAGTGGATGTCCTGCATACAGCCGTTGCGGTAGTTATCTTTGGTGGATAATCCAAGCCAGGCCTGCATTTTCTCATCCCATAACGCGGGGATATCATCCACTTCAATTTCGCCATTGATCAGCGCGCGCTCAATCTCATAGCGCAATACCACATGCGCCGGATAGCTCACTTCATCTGCATCAACGCGGATGTAGCCCGGTTTCACGCGCTGATTCCAGGCAATAAAATTATCTTCACTGAATGCCGCCTGGCTGCCGAAACGGGCATGGACCGCCGGAAGCAGATGCTTCAGGAAAGCCTCACTGCGGCCCAGCTGCATTTCAAAAAACAGACTCTGGGATTCATGGATCGCCGTAGAGCGCGCCAGCGCAACGGGCTGGCCGGCCCACGCTCGCGGAAGGTTTTGCTCGTAGCGGGCATGTCCGGTTTCGTGGATCACGCCGAAAAGCGCGCTGAGCAGTTCATCTTCATCGTAACGCGTGGTGATACGCACATCTTCCGGCACGCCGCCGCAGAACGGGTGGGCGCTAACGTCCAGACGACCGCCGTTAAAATCGAAGCCAAGCATTTTCATCGCTTCCAGGCCCAGCTCGCGCTGGGTGGCGGTCGGGAAGGGACCCTGTGGCGGAACGAACGATCGTTGAGCCTGTTTTTCCACAACCTTTGCCAGCAGCTCCGGCAGCCAGGACTTCAGATCGCCGAACAGCACATCCAGGCGAGCGCTGGTCATGTCGGGTTCAAAGATATCCAGCAGCGCGTCGTAAGGCGTGCAGTCTTTAGCCTCAGCGCGCAGGCGGGCTTCTTCACGACTGAGTTTCACCACCTCTTTCAGGTTGGCTGAAAAGCCCTGCCAGTCGTTGGCCGGACGCTGAGTGCGCCACGCGTGTTCACACCTGCTGCCCGCCAGCGATTTGGCCTCCACCAGCGATTCCGGAAGTAAAGTGGCCTGCTGGTAGTGGCGCGTCATTTCACGCAGGTTGGCCTGCTCAACGTCGTTCAGATCTTCTTCTGCCGCCGCCGCCAGCCATTCACCCACTTTTTTATCGGTCAGGATCTGATGTTGCAGGACGCTCATCTCCGCCAGCGCTTCACCGCGCGCGGCGCTGCCGCCGGGCGGCATCATGGTAAACATGTCCCAGCTGGCGATGGAGGAGAGGTGAGAGAAGCGGGAGAGACGCTGGAAGGTGCGGGTGAGTTGTTGATAGTTATTGTTTTTCATGAAGTCCTCGTGTCTGAATCAGCCGATGACAAAAATTAGCATCGGCTCGATTTAAACACGAAGAGGGCTGAATGTTAATGCAGTCGTTTATGCAGGCTCGCGCCCACCAGCAGTGCCGCGCACAGCATCAGCGCGATAAATCCGCCCACGCCGTTCCAGCCGTAGTTATGCCAGAACACCCCGCCGAGAGTCCCGGCAATGCTGGAACCGAGATAGTAACTGAACAGATACAGAGACGAAGCCTGACCTTTAGCGCGGCGCGCGCGTGGGCCAATCCAGCTGCTGGCAACAGAATGCGCGGCAAAGAATCCCGCAGAGAAGAGCAGCATTCCGGCAAAAATCAGCCACAGGGAAGAGACAAGCGTCATCAGCAGTCCGAACAACATCACAGCGGTGGACACCAGCATCACCGGACCACGGCCGAAGCGCGCGGTCATGGCGCCCGCTTTTGGCGAACTCCACGTCCCGGTGAGATACGCCACAGAGAGCAAACCCACCAATGCCTGGCTAAGATGCCACGGCGAGAGCATCAGCCGGTAGCCAATATAGTTAAACAGCGTGACAAATGACCCCATCAGCAGGAATCCCATCAGAAACAGTCGCGGCAAACCTTTGTCGCGCCAGTGCAGACGGAAGTTGATAAACAGTGTTTTCGGACGCAGGGAAGTCGGGCGGAAATGGCGCGATTCCGGCAGGATTTTCCAGAACATCAGCGCCGAAGCGAGGGCGAAGCAGCCGATTACGGCCAGCGCAATGCGCCAGTTAAAGAAATCGGTAAACACACCGCTGAGCAGGCGTCCGCTCATCCCGCCGATAGAGTTCCCGCTAATGTACAGCCCCATGGAGAAGGCCACGAAACTCGGGTGGATCTCCTCGCTGAGATAGGTCATCCCGACCGCCGCCACGCCGCTGAGGGATAACCCAATCAGCGCGCGCATGACCAGAATGCCGTGCCAGCTGGTCATCATGGTGGACAGCAAGGTACACACGGAGGCCAGCATTAACGCCGTTACCATGACCTGCTTACGCCCGATGGCATCTGAAAGTGGCCCGGTGAACAGCAGACCGATCGCCAGCATCCCGGTTGAAATGGAGAGCGAAATACTGCTGCTGGCTGGCGACACGCCAAATTCATGCGACAGGACCGGCAGGATCGGCTGAACGCAGTAGAGCAGGGCGAAAGTGGCGAGACCCGCTGAAAAGAGCGCCAGCGTGACGCGCATAAACTGGGGGGTACCACGTTTTATAAACTGAACCGGCTGCGGTACTGCGGGTAAATCATCAATGTCGCTGGCCGGCGCGATATCAACGGTCGTTGTACGGCTCACACATAATCCTTGCTTAAACTTCCCCGTGGTTTCTGGTGACGGGTATGACCACAAGATTAGGGTAGGAAAATGTAAATAATCTGTCTAATATATTAATAATCTCAAATGATACTTTAAAAATATGAATATCGAGCTGCGCCATCTGCGCTATTTTGTCGCCGTCGCCGAAGAGCTCCATTTTGGTCGTGCTGCGGCAAGGCTGAATATCTCCCAGCCACCGCTAAGCCAACAGATCCAGATCCTTGAGCAGCAGGTTGGGGCGCGTTTGCTGGCGCGAACCAACCGCAGCGTGAGCCTGACGGCGGCGGGAAAACAGTTTCTCGCCGATAGCCGACAGATCCTGAGTATGGTGGTGGACGCCGCCGCCAGAGCGGAACGGCTTCATCTCGGGGAGACGGGAGAGCTGCGCATCGGGTTTACCTCGTCGGCCCCCTTCATCAGCGCTGTTTCACAAACGCTATCCTCGTTTCGCAGTAACTTTCCGGATGTGCATATTCAGACGCGCGAAATAAATACCCGGGAGCAAATATCGCCGCTTAATGAAGGATCGCTCGACCTGGGGCTAATGCGTAACACGCAGTTGCCTGATACCCTGGCGTGGCAGGTGATCCTCCGCGAACCGCTGATGGCGATGATCCCCCGGGATCACCCGCTCGCCGCGCAGCATAGCGTCACGCTGGCTGAACTGGCGAAAGAACCCTTTGTCTTTTTTGACCCACAGGTGGGTACCGGATTGTATGACGATATTCTTGGTCTGATGCGGCGATATGGCCTTGTCCCGACTATCGCGCAGGAAGTGGGGGAAGCCATGACGATCATTGGTCTCGTTGCCGCAGGGCTTGGCGTGTCGATTCTTCCGGCCTCGTTTAAACGGGTACAACTGCCGGAAATGCGCTGGGTGAAGATAGCCGAGCAGGATGCGGTCTCGGAGATGTGGCTGGTGTGGTCTAAACATCATGAACAGAGCCATGCGGCACAGCGTTTCAAAGAACAATTAATTACCGCTTCTCACGGGCGTTATTTATAGGGAAAAGCGGGCGAAAATGTGCAGTAAATCACATGGCTAAGTAAAAATTTGACGTCAGCCATTGAAGTGCTTCACCATAGCCCTCAGTTTATTTCGAAGCTCGAAAATAAGGGAGTACGAGGTGGTTGCTGATAGTCAGCCAGGGCATATCGATCAGATCAAGCAGACCAACGCGGGCGCCGTTTATCGCCTGATTGATCAGCTGGGTCCGGTTTCGCGTATCGATCTTTCGCGCCTGGCACAACTGGCACCCGCCAGTATTACCAAGATTGTCCGCGAAATGCTGGAAGCCCATCTGGTTCAGGAGACAGAAATTCAGGAGCCGGGCAGCCGTGGCCGTCCGGCGGTAGGGCTGGTGGTGGAAACGGAAGCCTGGCACTACCTGTCGCTGCGAATTAGCCGCGGGGAAATCTTCCTCGCGCTGCGCGACCTCAGCAGCAAGCTGGTGGTGGAAGACCGGCTGGAACTCCCGCTCGATGCAGAGCAACCACTCCTCGATGCCATTCTGACCCACATCGACCAGTTCTTTATTCGTCACCAGCAGCGCCTTGAACGTTTAACGGCGATTGCGATCACCCTGCCGGGAATTATTGATACCGAAAATGGCATTGTGCACCGCATGCCGTTTTATGAAAACGTCAAAGAGATGCCGCTGGGCGACGTGCTGGAAAACCACACCGGTGTGCCGGTCTACATTCAGCATGATATCAGCGCCTGGACGATGGCGGAGGCGTTGTTTGGCGCTTCCCGGGGCGCGCGCGACGTGATTCAGGTGGTGATTGATCACAACGTTGGCGCAGGTGTGATCACCGACGGGCGTCTGTTGCATGCTGGCAGCAGTAGCCTGGTGGAGATTGGCCATACGCAGGTCGATCCGTACGGAAAACGCTGCTACTGCGGTAATCATGGTTGTCTGGAGACGATTGCCAGCGTCGAAAGCGTGCTGGAGCTGGCGCAGGTGCGGCTCAGCCAGTCAATGAGCTCCACGCTGCACGGTCAACCGTTGAGCGTCGAGGCATTGTGCACTGCGGCAAGGCAGGGCGATCTGCTGGCGAAGGACATCATTACCGGCGTGGGCAATAATGTCGGACGCATTCTGGCCATTATGGTGAACCTGTTTAACCCGCAAAAAATACTGATCGGCTCCCCGCTCAGCCAGGCGGCGGATATCCTCTTCCCGGCGATTTCCGCCTGCATCAACCAGCAGGCGCTTCCCGCGTACAGTAAAAACATCGTGGTGGAAAGTACGCAATTTTCCAACCAGGGTACGATGGCTGGCGCCGCGCTGGTAAAAGATGCGATGTACAACGGCTCGTTACTGATTCGTTTGCTTCAGGGCTAACTCTTTTCCATAGATGTACGAAAAATTGCGCTATCTCAAGCCGGGTAGCGCACGCTTCCCGTAGACTTTCCCCACTGAATTATTTACCTGGTTTATATTTTTTGAAGCATACCCAAGAGGTGGAATGAGTCATGCTTAAGCGTTTCTTTATTACTGGTACGGATACGTCTGTCGGGAAGACCGTCGTATCCCGCGCGTTACTTCAGGCCCTGGCGGCAAGCGGTAAACGCGTTGCAGGATACAAGCCGGTAGCAAAAGGCAGTAAAGAGACGCCAGAAGGGCTGCGCAATAAGGACGCCCTGGTTCTGCAAAGCGTCTCGTCTCTGGAACTGCCTTATGATGCCGTCAATCCCATCGCGTTAAGCGAAGAGGAAAGCAGCGTCGCTCACAGTGGGCTTATCAACTACAGTCTGCTCTCTGATGGCCTGGCAAATCTGAGTGAAAAGGTTGACCACGTTGTCGTTGAAGGGACCGGTGGCTGGCGCAGCCTGATGAACGATTTACGTCCCCTTTCCGAGTGGGTGGTGCAGGAGCAGCTGCCGGTGATTATGGTCGTGGGCATTCAGGAAGGGTGCATCAACCATGCCTTGCTGACGGCGCAGGCTATCGCTAATGACGGCCTGCCACTGATTGGTTGGGTGGCGAACCGTATTAACCCGGGCCTTGCGCACTACGCAGAAATCATCGACGTGCTGAGCAAAAAGCTGCCTGGCCCGTTGGCAGGCGAACTGCCTTATCTGCCCCGCGCCGAGCAGCGCGAATTAGCGCACTATATCGATCTCTCGGCTTTCGGCGGTATGCTGGCCGTAGATCGAGTCGTGGCGTAGCGTTCTCGACAATACCGACGCCACAACACAGGCAACCAGCAAACCGGGAAGTAAAAAATACTGCCCGGTCATCTCACATACCATCAAGGCCGACATGATTGGCGCATGCGTTGTGGCGGCGAGCAGCGTCGCCATTCCTGCCAGCCCAAGCAGGAGCGCCGTCTCAGAGCCAGGAAACCACAGCGCAAAGATCTGCGCAAACAGCATTCCCGTTGCCATACCAACGAACAAGGTTGGCGTAAACACGCCTCCCGGTGCGCCGGACCCGCTGCTTGCCAGCACCGCCAGGAGCTTGCAGATAAAGACGCCGGCAATTACCGACAGCAACGGCGGCGACTGCAAAAACGCCTGAACCACGCTATAGCCATTCCCCCATACCTTCGGCGTCAGCAGCGACAGCAGCCCGACGATCAGACCACCCAGCGCCAGCTGCCAAGGCGGTGAAAGTTTGAGGCGCAGAAACAGAGAATGGCTGAAAGCCATTAGCCACATCAAAAGCGGGCCGCACAGCCCAGCCAGCAGACCCACGCCAACGATCAGGAAATAATCCACCGCCGTAAGCATCTCGCTGAGATGGACATCATAAAGTGTATTCGCGCCGGGACTTAACAGGCGCGTGGTCAGCAGGGCCACCACAGCGGCAATCACCACCGGGCCGAGGGAGGCCAGCATCAGCGTGCCAAACAGGATCTCTGCGATAAACAGGCTGCCCGCCAGCGGCGCATGATAGGCGCTGGCCATCCCGGCGGCGGCACCGCAGGCGATCCACAGTTTCCATTCGGATTTCGGCGTACAACGTTGTGCAAAAAAGGAGGCAGCGAGGGCGGCAAGCAGGATCATGGCGCCTTCCCGGCCGATGGCGCTGCCGCTGGCGACCACCAGCAACGAGGCGAGGGATTTCACCAGGCTGGCGCCGTAATCAAACTGGCCATCACCCGTCTCCAGCGCCTCCATATAATCGGTCGGGGCGTGGGGACGTTGTGCCGTCATGCGCTGCCATCCCCACAGTAGCACTCCCGCGGCCAGACCACCCAGCGCAGGCGTCAGCGCCCGCCGCCAGGGCGATAACGCGGCAGCGGCGTTCACCAGGCTTCCGCTTTCGTTGCTGAGAAACAACCACTCCAGCAGATACATGCTGTGGCGGAACACCGCAACGGCCAGCGCTGCCAGCACGCCGGTGACGGTAGCAATCAGGAGACGGCGAAACATCGCGCGGATGTCGGGGTAAGCGTGAAGACGTTGCATGAAGTCGTGATTAACGGGGACAATACGATATTGTGGCGGGAAAACGTGAGGTTAGCAAAAGGTATGCGTGCGGAAAAAGGCCGGGCAGTACCCGGCCTGAATGCTTAACTCTCGCTATGAATATTCAATGCCCGGCGCGTACGCCCGGAACTCAAATACTCCGCAATATAATCCTGGGATATCTCGCCGTTATAGCGTCCGTCCTCGTCCACAATCGGCATCCAGCTGGTGTTGCTCTCATACAGGCGAGAAAGCACCACGCGCAGGTTATCCTCGGCCTTACCTGTCATGCGGAACGGATGCAGAATATCACCGCAGCTGCCGCTGGCATTACGCGCTTCGCGGCGCTTCACAAAGCCCAGCGGTTTGCCGAGATCATCAACCACGGTAATGGCGCGAATATCGTTGTCATCCATGGTGGCGAAGGCCTCTGGCAGCGGCGTCGATTCGCGTACCGTAATCGTCGGCTGCTGGTCGGTGACGTCGCCCGCGGATACCAGCAGCAGGCGTTTCAACGTCCGGTCCTGACCAACAAACGAGCCGACAAACTCATTGGCGGGTTTCGCCAGCAGCTCGTCCGGGCTGGCGCACTGAACAATACGCCCCTGGCGGAAGACGGCAATACGGTCGCCCAGCTTCAGCGCTTCGTCAATATCGTGGCTCACCAGCATCACGGTCTTTTTCAGCTTGCGCTGCATCTCCAGGAACTGGTTCTGGATCACCTCACGGTTAATCGGGTCAACCGCGCCGAATGGTTCGTCCATCAGCAGGACCGGAGGATCCGCTGCCAGCGCGCGGATGACGCCGATACGCTGCTGCTGACCGCCGGACATTTCGCGCGGATAGCGGTGAAGGAATTTATGTGGATCCATTGCCACCATATCCATCAGCTCCTCGGCACGGGATTTACAGCGCGCTTTGTCCCAGCCCAGCATGCGCGGCACGACGGTAATGTTCTCTTCGATAGTCATGTTCGGGAACAGGCCAATCTGTTGGATCACGTAGCCAATGTTGCGGCGCAGGGTCACGGTGTCCATCCCGCTGGTGTCTTCGCCGTTAATCAGGATCGTCCCGCTGCTTGGCGTAATGAGACGGTTAATCATCTTCAGGGTAGTGGTTTTCCCGCAGCCGGACGGGCCGAGCAGCACGCACATTTCCCCTTCAGGCACGTTCAGATTGACGTTGTCGACGGCCTTAAACGTCTGGCCGTGCTTCTGTGAAAATTGTTTGGTGAGGTTTTCCAGTTTTATCATTATCGAATCCCCTTCGGAGTCAGTACCACCTGCAAACGGTGCAGCAACCAGTCGAGCACAATCGCTAAAAGACAAATCATCAGCGCGCCCGCAATTAACATACGAATATCACTCCCGCCAATACCGTTAAGCAGCAGCAGGCCCAGACCGCCCGCGCCAATCACGGCAGCAATCGCCATGACGCCGATGTTCATCACCACGGCGGTGCGGATGCCGCCAAAAATCACCGGCAGCGCCATTGGGATTTCCACCCAGCGCAGACGCTGCCAGAAGGTCATGCCGATGCCGCGTCCCGCTTCGCGCAGGCCGGGTGGCAGGCTGTCGAGCGCCGTGTGGGTGTTGCGCACAATCGGCAGCAGTGAATAGAGGAACACCGCCGTAATCGCGGGCAGGGCGCCAATGCCCTGACCGATCAGCGAAAAGAGCGGGATCATCAGGCCGAAAAGCGCAATTGACGGGATGGTGAGCACAATGGTGGCAATCCCCAGCACCGGCGTTGCCAGCCATTTATGGCGGACAATTAAAATACCCAGCGGCACGCCAATAACAATCGCCATGCCCACGGCGAGTGCCACCAGCCAGAGGTGTTGCAGCGTCAGGGTTAAGAGATAGTCCCAGTTGTCGAGAATATAGTGAATCGTCTCCATAGCGCCTCCTACAGCAACTGTTTGCTACGCAGGAAATCACGGGCGACCTGCTGCGGTGACTGATGGTCGATATCCACCTTTTTATTCAGTTCGGTGATAACGTCGTTGTTGAGCTGGGCTGAGAGGGTGTTCAGCGCCTCCTCCAGCCCCGGGTTAGCCTCCAGCGTGTCTTTTCGAACAACTGGCGTCACGGCGTAACTCGGGAAGAAGCCTTTATCGTCTTCCAGCACTTTAAGATCGAAGCCCTTCACGCGCCCATCGGTGGTGTAGATCAGCCCGGCATCGACAAACCCGTCGCGCACCGCGTTATAGACCAGCCCCGGATCCATCTGGCGGATCTGCGGGCGGTCCAGCTCCATGTTGTAGGCCGCCTGCAACGGTTTCATCCCGTCGCTACGCCCGGCAAATTCCAGGTCAAGGCCCAGCAGCCAGTTGTTATCTGGATCGGTTTTACGGATCTGCTCAATCTTTGCCACCATCTCAGACATGGTATTGATATGTTCAGCCTCGGCGCGCTTGCGCTGCATGGCAAAGGCATAGGTATTGTTCATATCGGCAGGTTTAAGCCACACCAGACCGTGCTTTGCGTCGAGGCGTTTCACCGTCTCGTATGACTCCTGCGGCGACATGCGTTTGTTGATATGGTTGAAGATGATCAGCGACGTGCCGGTGTACTCCCAGGTCATATCAATCTGCTTGTTAATCATCGCGTTACGGGAAATCACCGTCGCAATATTAGTCTGCGGCTGCACCTGAAATCCTTTCTTTTGCAGATACTGTACGGTCATGGCCGAGAGAATGTGCTGCTCGGTAAAGCTCTTTGTTGCCAGGATCAGCGGCGCGGCGAGCGCCTGGCTGGTGAAGAGCGCGGCGGCGCACAGCGCCGTCAGGCCGGAAAACAGTCTCATAGAAGCTCCTTGTTATAATTATCGCGCGAGATGCGGGCTCAGTAGTCGACCCAGTGCCGCCAGCAGCGTATCCAGAATCAGGGCGAACAGGGCGGTGGCCGCCGCGCCCAGGATCAGTGTCGGGAAGTCATTCAGATAGATCCCCGGGAAAATCAGCTCGCCGTAGCTGCTGGCGCCAATCAGGAATGCCAGCGGTGCGGTACCGACGTTAATCGCAGTGGCAATGCGAATACCGGAAAGCATCACCGGCCAGGCGTTAGGAATTTCGACCTGATGCAGGCGCTGCCATTTGGTCATGCCGATGCCGTTTGCCGCTTCCAGCAACGACGCGGGAACAGAGCACAGCCCGGCATAGGTGTTACGCACAATTGGCAGCAAAGAAGCGAGAAAGAGGGCGATAATGGCCGGTTTATCACCGATGCCAATCACCACCATCGCCAGCGCCAGAACGGCCAGCGGCGGCAGGGTGTTGCCCACGTTAAAGATTTGCATCACGTATTCGGCGATACCCCGTGCCGCCGGACGGCTCAGCAGAATACCGCTTGGAATGCCCACCAGCAGGGCAAAGAACATTGATGAAAAGACCAGAATCAGGTGCTGTTGACCGAGGTAGAGCAGGTCAACCTGGCGCGCCTTAATCGTCTCCAGTCCAATTCCCCAGGTGAGGAGAGCGAGGACCACGATAATCGCGCCGACAAAAAGCAGCGAACGTTTAAGTAATGGGTGCATTGCGGTGTGTCTCCCTGTGCGCATGCGTTATAGCAACCACCTGTTGCGGTTGCCTGTTGTTATGCCATGTTTCGGCAGGGGTACTTCACCTATAGCAAGCGAAACGGAAGGGTTCCAGCAAAGGGGGTAAAACAGTAACCCTATGAAATTAGTGACAACCTGAGTTAAGCCTTATGGCGTAAGGGCTGTCAGTGGGAAGGCAGAATAGTCTTAAAGAAGCACGCCTCAAGTGACAACGTCACTTGAGGCGTGCTGATCACCCTATCGACTAAGCGCGGCGCGTACCTTTCGAACGCGCCACGAGATACGAACGATTGAAAAGGCGGCGATAAACACCAGCATCAGGCCCAGTGCCAGCATCGCGTGGAATCCAAACTCTCTGAAGAGGATCAGCCCCGCAATCCCGCCGGTAATAAACGAGAAAAGGGTGGTTAAATGGGTTTTGAGCTGGCTTTTTTGCGCGGCCGTGTCTTTGGAATAATCCCGGCGCAGCATGGCGACCATAACGGAGGCCAGCGAAATGCCGGCATCGGTCAGCGTGCCGGTAATGTGCGTGGATCTCACCCGACCGCCGGAAAGCTGAGTTGAGGTGGAGTTATGAATTCCCATCAAACCGCACAGGAAAAGAATAATCTCCTGATTCGTGGCGAAGGAGTGAAAATACATTTCATAAAGGGATACCCCGGCAAGTAATAGCCCTTCAACAAATAAAACCTGGCTGAATATCAGCCTGACGTTATGGATAATTCCCCAGATAACAATAATCCGCGCAACAATGGCGCCAGTGACAAACGACAGAATAATGGCGCCAAAAAAAAGAATATCACTGAGATCGGTGGAGGAAACTTCGCTGGATAACTGCGATGTATTACCCGTCATATGAGAGGGGAAAAAGCCGAACGCGCCCAGCGCAATGGCATTCAGCAGTCCCGCGGAGGTCGCCAGCCAGAGTGCAAGACGACGATCCTCCTGATGCGTTCGTTCTTTCTTTAATTTAATCAGCAAAGAATACCTCCAGTTTGAGCTTTGCCTGACTTCTCAAGCTAACAAAGCGATGTCGCCGACTGACCAGGATATTGCTTAATTATTATTTCAACGGGAGATATTCGAGGTTTTGTAATTAAATAAAATAACCCTGTTAATATAATGCCTTATTGTAGATGCCACGAGCAGACTGACGGGCAAAAATACCGTCCCAATGTGCACGCCCGCTGTAGCGGGATGGGATTTGATTCAGTGTAGACATAGGTGTCATTCACGACGATGAGAAGAGATGCCCCCGTGATTTCCGGGGGCTTAAAGTGTTATTTCAGACTGGTTTTGAAGAACTGCTCAAACTGCGCGAACGGGATTTTTCCTGCGACGTTATCGTAGAGATCAACATGGTTTGCACCGGGAACAATCACCAGCTCTTTCTCTTTGCTGCCGACGGCCTTGAACGCATCCTCCGCAAAATAACGAGAGTGTGCGTTTTCACCGGTCACAATCAGCGTTGGGATAGTGATCTCCCCGGCATAGCTCAGCAGCGGCATATTCATAAAGGATAACGGCATGGTCGCAGTCCACGCGCCGGTGGAGTTTACGGAACGGGCATGGAAACCGCGCGGCATACGGTAGTAATCATAGAACTCTTTCAGTACCGGATGCGGATCGGTGGGCAGTGCTTCCGGCAGAATGCGCTCGGCCGCCGTCACCTTGCCATTCTCATCGACATTAATATCGTGGCCGCCATGGGCGAAAGTGCCGCTTTCAGCATCTTTCCAGCGCTGCGCGTTCAAATACTGCAACACGGCCCGACGATCGGCCGCTGAATAGCGATCTTTCCCGTTGCCCACGCCGTGACCCATCGCGCGGCTCATATCGTACATTACGCTGGTGGCGACCGCCTTCACGCGGGTATCCATGGATGCCGCGTTCAGCGCCATACCGCCCCAGCCGCAGATACCAAGAATGCCGATACGGTTACGGTCGACTTCTTTCTGTAACCCCAGGAAATCCACAGCGGCGCTAAAGTCTTCGGTGTTGATGTCAGGGGAGGCAACGTTACGCGGCTGGCCGCCACTTTCCCCCGTGTAGGATGGGTCGAAGGCCAGGGCCACGAACCCCTGCTCAGCCAGAGTCTGGGCGTACAGACCGCTGGATTGTTCTTTAACCGCACCGAACGGCCCACTGACGGCTATCGCCGCCAGTTTCTGGTCGCCGTGGTTCCTGGGAATGTACAGATCGCCCACCAGAGTGATCCCGTACCGGTTCTGGAACGTCACTTTGCGGTGGTTGACTTTATTGCTCTCGGCGAAGGTTTTATCCCAGGTTGTCACCATCGAAACGGGGGCGTTAGGATTTAGCGTTTCTGCATAACTCATTGTTGTCACTCCACTTAATGATGCGCATAACAGCAGCGCAACGGGCAGTTTTTGGGTGAATGTTTTCATAAGAGGTACCGTGTGTTGTTGTAATGAGGCCATTATAGTTAGCAGAAATAGTGCTGATTAGAGGCCAAAAGCTGCTAGGATTAATATCATTTTGTTATGAATTGACGAGGCATGATGGCGAAGCGGGAAAACTATAATGAGCTGTATCTCTTTATCCAGGTGGTGCGGGAGGGAAGCTTCACGGCAGCCGCACAGCGGCTCGGGCTGGCGCAATCCGGGATCAGCCGATCGGTTCGCGAGCTGGAGGAGCGGCTGGGCGTTCAGCTTCTGGTGCGCACTACGCGCAAGCTGTCGCTGACACACGCCGGGGAACAGCTTTACCAGACCGCCGGCTCCGCCTTTGATGCGCTTGATACCGGGTTGACCAGACTGGCGCATTATCGCCAGACGCCGTCCGGCACGGTGCGCATTAATGCCAGCCAGCACGCCATCGAGAAATGTCTGCTGCCAAAGCTCGCTATCTTCAAACAGCGTTACCCGGATATCCGTCTGGAATTGATGAATGAGAGCCGGTTCGTGGATATCATTGCGGAGCGATTCGACGCGGGCGTCCGGCTGGGGCCGGAGGTGGGACAAGGAATGATTGCGGTGCGCATCACGCCCGATATGGAGATGGCTGTGGTTGCCGCCCCGGCGCATTTTCGGCGCTATGGTTTCCCGCAGACGCCCGCCGATCTGGACGCTCATCCCTGCATTGCCTACCAGTTTGCAGACGGTAACCACTATCAATGGGAGCTTGTTCAGGACGGGAAACGAGTTACGCACCGGCCTGAGGGGCAATGGGCCTTTTCCGACAGCTACATGGAGGCCGAAGCGGCCCGGCTGGAACTCGGGCTGGCCTATGTCCCGGTTGAGCTGGTGTCTGACGATCTGGAGCGTGGCACGCTTATACGCGTCTTACAGCGCTACAGCCTGCGGATGGACGGGCTTTACCTCTATTACCCGCACCGCAACGTGTCCCCGGCGCTGAGAGCGGTTATTGATACGTTGAAAATTTAAGGCAGCCTCTGCTCGACGGTCTATACAGCTCCTGGGTTTGTGGTACGCTACTATTTTATATAGCGCTGCTTAATTAAGGCAAAGAAATGACAAAAATAACGCCAGAATATACGGCTGTAGACTTATCGAGTTGGGCAAGGAAAGAACATTTTGAAGTCTTTCAGAGCTTTGCTCAATGCACGATTAACCAAACGGTTCAGCTGGATATCACTGCGCTGCTGAAGCATATCAAACAGGTTGGCTGGAAATTTTATCCTTCGATTATTTCCCTTATTTCGACAGTCGTTAACCGCCATTCTGAGTTCCGTATGGCTATGAAGAATAATGAGCTTGTAATATGGAATGAGGTGCATCCCAGCTATACCCTTTTCCATAAAGAGACGGAGACGTTTTCATCATTATGGAGTCACTTCGACGGGAATATTCATCACTTTCAGAACGTTTATGCAGAAGACGTTTCTCGCTATGGTGATAATCTTGCCTACTGGCCCAAAGAAGAGTACCGGGAAAATATATTCTTCATATCGGATATTCCGTGGGTCAGTTTTACCAGTTTTAATATCAACGTGGCTAACATGCAGAACTTTTTTGCGCCCATGTTCACGTTTGGAAAATACTTTAACCAGGATGGAAAAGTCTTGTTGCCTTTCGCCGTTCAGGTTCATCATTCTGTCTGTGATGGTTTCCATGTGGCCAGACTAATCAACGAGTTGCAAGAGTTGTGTGATAATTTACCGCACTATTAAGCCGCGAGCCGTTTCCGGCCCGCGGCAGCAGGACAGGTGATGAGTCGTTCTGACGATCAGGCGGCTTTGACGGCCCGGATTTTTTTGCTGCTATCCGCCTCTGGCGCTGTTTTATCCGTTGCAGCATTGAGCTCGGGAAGCTTGCTGGTACGCAGGATATGCTGCACGGACTCTTTCTGCTCGGCAAGATACAGACCAAGGTTTTCCGCCTGCGTTTCATCCATCTGCATTCCGCTTTGCAGCAGCCAGTCGGTGAACGCTTCTGCCATGTCGAGCAGTTTGTCGTGAGCGTCAGCCTCTTTCTTACTGGCAAAAGTCATTTTCTCTTCACCTTTTCTTACGACCACGAATTTTGTTTCAACAGCCATTTTGCACCTCCAATACTGTAATTATATACAGTATAGCAGTTCCGGATCTGCGTTGCAGCAAAAATGTCCGAACCTGGCTTACACAACGGATGTACAAGCCAGGAGCTGTTATCGGTACAGCGTTTTTTCTGCAATCGGGATCAGCAAAGTGGACTGCCATTCTGCCAGCGTCAGCTGGGCAAGTTTACCCAGCGCCGTGTAGAACGGATGGGCCGCGTTTTCAACGAATACGCTAAGGAAACGCGTGCTCCACGGCAGCAGATGCCAGGCCATAAGCTGGTCGCGTTCTGTGTCGCGACCGTTCTCGGCAAGCCATGCCGCCAGCATCAGCAACGTTCCGAAGTGATCTTCCGGCTCATTCTGCTGTATCTCAAAGGCGATATGGTTTTCACGCATCCACTGGCGCAATGCAAGGGTCGAATCGCCAAACAGCACGGACTCGCGATCGAGCCAGACGGAGCCCCACGGGGGGGCGGGCAGGGCATACGGGCCAATAAACAGACGCTGCCAGGCGTCTTTCAACGCTTCGTCCGACGGGTTCTTAAACATACTGGCCACGGGCTGCAGGCTTTCCTGCGCCAGCGGCCAGTCCTGCATCCAGTCACCTGCGGTCAGGGCACTCACCAGCGGTGCGGTCTGCTCGCTGTCAGGGGCAAAATAAAACAGCGCGCCCAGTACCCGGGCGCTGAACGCGAACGATTCGCGGTGTGAGACGTCATTCATTACAACTTTCCTTACTTGTGCGCGGGGGTAGCCCGCGCACCTGTGTTAACCTGCAATTGCTAACCCTGCGGTCATATGCAAACCATAAAATAGCCCACGGCCAATCAGTTCACCCACCGCCACCAGCACGAAACCTGCAAACAGGCCGAGCGTTTTCGGTTCCTGACGACGAATAAGCGGACAGATCCAGCAGCCTAAACCCGCCGCCAGCAGCGCGATGCGCCATACCTGAAGCGAACCATAATCCGGCAGCAGGGCGTTAGCCTGCTGGATAGAACTCTGGATCGTCCCCAGCGTATTGCTTTGCAACACGACGACCGCCACGCAGGCGATGAGTGCCAGTACGCTGACAGACGCGGCAAGGGTACCTTTGTATGTCACGTTTGCGACCCGCAGCAGCAGCGCGGCCAGCATCGGGCCAGTAAGAGCCATCGTCAGGAAGAAGGCCAACGTGGTGTAGCCCGTATACCAGGTCGGAACGGTATCGATCTGATAGACCCGGGTCATCGCCCAGACAAAAACGACACCCAGGAGCTGGCTGACAACCAGCCAGATTTTGCCTAAAGCTGGGGGCATTTTACCGATAACCGACACCAGCCACCAGAAACCGCCCACGGCAAAGAAGATCGAACCCGCCGCGATCTCATTACTCAGCGCTGACGCTCCCACGCGGTTAAGCGAGTTGAAGGCGCGCAGCGGGGAGCCAAGATGCAGTACCGAGGCCATAAACCCAATACCCATTACCAGCCAGAGAAAAAACAGGCTGCGCACGATGCGTATTCTGGCCTTGTCATCACGTTCATTCAGCCAGGCGAAGCCCATCACGATTAATGCGCCAGCCACGCACTGCCCGAAAACGGTGAAGATCACCAGCGGCCATTCATGCCATCCACTTCCCATCTCACACCTCCTTCGGGTTTGCCAGGTAGCCGGTGGTGTCACCCGTCGGACGGCTGTTGGCGTTAGGTTTAATCACAATACTCGGCTTCGTGAAGTGCGCAGACGGCAGCGGCGCGACCGCAGCAAGCTGACTGTGTTTTTTGCGCAGCTCTTCAATCGGGCCAAAGTCCAGCGCGCGCAGCGGGCAGGACTCGACGCAGATGGGCTTTTTGCCGTCCGCCACGCGGCTGTGGCAGCCGTCGCACTTGGT
>NZ_JBMKHQ010000001.1:595521-686174 GCF_049237385.1 Enterobacter cloacae complex sp. IR5412 | reverse complement strand
CGGAATGACCACCACCGCCGTATGTTCCCCTCACCCTAACCCTCTCCCCGGAGGGGCGAGGGGATTGCTCAGTGCTCGCATTAATTTGTGGGGAACCCTCAGCCCACGGGGAGAGGGGGCAAACACCAAAAACGGCAACCTGGGTTGCCGTTTTGCTGTTTATCAGGCGCTTTGTTTCAGCCAGTGCAACACCACCTCGTGGTGGTTGCTGGTTTTGAAATCATCAAACACGTGCTCAACTTTACCGTCAGCGTCAATCAGGAAGCTGATGCGGTGAATACCGTCGTACGTTTTGCCCATAAAGGACTTCTCACCCCAGACGCCAAACTGCTCGCAAACCTGGTGGTCTTCATCGGAAAGCAGCGTGAAGTTCAGCAGCTCTTTTTCCGCAAAACGTGACAGCTTCTCTGGTTTATCGGTGCTGATGCCCAGCACTTCCACACCGACCTTTTTCAACTCATCCATGTTGTCGCGTAAACCGCAGGCCTGTACGGTACAGCCCGGGGTCATGGCTTTCGGGTAGAAATAGACCAGAACACGCTGTCCCTGGAAGTCGGTCAAATTTACTTGCTCGCCGTCTTGATCCGGTAAGCTAAATTTCGGTGCGATATCACCGGCTTTCAGTGGGTTCATTACTCAACTCCATCCTGTTCGTGCTGCGAATAATCGACGACGCTTATACTGCCTTGCGCGTGTAATTCTGTACAGAGGGCTTTGAACGCTTGCTCGATATTTGACGCATCCTGCGAGGCAGGGCTGTGGGCGGTAATTTGAATAAACAGCGTCGGGATGGCGTTTTCATCGCCAGGCTGCGTGCGGGAAACCAGTTCGGCAATGTTCATCTGATGGCTGTCAAACAGTGCCGTAAAACGTTCAATCAGATGAGGTGAATCAGGCACTTCAACCTGTACCCAGACTGTGGCAGGCAGAGCCGGACGCGGGCGCGCGGTGGTGCGCTTCATCACAATCAGTAAATCCAGCTCTGCGCCTTTCAGCGGCAGGGTAGATTCGATGAGGGTAATGGCATTCCATGTTCCGGAAAGCAGCATGATGAACGTGAACTCTTCGCCAAGCATAGCCAGCCGGCTGTCTTCGATATTGCAGCCGCAGCTGCTCACGTGGCGAGTGATGGTATTCACGATACCCGGCCTGTCAGCACCCAGCGCAGTGATAACCAGGTAATGTTGTGATGAGGTTGTCAAACCTGTTCTTCCTTTGCGTGGTTAAGTCTTCCTAAGGAAAGCATAAAAAAAACATGCATACAACCGCCTGAGAGCCTCAGGTCGCTTGCTTTTATTACAGTTCCAAACGTAACATTGAGGCTCTTGTTCGCACAGAGGATGGCTCATGTTCACGGGAAGTATTGTCGCGCTTGTTACACCGATGGATGAAAAAGGTAATGTCTGCCGGTCAAGCATGAAGAAGCTCATTGATTACCATGTCGCCAATGGAACCTCGGCGATCGTTTCGGTAGGGACTACCGGTGAATCCGCCACGCTGAGCCACGAAGAGCACGGCGATGTTGTGATGCTGACCCTGGAACTGGCGGACGGGCGTATTCCGGTCATCGCGGGTACGGGCGCAAACGCAACGGCAGAGGCCATTAGCCTGACTCAGCGTTTTAACGACAGCGGCATTGTTGGCTGTCTGACGGTGACCCCTTACTACAACCGCCCAACTCAGGAAGGTTTGTTCCAGCATTTCAAAGCCATCGCTGAACATACTGACTTGCCACAAATTCTGTATAATGTGCCGTCCCGTACCGGTTGCGATATGCTGCCGGAAACCGTTGGCCGTCTCTCGAAAGTAAAAAATATTATCGGGATTAAAGAGGCGACAGGGAACTTAAGCCGCGTTCATCAGATCAAAGAGCTGGTTTCAGACGACTTTATCCTGTTGAGCGGTGATGATGCGACCGCACTGGACTTTATGCAGCTCGGTGGTAACGGCGTGATTTCCGTGACGGCGAACGTGGCGGCGCGTGATATGGCTGACATGTGCAAACTGGCCGCAGCCGGTCACTTTGATGAAGCTCGCGTGATTAATCAGCGTCTGATGCCGTTGCATAATAAATTATTTGTCGAACCCAATCCGATCCCAGTGAAATGGGCATGTAAGGAGTTGGGGCTTGTAGCAACCGACACGCTGCGTCTGCCAATGACACCGATTACCGACCATGGTCGTGAAATTGTCGCTGGCGCGCTGAAGCATGCCGGTTTGCTGTAAAGTTTAGGGAGATTTGATGGCTTATTCAGTACAGAAGTCGCGCCTGGCCAAGGTTGCGGGTGTTTCGCTTGTTATGCTCCTCGCTGCCTGTAGTTCAGACTCGCGCTACAAGCGCCAGGTGAGCGGTGATGAATCCTATCTGGATGCGCCGCCGCTTGCTGAACTTCACGCGCCTGCCGGCATGATCCTGCCGATCCAGAACGGTGATTATAATATTCCGGTTACCAACGGCAGCGGCCTGGTGGGTAAAGCGCTCGATATTCGTCCGCCAGCTCAGCCTCTGGCGCTGGTGAGTGGCGCGCGCACGCAGTTCACCGGTGATACAGCTTCTCTGCTGGTGGAAAGCGCACGCGGTACCACGCTGTGGCCGCAGGTTGTGAGCGTCATTCAGTCGAAAAACTATACGATTGATAAACGCGACGACGCCAGCCAGACCTTAACCACCGACTGGATTGAGTGGAACCGTCTCGATGAAGACCAGCAGTATCGTGGTCGTTATCAAGTCTCCGTTAAGCCGCAGGGTTATCAGCAGGCGGTTACCGTTAAGCTGTTGAATCTTGAGCAGGCAGGTAAACCGGTTGCCGATCCGTCCGCCATGCAGCGCTACAGTACCGAAATGCTGAACGTGATTGCAGCGGGTCTGGATAAGAACGCTGCTGATGCCGCAAACGCCGCGCAGAACCGTAACGGCTCAACGTTTGACGTGCAGAGCGGTGCAGACGATACCGGCCTGCCAATGCTGGTGGTGCGTGCGCCGTTTAACCAGACCTGGCAGCGTCTGCCAGCCACGCTGGAAAAAGTGGGCATGAAGGTGACCGACAGCACCCGTTCAACGGGCAGCATCACAGCGACCTATAAGCCGCTGTCTGAAAGTGCCTGGCAGGAGCTGGGGGCAAGCGATCCACAGTTGCCTTCCGGTGACTACAAAATCCAGGTCGGCGACCTCGATAACCGCAGCAGCCTGCAGTTTATCGATCCGAAAGGACACACGCTGACCCAGGCGCAGAACGATGCGCTGGTCGCTGCCTTCCAGGCCGCATTCAGCAAATAATAGTGAGGGCTGGTTAATCCAGCCCTTTTTATTTTCGTGCCACGCAAACGTGTGCGTGGCATAATATGGCCAGTTTGAATACAAATCATCACACCAGGAGTAATGAAGATGCAGAAGCAAGCTGAGTTGTATCGTGGCAAAGCGAAAACCGTATACAGCACGGAAAACCCGGATCTGTTGGTGCTCGAATTCCGCAATGATACGTCAGCAGGAGACGGCGCACGCATTGAGCAGTTCGATCGTAAGGGCATGGTGAACAACAAGTTCAACCACTTCATTATGACCAAACTGGCCGAAGCCGGTATCCCGACTCAGATGGAAGCGTTGTTGTCCGATACGGAATGTCTGGTAAAAAAACTGGATATGGTGCCGGTTGAGTGCGTGATCCGTAACCGTGCCGCAGGCTCCCTGGTGAAGCGTCTGGGCATTGAAGAGGGTATCGAACTGAATCCACCGCTGTTCGATCTGTTCCTGAAAAACGACGCCATGCATGACCCGATGGTCAACGAATCCTACTGCGAAACCTTCGGCTGGGTCAGCAAAGAGAACCTGGCGCGCATGCAGGAACTGACCTACAAAGCCAACGACGTGCTGAAAAAGCTGTTTGATGACGCGGGCCTGATCCTGGTCGACTTCAAGCTGGAGTTCGGTCTGTACAAAGGCGAAGTGGTGCTGGGCGACGAGTTCTCTCCTGACGGCAGCCGCCTGTGGGACAAAGAGACGCTGGATAAAATGGACAAAGACCGTTTCCGCCAGAGTCTGGGTGGCGTGGTCGAAGCGTACGAAGCGGTTGCTCACCGTTTAGGCGTTAAGCTCGACTAAACTGCGCATTTGCCAAAGGATGTTGGCATCCTTTGGCGTCTTATCCTTGTTTACTATGGTAATCCTTTCATTAACCGCCTACGATCATAGCTATTATAAATGGAATAGTTCGAGGTGTTTATGCGCTGGCAAGGGCGTCGTGAAAGTGACAACGTAGAAGACAGACGCAGCAGTGGTGGCGGTGGGCCGTCTATGGGCGGGCCAGGTTTCCGGTTACCCAGCGGCAAGGGCGGTATTATTCTGCTGGTCGTCGTGCTGGTAGCGGGCTACTACGGTGTCGACCTGACCGGTTTGATGACCGGTGAAACCGGGCAACAGCAGCAGTATTCTCAGCGCTCCATCAGCCCGAATGAAGATGAAGCGGCGAAATTTACTTCCGTTATTCTCGCGACGACCGAAGATACCTGGGGTCAGCAGTTCGAGAAAATGGGGCGGACTTATCAGCCGCCAAAACTGGTGATGTACCGGGGAGCAACCCGCACGGGCTGCGGCACCGGGCAGTCCGTTATGGGGCCGTTCTACTGCCCGGCGGACAGCACCGTCTATATCGATCTCTCCTTCTATGACGACATGAAAAGCAAGCTGGGCGCCGACGGCGATTTTGCCCAGGGCTACGTGATCGCGCATGAAGTCGGCCACCATGTGCAGAAGCTCCTCGGCATTGAACCTAAAGTGCGTCAGATGCAGCAGAATGCGTCTCAGGCGGAGGTGAATCATCTCTCCGTACGCATGGAGCTTCAGGCCGACTGCTTCGCTGGCGTCTGGGGACACAGCATGCAGCAGCAGGGCGTGCTGGAAACAGGCGATCTGGAAGAGGCCCTGAATGCCGCACAGGCGATTGGTGACGATCGCTTGCAGCAGCAAAGCCAGGGGCGCGTTGTGCCGGACAGCTTTACCCATGGCACCTCAGAGCAGCGCTACAGCTGGTTTAAGCGTGGCTTTGACAGCGGCAACCCGTCGCAGTGTAATACCTTCGGCAAAGCTATGTGATGTTGGGGGTTGAACAGCTGGTTAACCAGCTTCAGCGTACCGGGCACCGCCGGCTGGTGGTGCTTAGCGGCGATGAAGCGTGGACGTTGAGCCAGGCGACCATCCTGCGCGATACGTTACCAGGAGACTGGCTGTGGCTGGAGGAAAACCCCTCTAAGGCCATCAGCGGCCTGCTGGGACGTGAATATCTGCACGCCGTTTTTGACGCGCGTCGCGGGTTTGACGTCTCGGCCTTCGCCGCCCTCAGCGGGACCCTGCGCGCCGGAAGCCTTCTGGTGCTGCTGGTGCCGCCGTTCTCCGTCTGGGCTAACAGGCCCGACGCGGATTCTCTACGCTGGAGCGACAGCGCCGAGCCGATCGCCACCCCGCACTTTGTTTACCATTTTTGCCGGACGCTGGCCGCCGATTCAGATGCTATCGTCTGGCATCAACATCGTCCTCTGTGCCTTCCCGTTGCGCCAGATTTACCCGCCTGGCAGTCCGCCAGCGGTGAACCGCAGCGCGAGCAGGCTGCGATCCTCGACGCGCTTCTGACCATGCCTGCTGGCGTGGCTGCCGTGACGGCCCCGCGCGGACGAGGAAAGTCCGCCCTGGCGGGCATGTTGCTGAGCGGCATTCAGGGGAGTGCAGTCGTGACGGCACCGGCAAAAGGGGCGACGGATGTCATCGCGCGTTTCGCCGGGGAACATTTTCACTTTATGGCCCCGGATGCGCTGCTGGCCTCCACCACAGAAGCTGAGTGGCTGATTGTCGATGAGGCAGCCGCCATCCCCGGCCCGCTGCTCGAGAAACTGACGATGCGCTTTTCCCGCGTGTTGTTGACCACTACGGTGCAGGGTTATGAAGGCACGGGCAGGGGATTCCTGCTGAAGTTCTGCGCCCGGTTCAGCGGTCTGCGGCGATATACCTTATCAACCCCTGTACGCTGGGCTGCCGGATGTCCTCTTGAGCGAATCGTGGCGAACGCGCTGCTGTTCGACGATGCGCTTATCGATCGCATACCGGCAGGGGAGGTAAGTTTAACGTCGCTGGAGCCCGGGGTATGGGAGAGCGATCCGGCGCGCGGGGCAGGCGTGTATGAACTGCTGTGTGCCGCGCACTACCGGACGTCCCCCCTCGATTTACGCCGGATGATGGACGCGCCGGGACAGCATTTTGCTGTTGCTCAGGCGGGCGCGGAGATCGCTGGCGCGCTCTGGCTGGTGGAGGAGGGCGGCTTATCCCCAGAGCTTAGTCGCGCGGTGTGGGCGGGATTTCGTCGGCCGCGTGGAAATCTGGTGGCACAGTCGCTGGCTGCCCACGGCGGATCGCCTCTCGCGGCGACGCTGAAAGGCCGACGCGTCAGCCGTATTGCGGTTCATCCTCATCGCCAGCGGGAAGGCATCGGCCAGGGGCTGATCCGCAGTGCCAGCGGAGAAGATTATCTCTCGGTCAGCTTTGGCTATACCGACGAGCTGTGGCGTTTCTGGCGGCAGTGCGGGTTTGTGCTGGTGCGAATGGGCAGCCACCGGGAGGCCAGCAGCGGGTGCTATACGGCGATGGCGTTGCTGCCGCTGAGCGAGGCGGGGCATCAGCTCTGCGAAGAGGCGCATCAGCGTTTATGTCGTGATATGCGCGTCCTGTCGGCCTGGAATGGCGAAAAGATCCCGGTGATGGATGCATGGGAAGCTACCCTTAATAGTGACGACTGGCTGGAGCTGGCGGGGTTTGCCTTTGCGCACCGGGCGTTTTCAACCTCGGTTGCGGCGCTAACGCGATTGTTGTTTGCCGTGGATATGCCGCTCCCGGCGCTGCGCGGGAAAATGGAAGGGAATACGCACGATTTCGGGCGCAAAGCGTTGCTGGCGAAGCTACGCGAGGAAACCGCTCACGCGCTTGAAAGGCTTGATTACTCCCGTAGCCAGCGGCTGAAAGCCGACATTTTGCAATGGCAATTTTTTCAATGACTTCTTCAGTAAAGTGGCATGGTCATTACCCCGCAGAGGCGTAAAATCCTGCTTATCAATTAAGGAGATCGCCATGAAACATGACCATTTTGTTGTGCAAAGCCCGGATACACCTGCTAAACAGCTACTGCTTCTGTTTCATGGCGTGGGCGACAATGCCGTCAATATGGGACAGATTGGCAGCTGGTTTGCACCCGTTTTCCCACACGCGCTGATCGTCAGTATCGGCGGCGTGGAGCCCTGCGGTCCGGACGGGCGGCAGTGGTTTTCCGTCGAGGGCGTGACGGAGGAAAATCGTCAGGCACGTATTGATGCAGTTATGCCAGCCTTTATCGATATCGTGCGTTACTGGCAGCAGCAGAGCGGCGTAGGTGCCAATGCAACAGCGCTGATTGGCTTCTCTCAGGGCTCAATCATGTCGCTGGAAAGCGTAAAAGCGCAGCCCGGACTGGTGTCCCGCGTGATTGCCTTCAACGGGCGTTTTGCGACGTTACCGCAAAGCGCGACCACGCAGACCACGATCCATCTCATTCATGGGGGTGAAGACCGGGTAATTGAGCTTTCGCATGCGGTTGCGGCCCAGGACGCGCTGATGCGTGAAGGCGGGGATGTGACGCTGGATATCGTGGACGATCTGGGGCATGCCATTGACGATCGCAGCATGCAGTTCGCGCTCGGTCATCTGCGTTATACCGTACCGAAGCACTACTTTGATGAAGCGCTCAGCGGCGGTAAGCCGAATGATGATGATATCGTCGAGTTTATGTGAGGTTTCCCCTCTCCCTAGGGAGAGGGGAAACAAAGCGATTACTTCTTCTGGTCCTTCTTCGGCCAGTCGTCTTCATCGTCCCACTTGTCGTTAAAATCACGGTGCGGCGGAAGATCCGGTTTGTTGGCAAGGAACTTTTTGTGGTCAACGCGCTTGAGATCTTTAATCACGTTAAGCAGCACGCCTACCAGAAATACCAACACCAGAATCCACCAGTACTTTGAAAGCCAGTCCATTCGCTAATCCTCTTTAAGCACCCGTCAGGCGACGAGCTGCTCCATAATACGTTGATACATGCGGGCCAGCAGTTGTAAATCGGCAGCGTTCACGCATTCATTGATTTTGTGAATCGTCGCGTTAACCGGACCCAGTTCGACAACCTGTGCGCCCATGCGGGCAATAAAGCGTCCGTCAGATGTGCCGCCCGTTGTCAGCAGCTGTGGCTTAATTTCATTATAGTGCGCAATGGCGTTCACTACCGCATCCACCAGTTTACCGCGCTGCGTCAGGAACGGCTGGCCAGACAGCCACCAGTCGAGGGTATAGCGCAGCTGGTATTTTTCGAGCAGCGCAATCACGCGTGCTTTGATCATCTCGTCGGTCAGTTCGGTGCTGAAGCGGAAGTTAAACTGGACGAAGAGATCGCCGGGAATGACGTTGTTGCTGCCAGTGCCGGCCTTGATGTTGGCTATCTGCATGCTGGTTGGCGGGAAAAATTCGTTGCCTTTATCCCATTCAATGCCCACCAGTTCGTTCAGCATCGGCGCGGCGCGGTGTACCGGGTTATCCGCCAGGTGCGGATAGGCAACGTGGCCCTGCACGCCATGAATAGTCAAATTGCAGGTCAGGGATCCACGGCGGCCATTTTTCACCACATCGCCCACCACTTCGGTGCTGGACGGTTCGCCCACCAGACAGTAGTCCAGACGTTCATTGCGCGCCATCAGCGCCTCAACGACCTTCACGGTGCCGTTGTGGGCGCTGGCTTCTTCATCGGAGGTAATCAAAAACGCAAGACGGTTTTTATGGTTCGGATGCTGGGCGACGAAACGCTCTGCCGCCACGACCATCGCAGCCAGGGAACCTTTCATATCCGCAGCGCCGCGTCCGAAAAGCATGCCGTCGCGGATGGTTGGCTCAAAAGGCGGGTTGATCCAGCGGTCTGCGTCGCCTGCGGGAACTACGTCGGTATGTCCGGCAAACGCCAGCGTCTCCCCCTGACCGCGCCATGCCCAGAAGTTCTGCGTATCGCCAAAATCCATGTGCTCGACGGTAAAACCGATGGCACGCAGGCGCTCAATCATTAATGCCTGACAACCTGCGTCGTCCGGGCTAAGGGAAGGACGGCGAATAAGCTGCTGAGTCAGCTCAATGACCGGGCATGACATAGACTACACCTCAACGAATAAATCTGAATAAAGGGTTTCACTGAAACCCAGCAGCATAGGCTGACCTGGCTTGCAGAGCAATGGGCGTTTGATGATTGCCGGCATTTCAAGCATCAGTTTGGCTGCGCTGTCGGCGTTGTTGATCGTGGCCCGGAGAGATTCATCCAGTTTTCGCCAGGTGGTCCCGCGGGTGTTCAGCAGCGCTTCCCAGCCCAGTTCATTGATGGCGGAATGGAGAAACGCGGGGTCAAGCCCGTCGGCACGGTAATCATGGAAGCGATAGTCGATGTTGTGTGCTTCCAGCCAGCGGCGGGCTTTTTTAATCGTATCGCAATTCTTAATGCCGTACATCACAACCATAGTGAATCCTTTTGTTCTTGTGTGGATTAAATGTTCAATATTTTCGAAGATATATCCTTAAGTGGAATATAACACATTCGGAATTTTTCGTGATTTACAATTCTCCATAATTCAACGAACAGCTGTAAGCTGAATAGTCTTCCATCTTTTAAGCATAGTTGTCCACCCTGTATAAATTGCCAATAAACTCAGGGGGAAATTAAAAATGCTGTCATTTTTCTGACTATTTCAAAATATTGCTGTGGGTCACATAAAATTTACCCGGCAACGCTCATAGTGATCCTAAACCTACCTGCACAGCGAGGCTCAATCACAGCAATCGGTTAAAGTGGCTTCACAATGATGATACGTTTTCGTAGAATGCACATAATAATAAGAGAGGTTGTTATGATTGAACATGAACTGGGGAACTGGAAAGATTTTATCGAAGGCATGCTTCGTAAATGAATTTCCGGTAAGAAATGCAAGAGCACTTAATTAACTAAAATAACCATAGTGTGAAAGAATCACACAATAAAAAGGCGGCCTGTAAAGCCGCCTTTTTTTTATTTCAACGGGTTATTCCGGCTTATCCTTCAGCGGGAAACGACGGCGTATCAGCACAAAGAACAGCGGTACGAAATAGATAGCCAGAATCGTCGCGGAAATCATTCCCCCCATAACGCCCGTTCCCACCGCGTGCTGGCTGCTGGAGCCTGCGCCGGAGCTGGTGGCCATCGGCAGGACGCCAAACACAAACGCCAGAGAAGTCATCAGGATCGGGCGCAGGCGCTGACGACAGGCGTGCAGCGTGGCGGCCATCAGTTCGTGACCTTTGGCATTCATCTCATTGGCAAATTCGACGATCAGAATGGCGTTTTTCGCCGACAATCCGATTACGGTGAGGAGTCCGACCTGGAAATAGACATCGTTTTCCAGGCCACGCATCCAGGTTGCCAGCAGCGCGCCGATGACCCCGAGAGGCACCACCAGCATTACCGAGAACGGCACTGACCAGCTTTCATACAGCGCCGCCAGGCAGAGGAACACCACCAGCAGCGAAAGGGCATACAGGGCAGGCGCCTGCGCGCCGGAAAGCCGTTCCTGGTAGGACATCGCCGTCCACTCCAGGCCAAAGCCGGTCGGTAACTGCTGAACCAGTTTTTCCATAATGTCCATTGCAGTACCGGTACTAACGCCAGGCGCGGCTTCACCGACAATCTCCAGCGCCGAATAGCCGTTGTAACGCTCCAGACGCGGCGAACCGGTCTCCCAGCGTGACGTCGCAAACGCCGAGAACGGCACCATGCCGCCGGTGTTATTGCGCACATACCAGCGGTTGATATCGTCCGGCAGCATGCGGTATTTGGCAGCAGACTGAACGTAGACCTTTTTCACGCGACCGCGATCCATAAAGTCATTCACGTAGCTTGAGCCCCATGCCGTTTGCAGGGTGTCGTTAATGTCGTCGATGGAGACGCCCAGCGCCTGCGCTTTACGCTGGTCGATATCCACCTGTAGCTGAGGGCTGTCATCCAGACCGTTATGACGAACGCGGGTAAGCTGCGGATCTTTCCCGGCCAGCTCGAGCAGTTTATCGCGAGCTGCCATCAACGCGTCATGCCCGGCACCCGCGTGATCCTGAAGCTCCATATCAAATCCGGCTGAGCTGCCCAGGCCACTGATAGCGGGCGGGCTGCTGGCGAAAACGCGCGCTTCCTTGATTTTGTTGAACGCTTTAGTTGCACGTTCAATGATGGCAAAGGAGGAGCCGCTATCGCTGTCGCGCTGGTCCCAGTCTTTCAGGCGCACAAACATACGCGCCACGTTCTGCCCGTTACCGCCAGGGCCAGAGCCGACGGTGGAGAAGACGGAGACCACGTTATCCTTCTCCTGAGTATGGAAGTAGTTCTCAACCTTCTGCACCACTTTCAGGGTCTGCTGCTGGGTCGAGCCGCTCGGTAACTGTACGGAGGTGATAAACATGCCGCGATCTTCCAGCGGCAGGAACGAGGTTGGCAGCCGCAGGAATAAGAAGACCATGCCGCCGAGCAGCAGGACATAGACCACCATCCAGCGCACGCTGCGGTGCAGTACTTTACCCACGCCCGCTTCATAGCGCGCCGCATTTCGGTTAAACATGCGGTTAAACCAGCCGAAGAAGCCTTTTTGACCGTGGTGTTCGCCCTTATGCAGCGGTTTGAGCAGCGTCGAGCACAGAGCAGGGGTAAGGATCATCGCCACCAGTACGGAGAGCACCATCGCAGAGACGATGGTGATCGAGAACTGGCGATAAATCGCGCCCGTAGTGCCGCCAAAAAACGCCATCGGGATAAATACCGCCGACAGCACCATGGCGATACCGACCAGCGCACCCTGAATTTGTCCCATCGATTTGCGCGTGGCCTCGCGGGGCGAAAGCCCTTCCTCGCTCATGATGCGCTCGACGTTTTCCACCACCACGATGGCATCATCCACCAGCAGGCCGATGGCCAGCACCATGGCAAACATGGTCAGGGTGTTGATGCTGTAACCGAAGGCATACAGCACCGCAAAGGTTCCAAGCAACACCACCGGCACCGCAATGGTGGGGATCAGCGTGGCGCGGAAGTTTTGCAGGAACAGGTACATCACGAGGAACACCAGCGCGATAGCTTCGAGCAGGGTTTTCACCACATCTTCGATGGAGGCTTTTACGAATGAGGTGGTTTCGTAGGCGACTTTGTACTCCAGTCCGTGCGGGAAGTAATGCGACAGCTCATCCAGACGCTCTAACACCCGCTGCGCGGTCGCCATTTCGTTGGCGCCGGAGGCCAGTTTCACCCCCAGGCCGGACGCGGCATTGCCGTTAAAGCGACTCAGGTAGTCATATTTTTCCGCCCCCATTTCCACGGTGGCGACATCCCCCAGACGCACTTCGGAACCATCCTGATTCACGCGCAGAGTGATATTGCGGAACTGTTCAGGCGTCTGGAGCAGCGACTGGGAGTTGATGGTGGCGTTAAGCGCCTGGTTATCCACGGACGGCGTACCACCGAGCTGCCCCACGGCAATCTGAGCGTTCTGCGATTCGATAGCGTCGGTGACATCTTTGGCGGTCATCTGCACGCTGTTCAGCTTGTTGGGATCCAGCCAGATACGCATGGAATACTGCGAGCCGTAGGCGTCGATATCACCCACGCCGTTGATACGGCTGAGCGGGTCCTGAATATTACTGGCGACGTAGTCCGCGATGTCCTGCTTATCCATCGAGCCATCGGTTGAAACAAACGCGATGGTCAAAATATTGGTGTCACCGGTCTTACGCACGGTCACCCCCTGGTTCTGCACCGCCTGAGGCAGTTTACGCAGGGCCGATTGCAGCTGGTTTTGCACCTGCTGCACCGCTTCGTCCGGATCCGTGCCCGCCGTAAAGCTCAGGGTTACCGTCGCCTGGCCCGTGGCGCTGCTCTGCGAGGACATGTACATCAGGTTATCAAGACCCGTCATGTTCTGCTCGATAACCTGCGTGACGGTATTTTCCAGCGTCTGTGCCGAGGCGCCAGGGTAGTTCGCCGTGATACGCACGTTAGGGGGGGCGAGGTCGGGGTATTGCTCAACAGGAAGGGAAGTAATCGCCAGGACACCCGTCAGACACAACAGGATTGCAAGCACCCAGGCAAAAATGGGGCGATCGATGAAAAAATTCGCCATTAAAATGTGACCTCGTTTTGCTGCACGTCATTATTGTTTATTGCCCGCCTAACTTTAGCGGTAAGGCCCAGGTCAAACGTGGAGAAATAAAGGAGATAATGTAAATTATCATGCGCTTTTTTCAGCGCGCCTTCTTTCCCGCTATTTTTCAGCCTGCGCCGCAGGTGTCCGGAACGTCACGCTGACCTGTGTACCGCCCTGTGGCGGCTGAGAAAAGTGTAATGTTCCGCCGAGCCGTCCCGCGCGTTCGCGCATGATATTCAGCCCGTAATGCCCCGGCGGTTCACTGGCGTCGCCGATACCAATACCGTTGTCGCGGATCGTGACCGTGTGAGTACCGTCCGCGGTGGTGACGCAGCTGACCACAATCTCGCTAGCGTCGGCATGTTTAATCGCATTCAGCACTGCCTCACGCACAATCTGTAAGAGGTGCACCTGTTTTTGCGCGTCCAGTGCCAGCGATGAGAGACGGCAGTCGAGCACCAGCTTCGCGCTGGTCTGGCTTTGCAAACCGTCGAGAGACTCCTGTAGCGCGGCAGGAAGATTGGCGTGGTTGAGCGTCAGGCGGAAGGTGGTGAGCAGCTCGCGTAGCTGATGCCATGCGTTATTCAGCTCGCGGGAGAAGTCCGTAATGATGGTCTGCGCCGGGGCATTGTCGCCCGGCACGGCATGCTTCAGCAGCGTAAGCTGAATACGCAAATAGGAGAGCACCTGCGCCAAAGAATCATGTAGCTCACGCGCGATGGTGGCGCGCTCTTCCATCAGCAGCAACTGCTGATAATGTTTCTGCGCCTGATTGAAATAGAGCCCCCGGCCCAGCATCGTCGCCACGCTTTCCATGAGCGGCAGCGGAACATCCCCGGTCGCGCTTTGCCAGCGCAGTTCGCCGTACAGGGTGTCCTGCATTAATACCGGTAAATTGTGCATTTTCTCGCCCGGGGACTCCTGTCCTTCGTAAAGCTGCCAGTCGTCACTGGTGCGCAATTGCAGGTAATTCATCTGCGTATAGTCATGCACAATTTGCAAAATATGCCGGAAGCAGTGGCTGTCTATCTGCCCGGTATTCAACGCCTGTGAGCATTTGAACAGCATTTCAAGCTGCTGATGCGCTTCATTCAGGTGGCGGGTTTTTTCGGCAACGGAGTGCTCCAGGGAACGGTACAGGGTGTGTAATTCCGCCGACATATGGTTGAAGGCGCGGGAAAGCTGGCCCAGCTCGTTGGGAAGCATAATATCCGGCGCGGGGGTATCGAACTGCCCCTGTTCGATACGCTCGCTCGCTGCCACCAGATTATTCAGCGGCAGCACAACCTGACGGCGGATGCGCCGCAGGGTCATCACCGCCAGCAGCAGGATGCCCAGGCCGCCCGTCAGCGACATGAAAATCACCAGCTGAATCTTATGTTCGGTGTAGTGCTGTAGCGCCAGCACAAAGGCATCTATCCGGCCCACAAAATCCTCTATGTGGCTCTGATACCACCCGGTATCGCCGCTGGCGATACGCGTGTCCATCTCCTGCCAGCCAAGCTGCAACTGCTGGTAACGCTGTTTGACGTCCTCTGGCACATACCAGCGGTTGAGCTTCTGCAACGCAGGCGCGCTCAGCGTTTTCTGCCAGACCGCGCGGTGCTCTGCCAGTGACGGGCTGGCGCGCTGCATTTCGTAGCCCAGGCGGTAGCTCTGCATGCGCAGCGATCCGGCGATGTTAATCGCCTCGGCGTCGCGCTGGCTGCTGGCGAGTGTAACCAGCGCAA
Source organism: Enterobacter cloacae complex sp. IR5412 (assembly GCF_049237385.1). Classification (NCBI taxonomy): domain Bacteria; kingdom Pseudomonadati; phylum Pseudomonadota; class Gammaproteobacteria; order Enterobacterales; family Enterobacteriaceae; genus Enterobacter; species Enterobacter cloacae complex sp. IR5412. The sequence goes on along the minus strand of NZ_JBMKHQ010000001.1, from coordinate 671,196 downwards.
TGGCGCTGATCAGAACGGACAAGACAATCATCGAAAAGAAAGCCCGAGCCAGGCTTCCCGATACGGGGCGTTTAACGGTCACTCATCAGCTTCCTGAATTAAATTGATCTGCCACAGGTTCACTGGAAATAGTTCGCCTTCCTGGGCATTTGAACATTGCGTCGCCATGCCACTGTGGGTAAATACGATAACAATATAAAGAATAAGGTTATTGAACCAAAAACAGGTGTTGTTATGAATCGTTTTATTATGGCCAACGCTCAACAGTGTATCGGTTGTCGCGCCTGCGAAGTTGCCTGTGTGATGGCGCACAACGGGGAGCAGCACGCGCTGAGCGAGCGCCATTTTCATCCCCGCATTACGGTCCTTACCTCTGGCTTGCGAAAAAGCCCAGTGACCTGCCACCACTGTGAAAATGCGCCCTGCGCGCAAAGCTGCCCGAACGGAGCCATCACGCAACACAGCGACAGCGTACAGGTCAATCAACAAAAATGCATTGGCTGTAAAGCCTGCGTGGTGGCCTGCCCGTTTGGCACGATGGACATGCTGATCACCCCGCTTGAAAACGACAGCGTAAAGGCCTCGGCGCACAAATGCGACCTCTGCCTGGAAAGGCCGCAAGGCCCGGCCTGCGTTGAAAACTGCCCGGCGGAGGTGCTTACGCTCGCCACCCCAGCCGTGCTGGATAAGCTGGTTAAACAGCGCCGACAGCGCAGCGCAAGGCTGGACGCGCTGCCGTGGCACAGCGAGGCGGTTCAGTCAGCCCCTCCGCAAACCAAACGGCAACAGATGCAAAATACCCCGGCGCGCGGTGAGCCGGATAAGCTCAGCCCCGACGCGCGCGCCGGCCATTTTAACGAGATCTACTTGCCGTTTCGCCCGGAACAGGCGCAGCGCGAAGCATCCCGGTGCCTGAAATGTGGCGACCACAGCATTTGCGAGTGGACCTGCCCGCTGCATAACCATATTCCGCAGTGGATTGAGCGGATCAGGGCGGGGGATATCATCGGTGCGGCTGAGCTTTCTCACCAGACTAACTGTTTACCGGAAATTACCGGCCGCGTCTGTCCACAGGATCGATTATGTGAAGGCGCCTGCACCCTGCGGGATGCGTCAGGGGCGGTAACCATCGGTAATATCGAACGATATATCTCGGATCGGGCGCTGGCGATGGGCTGGACGCCGGACGTCAGCCACGTTACACCGGTCGGTAAGCGCGTCGCCATCATTGGTGCCGGTCCGGCAGGGCTGGCCTGTGCCGACGTACTGGTGCGCAGCGGCATCGGTGTGACGGTCTACGATCGCCATCCAGAAATCGGCGGATTGCTGACCTTTGGTATTCCGGCCTTCAAGCTGGATAAATCCCTGTTAGCGCGGCGCAGAGAGATATTCAGCGCGATGGGTATCCGCTTCGAGCTGAACTGCGAGGTGGGAAAAGACGTGTCGATGGCCCAACTGCAAAACGACTACGATGCCCTGTTCATCGGCGTAGGGACCTATCGTTCCATGAAAGCAGGTATCCCTCATGAAGACGCGCCGGGCGTGTACGACGCGCTGCCGTTTTTAGTGGCAAATACGCGGAACGTGATGGGCCTTGATCCTGCCGCAGACGAGCCGTTTATTGACACGCAGGGGTTAAACGTGGTGGTGCTGGGCGGGGGCGATACGGCGATGGACTGCGTGCGCACCGCGCTGCGACATGGCGCGGCGAAAGTAACCTGCGCCTATCGGCGGGACGAGGCCAACATGCCGGGCTCAAAGAAAGAGGTTAAAAACGCGAAAGAAGAGGGCGCGGCCTTTGAATTTAATGTCCAGCCGGTTGAGCTCACGCTGGATACCGACGGGAAGGTCAACGGTATCCGGATGCTGCGCACCCGTCTGGGCGAGCCGGATGCGCAGGGGCGGCGTCGTCCTGTCCCGGTGGCGGGCAGTGAGTTTGTCATGCCAGCGGATGCGGTGATCATGGCGTTTGGGTTTAATCCGCACGCCATGCCGTGGCTTCAGGCGCAGGGCGTCGAAACCGACGACTGGGGGCGCATCAGGGCCTCCGTGGAGAGCCGTTATCGTTACCAGACCTCGAATCCGCAGATTTTTGCTGGCGGTGATGCGGTACGTGGTGCGGATCTGGTGGTCACCGCGATGGCGGAAGGGCGCCATGCCGCGCAGGGGATCATGGACTGGCTTGGCGTGCCGCCGCGCAATATGCATTAACGCAGACGGGCGACAAAGCGGGCATCACGGCGTAGTATAAACAGACTCATTTTGCCGTGGAGCCCGTATGTCCCTGAACATTACCGTTATTAAAGACAAAATCCTTTCTGAAAATTACTTTGTCCTGCGTAACATCACTTACGATCTCACCCGTAAGAGCGGGGACGTCATTCGCCATAAACGCGAAGTCTACGACCGGGGCAATGGTGCAACCATTCTGCTGTATAACCGTGAAAAGCAAAGCGTGGTACTGATCCGCCAGTTTCGCATCGCGACATGGGTCAATGGCAACGCGGACGGACGTCTGATTGAAACCTGTGCAGGTCTGCTGGACGACGATGAGCCGGAAGTGTGTATCCGCAAAGAAGCCATTGAAGAGACGGGTTTTGAGGTGGGGGCGGTGCAGAAAGTCTTTGAGCTGTTTATGTCCCCTGGCGGGGTTACCGAGCTGGTTCACTTCTTCATTGCGGAGTACACCGATGCCCAGCGCACGCACCGGGGCGGTGGCGTGGACGATGAAGACATTGAAGTGCTGGAAATGCCTTTCGCTCAGGCTGTCGACATGGTGAAAAGCGGCGAGATCCGCGACGGTAAAGCGGTGATCCTGTTGCAGTATCTGCAAACCAGCGGTTTGATGAATGCTGCGTCGGTAGCGTGATAAGTTGTATTTCAGATAAATCTATCCGATAAATCCGATTGAGCCAGCCCGCCCAGGGCACGAAGATACGCCCCAGATTGACCTATTCGTTTCCGGGGCTGTGCCGTTCATGCGCTACTGCGTTTTTTTTCTCTTCTTCATTTGCGTGCTTCCCGCACCTTTGGTGTGGGCTGCGCCTGCGCAGCAGTCTTTTTCAGACTGGCAGGTGACCTGCAATAACCAGAATTTCTGCGTAGCGCGCAACACCGGCGAGCATCGCGGTCTGGTCATGACGCTGAGCCGCAGTGCGGGGGCAAAAACAGACGCCAGCCTGCGCATCGATCTCGGCGGTCTTTCGACGCCTCCGGTGAAAGAGCCTGACATTGCCCCGCGCCTGCTGCTCGACAATGTGCCGCTTCAGCTTACGTCGCAACACTGGCAATTAACCCCCTGGCATCTTAAAACAGACGATACGGGCACCATCACCACGTTTCTGAAAACTATTCAGGAGGGGCAGGCGCTGACCCTGCGCGGGGGGAAGCAGACAATCTCTCTGGCCGGTCTGAAAGCGGCGCTGCTGTTTATTGATGCCCAGCAAAAACGCGTCGGAAGTGAAACGGCATGGATTAAAAAAGGAGATAGTCCACCGCTGAGCGTGCCGCCTGCGCCGGCATTAAAAAAGGTGGCAGTGGTGAACCCCACGCCAACGCCGCTGACGCATAACGAACTTAACGATCTGCTGGATTACGGTACCTGGCGCATGAACCACAGCCAGTGCTCCCTCGATCCGAACCGGCGTGAAGTGCGCGTGACCGCGTTGACCGATGACAAAGCGCTGATGATCATCAGCTGTGAGGCGGGGGCGTACAACACCGTCGATCTGGCGTGGCTGGTGTCGCGTAAAAAACCGTTTGCTGCCAGAAGCGTGAGATTGCGCCTGCCGTTTACCCCTTCCAGCCAGAGTAGCGACATGGAGCTGATGAATGCCAGCTTCGATGAAAAAACGCGCGAGCTGACCACGCTGGCACTGGGACGCGGGATTGGCGACTGTGGGATCCAGACCCGCTGGCGTTTTAACGGCCAGCGCTTCCGCCTGGTGCGCTACGCGGAAGAGCCAAGCTGCGATAACTGGAATGGGCCAGATGCCTGGCCCACGCTGTGGATCACAAGGTAGGGCGCTGTCGCTTACCCGGCCTACGTTTTAGCGATTTGTAGGCCCGGTAAGGCGTAGCCGCCACCGGGCACGAAGACTGCACTACAGCACGCTCAGCGCCTTCTCCACCACGTTCTCAACGGTAAAGCCGAAGTACGGGAACAGCTTATCGGCCGGGGCGGATTCACCGTAACCCTTCATGCCGACAATCGCCCCTTTCAGACCCACATATTTGTACCAGTAGTCGGCAATGCCAGCTTCAACCGCCACGCGCGCCGCGACGTTTGAAGGCAACACCGATTCGCGGTACGCCTCATCCTGGGCATCAAAGATATCCGTTGAAGGCAGGGAAACCACGCGCACCGCGTGACCCTCGGCGGTCAGTTTCTCGGCCGCTTTTACCGTGATTTCCACCTCTGAACCGGTGGCAATCAGGATCACGTCCGGTTTACCGCCGCTGTCTTTCAGGATGTACCCGCCGCGGGCGATATTTTTCACCTGCTCCGGCGTGCGCTCGATCTGCGCCAGGTTCTGGCGCGACAGGATCAGCGCTGTGGGTCCGTTATGGCGCTCTACGGCCAGCTTCCAGCCCACAGCCGCTTCAACCTGATCGCACGGACGCCAGGTACTGAAGTTTGGCGTCAGGCGCAGGCTCGCCAGCTGCTCTACCGCCTGGTGCGTCGGCCCATCTTCACCCAGTCCGATGGAGTCGTGGGTATACACCATGATTTGCCGCGCCTTCATCAGGGCCGCCATACGCGCCGCGTTACGGGCATATTCGACAAACATCAGGAAGGTGGCGGTGTACGGCACGAAGCCGCCATGGTGGGCGATACCGTTGGCAATGGCGGTCATCCCGAACTCGCGCACGCCGTAGTGGATATAGTTTCCGGCAATGTCTTCCTTCAGGGATTTAGAGCCAGACCAGATGGTGAGGTTACTTGGCGCCAGATCCGCCGAGCCGCCCAGCAGTTCGGGCAGGACAGGGCCAATCGCGTTCAGGGTGTTTTGTGACGCCTTACGGGTAGCAATTTTCGCCGGGTTAGATTGCAGGTTTTCAATCAGCGCCTGAGTTTTCTCTTCCCAGTCTTCCGGCAGGCCACCGCTCATGCGGCGGTTAAATTCGGCCGCCAGCTCCGGATACGCTTTTTTGTAGGCAGCAAACTTCTCGTTCCAGGCCTGCTGCGCTTTTTCACCTGTTTCGCGAGCATCCCAGGCCCTGTAGATCTCTTTTGGGATCTCAAAGGCCGGGTGTTTCCAGCCCAGTTTCTGGCGGGTCAGCGCCACTTCCTCTTCACCCAGCGCCGCGCCGTGCGCCTCTTCTTTACCCGCTTTGTTCGGCGAGCCGAAGCCGATGGTGGTGCGGCAGACGATCAGGGACGGTTTGTCCTTTACGCTCTGCGCTTCCTGAATCGCTTTTTTCACCGCCTCAGGATCGTGACCGTCGATTTCGTGCACTACGTGCCAGTGATAGGCTTCAAAGCGTTTTGCCGTGTCATCGGTAAACCAGCCCTCGGTTTCCCCGTCAATGGAGATACCGTTGTGATCGTAGAAGCCAATCAGCTTGCCCAGGCCCAGGGTGCCCGCCAGCGAGCAGACCTCGTGGGAGATCCCCTCCATCAGGCAGCCATCACCCATAAAGACATAGGTGTAGTGATCGACAATCTCGTGGTCGGGCTGGTTGAACTGCGCGGCCAGCGTACGCTCTGCAATCGCCAGGCCGACGGCATTCGCCAGCCCCTGGCCCAGCGGGCCGGTAGTAGTTTCAACACCCGGCGTATAGCCGATCTCCGGGTGGCCCGGCGTTTTGGAGTGCAGCTGGCGGAAGTTTTTTAACTCCTCAAGCGGCAGGTCGTAGCCGGAGAGGTGCAGCAGGCTGTAGAGCAGCATCGAGGCGTGACCGTTGGAGAGAATAAAACGGTCGCGATCGTACCAGGTCGGATCGGTCGGGTTGTGCTTCAGGAAGTCGTTCCACAGCACTTCGGCAATATCAGCCATACCCATGGGGGCGCCAGGGTGGCCGGAATTGGCTTTTTGTACGGCATCCATGCTGAGGGCGCGAATGGCGTTGGCGAGCTCTTTACGGGACATAGTTCACTCCGTGGCAAGGTTAAAGTTTGGCGGCGAGAAGATCTTCGAGTTTGCGCTGGTCGACGGCGAACTGGCGGATGCCATCTGCCAGTTTTTCCACGGCCATTGGATCCTGATTGTGCTCCCAGCGGAATTCCGCTTCGGTCATGGGTTTCGGTTTTGGCAGAACGGTAGAGGTCGGTACCAGCTTGCGGATCACCGTCTCTTCACTCTCCTGAAGCTTTTTCAGCAGGTCAGGAGAGATGGTCAGACGGTCACAGCCCGCGAGCGCCAGGATCTGCTCGGTGCGGCGGAAGCTGGCCCCCATCACGATGGTCTCGTAGCGATGCTGCTTGTAATAATCGTAGATATTACGCACCGATTTTACGCCAGGATCTTCTTCCACCACGTACGGATCCATTGGCTGTTTCGCCTGATACCAGTCGTAGATACGCCCGACAAACGGTGAAATCAGGAACACGCCCGCTTCGGCGCAGGCACGCGCCTGGGCGAAGGAGAACAGTAGCGTCAGGTTGCAGTGGATCCCCTCTTTCTCCAGCACTTCCGCCGCGCGGATGCCTTCCCAGGTAGACGCAAGCTTGATCAGAATGCGTGACTTATCGATCCCCTGCTCCTGGTAGAGTTCCACTATGCGGCGGGCCTTGTTAATGCTTTTTTCCTGGTCGAACGAGAGGCGGGCGTCCACTTCGGTAGAGACGCGCCCCGGTATGCTTTTAAGAATTTCCGCACCGATATTGACCGCCAGCTTGTCGCTGGCTTCGGCGACCTGCTGTTCCTGCGTTTTCCCGCGCTGTTTGCCGTAGGCAAGGGCGTCATCAATCAGATGACTAAAGTGCGCAAGACCGGCCGCCTTGAGCAGCAGAGAGGGATTGGTGGTCGCGTCTTCCGGCTGGTAGTGACGAATCGACTCGATGTCGCCGCTGTCTGCAACCACGGTGGTAAATTGTTTGATGCCGTCTAGCTGGTTCATAATTACTCCTTGGAAATAAAAGAGTTAGTCGAGTGCGTTAGTTCACACTTCTGAGAAAATCATGATGGACTTAACAAAAAAGCATAGCAGACGGGGGAGGCATTGCTTTCTGAGACGGGTAACATGGCTGTTATAAATTGATAACAATTTTTATTCTGCAATGGTGAGAGTTTGGCAGCCTTCAAAGTTTAGGAGCCTGCCTGCGGCGATACTATGCGGCACACCAGGGTGTGCATAGGAACGTCGACATCACCCTTTTTGACCGAAACGTGAAAGGAATAACAAGATGGATGATCAGTTAAAACAAAGCGCTCTCGATTTTCACGAGTTTCCTGTTCCGGGTAAAATCCAGGTATCCCCGACCAAACCGCTGGCGACCCAGCGCGATCTGGCGCTGGCCTACTCGCCGGGCGTGGCTGCTCCGTGCCTGGAAATCGAAAAAGATCCGCTGGCAGCGTACAAATACACCGCGCGCGGCAACCTGGTGGCCGTTATCTCTAACGGTACGGCGGTGCTGGGGTTAGGGAACATCGGTGCGCTGGCTGGTAAGCCGGTGATGGAAGGGAAAGGCGTTCTGTTTAAGAAATTTGCCGGTATCGACGTCTTCGATATCGAAGTGGACGAACTGGATCCGGATAAATTCATCAACGTGGTGGCGGCGCTGGAGCCGACCTTCGGCGGCATCAACCTGGAAGACATCAAAGCGCCGGAATGTTTCTATATCGAGCAGAAGCTGCGCGAGCGTATGAACATTCCCGTGTTCCATGACGACCAGCACGGCACGGCGATTATCAGTACCGCCGCCATTCTGAACGGCCTGCGCGTGGTAGAGAAAAATCTCTCCGACGTGCGCATGGTGGTCTCCGGCGCAGGCGCCGCGGCCATCGCCTGTATGAACCTGCTGGTGGCGCTGGGCATGCAGAAGCACAATATTGTGGTCTGCGACTCCAAGGGCGTGATCTACAAAGACCGCGAGCCAAACATGGCGGAAACCAAGGCGGCCTATGCGGTGGAAGACGACGGCAAGCGCACGCTTGAAGACGTGATTGACGGTGCTGACATTTTCCTCGGCTGTTCAGGCCCGAAAGTGCTGACCCAGGAGATGGTGCAGAAGATGGCGCGCGCGCCAATGATCCTGGCTCTGGCGAACCCGGAGCCGGAAATTCTGCCGCCGCTGGCGAAGGCGGTGCGTGAAGACGCTATCATCTGCACCGGACGTTCGGACTACCCGAACCAGGTGAACAACGTGCTCTGCTTCCCGTTCATCTTCCGCGGGGCGCTGGACGTCGGCGCCACGGCGATCAACGAAGAGATGAAGCTGGCTGCCGTTCATGCTATCGCAGAGCTGGCGCACGCCGAGCAGAGCGAAGTGGTGGCCTCCGCCTACGGCGATCAGGATCTGAGCTTCGGCCCCGACTACATCATCCCTAAACCATTTGACCCGCGTCTGATCGTGAAGATCGCGCCAGCGGTGGCCAAAGCGGCGATGGACTCCGGCGTGGCGACGCGGCCGATTGAAGATTTCGATGCCTACGTCGATAAACTCACCGAGTTCGTTTACAAAACCAACCTGTTTATGAAGCCGATCTTCTCCCAGGCGCGCGCCGACGCGAAGCGCGTGGTGCTGGCGGAAGGGGAAGAGGCGCGCGTGCTGCATGCGACGCAGGAGCTGATCACCTTAGGGCTGGCGAAACCGATCCTGATTGGTCGTCCGAGCGTGATCGAGATGCGTATTCAGAAGCTCGGCCTGCAAATAAAGCCGGGCGTGGACTTTGAGATCGTTAACAACGAATCCGATCCGCGCTTCAAAGAGTACTGGAACGAATACTATTCGATCATGAAGCGTCGCGGGATCACCCAGGAGCAGGCGCAGCGGGCGGTGATCAGCAACACCACGGTGATCGGCGCGATCATGGTTCATCGCGGTGAGGCGGATGCGCTGATCTGCGGCACCATCGGCGAGTACCATGAGCATTTCAGCGTGGTACAGGAGATCTTCGGCTATCGCGAGGGCGTCCATACTGCCGGCGCAATGAACGCGCTGCTGCTGCCAAGCGGTAACACCTTTATCGCCGATACCTACGTCAACGACGATCCCTCCCCGGACGAACTGGCGGAAATCACCGTGATGGCGGCGGAAACCGTGCGCCGCTTTGGTATCGAGCCGAAAGTGGCGCTGCTGTCGCACTCAAACTTCGGGTCATCCAAATCCGCGGCGGCGTGCAAAATGCGCCAGACGCTGGACCTGGTGCGCGAGCGTGCGCCGGAGCTGATGATCGACGGCGAGATGCACGGCGACGCCGCGCTGGTGGAGAGTATTCGTAATGAACGTATGCCGGACAGCCCGCTGAAAGGCTCGGCGAACGTGCTGATTATGCCGAACGTGGAAGCGGCGCGTATCAGCTACAACCTGCTGCGCGTGTCGAGTTCTGAAGGTGTGACCGTCGGGCCGGTACTGATGGGGGTGTCAAAACCGGTGCATGTGTTAACGCCGATTGCCTCCGTGCGTCGTATCGTCAACATGGTGGCGCTGGCGGTGGTTGAGGCGCAGACGCAGCCGCTGTAATTTATTGCCCTCGCACCTCACCCTAACCCTCTCCCCATAGGGGAGAGGGGACTGCTCTGAGCCGTCTTTTCTGGGGAGAGGGCCGGGGTGAGGGGTAAGGGTTAAACCCAGTCCCGAACCTTAATAAACTCACTCAAGGCAGCCTCCGGGCTGCCTTCTTTTGGCGCGTAGCTGTATTCCCAGCGCACCAGCGGCGGCATCGACATCAGAATGGACTCCGTGCGCCCGCCGGTTTGCAGGCCAAACAGCGTCCCGCGATCCCACACCAGATTAAACTCCACATAGCGCCCGCGACGGTAGAGCTGGAACTCACGCTCGCTCACGCCGTAGTCGGTGTCTTTGCGGCGTTCGACAATCGGAAGATAGGCGTCGGTAAAGCCTTCACCCACCGCGCGCATAAAGCTGAACGCGGTATCAAAATCCGGCGTGTTGAGATCGTCAAAGAACAGCCCGCCGATGCCGCGCTGCTCGTCGCGGTGCTTCAGATAAAAATAGTCATCGCACCACTTTTTATATTTCGGGTAAACGTCTTCGCCAAACGGCAGGCAGAGGTCGCGCGCGGTGGTGTGCCAGTGCACGGCATCCTCTTCAAAGCCATAGTAAGGCGTTAAGTCGAAACCGCCGCCAAACCACCAGACCGGATCGGCCCCCGGTTTTTCCGCGATGAAAAAGCGCACGTTGGCGTGGCTGGTTGGCACAAACGGGTTATGCGGATGCACCACCAGCGAGACGCCCATCGCCTCGAAGCTGCGGCCCGCCAGTTCAGGCCGATGCGCCGTGGCGGACGCTGGCATTGCATCACCGTGGACGTGGGAGAAGTTGACCCCGGCCTGTTCAAAAATACCGCCGTTACGCAGCACGCGGCTGCGCCCGCCGCCGCCCGCTTCGCGCTGCCAGGTGTCTTCCTGGAATTCACCGCCGTCTGCGGCGGTCAGTTTCTGGCAAATCGCGTCCTGGAGCTGCATCAGGAAAGTTTTGACCAGCTGTGCATTCGGTTTCATCAACGTTTCCTGGAGTGCGCTTTTTGATTATCGAACCAGTTGAAATAACTGATGACCCCGGAGGCGATGGCGTTCGCGATCTTCTGACGAAACGCCTTAGTGCCGAGTAAACGCTCTTCTTCCGGGTTGGTAATGAACGAGGTTTCCACCAGCACGGACGGAATAGACGGTGACTTCAGCACCACAAACGCGGCCTGCTCGGTGCTTTTACTGTGCAGACGGTGCACGGGTTTAATCCGTTTGAGGATATGCGAGCCGAGCGTCAGGCTGTTTTTGATGGTATCGGTCTGCACGAGATCGAACAGAACCTGCTGCAACAGATGGTCTTTGTCGGTGGCTTTTTTCCCGGCCACTTCATCCGCCCGGTTTTCGCGATCGGAGAGGTATTTCGCCATGGCGCTACTGGCGCCACGGTTGGAGAGCGCAAATACCGAGGCGCCTGCGGCGGAAGGGTTTGTGAAGCCATCCGCGTGAATGGACATAAACAGGTCTGCGCCGTGCTTGTGGGCAATCTCCACGCGATCGTACAGCGGGATAAACGTGTCGCCTGTGCGCGTCAGGCGGGCGTCAATACCGTTGCTGCGTAAAATTGCGCGTACATTTTTTGCAATTGCCAGCACGACGTGTTTTTCTTTCGACCCGTTTCGGCCAATGGCGCCGGTGTCGATCCCGCCGTGGCCCGGATCGAGCATGACCAGACGCTTTGCGCCAGCTTTTTTGGTTTTCGGCTTGCTGTGTCCGTTACTGGTTTTAAGCGTGCTCTCTTCTTTTGCCTGAGCCTGCTTTGCGATACCCGATAACGTTAAGGCCGCCAGCCCCGCTTTGAGAACCTGACGACGCGATGTGAGTGCTTTTAATGGTTTGAATGTGCTCATGCGGCCTGAATTGTAAAAATTGGGGTCCTGGTGTTATATCGTATCGTGTTTCCCGTTACGACAGTCCTTATTGAGAATTGTTTTACTTTTCATTTCAATACGTGACAAAGTGACATTATGCCAAATTTTGGCGAGTTTTTCCCCGGTTATTGGCTAAACGCCCTGTTCACGCCATAATCACTGTTTTTAAACCCGAAAAGGCGGTTAATACCATGGAGATACGCGTTTTTCGCCAGGAAGATTTCGAAGAGGTGATCACCCTTTGGGAGCGCTGCGATCTGCTGCGTCCGTGGAACGATCCGGAAATGGACATCGAACGGAAGGTGAATCACGACGTCAGTCTGTTTCTGGTCGCTGAGGTCAACGGCGAAGTGGTCGGGACGGTGATGGGTGGGTACGACGGCCACCGCGGCTCGGCCTACTATCTGGGCGTGCACCCGGAATACCGCGCGCGCGGCATCGCCAACGCGCTGCTTAACCGTCTGGAAAAGAAACTGATCGCCCGTGGCTGCCCGAAAATCCAGATTATGGTCCGGGAAGATAACGACGTGGTGCTGGGCATGTATGAACGTCTGGGCTACGAGCACGCGGATGTACTGACGCTGGGTAAGCGCCTGATCGAAGATGAAGAGTACTGAGTTCCACCCTGGCGACTACGACGTTCACGGTCGTCTGCGTCTGCCTTTTTTGTTCTGGTGCGTTCTGCTGTTGCAGGCCCGAACCTGGGTGCTGTTCGTTATGGCTGGCGCGTCGCGCGGGCAGGGCGATACGTTACTGAATCTCTTTTATCCCGATCACGATGCGTTCTGGCTGGGATTGCTGCCGGGTGTACCAGCGGTCCTGGCGTTTCTGTGCAGCGGACGGCGGCAAGCCATTCCGCGCTTCTGGCGCGCGCTTCGCTGGCTGCTGATCCTGGCGCAGTTTGTGCTTCTGGTCTGGCAACCCTTGCTCTGGCTGTACGGCGAGCCGCTTTCGGGTATCGGGATTGCACTGGTGGTGGCGGATATTGTCGCGCTGCTGTGGCTGGTCACGAATCCCCGTTTACGCGCCTGTTTTACGCAAGAGCCAGATTAAAACGGCACTTTTTGCCGATACTGCACTCCAACAAGCGTTGATTTACTACGTAAGGACGTCTCAATGAAATCGCTGCGTTTACTTTTATGCGCTCTCCCGCTGGCGTTAACCGGCTGTTCCACGCTCTCATCCATCAACTGGTCTGCGGCCTATCCGTGGAACTGGTTTGGCTCCTCAATGGAAGTGACCGAGCAGGGCGTGGGCAAAATCACCGCCTCGACGGCGCTGGATCAGGATGCCATTCAGGATGCCATCGGCAGTGATTATCGCCTGCGCAGCGGCATGAAAACCGAGAACGGCAACATCGTGCGCTATTTCGAAGCGTTGAAAGATGACAAGGTGGCAATGGTCATCAACGGCGATAAAGGTACGGTCAACCGCATTGCGGTGATGGATGAAGAGATCCCGACCTCAGGTGGCGTGAAGGTGGGAACGCCGTTTGGCGAACTCTATCAGAAAGCGTTTGGCCACTGCGCCAGTGTGCCATCGGAGGAGAGCGTGGCGGTCGAGTGTAAGGCCGACGGCAGCCAGCATATTAGCTATGTGTTCAGCGGCACCTGGAACGGTCCGGAAGGGTTAATGCCGTCTGACGACACCCTGAAAAAGTGGAAAGTGAGCAAAATTATCTGGAAGCAGTAATTTGCGCCTGAGCAAGCCGCCTCGCTGAAATCCAGGTATAATAGCCGCCATCAATGCCACGCTGTCGTGGCATCTTTATTTCAGGAGGAGCGATGTCTCAGGTTCAGAGTGGCATTTTGCCAGAACATTGCCGGGCGGCGATTTGGATTGAAGCCAACGTCAAAGGGGACGTGGATGCCCTGCGCGCGGCCAGCAAAGTTTTCGTTGATAAACTGGCCACCTTCCAGGCCAAATTCCCCGAAGCCCATCTGGGCGCGGTGGTTGCCTTTGGCAGCACCGTCTGGCGTCATCTGAGCGGCGGCGAAGGCGCAGAAGAGCTGAAAGACTTTATTCCTTATGGCAAAGGTCTTGCGCCCGCTACCCAGTATGACGTTCTGATCCATATCCTCTCCCTGCGTCACGACGTGAACTTTTCTGTCGCTCAGGCTGCGATTGAGGCCTTTGGTGACAGTATCGACGTGCAGGAAGAGATCCACGGTTTCCGCTGGGTGGAAGAGCGCGATTTGAGCGGCTTCGTCGACGGCACCGAAAACCCGGCCGGGGAAGAGACGCGTCGCGAGGTGGCTGTAATCAAGGATGGCGTGGACGCGGGCGGCAGCTATGTGTTCGTCCAGCGCTGGGAGCATAACCTCAGGCAGCTTAACCGCATGAGCGTGCATGACCAGGAGATGATGATTGGCCGTACCAAAGATGCCAATGAAGAGATTGACGGCGATGCGCGTCCGGTCACTTCCCACCTGTCCCGCGTTGACCTTAAAGAAGACGGTAAGGGGCTGAAGATTGTTCGCCAGAGCCTGCCGTACGGCACCGCGAGCGGTACGCACGGCCTGTACTTCTGCGCTTACTGCGCACGCCTCTACAACATCGAACAGCAGCTGCTGAGCATGTTTGGCGATACCGACGGTAAGCGTGACGCCATGCTGCGCTTCACCCGCCCGGTGACCGGCGGCTACTACTTTGCGCCGTCCGTTGAGCGCCTGCTGGCGTTGTAAATCGCTCTCCATTCGTAGGCCGGGTAAGCGTGAGCGCCACCCGGCAATTTCTCCCGCACCTCTTATTCCCTTTTCTGCTTCTAAATCACCAAACGGTATATAAAACCGTTACTCCTTTAGACTCCGTTATAAATATTATGACTATAAGATAGTCATCACATTTATAAGGGTGCGCAATGGCCGTTACTGTACTGAAAAAAGGATCGCTGGCACTGGCAGGTTTACTGCTGGTGGCGCAGGCGCAGGCAACCGAGTTGCTGAACAGTTCTTATGATGTTTCGCGCGAGCTGTTTGCCGCCCTTAATCCCGCATTTGAACAGCAGTGGGCGAAAGAGAACAACGGCGACAAGCTGACCATCAAGCAGTCGCACGCTGGCTCATCTAAGCAGGCGCTGGCCATTTTGCAGGGGCTGAAAGCGGACGTGGTGACCTACAACCAGGTCACGGACGTGCAGATCCTGCACGACAAAGGCAAACTGATCCCGGCGAACTGGCAAAGCCGCCTGCCGAACAACAGTTCGCCATTTTACTCCACCATGGGCTTCCTGGTGCGCAAGGGCAACCCGAAGAACATCCACGACTGGAACGACCTGGTGCGTTCAGACGTAAAGCTGATCTTCCCGAATCCGAAAACCTCCGGCAACGCACGTTACACCTATCTGGCGGCGTGGGGCGCGGCGGACAAAGCTGACGGTAACGATAAAGCGAAAACCGAACAGTTTATGACCCAGTTCCTGAAAAACGTCGAGGTGTTTGATACCGGCGGTCGTGGCGCAACCACCACCTTCGCCGAGCGCGGGCTGGGCGACGTACTGATCAGCTTTGAATCCGAAGTGAACAATATTCGTAAACAGTACGAAGCGCAGGGCTTCGAAGTGGTTATCCCGAAAACGAACATTCTGGCCGAGTTCCCGGTGGCGTGGGTGGATAAAAACGTTAAGGCTAACGGCACAGAAAAGGCGGCGAAAGCCTACCTGAACTATCTGTACAGCCCGCAGGCGCAAACCGTTATCACCGACTACTACTACCGTGTCAACAACCCGGACGTGATGAGCAAGCTGAAAGACAAATTCCCGCAGACCGAGCTGTTCCGCGTGGAAGATCATTTTGGCGCCTGGCCTGAGGTCATGAAAACGCATTTTGTCAGCGGCGGTGAGTTGGACAAACTGCTGGCAGCGGGGCGTAAGTAATGTTTGCAGTGTCCTCCAGACGTGTGCTGCCGGGCTTTACCTTAAGCCTCGGGACCAGCCTGCTGTTCGTCTGTCTGATTTTGTTATTACCGCTCAGCGCGCTGGTGATGCAGCTCGCTGAGATGAGCTGGTCCCAGTACTGGGAAGTGATTACTAACCCACAGGTGGTGGCGGCCTACAAGGTCACCCTGCTGTCTGCGTTCGTGGCCTCGATTTTTAACGGCGTGTTTGGCCTGCTGATGGCGTGGATCTTAACTCGCTATCGCTTCCCGGGCCGCACCCTGCTCGACGCGCTGATGGATCTGCCGTTTGCCCTGCCGACGGCGGTTGCCGGTTTGACGCTGGCGTCGCTGTTTTCCGTGAACGGCTTTTACGGTGAGTGGCTGGCTAAGTTTGATATCAAAGTGACCTATACCTGGCTCGGTATCGCGGTGGCCATGGCCTTTACCAGCATCCCGTTTGTGGTACGTACCGTGCAGCCGGTGCTGGAAGAGTTAGGACCCGAATACGAAGAGGCCGCAGAAACGCTCGGCGCCACGCGCTGGCAGAGTTTTCGCAAGGTCGTGCTGCCGGAACTCTCTCCGGCGTTGCTGGCGGGTATCGCGCTCTCCTTTACCCGCAGCCTCGGTGAGTTTGGCGCGGTCATTTTTATCGCCGGGAACATCGCGTGGAAAACCGAAGTAACCTCGCTGATGATTTTTGTCCGTTTGCAGGAGTTTGATTATCCGGCCGCGAGTGCGATTGCCTCGGTGATCCTTGCCGCGTCGCTGCTATTGCTGTTCTCGATTAACACTCTGCAAAGTCGCTTTGGTCGACGTGTGGTAGGTCACTGATGGCGGAAGTTACGCAATTGAAGCGCTATGACGCGCCCCGCATCAACTGGGGCAAATGGTTTCTGATTGGTACCGGCGTGCTGGTCTCCGCATTTATTCTGGTCGTGCCGATGGTGTACATCTTCGTTCAGGCCTTCAGTAAAGGGATTATGCCCGCGCTGCAAAACCTGGCCGATCCGGACATGCTCCACGCCATCTGGCTGACGGTCATGATTGCCCTGATCACCGTCCCGGTGAATCTGGTGTTTGGCGTATTGCTGGCCTGGCTGGTAACGCGCTTTAACTTCCCGGGGCGTCAGCTGCTGCTGACCCTGCTGGATATCCCGTTTGCGGTGTCACCGGTGGTGGCGGGTCTGGTTTATCTGCTCTTCTACGGTTCCAATGGCCCGCTGGGCGGCTGGCTGGATGAACACGACCTGCAGATCATGTTCGCCTGGCCGGGGATGGTGCTGGTGACCGTCTTTGTCACCTGTCCGTTCGTGGTACGCGAGCTGGTGCCGGTGATGCTCAGCCAGGGCAGCCATGAAGATGAAGCCGCGGTGCTGCTCGGCGCTTCCGGCTGGCAGATGTTCCGCCGCGTCACGCTGCCGAATATCCGCTGGGCACTGCTTTACGGCGTGGTGCTGACTAATGCCCGTGCGATTGGTGAGTTTGGTGCGGTGTCGGTGGTATCCGGCTCGATTCGCGGCGAAACCCTGTCGCTGCCGTTACAGATTGAATTACTGGAACAGGACTACAACACCGTCGGTTCCTTTACTGCCGCAGCGTTGCTGACGCTGATGGCGATTTTGACCCTGTTTTTGAAGAGTGTGGTGCAGTGGCGTTTAGAGAATCAGGAAAAACGTCAGCATCAGGAGGGAAATCATGAGCATTGAGATTGCCAATATTAAGAAGTCTTTTGGTCGCACCCAGGTGCTGAATGATATCTCGCTGGATATCCCTTCCGGACAAATGGTGGCGCTGCTGGGGCCGTCTGGCTCCGGTAAAACCACGCTGCTGCGTATTATCGCCGGGCTTGAGCACCAGACCAGCGGACATATCCGCTTCCACGGTACGGACGTAAGCCGTTTGCATGCCCGCGACCGTAAAGTGGGTTTTGTATTCCAGCACTACGCCCTGTTCCGCCACATGACGGTATTCGACAACATCGCGTTTGGTCTGACCGTACTGCCGCGTCGTGAGCGTCCGAATGCGGCCGCCATCAAAGCGAAAGTGACCAAACTGCTGGAGATGGTGCAGCTGGCTCATCTGGCGGACCGCTTCCCGGCACAGCTTTCTGGCGGGCAGAAACAGCGCGTGGCGCTGGCGCGTGCGTTAGCCGTGGAACCGCAAATCCTGCTGCTGGACGAACCGTTTGGCGCGCTGGATGCGCAGGTGCGTAAAGAGCTCCGCCGCTGGCTGCGTCAGCTTCATGAGGAACTCCAGTTCACCAGCGTTTTCGTGACCCACGATCAGGAAGAGGCGATGGAAGTAGCCGACCGCGTGGTGGTGATGAGTCAGGGCAACATTGAGCAGGTTGACGAGCCAGAGCAACTCTGGCGTGAACCGGCGACCCGCTTTGTGCTGGAGTTTATGGGGGAAGTAAACCGCCTTCAGGGTACTATTCGCGGCGGTCAGTTCCACGTTGGCGCGCACCGCTGGCCGCTGGGGTATACCTCCGCGCACCAGGGGCCGGTGGATCTGTTCCTGCGCCCGTGGGAAGTGGACGTCAGCCGCCGTACCAGCCTGGACTCACCGCTTCCGGTGCAGGTGCTGGAAGCTAGCCCTAAAGGTCACTACACCCAATTAGTGGTACAGCCCCTGGGCTGGTACACCGAGCCGCTGACCGTGGTTATGCGTGACGACGAGCCGCCGCACCGGGGGGAACGCCTGTTTGTGGGGCTGCAACACGCGCGCATTTATCACGGCAACGAGCGCATCGAGACGCGCGAGGATATTGCTCTGGCGGAGTCAGCCTGATAGGTTATTGAGTATGTTTTTCGCCCGGTGGCGTGATGCTTACCGGGCTTTTTATTGAGTAAAAAACGTGAATACACTCGAACACACCATCGGCAACACCCCTCTGGTCAAACTTCAGCGCATGGGGTGTGACAACGGCAGCGAAATCTGGGTCAAACTTGAAGGCAATAACCCGGCGGGGTCGGTGAAAGACCGGGCGGCGCTGTCGATGATTGTTCAGGCCGAAAAGCGCGGCGAAATAAAGCCCGGCGACGTGCTGATCGAAGCCACCAGCGGTAACACCGGTATCGCACTGGCGATGATAGCCGCCCTGAAAGGCTATCGTATGAAGCTGCTGATGCCGGATAACATGAGCCAGGAGCGCCGTGCCGCCATGCGTGCCTACGGGGCCGAGCTGATTCTGGTGAGCAAAGAGCAGGGGATGGAAGGGGCGCGAGATTTAGCGTTAGCGATGGCGGAGCGCGGGGAAGGCAAGCTGCTCGACCAGTTTAATAACCCGGACAACCCGTACGCGCACTACACCACCACCGGCCCGGAAATCTGGCAGCAAACCGGCGGGCGCATCACCCACTTTGTCTCCAGCATGGGGACCACGGGCACGATCACCGGTGTGTCACGTTTTCTGCGCGAGCAGGAGCAGCCGGTGACGATTGTCGGCCTCCAGCCGGAAGAGGGAAGCAGTATTCCGGGCATTCGCCGCTGGCCCGCGGAGTATATGCCGGGCATCTTTAATGCGCAGCTTGTGGACCAGGTGCTGGATATTCATCAGCGCGAGGCGGAAAATACCATGCGTGAGCTGGCCGTGCGTGAAGGCATCTTCTGCGGCGTCAGTTCGGGTGGCGCGGTAGCGGGGGCGATTCGGGTGGCTAAGGCAAACCCGGGTGCAGTAGTGGTAGCGATTATTTGCGATCGCGGCGATCGCTACCTGTCGACCGGCGTCTTTGGTGAAGAGAGTTATTCGCAGGGGGCGGGGATTTAAGCGTCATGGAGATGATTTTATTCCGGGATAACACCCGGGCGCAGCAAACCGATATTGTCGCCGTTCAGTCGCAGGTGGTGTACGGCAGTGTGGGAAACAGCATCGCGGTGCCAAATATTCGCACCCATCGACTGAACGTTACCGCCGTGCCGACGGTGCTGTTCAGCAATACGCCACACTACGACACCTTCTACGGCGGGGTGATCCCGGACGAGTGGTTCAGCGGCTACCTGAAGGCGCTGGAAGAGCGCGAGATCCTGCGCGAGCTTAAAGCAGTCACTACCGGCTATATGGGCAGCGCCAGCCAGATCGTGCTGCTGGCGCAGTGGCTGAAGGCGATCAAAGTGCAACATCCCGATCTGCTGGTGCTGGTCGACCCGGTAATCGGAGACATCGACAGCGGGATGTACGTGAAGCCGGATATTCCTGAAGCCTACCGTGAGCACCTGCTCCCGCTGGCCCAGGGCATTACGCCCAACGTGTTTGAGCTGGAAGTGCTGAGCGGCAAACCGTGCCGTACGCCGGAGAGCGCCATTGCCGCCGCGCAGGGACTGCTGTCTGACACGCTTAAATGGGTGGCGATCACCAGCGCGCCAGTGGCTGACGATCCGCAAAATATCCACGTCGTGCTGGTGAGCGAGGAGGGCGTTACCGTAAGCGCACACCCGCGCGTTGAGACGGACCTGAAAGGGACGGGGGATCTGTTCTGTTCGGAGCTGGTGAGCGGTATCGTCGGCGGTAAAACCGTGGCCGACGCCATTCGCATGGCGGGCGACAGGGTGACTGACGTGATGATCTATACGCAGTCGAAAGGCTACGACGAGCTTATTCTGCCTGCATAAACAAAAATGGCGCCCGAAGGCGCCATTTTACCGTGCGGCAAGAATTACTTCTTGATGCGGATAACCGGGGTTTCACCCACGGTAACGCTGCCAGACAGTTTGATCAGCTCTTTGATTTCGTCCATGTTGGAGATAACAACCGGAGTCAGGGTAGACTTCGCTTTTTCTTCCAGCAGTGGCAGATCGAATTCAATTACAGGGTCGCCAACTTTAACACGCTGGCCTTCTTCCGCGATACGTTTGAAGCCTTCGCCTTTCAGTTCAACGGTGTCGATACCGAAGTGAACGAACAGTTCGATACCGCTATCGGATTCGATAGAGAACGCATGGTTGGTTTCAAAAATCTTACCAATGGTACCGTCAACTGGAGCAACCATTTTGTTGCCAGTTGGTTTGATAGCAATGCCATCACCAACGATTTTCTCAGCAAACACTACATCCGGCACGTCTTCGATATTGACGATCTCGCCGGAGAGCGGAGCAACAATCTCAATAGTTCCGGAGTCGCTATTGCTTTTGTCACCGAACAGTTTACTAAATAAACCCATTAGACTTATCTCCTAAGCAGTAATTTGGGCCGCATCTCGTGGATTAGCAGATTGTTTTTTCTTCAATGAACTTGTTAACCAGCGTCATTAACTCGTCCGTTGTCGGTTGAGCAAGAGCCTGCTCTGCTAATACCTTCGCATCTTCGAAGTTCGTGTTACGGATAATCTTCTTGATGCGCGGGATGGAAATGGCGCTCATAGAGAATTCGTCCAGACCCATACCCAGCAACAGAAGTGTAGCACGTTCGTCGCCTGCAAGCTCACCACACATGCCAGTCCATTTACCTTCTGCATGAGAAGCATCAATAACTTGCTTGATCAAATTCAGTACAGACGGCGACATTGGCTGGTAGAGATGTGAAATCATATCATTACCACGGTCAACTGCCAGGGTGTACTGCGTTAAATCATTGGTACCGATACTAAAGAAATCAACTTCTTTGGCTAAATGACGTGCAATGGTCGCGGCTGCCGGTGTTTCCACCATCACGCCGATCTCGATTGACTCGTCAAATGCTTTACCTTCGTCACGCAGTTCCTGCTTGTAGATTTCAATCTCTTTCTTCAGTGCACGCACTTCTTCAACAGAGATGATCATCGGGAACATGATGCGCAGCTTACCGAAAGCGGATGCACGCAGGATAGCGCGAACCTGGTCACGCAGGATCTCTTTGCGATCCATGGCGATACGTACGGCACGCCAGCCCAGGAACGGGTTCTCTTCTTTCGGGAAGTTCATGTACGGCAGCTCTTTGTCGCCACCGATATCCATGGTGCGGACGATAACGGCCTGCGAGCCGCACGCTTCCGCAACCGCTTTGTACGCTGCAAACTGCTCTTCTTCCGTTGGCAGGGCGTCGCGGTCCATGAACAGGAATTCAGTACGATACAGACCTACACCTTCCGCACCGTTGCGCTCAGCGCCGTCAACGTCACGTACGGTACCGATGTTAGCGCACACTTCAACCTGATGGCCGTCCAACGTGATGGCTGGCAGATCTTTCAGTTTAGCGAGTTCCGCTTTCTCGGTAGCAACCTGCTCCTGAACGGAACGCAGCTGCTCGATCACATCGTTAGTTGGGTTGACGTAAACCACGTTGTTTACGGCATCCAGAATCAGATAGTCGTCGTTTTTCACCTGGGAGGTGACGCTACCGGTACCCACGATG
Organism: Enterobacter cloacae complex sp. IR5412; assembly: GCF_049237385.1. NCBI lineage: Bacteria > Pseudomonadati > Pseudomonadota > Gammaproteobacteria > Enterobacterales > Enterobacteriaceae > Enterobacter > Enterobacter cloacae complex sp. IR5412. The sequence continues at coordinate 649,467 of NZ_JBMKHQ010000001.1, read as the reverse complement.
GCTGGCAGCTCCAGAGAACGCGCCATGATAGAGGTGTGGGAGGTACGTCCACCTGCATCAGTAATGAAACCCAGCACCTTGTTCAGGTTCAGCTGTGCGGTTTCAGACGGGGTCAGGTCAGCGGCAACCAGGATGACTTCGTCCTGAATCGCGCTCAGATCGATGATGGCCAGACCCAGGATGTTGCGCAGCAGGCGCTTACCGATGTCACGTACGTCAGCCGCACGCTCTTTCAGGTATTCATCGTCCAGCTCTTCCAGGGCAGTTGCCTGACCTTCGATAACTTCATGCGCAGCCGCGTCGGCCGTCATGCCTTTATCTTTAATCAGGGCTATGATTTCCTGCTCCAGCTCCTCATCTTCGAGCAGCATAATGTGCCCTTCGAAGATGGCTTCTTTTTCTTCACCGAAAGTTTCGCCAGCTTTAGTTTTAATCGCTTCCAGTTGCGCAGATGCCTTGGCACGACCGCTCAGAAAACGTTCAACTTCCTGATCAACCTTGTCGGCAGAAATTTTTTTCCGGTCAATGACGATTTCGTCTTCTTTCAGCAGCAATGCTTTGCCGAAAGCGATACCCGGGGATGCTAAAATGCCTGAAATCATAACCCTACCTTACTTGTGACTGATATTGAAAAGAACCCGGTAAACTTACTCGAGTTCAGCCATCAGCTTAACCAGATGCTCAACTGCTTTCTGCTCGTCTTCACCTTCAGCGGAGATGGTAACAACGGTACCCTGAGTCAGACCCAGAGTTTGCAGCTTGAACAGGCTTTTTGCGCTAGCGCTTTTGCCGTTGGAAGTCACAGTGATTTCAGAAGTGAAGCCTTTCGCTTCTTTAACAAACTGAGCAGCAGGGCGGGTGTGCAGACCGTTCGGAGCGGTAATGGTAACTTCTTGCTGGAACATTGTATTTCCCCAACTTATAGGTTTAGTGTTGTGGAACTAAAGTCTAGCCTGGCGACTTAACTTTAGCCTGTATAGTTAGCGCTGACGTTTCAATCGTCATTAAACATTATGCAGTGAAAGCAAGACTTGAACCAAATCATAAAATCGATTCAGCAGCGCTATTTCGTTCACCGATTAATTTCGCGCATCAAAATAATTGCTGGTTTAAATACCAGACCCAACGGGGTGAAGCAATGCCAGGAGGGGTAAAACTTTGAAGCAGGCCACAAAAAAGCACCTGAAAAGGTGCTTTTTTACGCGTTTTTAACATACTGGCATCACTGTTGCAGTTCTTTCTCTGTGAACAGATCGGCAAACAGTGCTGTGCTTAAGTAACGCTCACCCGAAGACGGTAGGATAACCACAATATTCTTGTTGGTAAAGGTTTCGTCTTCCAGCAGTTTGAGAGCTGCAGCAACCGCCGCACCGGAAGAGATACCCGCCAGAATGCCTTCCTCGTCCATCAGGCGACGCGCCGTGGAGATGGCTTCTTCATTGGTGATTGCGACCACTTTATCGATCAGCTTCAGATCGAGGTTGCCTGGAATAAAGCCAGCGCCGATACCCTGGATTTTGTGCGGACCTGGTTTGATCTCTTCGCCTGCCAGCGCCTGAGCGATAACCGGAGAGTCGGTTGGCTCAACGGCAACGGTAATCAGATCTTTTTTACCTTTCGTGCCTTTAATATAGCGAGACACCCCGGTCAGCGTACCGCCGGTGCCTACGCCGGAGATAAACACATCAACCTGACCGTCGGTATCTTCCCAGATTTCCGGGCCGGTGGTTTTCTCATGAATTTCCGGGTTGGCCGGGTTGCTGAACTGCTGGAGCAGCAGATACTTTGCAGGATCGCTGGCGACGATTTCTTCGGCCTTCTGAATCGCGCCCTTCATGCCTTTCGCGCCTTCCGTGAGGACCAGATTCGCACCCAACGCTTTCAGCAGCTTACGGCGCTCAATACTCATGGTTTCAGGCATAGTCAGCGTCAGCTTATAGCCGCGCGCCGCCGCAACATAGGCCAGGGCGATACCGGTATTGCCGCTGGTGGGTTCAACCAGCTCAACGCCAGGTTTCAGCACGCCACGCTTTTCAGCATCCCAAATCATATTCGCACCGATACGGCATTTAACGCTGAAGCTTGGGTTACGAGATTCCACCTTCGCCAGAATGCGTCCATTACCGATACGGTTCAGTCGAACCAGGGGCGTATGACCGATAGTCAGCGAGTTGTCTTCATAAATCTTACTCATGGCCTGTCCTTAACTGTATGAAATTGGGATACCGACCCAGCATACCTGTTGAACAGGTATGGGGAAGTAAGGAAATCGCATATCTATATGCTGCAAGGAAATAATGGGGATCAGTATGGAATAAGGGGCGGCATAAGCCACCCCTCTTTTACACATTTTTGCATTACTTCCATAGCGCGTGCTTAGCACGGTAGCAGTCCACCCACATCGCCGTCGCGCCGCAAACGGCAACGGGCATGATGAACAGATTCAGGAAAGGGATCATGGTGAACAGGCTGGTAAGGGCACCAAACTGCATATTGGCAACCTTCTGAGTGCGCAGGGCAGTGCGCATCTCTTTAAACGGCACTTTGTGGTTATCGAACGGATAATCACAGTACTGGATAGCAAGCATCCAGGCGCTGAACAGGAACCACAGCACGGGTGCGACCGTCTGGCCGATCCCGGGTACAAAATAAAGGATGAGCAGCACAATCGCCCGCGGCAGGTACCACGCAAACTTCTGCCATTCGCGCTTCATGATGCGGGGGACATCTTTCACGATCCCCAGTACGCCCGTGTCAGGCGGCGCCGCACCGGTCAGGCGCGCTTCCAGCTGTTCGGCCAGCAGACCGTTGAACGGCGCGGCTATCCAGTTAGCTATCGTCGAAAAGAAATAGCCGAAAACCAGCAGCACGGAGATAACCGCAATCGGCCAGAGCAGGTAGTCCAACCACTGTAACCAGTCCGGCACATAGCTCATCAGGGAAGGGATCCAGCTTTCCAGTCTGGTGAACAGCCACCAGAACGCGCCCCCCATCAGTATAATGTTGATCAGTAACGGCAAAACAACGAAGCGTCGAATGCCCGGCAGGGAGACCAGTTTCCAGCCCTGAGAAAAGTACCAGACCCCGCTACGTGGGGCAGAAGAAGATGTTGAAACCATACCAGGCTGTACTCCTTTTTACACAACCAGTGGAATTGCCCGCCTATATTATCCAGTTACGGGCCAATGACCAGTTCGGAAATGTTCGAAAAACCAGCAAAAAGCACGATTTAGTTCATCTTTATGCTGTGAATGCTCTGCATACACTTGCACTTGACGTAAACGGCAAATACTCTTAGTGAGTAAATGTTTGCCGTGGTGGCAAGGTGTTAGAACAACAGAGAATATAATGATGCAGGATTTGCGTCTGATATTAATCATTGTTGGCGCGATCGCCATAATCGCTTTACTGGTACATGGTTTCTGGACCAGCCGTAAAGAGCGTTCCTCTATGTTTCGCGATCGTCCACTGAAGCGCATGAAGTCCAGTCGCGAAGACGATGACGTTGAAGACGACATCGACGGTCTTGACGACGACGGCGTGGGTGAAGTTCGTGTTCATCGGGTCAATACTGCGCCCGGCGCAGCGCATGGAGAGCATGAAGCTCCCCGCGCTCCGCAGCACCAGTATCAACCACCGTATGCCTCTGCCCAGCCGCGCCAGCCAGCGCCGCCGCCAGTGGAAGAACCTGTTCGTTATCCGTCGCAGCAGCCTGTGCAACAGCAGCCCGTTGCGCCACAGCCTGTACAGCAGCAACCTGTGCAACAGCCTGCACAGCCAGTGCATCAGCCACAGCCAGTGCAACAGCCGCAGCCGGTAGAACAACCGCAGCCTGAATCTGCACCGCCTGCGCCACAGCCCGCTCCGCGCGTTGAGCCAGAGCCTGTTGTTGAGCCAGAACCGGTTGTTGAAAAGCCGCAGCGTAAAGAAGCGGTAATCATCATGAATGTGGCTGCTCATCATGGCACCCATCTGAACGGTGACGTGCTGCTTAACAGCATCCAACAGGCAGGCTTCAAGTTCGGCGACATGAATATTTTCCATCGCCACCTGAGTCCTGACGGCAGCGGTCCGGCGCTGTTCAGCCTGGCCAATATGGTCAATCCAGGCACGTTTGACCCGGAAATGACCGGTGATTTCGTCACGCCTGGGGTTACGATCTTTATGCAGGTGCCGTCCTACGGTGACGAGCTGCAAAACTTTAAGCTGATGCTACAGTCCGCTCAGCACATCGCCGACGAAGTGGGCGGTGTGGTGCTCGACGATCAGCGTCGTATGATGACGCCGCAGAAACTGCGCGAATATCAGGACCGCATCCGCGAAGTTAAGGAAGCTAACGCGTAATCGTCGCGTTTACTTCAACTCCTCCTCAACCCCCGCCTGTCGGGGGTTTTTCTCATTGATGGTGCGATATGGACTCAATCGAACAACAACTTACTGAACTGCGAACCACGCTTCGCCATCATGAATATCTCTATCATGTTATGGACGCACCGGAAGTGCCGGATGCGGAATATGACCGCCTGATGCGTGAACTGCGCGAGCTGGAAGCGCAGCACCCGGAGCTGATTACGCCCGATTCCCCAACGCAGCGCGTCGGCGCGGAACCGCTGGGTGCTTTCAGCCAGGTGCGCCACGAAGTGCCGATGCTGTCGCTGGATAACGTGTTTGATGAAGAGAGTTTTCTGGCTTTCAACAAGCGCGTGCAGGATCGCCTGAAGAGCGTCGACAATCTTAGCTGGTGCTGCGAGCTAAAACTGGATGGTCTGGCCGTCAGCATTCTTTATGAGAACGGCGTGATGGTACGTGCCGCAACGCGCGGCGACGGCACCACCGGGGAAGACATCACCACCAATGTGCGCACCATTCGTGCGATCCCGCTGAAGCTGCGTGGCGATAACATTCCTGCGCGGCTGGAAGTGCGCGGGGAAGTTTTCCTTCCGCAGGCGGGCTTTGAGAAGATCAATGAAGAAGCGCGTCGTACCGGGGGTAAAGTGTTTGCAAACCCGCGTAACGCGGCGGCAGGTTCGCTGCGCCAGCTCGATCCGCGTATCACCGCGAAGCGACCGCTTACTTTCTTCTGCTACGGCGTCGGGATCCTGGAAGGCGGTGACCTGCCGGATACCCACCTGGGTCGTTTAATGCAGTTCAAAGAGTGGGGTTTGCCGGTAAGCAACCGCGTGCAGCTTTGCGACTCTCCGGAGGCGGTGCTGGCGTTCTATCACAAGGTTGAAGAAGATCGTCCCACGCTTGGGTTTGATATTGATGGCGTAGTGATCAAGGTTAACTCCCTGGCATTGCAGGAACAGTTGGGTTTTGTTGCCCGGGCGCCACGCTGGGCAGTGGCCTTTAAGTTCCCGGCGCAGGAGCAGATGACCTTCGTTCGCGACGTGGAATTTCAGGTAGGACGTACGGGGGCGATTACGCCTGTGGCGCGTCTGGAGCCTGTGCAGGTGGCTGGCGTGCTGGTCAGTAACGCTACGCTGCATAACGCCGATGAAATTGCCCGTCTGGGGCTGCGAATTGGTGACAAAGTGGTGATTCGCCGCGCGGGCGATGTGATCCCGCAGGTGGTTAACGTAGTGGAATCAGAACGTCCTGCCGATACCCGTGCCATCGAGTTTCCTGCCCATTGTCCGGTATGTGGTTCGGACGTTGAGCGCGTGGAAGGTGAAGCGGTAACGCGCTGTACGGGCGGGTTAATCTGCGGCGCGCAGCGTAAAGAGTCCCTGAAGCACTTTGTCTCCCGCCGGGCGATGGACGTCGACGGAATGGGTGACAAGATCATCGACCAGTTAGTTGAGAAAGAGTATGTCCATACGCCAGCGGACCTCTTTACCCTGACGGCAGGTAAGCTGACCGGTCTTGACCGTATGGGGCCGAAATCTGCCCAGAACGTGGTCAATGCGCTTGAGGCGGCCAAAAATACTACCTTTGCCCGTTTCCTTTACGCGCTCGGCATTCGTGAAGTCGGAGAGGCGACGGCGGCAGGGCTGGCGGCGTATTTCGGCACGCTGGAGGCTCTTGAGAAAGCCACCATCGACGAACTACAGAAAGTCCCTGACGTTGGTATAGTGGTCGCTACCCACGTCTTCAACTTCTTCGCCGAAGAGAGCAACCGTGAAGTGATCGGTAAATTACTGGAACAGGGCATTCACTGGCCCGCACCGGTAGTGGTTAATGCAGAAGAGATCGACAGCCCGTTTGCCGGTAAAACGGTGGTGCTGACCGGCAGTCTGAGCCAGCTCTCGCGTGATGACGCGAAAGCGCGCCTGGTGGCGCTTGGGGCAAAAGTGGCGGGAAGCGTGTCAAAGAAAACCGACCTGGTGATCGCCGGGGAAGCGGCCGGTTCGAAGCTGGCAAAAGCGCAGGAGCTCGGCATCGAGGTGATCGATGAAGCGGAAATGATGCGCCTTTTAGGAGAGTGATGTGGAAAAAGAGCAGCTCGTTGAGATCGCCAATACGGAGATGCCGTTCGGTAAATATAAGGGCCGCAGGCTGATTGATTTACCGGAAGAATATCTGCTGTGGTTTGCCCGTAAGGATGAGTTTCCTGCCGGGCGTCTTGGCGAGCTGATGGCTATCACATTACTGATCAAAACAGAGGGGCTGACCCAGCTGGTGCAGCCCCTGAAACGTCCTTAAACTTTCGCGGCGCGGGTCTCTTCCTGCGCCAGCTTTTCAGTCTGTGCCTTGTAACGCCGCGCCAGTACCGCACACACCATCAGCTGGATTTGATGGAAAATCATCAGCGGTAGTACCATCATCCCAATGACCGACGTCGGGAACAGAATATTGGCCATCGGGATCCCGTTGGCCAGGCTCTTTTTCGATCCGCAGAATACGATGGTGATTTCATCGGCCTTATTGAAGCCGCATTTGCGGGCCACAAAGACGTTAACCGCGATCACAATGGTCAGCAGAACAATGCTTACCACCACAATAAACAGCAGCGATCCTGCACCAACCCTGTGCCAGATGCCGTTCACCACGGCTTCGCTGAAGGCCGTGTAAACCACCAGCAAAATGGAGCTTTGGTCCGTTTTCCCGATCCATTTTTTGTGTTTCGCCACAAACGCCCCAATCCAGGGGCGGGATAAGTGTCCGAGCACAAACGGCAGTAGCAGTTGCAGACAAATTTTACCCACCTGCTCCAGATTACCTTCTGCACCATGCATGTTCATCAGCAGACCGACCAGCAGCGGTGAAACAAAGATCCCGAGCAGGCTGGAAGCCGAAGCAGAACAGACCGCCGCCGCGACGTTGCCGCCCGCCAGCGAGGTAAAGGCAATAGCAGACTGCACGGTGGCCGGCAAAATGCACAGATAAAGGAAACCGGTATAGAGCGCCGGATCGACATTCACCGGCGCCCACCAGGCAAACAGCACGCCCAGAACAGGGAAGAGGATAAAGGTGCTGCACATTACCCAGAGGTGCAGTCGCCAGTGGCTACCGCCTGCAATAATGGCTTCCCGGGAGAGTTTGGCGCCATGCATAAAGAACAACAGGGCAATGGCTGCCGTGGTCAGCCCTTCAATGACCGGAACGAAACCGCCCCGCGCCGGGAAGAACGAGGCCAGCAAGACGACACCAATCAGGGTCAGCGTAAACGGATCAAGGATACGAAAAAGTTTCATAATCACTCCTGAAAACAGATGCCGCTATTGTGCTTTCTTCCCTTTGAGAAATAAAATTGATTTATTGCATCCATTCATGAATTAAACAGATGAATTATTCACTACGTCAGCTTCGTGTTTTCGTCACCGTCGCGCAGGCCCACAGCTTCAGTCGGGCAGGGGAGATGATTGGCCTCAGCCAGTCGGCGGTGAGCCATAGCGTGAAAGAGCTGGAAACTCAAACCGGCGTGAAGCTGCTCGACCGCACGACGCGCGAAGTGGTGCTCACCGAAGCGGGACATCAGCTGGCAACGCGTCTGGAAAGGCTGCTGGATGAACTGAACAGTACGCTGAGGGACGTCGGACGGCTTGGACAACAGCTTTCCGGTACCGTGAGAGTGGCGGCGAGCCAGACGATTTCGGCGCATCTTATTCCCCAGTGCATCGCTGAAAGTAATCACCGCTATCCGGATATCGATTTTGTTTTGCACGACAGGCCGCAGCAGTGGGTACTGGAGAGTATTCGTCAGGGGGATGTGGATTTCGGGATTGTTATTGATCCCGGAGCGGTAAGCGACCTGGAATGTGAAGTGGTACTCTCGGAACCCTTTTTATTGCTCTGCCGCGATGATGATCCTCTGGCATCGCTGTCGCAGGTGGCCTGGCAAGCCTTACAGGGGGCAAACCTGGTGTTACAGGATTATGCATCAGGTAGCCGCCCGCTGATAGATGCCGCACTGGCCGCACAGGGCGTAAAGGCAACCATTGTGCAGGAGATTGGGCATCCTGCCACGCTCTTCCCCATGGTCGAAGCGGGGATTGGGATCAGCGTTCTGCCTGCGCTGGCGCTGCCACTGCCGCAAGGAAGTCGTTTAACGGTGAAGCGTTTCCTGCCCTGCATTGAACGCCAGCTGATGCTGGTACGCCGTAAAAACAGGTCTCTTTCCGGAGCGGCTCATGCCTGCTGGGATGTGGTGCGTATGCAGGCCAGGCGTCTGATGGAGGCCCGCACGCGCGATCCACTTTTTAACGAAACCAATGATCAGATATAGATATCAATCTGATGTTCTGCGGAGGGTTTATTGACGCCTTCCGCCACGGCCTGACCGCTTTCCTGTTTTGGCATCGCCTCTTCTGCCTGCTGACGCTGCAATTGCGCCAGCTGTGCCTGCAACATAGCCAGCTGAGATTCGAGCAATTCTTGCTGCTTTTGCTTTTCTTCCGCTGTGGCATCACCCATGGCGACTTCTTTGAGTTGCTGAGTGACTTTCGTTATCTGTTTGGTCAGACGGGTGATCTGGGAAGCAATGTCGTTTCCGCCGGAGCTGTTATCTACGCTGCCGATTTCCATCGCCGACAGAGAAACGGGCTTAAGAGTTGTCATATTGAGATCCTTTTCGCCATAAAATAGAGGTATCGGCAAAGAAGGCGTGAGCTTGAGTAAAACAAGCGGTTTGGCTGCAATGGGGATGTGCTATATCGCAGATAGCAAAAAAGCGCCTTTAGGGCGCTTTTTTACATTGGTGGGTCGTGCAGGATTCGAACCTGCGACCAATTGATTAAAAGTCAACTGCTCTACCAACTGAGCTAACGACCCGAAATGGTGGGCGATGACGGGCTCGAACCGCCGACCCCCTCCGTGTAAAGGAGATGCTCTACCAACTGAGCTAATCGCCCATTTCGGAACTGCTACGATAAGGTGAGAATGGTGGGCGATGACGGGCTCGAACCGCCGACCCCCTCCGTGTAAAGGAGATGCTCTACCAACTGAGCTAATCGCCCAATCTCAATTCTTATCTACACTGCGAGTCTACCGAAGTAGATGGTGGGTGATGACGGGCTCGAACCGCCGACCCCCTCCGTGTAAAGGAGATGCTCTACCAACTGAGCTAATCACCCCCGCTGTGTGGAGTCGCATTATAGGGAGAGTTGAAAATGAGTCAACGCATTTTCTAAAGTTTTTATTCGTTCGTCGTAAAATTAGTCAAAACGATCGCAAAACGGACTGTGGTGCATGATTTCTATACAAAAACAGCAATCTCGAACCAGATAAAGTGATCGACATTGAGGAATCGGCCCACAGTGATAGAATATTGCCCATTGTTTTCTTCCCAGGATTTGCCGATTACCGGCATCTTTATAACGTAAGGCCATTTCATGAAAATCAAAACTCGCTTCGCGCCGAGCCCGACAGGCTATCTGCATGTCGGTGGTGCACGTACCGCTCTCTACTCCTGGCTTTTCGCACGCCACAACAAAGGTGAGTTTGTGCTGCGTATTGAAGACACCGATCTGGAGCGCTCAACGCCGGAAGCAATTGAAGCCATTATGGATGGGATGAACTGGCTGAATCTGGAGTGGGACGAAGGCCCATACTTCCAGACCAAACGTTTTGACCGCTATAACGCCGTAATTGACGAGATGCTGGTCGCAGGCACGGCCTATAAGTGCTACTGCTCAAGGGAGCGTCTGGATGCGCTGCGCGAAGAGCAAATGGCAAAAGGCGAAAAACCGCGTTATGACGGTCGTTGCCGTCATGACCACAGCGAGCATGCTGCTGATGAGCCTTGCGTAGTGCGTTTTGCTAACCCGCAGGATGGCTCTGTTATCTTTGATGACCAGATCCGTGGCCCGATCGAATTCAGCAACCAGGAGCTGGATGACCTCATCATTCGTCGTACTGACGGCTCGCCAACCTATAACTTCTGCGTGGTTGTGGACGACTGGGATATGGAAATCACTCACGTGATCCGTGGTGAAGACCATATCAATAACACCCCGCGTCAGATCAACATTCTGAAAGCGCTGAACGCGCCTGTACCGGTGTATGCGCACGTATCGATGATCAACGGTGACGACGGTAAAAAGCTGTCCAAACGTCATGGCGCGGTGAGCGTGATGCAGTACCGTGATGACGGCTATCTGCCGGAAGCGCTACTGAACTATCTGGTGCGTCTGGGCTGGGCTCATGGTGACCAGGAGATCTTCAGCCGCGAAGAGATGATCGAGCTTTTCTCTCTGAACTCGGTAAGCAAATCAGCCAGCGCGTTCAACACTGACAAACTGCTGTGGCTGAACCATCACTACATCAATACCATGCAGCCAGAGTATGTGGCGACTTATCTGCAATGGCATATTGAGCAGGCAAACATCGATACCCGTACGGGCCCTGAACTGGCGGATCTGGTGAAGCTGCTTGGCGAGCGTTGCAAAACGCTGAAAGAGATCGCCGAGAGCTGCCGTTACTTCTATGAAGAGTTTGACGCGTTCGACGCCGACGCGGCCAAGAAACACCTGCGTCCGGTTGCGCGTCAGCCGCTGGAAGTGGTGCGAGATAAACTCGAAGCCATTACCGAATGGACTGCAGAAAATGTTCACCACGCGATTCAGGCAACCGCTGATGAGCTGGAAATTGGCATGGGTAAAGTCGGTATGCCGCTGCGCGTTGCGGTGACGGGGGCAGGCCAGTCTCCGGCGCTGGACGTGACCGTTCATGCCATTGGCAAATCACGTAGCGTTGCGCGTATCAACAAGGCGCTGGGCTTTATTGCTGAGCGCGAAAGCCAGCAGTAATGCTCGTAAATACAAATAACGGCAGGGTAACCTGCCGTTTTTTATGTCTGTTATTCAGCAATACCAAGACGCGTGAGAAAACCCTGCAAACCTTCGCGAGCGAGCAGCTTGTGCAAACGTTCCTGTTCGACAGTTGTCATGTTTTCCAGCGAGTCGATAATTTGTGGAAGCAGGCTGGATGAGGTCGCCACGCCATAGAGTGAAGGGCTTTCTGCCACATGGTAAACAGCCCGACTGTTACGAATGGCGGGAAGGCTAATGATGTGCTCCTTAACGTGCGCATCAATACATATCACCCTCGCTCTTCCGCCTTTTACACCGTTGATACCCTCCGTTTTCCATCCTTTCTGTCGTATCCAGCGATTAACGGTTTGTCGGGCGACGCCCAGACTGTCCGCCAGCTCTTCCGTGGTCATTTTGCTGCGTAATCTTTTCATATTAGCGTTGGTCGCGAATCCCTAAGCGTTGTAACAATCCGGTAATCCCTTCCCGCAGTAACAGAGATGTCATCTGCTTTTGCTCATCCGGCGTCATTTCATTCGCCAGCGTCAGGAGCAGGGCGTGAAGCGAGCCTTCGTGGTACGCCTTTTCTGGCATTTCCGGCGACTCTGTTACCCTGCGTGCGCTGCGAATAAAGTCGCGCACTTTTTCATTGACGTGTACCAGACGCGCCTTGCCGCCCTGAACGCCTGGTTTTGGCGATGTAATCCAACCCTCTTTGCGTACCCATTTATTGATGGTCTGTCGGCTATAGCCAGTCAGCAAGGCTAACTCTTCTGGCGTCATTCGTTCCTTGATCATACAATTTCCTGAATATCTGTGGGGTTAATTAGTGGTTCATTTTATAGCACCGTTTTACGTGAAAACGTGACAAGCTTAACTCCTGGCTGCGAGCAGACTCGCAAAGTGATTCATTTGCATGATTTTTCGGCGGTTGAAAGGCTGAGGTTGAATTTGCCGTTGACACTGTGCGGCGGAATTCATATTATGCCGCCCGTCAACATGACAGCTTTACGATGGGGCTATAGCTCAGCTGGGAGAGCGCCTGCATGGCATGCAGGAGGTCAGCGGTTCGATCCCGCTTAGCTCCACCAAACTCTGAACCCAACAGAGTACGGTAGGTAAAGTAACATGTGGGGCTATAGCTCAGCTGGGAGAGCGCTTGCATGGCATGCAAGAGGTCAGCGGTTCGATCCCGCTTAGCTCCACCAAAATTTAAACCCTCGTCGTCAGACGGGGGTTTTTTATATCTTGTAAAATATTTAGACTGTTTTTGTTGCAATTAACGTCATTTTCTATACCTCACCTCAATCCAAATCAATAAATAAGTCCATAAATAGACCTAAACTTGATTCGTCCAATTAATAAACCTATTATCGATCCGGTCAATAAGACGATGGTTAAATAGATTACCCGGATTAATGAATAGAAAAATTTACAATAATGTAAAAATATTTATGATTGCCCTGGCGCTAAGCCTGATTGCGATCCCCTTTTCCCGTTATATCTCTCCGCGCGCTATCGTTAACGAAAATGATGTTTATTTAGCGTGGCTGCCCTTAAGCGCCATGCTCGCCATCGTGTTGTTATTTGGACGACGGGCAATCATTCCTTTGTTGCTAAGTTTTAGTGTTACTAATGCTTATTACTTTGATTTAGCCCCGCTACAATCTATCGTTTTATTATGTTGTCAGACGTTTTCCGTCTTCGCCGCCTGTGGCGTTATCCGTTTGATGCTGGGCAAGCGCTGGCGCCACAGCATGCCGAATAAGTACATTGGTATACGTATTTTATGGCTCGGATTTATGGTGCCTGTGGGCATCAAATTATCGATGTATCTGGCGGGGTATTTATTTGATTTCCCGGTAACAATCTCCTCCTATTTCGGCGAAGGCTCTGCAATTTATAACGTTATCGATATTCAGAGTCTGATTTGCGCCGCCCTGATTTTCACCATGATGTTCTATTATCCATTAAGAATGATTATTAATCCTCGCTATGCCCGAACATTCTGGCGGCGAAGCGTGAAGCCCCTCTTTTGCAACAAAAAAGCGTTATTTATCGTTGTGTGGCTGATGCTGTTGGTCTCAATGATCGCTATTTTATGCGCGCCTTTTGAGTCGCAGTTTATTGCGGGTTATTTGATGCCGACCGTTTTCATTCTTTTTACCCTGGGTATTGGTCGTTTGAGCTATGCGCTCATCTCTTTATTCTGGGCAGCCTCAGCGCTCATGTTGTTGACCTATAATTATAATTTTCTCAATGGCGTTGAATCGGGCCACTCGCTCTCCTTTATTCTGTCGGTACTCATCTCTTTCGCTATCTGCCTGCTTTACATGTCGCAGATCTATCAGAAAAGTGAATGGCTGAAACAGGGGTGGCAGGAGAGGGCGCTTACCGATCCGCTCACCGGTCTGCCTAACATTCGTGCGCTGGAAGTTTTTCTACAGCATCATCCTGAGGCCAAAGTCTGCTGCTTGCGTCTGGATAATCTGGAATTCCTGAGCCGTCACTACGGCATCCTCATGCGCGTGCACTGTAAAAAGATGATCACCGCGTCGCTGCAGCCGTTATTGCAAAAAGACGAGAAGCTCTTCCAGTTACCAGGCAGTGAACTGATGTTGGTCTTGCTGGGACCGGGCACGGCTGAACGTCTGCAATTTATGGTTGACCATCTGAACAGCCGTAAAATTATCTGGAACAAGACTGAGCTCGACATTGAGTTTGGTGCCTCCTGGGGGGAAGTGCCAAATGGAGAAAGCGTGCATCACACGCTGGGTCAGTTGAGCTGGCTTTCCGAGCAGTCCTGTTCCGGGCATAACGTCCTGGCGTTAACCAACAGTCTGGATGATGTTTCTGGTCATACGACGGACAGGGTGCTAATGCTGGCCCGTATAAAACGCGCCCTTGATATCGGTGGTCTCCATCTTTACGCGCAGCCAATTCACAACGCGCGCGGAGAAGGGTACTTTGAAATCCTTTCGCGTCTTGAAAGTGATGGTGAGATCATCACCCCTGACCGCTTTATTCCGCTGATTGCTCAGTTCAACCTGAGCCACCGATTCGACCTGAACGTGGTGGAAAAATTGCTGATGTGGATGCGCAGTCATCCATCCGGACGGGCCGGAACGCGGTTCTCCGTTAATCTGATGCCGCTGACGCTGATGCAGAACGAGATTGCAGCTGAGATCATCGCGCTTTTTGAACGCTACGCCGTTGCACCGCAAGATATCGTCATTGAGATCACCGAGGAACAGGCTTTCTCTGACTCGGGAAGCAGCATCAACAATATCCAGCAGCTGCGGGATTATGGCTTCCGCATTGCTATCGATGACTTTGGTACCGGCTATGCCAACTTTGAGCGTCTGAAGCGACTGGAGGCCGATATCATTAAGATCGATGGCTGCTTCGTGAAAGATATCTGCACCGACAGCATGGATGCGATGATCGTGCAGTCCATTTGCAACATGGCAAAAACGAAATCGCTTTGTGTGGTGGCTGAATATGTGGAATCGGCTGAACAACGCGAGATGTTGCTGCGATACGGCGTTGATTATTTGCAGGGCTATTTGATTGGTAAACCACTGCCCCTGACGGCGCTGGAGACATAAAAAAACCGGGAGCGATGGCTCCCGGTTTTCATTGAGCGGTATGGATTACAGCACCAATGCTGCGATAGAGGCAGACAGGACGCTCACCAGCGTTGAACCGTAAACCAGCTTCAGGCCAAAGCGAGAAACGACGTTACCTTGCTCTTCGTTCAGGCCTTTAATCGCACCAGCGATAATACCGATGGAAGAGAAGTTCGCGAAGGAGACCAGGAAGACGGACAGGATCCCTTCCGCACGCGGGGAGAGCGTGCTGGCAATCTTCTGAAGATCCATCATCGCCACGAATTCATTGGATACCAGTTTCGTTGCCATGATACTGCCCACCTGCAACGCTTCGTGAGCGGGCACACCCATTACCCAGGCGACCGGGTAGAAGATATAGCCCAGAATACCCTGGAACGAAATACCAAGTACGGCCGCAAACAGGGCGTTCAGCGCAGCGATCAGTGCGATAAAGCCAATCAGCATCGCGGCAACGATAATCGCAACCTTGAAACCCGCCAGAATGTATTCACCCAGCATTTCGAAGAAGCTCTGTCCCTCGTGCAGGTTTGACATCTGAATGTTCTCTTCGCTGGCATCCACGCGGTACGGGTTAATCAGCGAAAGAACAATAAAGGTGCTGAACATATTCAGAACCAGCGCTGCAACCACGTATTTAGGTTCCAGCATAGTCATATACGCGCCCACGATAGACATGGAAACGGTAGACATTGCTGTCGCCGCCATGGTGTACATGCGGTTACGGGACATCTTGCCGAGGATATCTTTATACGCAATGAAGTTCTCAGACTGACCCAGGATCAGCGAGCTGACTGCGTTAAAGGATTCCAGCTTGCCCATGCCATTAACTTTCGATAACAGGAAGCCGATTGCACGGATAACCACCGGCAGAACACGAATGTGCTGGAGGATCCCGATCAGGGCAGAGATGAAGACGATAGGGCAGAGCACTTTCAGGAAGAAGAAGGCCAAACCCTGATCGTTCATGTTGCCAAAGACAAAGTTAGTCCCGTCGTTGGCAAATCCGAGCAGTTTTTCGAACATTTCGGAGAAGCCTTTCACGAAGCCGAGGCCTACGTTGGAGTTCAGGAAGAACCACGCAAGTAAAACTTCAATGACCAGCAGCTGGACAACATAGCGAATACGAATATTTTTGCGGTCAGTGCTGACCAGCAATGCGAGTGCAGTAACGACAACGAGTGCCAGGACAAAATGAAGGACGCGGTCCATATTTGCTCCAAATATGAGGCAGGTTTAATTTCCGTGCACATTCTATGTAACAAGCACAAAGAAAACGAGATCAAGCCCACACTATAGTTACATCCTGTGACGAGTCTCAAAAATAGTGATCAACAATACATTTTTGTTATGTTAGGTAAATGAGTGAAAAGTTAAGTTTGTGTGCTACGCTTCACAAATGTCTGCGCATTTTCACATTCTGTGACCTTGCTCCACCTGCCTGTCTATTGTCCCTGGCTATCAGAGTGATCATGTTAACCATTACAAATGAACTTGATAATCATTCTCATTTTGATAGCATAAAACATAGCACAGGCTATATTTCCAGAGGCAGAAATGACGAATAGTCGCGTAGAGAGTAGCAGCGGCAGGGCGGCACGCAAGCTGCGGTTCGCATTAATGGGACCTGCATTCATTGCCGCGATTGGCTACATCGATCCGGGTAATTTTGCGACCAATATTCAGGCCGGGGCCAGTTTCGGCTATAAGCTGCTGTGGGTTGTGGTGTGGGCCAACCTGATGGCGATGCTGATTCAGATGCTTTCCGCGAAGCTGGGTATTGCCACCGGGAAAAACCTGGCGGAGCAAATCCGCGATCACTATCCGCGTCCGGCGGTATGGTTTTACTGGGTCCAGGCGGAAATTATCGCCATGGCCACCGATCTCGCCGAGTTTATCGGGGCGGCGATCGGCTTTAAGCTTATTCTGGGCGTCTCCCTGCTACAGGGCGCCGTGCTGACCGGTATCGCCACGTTCCTTATTTTGATGCTCCAGAGGCGGGGACAAAAACCGCTGGAGAAAGTCATCGGCGGCCTGCTGCTGTTCGTCGCTGCCGCCTATATTGTTGAGCTGATTTTCTCCCAGCCGAATCTGGTGCAGTTGACGAAAGGGATGGTGATCCCGTCGTTACCCACCTCTGAAGCCGTATTTCTGGCCGCCGGGGTGCTGGGGGCGACCATTATGCCGCACGTAATTTATCTGCACTCTTCTTTAACCCAAAATCTGCACGGCGGGACGAGTAAAGAGCGCTACTCCGCCTCGAAATGGGATGTGGCAATTGCGATGACCATTGCCGGATTTGTGAATCTGGCGATGATGGCGACTGCCGCCGCCGCGTTTCACTTTAACGGGCATACCGGGGTTGCCGATCTCGACCAGGCGTACCTGACGCTGGAGCCGTTGCTGAGCCATGCCGCTGCCACTATTTTTGGTTTAAGCCTGGTTGCTGCGGGACTTTCCTCTACGGTTGTGGGGACACTGGCCGGGCAGGTGGTGATGCAGGGGTTCGTACGTTTCCATATTCCACTGTGGGTTCGCCGTTCGGTAACGATGCTGCCTTCCTTTATTGTAATTCTGATGGGGCTGGATCCGACCCGCATTCTGGTGATGAGTCAGGTGCTGCTGAGTTTCGGTATTGCGCTGGCGCTGGTGCCGCTACTGATATTCACCAGCAACAAATCGCTGATGGGCGATCTGGTGAATTCGACGTGGGTGAAACGCGCCGGGTGGGCCATTGTGGTCGTGGTGGTGGCGTTAAACATGTGGTTGCTGATAGGCACAGCAGCAGGCCTGTAAAAGAAAAAGGAGCCGTGAGGCTCCTTTTAGCTGTTAATGGTGATGGCCGTGACCATGGCCTCTGCCTTTTCCGTGACCCCTGCCGCCACGGCGGTCGTCACGATCGTTCCAGCCTTCGCGGTAGCCGCGCTCGTAGGCCTTACGCTTATCCCAGCCACGGTGATAGCCGTTATCGTGTTTCCACCAGCGGTTTTTACGCCACTCATAATGTCGGTGCCAGTAGTCACGGTCGCGCCAGTAGCCACCGTCCCAGTATCTGCCGTAGTCATCACGATCGCCAATTTGTAATTTAATCGATGGCAACAGGGTGATTTCGCCCGCATTGGCGACCAGCGGGGCCGAAGCCAGTAGTACCGCTGCAAGAATCAGTGACCTGAACATACTCTTTCTCCTTCACGATCGGGGCCGCTGTGCGACCTGTTAACGCAATTTTACGAGTTGGTAAACATTCGTTTCATCGCCTCAACTCCTAAATCATGAACGAGAGCACTTTTTGCTAAAAGTGTTTTTAATCTGAACTGGACAGGATCGCTTCTATCGTCTTCAGCTCTTCTGCGGAGAAATGACGATTTTCAAGCATGCCTGCTGCATCATCAATTTGTCCGGTTTTGCTTGCGCCGATGAGCACGGATGTCACCGCATCGTGGCGCAGGATCCAGGCCAGTGCCATTTGCGAAAGCTTTTGCCCCCGTTTTTCCGCCAGCGCATTCAGCTTGCGTACCTTTTCCAGCTTTTTGTCGGTGACCTGTTCCGGATTAAGGAACTTACTGCCGCTTGCTGCGCGAGAATCTGCCGGGATGCCGTTCAGATAGCGATCGGTCAACTGTCCGCCCGCCAGGGGAGAGAAGGGGATACATCCCACCCCATTTTGCTGCAACACGTCCAGCAACCCCTCTTCAGGCGCACGTTCAAACATGGAGTACTTCGGCTGGTGGATTAGACAGGGCGTGCCCAGATCCTCCAGTATTTCAATCGCCTGCCGCGCCAGTTCTGCCGGGTAGTTGGACAGGCCGATGTACAGCGCTTTGCCCTGGCGCACCACATGGTCAAGCGCTTTCATCGTTTCACGCAGCGGCGTTTGTGGATCGGGGCGGTGGTGATAGAAGATATCAACGTACTCCAGCCCCATACGCCTGAGGCTCTGGTCCAGGCTGGAAATCAGATATTTACGCGAGCCCCAGTCGCCGTAAGGCCCGTCCCACATGGTGTAGCCCGCTTTGGTGGAGATGATTAGCTCATCGCGCCAGGGCAGGAAATCCTCCTGCAGGATGCGCCCGAAGTTGCGTTCGGCTGAACCAGGAGGTGGGCCGTAATTATTGGCAAGGTCAAAATGTGTAATACCCAAATCGAAAGCGCGCTGTAAAAGTTGACGGCTGTTTTCGAGCAGCGTCGCGTCGCCAAAATTATGCCAAAGCCCCAGCGAGATGGCGGGAAGCTTGAGGCCGCTTTGTCCACAGCGGCGATATTGCATTGTCTGGTAACGATTTTTGTCAGGTTGATAACCCATGAGCGAGACCTCTGGCGCTGGAAAGAAAAATCAGTGTATGCGTTTACACTAACCTGAAGAAAATGAGCATAGCTCAGCTTTTTTCGTAAAGCATTCTTTCCAGCCCCTGATTGTCGCCAATTCTGGACACCCTTCACGCTTATTTAATACTCAGAGTGAGGTCAACGTCAGAAGGACACCTATAATATGCGTACCCCCTATTGCGTCGCCGATTACCTGCTGGACCGACTAACAGATTGCGGTGCCGATCATCTGTTTGGCGTGCCGGGCGACTATAACCTGCAGTTTCTCGACCATGTGATAGACAGCCCGGACATCTGCTGGGTGGGCTGTGCCAACGAGCTGAACGCGTCTTACGCCGCAGACGGCTATGCCCGCTGTAAGGGATTTGCCGCACTCCTGACGACTTTCGGCGTTGGGGAGTTAAGCGCCATGAACGGTGTGGCGGGCAGCTTTGCCGAACATGTCCCCGTGCTCCATATTGTGGGGGCTCCGGGTATGGCGGCGCAGCAGCGAGGAGAGTTACTGCACCACACCTTAGGCGACGGCGAGTTCCGCCATTTCTACCACATGAGCGAACCCATCACCGTTGCACAGGCGGTGCTTACCGAACAAAACGCCTGCTATGAAATTGACAGAGTCCTGACCACCATGCTGCGGGAGCGCCGTCCGGGCTACCTGATGCTGCCCGCCGATGTGGCGAAAAAAGCCGCTACGCCCCCTGTAAGCGCTCTCACTCTTAACTCCGCACCGGCCGATTCAGCCTGCATGCAAGCGTTCCGTGAGGCTGCCGAAAAGCGTTTGTCAACGAGCAAACGCACCGCGCTGTTAGCTGACTTCCTGGTGCTGCGCCACGGTTTGCGCGCGGCCCTTCAGACGTGGGTGAAAGAGGTGCCGATGGCACACGCCACCATGCTGATGGGCAAGGGCATTTTTGACGAACGACAGAGCGGTTTTTATGGCACCTACAGCGGATCGGCGAGCGCCGCGGCGGTCAAAGAGGCAATCGAGGGGGCTGATACAGTGCTGTGCATTGGCACGCGCTTTACCGATACGCTCACAGCCGGGTTTACCCACCAGCTGACGCCAGATCAGACGATAGAGGTTCAGCCCCACGCGTCCCGCGTCGGCGACGTCTGGTTTACGGGTATCCCGATGAGGGAGGCCATTGAAACGCTGACAGCGCTGTGTAAAACGCATGTGTGTGATACGCGAGCGCCATCGGATCACAGCAGCTCTTCTTTCCCCACTATCGAAGGGGCGCTGACTCAGGAGAGCTTCTGGCGTACCCTGCAAACGTTTATTCGCCCCGGAGACATTATTCTGGCTGACCAGGGGACGTCTGCTTTCGGCGCTATCGATTTGCGTTTACCGGCAGACGTGAACTTTATCGTCCAGCCGCTTTGGGGATCGATCGGCTACACGCTCGCGGCGGCGTTTGGCGCGCAAACAGCGTGTCCGAACCGACGCGTGATTGTCCTGACGGGTGACGGTGCCGCGCAGTTGACCATTCAGGAGCTGGGATCGATGCTGCGCGACAAGCAGCGCCCGATTATTCTGGTGCTTAACAACGAGGGATACACGGTTGAGAGAGCCATCCACGGGCCGGAGCAGCGCTATAACGATATTGCCCTCTGGAACTGGACGCAGATCCCGCAGGCGCTGAGCCTGGCGCCAGAGGCAGAATGCTGGCGCGTCAGCGAAGCGGAAACACTGGCGGAGGTGCTGGATAAAGTAGCACACCACGAGCGGCTATCGCTGATCGAGGTGATGCTGCCGAAAGCCGATATTCCGCCGCTGCTGAGCGCGCTGACCAAAGCGCTGGAGGCGCGCAATAACGCCTGATTACCTGTCGTTTCGCCATGCCATCAACATCGGTTTGCCCGCCAGCAGGAGCCAGGCGGGCAACATCACGATACAAAGGAGCGGCAGAAGCGTGGTATCCGGCACAACAACGGCCGCCATAAACAGACTCAGCCATGCATCGCGCGTTACCACCAGTACCAGCCCCAGAATGGAGCAGGAGACGGTAATCGCCGCAGGGACAGCGTCGACGTGCTCATGCAGCATCAGCCCCAGCGCGACGCCAACAAATACCGCCGGGAAGATACGTCCTCCCCGGAAACCACAGGCTGCAGCGATCACCAGCGCCGCCAGTTTTACCACCGCGAACAGCAGATAATCGGAGACGCTAAAGACCTGGCTGAAGGCCAGTTGCTGCATCTCGTCCAGACCCTTAAACAGCGTAACCGTCCCGCCGATAGCGCCTAAAACGCCCAGAATAAAACCGCCCATACCCAGAATCAGCACCGGATGCTTCAGCCTGTGCATCAGACGATGCAGGCGCGGAAGACACCACACTGCGATCATTCCCAGCGCAATGGCTATCGCGACGACGACGGCACCGCTGACAATATCGGTGAGTTGCATCTGGCCATAGTGGGGGATGGGGAGTGAAAAATGGGGATGGAAAAACAGGCTGGTCGTGAGGGCCCCTGCTGCGGCGGCCATCAGTGGCGCAAAGAGTTTATCCCACAGCGGCACATCATTGTCGCTGCTGAGCGTTTGCGAAAAGATGAGCGCAGCCGCTATTGGGGTACCAAACAGTGCCCCGATGGTACCGGCGGAAGCCAGAATCGTCCAGTCCAGCGCGCCAACGCGCGGGAAAAGACGTGCTCCCAGAAAGACTGCCAGCGCGATATTAACCGCCATAATGGGATGTTCAGGCCCGAGGCTTACGCCGCCCGCAAGACCGATAATCAGCGCGATAACAAGCCCCGGCAGAGCAGAGGGAGATACTGGCGCACCAATCAAGGGTTCCAGTGCCGGGTCCGGCCCGGCATGGCCCGGGCTATAGCGGATCACCAGACCTACGGCAATTCCGGTCAGGGTCAGCATCATCATGATCCACCCTGGCGAGTCAGTGCTGATGCCAAGTTTAACCGGCAGCGCGGTCCATAAAATCGTTTGCAGCACTGCCGCTACTTTCATGACGACGATGAGCACCAGGCTCGACGCTACGCCAATAATTAGCGCCGGGACAGCCAATAACAGCATGGTTCTGGCTCGCGGATGGAGCATGATGATTTCCTTGTACAAAACGGCTTAACGTTACTTTGCACAATCAGCATTGTGGCAATAGTGCAAAAGGTGCTGAAACGGTAAAGTTATTATGTGACGAAGATCGATAATCCATGGGCAGTCACCTTCTGGTCGTTGTTGTTATCACGCCTTGAATTTACAGTGTCCCAAAGATTTATTCTGACTTTAGCGGAGCAGTAGAAGAATGACAAAGTATGCTTTGGTAGGTGATGTAGGCGGCACCAACGCGCGCCTTGCCCTGTGCGATGTAAACAGCGGTGAAATTTCTCAGGCGAAAACCTATTCAGGGCTGGATTACCCAAGCCTGGAAGCGGTAGTTCGCGTCTATCTTGAAGAGCATAAAGTGAGCGTTGAAGACGGTTGTATCGCCATCGCCTGTCCGATCACCGGCGACTGGGTGGCGATGACCAACCACACGTGGGCCTTTTCAATTGCCGAAATGCGGAAAAACCTCGGCTTCTCGCACCTTGAAATTATCAACGATTTCACTGCGGTTTCCATGGCTATCCCAATGCTTAAACCTGAGCATCTGATTCAGTTCGGCGGTACGGCCCCGGTTGAAGGCAAACCCATTGCTGTTTACGGCGCCGGAACCGGTCTGGGGGTGGCGCACCTGGTCCACGTCGACAAACGCTGGGTGAGCCTGCCGGGTGAGGGCGGTCACGTGGATTTTGCGCCAAACAGCGAAGAAGAGGGCATTATTCTTGAGGAGCTACGCGCCGAAATTGGTCACGTGTCGGCCGAGCGCGTGCTTTCTGGCCCGGGTCTGGTGAACCTGTATCGGGCGATTGTAAAATCAGACGGACGTCTGCCGGAAAATCTGCAGCCTAAAGATGTGACCGAACGCGCGCTGGCCGACAGCTGTATTGACTGCCGTCGTGCTTTGTCGTTGTTCTGCGTCATTATGGGGCGTTTCGGCGGCAACCTGGCCCTGAATCTCGGCACCTTTGGCGGGGTCTATATTGCGGGCGGGATTGTGCCGCGCTTCCTCGATTTCTTTACCGCCTCCGGTTTCCGTGGTGGCTTTGAAGACAAAGGCCGCTTCAAAAGTTACGTGCAGGACATTCCGGTTTACCTGATTGTCCACGACAATCCGGGCTTGCTTGGCTCCGGGGCGCATCTGCGTCAGGTACTTGGCCAGATCCTCTGACATCCGTCTCCCTCTCCTGCGGGAGAGGGAACGCGCTACAGGTGCATGAGCTGGCGGAACGCTTTCACTCTGCTGCGGCTTACCGGCACCTGAAAATCCAGATCCTTCAGACGCAAAATATAGGTGTTATTAAACCAGGGTTCGATCTCGCGGATCTTGTTCAGGTTGACGCAGAACGAGCGGTGGCAGCGGAAGAAGTGCGCTGCCGGGAGTTTGTTGCAAAATTCGGTGATGTTCATCGCCATTACGTAGGCCTCACGCCGCGTATAGACAAACGTCATTTTTTCGTGCGCTTCAGCATAGTAAATATCGTCGACAGGCGTGACGATGATCCGTTCGTCCTTGACCAGATTAATGGTGTCGTTTTCCCGCGCTACCGGACTGGCACTGGCGGGCAGCGACTGCTGCTGCCATGCGGCTTCCAGCTTATGCAGCATGCTGATAATACGTGACTCCTGATACGGCTTGAGAATATAGTCAAACGCCTCCAGCTCGAAGGCTTCCACGGCATGCTCTTTCCACGCGGTGACAAACACAATAAACGGCTTGTGGGCGAACTGATTGATATTTTGCGCCAGCAGAACGCCGTCCAGAGACGGAATATTAATATCGAGAAAAATCGCGTCGACCCGGTTATGCTGCAAAAATTTCAGCACGTCCAGACCATCCTCAAAACAGCCAACAATCTCCATCTGGCTGTGGGTTTTGATAAGCCAGCTCAACTCCTGCTGAGCCAGAATTTCATCTTCTACGATGATGACTTTCATCTGTTACTCCGGCCTACGGCAACAAGGATATGGGGGCATTAATGGGCGTTCGTTCGTTCGGGACATAAAAAGCAATCTCGGTGCCCGGCTCAAGGCGGTGAATGTGCAGCCCGTCACCGTACAGCAGCTTGACCCGGTGGTGCACGTTCAGCAGCCCGATTTTATTTCCCGGCATTTCGTTTGATTCGACGCGCTCGATCACTTTTGGATCGATGCCGTGTCCGGTATCGCGCACGGCGATTCGCACGCGGTTACCGCTTTCCGTCACGCTAATCGTGACCACGCCTTTTCCTTTACACGGCTGAATGCCGTGAACAATAGCGTTTTCCACCAGCGGCTGGATCAGCAGGCTTGGGATCACGCAGTTGACCTCTTCATCAATATCGTAAATGACCGTCAGCTTATCGCCAAAGCGTGCCTGCTCAATCGCGATGTAATCCTTGATTTGATACAGCTCTTTTTTGATGTCGATCTGCTCGTCGTCTTTTAACTCAATGTTGTAGCGCAGATAGCGCGACAGATTAAAAATCAGCTGCCGCGCGGTATCCGGATTAAGACGAATGGAAGAGGATATAGCGTTCAGCGCGTTAAACAGGAAATGGGGATTGATCTTGCTTTGCAGGGCACGCAGCTCTGCCTTATTTGCCATCTCGCGCAACTGCTCCGCACGCGAAACTTCGAGTTGGGTGGAGATAATCTGCGACAGGCCAATCGCCATCTCCTGGAGCGAGGAGGTGATTTGGTGCGCATGGCAGTAGTAAATTTTCAGCGTCCCCGTGACCACGCCTTTTTCCCACAGCGGGATCACCAGCATTGAGTGGATCTCTGGCGTCCGGTGGGCTTCATCATTGTTTTTAATGATGATTTTTCCGTAGTTAATTGCCTGTCTGGTGGTCGGGCTGATGGTATCGTCGCTGTCGCGATAATTGTGCTCACCGACGCCAACATAGGCCAGCACGTGGTCAATATTGGTGATGGCGACCGCATCGGCGTGAATATCCCGGCGGATGATATCGCAAACCTGACGTAAAGATTCGGTGTTAACGTGTCGGAAAAGCGGCAGCGTTTTGTTGGCAATATCCAGTGCCAGCTTCGCCTGACGCGCGGCGCTGGCCTCTTTTTCGCCTTCCACGCTTTGCACCAGCAGCACGATAAAGCCTATACAGACGCTCCCGAGGATCATCGGAATACCGATCTTCGAGACGATATCCAGCCCCAGCGCAGTGGTCGGTGCCCAGACGACGACCAGGATCATGGTCAGCGTTTCGCAGACCATCCCCGCGATAATCCCCGCACGCCAGTGCTGTTTTTTCGGGATTTTGCGGTTAATCCAGCCGGAGAGTACCCCGGCAATAATGCTGGTGATAAAGCAGGGGACTGCCGTCACGCCGCCAATATCAATCAGGTATCGATGGGTGCCGGCGATAATGCCTGTGATAATCCCGACCCAGGGACCAAAGAGGATCCCGCCTGACATTACGGCGATGATGCGCACGTTCACCAGCGAGCCTTCTACCGGCACGCCGGACCAGGTGCTGAACAGGGCAAACATCGAAAAGATAAACGTAACGGCCAGCAGCTCTTTTGGCGAGTGGGCAGATTTATGCAACAGTTCGCGAAACAAGCGGATGCGGATAAGGAAAAAGAGACAGATCAGCATTAATGCCGCGCGGTCGAACACCGCCAGGAGCATATTGAAGATTTCGTGCACGGTCAGGCCTGGGAAAACGGGAAAAATCTATGATAGAAAACATAGGGCCAGATGACCAGCTATCCATCAGATTTATCAAATGGGGAAAAACCATAATTCTCAAAGGGGATTGCTGGCTTTTGACTGAAAGTCGCTGCTTTTTCGTTTGGGGAGAAGCGTCAGGTAACGATACTGAAAATATTGTGTTAAATCGCAGCGCTTAAAACTGCCTGATCACGATAAGAGTTCCGCTTTTCACTGCAATCGCATTCCCGTTTTAGCGCAATATATTGTTTTGCCGTTATCCCCTCGACAGCGTCTTTTTCTTCAGGTTATTTTCTAAGCATGCCACACGGGTGGCAGCGTCGCTCGGACGGTCCGGGCGCTAACGTGACTCTGAGGAATCTATGGCTGAATTCAGTCCTGAACGCCGTTTTACGCGTATCGATCGTCTCCCCCCTTATGTTTTCAATATCACTGCTGAACTGAAAATGGCTGCGCGTCGGCGCGGTGAAGACATTATCGATTTCAGTATGGGTAACCCTGACGGCCCAACGCCGCCGCATATCGTTGAGAAACTCTGCACAGTTGCCCAGCGTCCCGATACCCATGGGTATTCAACCTCTCGCGGCATTCCACGCTTGCGTCGGGCGATCTCCCGCTGGTATCAGGATCGTTATCAGGTGGATATCGATCCTGAAAGCGAAGCGATTGTGACCATTGGCTCCAAAGAGGGGCTGGCCCACCTGATGCTGGCGACGCTCGATCACGGCGATACCGTCCTGGTGCCGAATCCGAGCTACCCAATTCATATTTATGGGGCGGTGATTGCTGGCGCGCAGGTGCGTTCTGTTCCACTGGTGGAAGGCGTCGACTTCTTCAACGAGCTGGAACGGGCGATTCGTGAAAGCTATCCGAAGCCGAAAATGATGATCCTCGGTTTCCCGTCCAACCCAACGGCACAATGCGTCGAACTCGAATTCTTTGAGAAAGTGGTCGCGCTGGCTAAGCGTTACGACGTGCTGGTGGTACACGATCTCGCCTATGCTGATATCGTTTATGATGGCTGGAAAGCGCCGTCAATTATGCAGGTACCGGGTGCCCGTGATGTGGCGGTTGAGTTTTTCACCCTGTCGAAAAGCTACAACATGGCGGGCTGGCGAATTGGATTTATGGTGGGAAACAAAACGCTGGTGAGCGCCCTGGCGCGTATTAAAAGTTACCATGACTATGGTACGTTTACGCCATTGCAGGTCGCGGCCATCGCGGCGCTGGAAGGGGATCAGCAGTGCGTGCTTGATATTGCCGCCCAGTACAAGCGCCGCCGTGATGTGCTGGTAAAAGGGCTTCACGAAGCGGGCTGGATGGTTGAAATGCCTAAAGCTTCCATGTACGTCTGGGCGAAAATCCCCGAGCCGTATGCGGCGATGGGATCTCTGGAATTTGCCAAAAAACTGCTTCAGGACGCGAAGGTTTGCGTTTCTCCAGGCATTGGCTTTGGTGACTACGGTGACACGCATGTGCGTTTCGCGCTGATCGAAAACAGCGACCGTATCCGTCAGGCTGTGCGGGGGATTAAAAGCATGTTCCGCGCGGATGGCCTGCTTGCAGTTAAGAGCGTCGTGGAACAACCCGAGTCGTAACGGACACCAAAAAAACAGGCGCCAACGGCGCCTGTTTTTTTGACTGCATTTTCTTAACTAGATCATCAGAGCAAACGTTCCGGCCCAAACTAAAACAATAACCGAAATGCCCATAAAGAAATATTTCACGTTTCATCGCTCCGCGTATCTTCCGGTACGCATTAAAAAAACAGAGTCCAACTGAGTATAGAGAGTTGAAATCATGCGAAAGGGGAAATCGGAATTATCCCGTTACGTCGCTAACTTCAGCTCTGAATTCTGTGCTTTCCTGTCGCCAGACGGCGCTAATGTACGCCTAAATTTCAGGAGTGACAAGAGGCATTTTTTTAAATAATTTCCGATACTTACGAGTGTCGTGGAACGGCGACAGTTTGATTTCGGTACGCAATAAATGCCTGTTGAGCGACGGTCGAAAAAAGCCGTTACGCACTGCGATTACAGGTGCTTGAAAAGGTTAGTTTCTTAGCGAAACTAACCTTCGAAAGGGGTTAGATATAAAGTGAGGCTTCGCCCAGAGGGCGGGTTTTAAAGCGGCGGTGCATCCACAGATACTGCTCAGGTGCTCGCATAATCTCAAACTCAATCACCTTATTGATAAAGGTCGCGGCTTCACTCTCATCCTCAGGATAGTTCGCCATCTCCGGTGAGATATGCAGACGATAGCCTGACTTATCCGCTTTTCTGACCATGGTCACCGTTAACATCGAGGCGCCAGAGAGACGTGAAATCACAAAGGTACCGTTCGTCGTAGCGACATCTTTAACCGCAAAGAAAGGGGCAAAGCTGCTGCCTTTAGGGCCGTAGTCCTGGTCCGGGGCAAACCAGACGGCTTCACCTTTTTTCAGGGCGCCAACCATACCGCGCAGATTGTTACGGCTGATCATCGCCTTATTTGAACGCATGCGGCCCCGCGTTTGTACCCATTCCATCAGTGCGCTGTTATGCGGGCGATAGGTTGCCATCATCGGCTGACAAAGACCCATAACGCGGCCGCCCAGCTCAAGCGACATAAAATGCACACCCACAACCATCACGCCGCGTTTTTGCATCTGGGCATGTTTGAGGTTATCCAGACCTTCAACGTCAAACCATTTACGGACACGCTCGTCTGGCCAGAACCAGGCCATACCGGTTTCAAGCAACGCCATACCGATAGATTTAAAGTTTTCAGCGATCAGCGTTTCACGCTGCTGCGCGTTGTAATGCGGAAAGCAAAGTTCAAGATTTTTTCGGGCAATGGACTCGCGACGCTTAAGAAAGTGACGCGATGCGCTGCCGAGCTTCGAACCCAGGAAGCGAATCACGGGATAAGGAAGCTGGACCAGCAGCCAAAGTACGCCAAGGCCGAACCATGTAAACCAGTAGCGCGGGTGCAGAAACGCCCGCTGAAATTTGAATTGAGACAAAATAGTGGAACCTTTGTAAAGCCTGTGAAGGTAGCGCAGACTTCGCGATACCACGTGCCATTGAGACCGTAGGACGAGGTCATGGTTGCAGGCTTTACCGTTCTTTACGACGTTGCCTGGCCATTGCTGACTTGGGTGGGCGGCTTAATGTAGCACCGTTATACATTATGAGCTATTACTCGTTTTTGCTTAAAAAAGCGGCAATTGCAAAGCGGATTGATAAATCAGGGATTATAGGGAGAAATTAAAAGTGTCCCCTGCAGGAATCGAACCTGCAACTAGCCCTTAGGAGGGGCTCGTTATATCCATTTAACTAAGGGGACGAAGCGGCAAGAGTATAGCGTTATTTACACTTCTCGTTAAGCGCATTGCCGCCTGACTGGTCAAAGAGTCACCGTTCACGCCGATTTTTCGGCAGTTTTATCCTTTTTTTCCTGAGCCTTAAGTTCGGCCTTACGCTTGTTGGACATGTCGTTACGGATTTGCGCATGGCTCAGCAGTGCAAAGATAAAGGTTCCGCCACAAATGTTGCCTGCGAGAGTAGGCAGGGCGAACGGCCAGAAAAAGTCGCTCCAGTGGAGTGTGCCGTTAAATACCAGATAAAGGATTTCAACGGTCCCGACAACAATGTGCGTGGTATCGGCGAGTGCGATAAGCCAGGTCATCAGGATAATCACCACGATTTTCGCGCTGCCCGCTGACGGGAACATCCAGACCATAGTGGCGATGATCCAGCCGGAGATAATGGCATTAGAGAACATTTCAACCGGCGTATTTTTCATTACATCCATGCCAATCTTCACGAATGCGTCGCGGGTCGGTTCATCAAAGATTGGCATATACTCGAAGGCCCAGGCTGCAACGCCCGTACCGATCAGGTTCCCCAGCAGCACGACGCTCCAGAGGCGCATCAGTAAACCAAAATTACCAAGGGTCGGATTTTGCATGACGGGCAGTACGGCAGTGACGGTGTTCTCCGTGAAAAGCTGCTGTCGCGCCATAATGACGATAATAAAGCCGAACGTGTAGCCTAAATTCTCCAGCAAAAAACCGCCCGGCACGCCTTCCAGCTGAACGTGAAATATACCTTTGGCGAGCAGAGAGGCACCCATCGACAGACCGGCTGCGATGGCCGACCACAGCAGGGCCATTGCGTCACGCTCCATCTCCTTTTCGCCATCCTGGCGAATATGCTCATGAATGGCCATGGCACGCGACGGCAGGCGATCCTCATCGACTTCTATCTCTTCTCCCCGGTCTTTCTCCTCACTTTCAATCTCATGTTCCTCATTGTTCTCGCCAATTTTTTCTTCGTTAATATCTTTCATAACTGCTCCTTCGGGGTAATCGCTCATTTAAGCGTAGCGGCTTTTGGCGCCTTGCCCGTGGGGAAGCTCTTAAATTGCTGAAAATGGCAATAAAGGTGAGACATCTCTTTCAAAGCCAATATAAAATTGCCAGCGAAACGAATTCTTAAAGACAGGCTATGCTGAAATTAGCGTGATGACGCGAGCGGGTCGTCATTGTCCTCGTAGACATCGGTAAGCGTGCTGTTACAATCACTTGCACGTTTCAGGCGGAGCCTCACAGGCTCCGTCACAGATGGCATTCAACGATAGCCATATTGAACAGGGAGAAATATATGAAGCTTCGGCTGTCGGCGCTTGCGCTGGGCGTAACGATGCTTGTGGGCTGCGCCAGCTCTGGCGAGCAAACGGGACGCTCCGATCCTCTCGAAGGATTTAACCGTTCAATGTACAACTTTAACTATAATGTGCTGGATCCATATCTGGTTCGTCCGGTTGCCGTGGCATGGCGTGACTACGTTCCGCAGCCAGCGCGTAACGGGCTGAGCAACTTTACCAGTAACCTGGAAGAGCCAGCGGTGATGGTGAACTACTTCCTCCAGGGCGACCCGTATCAGGGGATGGTGCATTTCACCCGTTTCTTCCTGAACTCTCTGCTGGGTATGGGCGGCTTAATAGATGTCGCAGGCATGGCGAACCCGAAATTACAGCGTGAACAGCCGCATCGTTTCGGCAGCACACTGGGGCATTATGGCGTAGGTTATGGGCCGTATGTGCACCTGCCATTCTACGGCAGCTTTACCGTGCGTGATGATGGCGGCGATATGGTGGATACGCTGTATCCGGTGCTGTCATGGCTCACCTGGCCGCTGTCGATTGGTAAATGGACCGTGGAAGGGATTGAAACGCGTGCGCAACTGCTGGACTCTGACGGTCTGCTGCGTCAGTCTTCCGATCCGTACATCATGGTCCGCGAGGCCTATTTCCAGAACCATGACTTTATTGCCAACGGCGGTAAGCTGAAGCCGGAAGATAATCCGAACGCGAAAGCCATCGAGAACGAATTAAAAGATATCGATTCGGAATAAATAAAAAAGGTGAGCGATGCTCACCTTTTTCAATCGTGTTGGGATTAGAACGCGTAGTTGAAGTTGGTACCAAACAGCCAGGCTTTACCTTCAGAGGTAAACTCGTAAGGGCCTTCCTGGAAGGTCACTTTCTGTCCATGCATGTACGACACACCCGCGTCGATAGAGGCATTCTCGTTGAACGCGTAGGTTGCACCCGCACTTACCCAGAAACGGTCCTGATCCGGAATGGAGATAGAACGCTTATCTGCCGGTACCGGGCTGTCATCAAATGCCACGCCGGTACGGAACGTCCAGTTGTCATCCATATAATAGGTCGTACCAAGTGCGATACGGTAAGCATCGTGGAAGCTTTCGTCTTTATAGAACAGCGTCTGGCCGTTGCTGCCGGTGGCTTTCAGCTCCTGGAACTGGCTCCAGCTGGTATACGCGAGGCTATAGTGAATAGCCCACTGCGGCGCAACGCGGTTATAACCTGACACTTCCCACATTTCTGGCAGATGCAGTGACAGTGAACCCGGTACGGTTTGATTCGAGGTACCCCATGGAATGGTGGTGCCTGCGCCCGGTACCATACCGTTGACTGGGCTCAGGATGCCGCTTTTGTAATCGCCATCGAAGTCAATCTTCACTTCTGAGCGGTAGGTCAGACCCCAGCGGTTGTTTTTATCCAGTTCATACAGGATACCGGCGTTCCAGCCGTAACCCCACTCGTCACCTTTCAGGCTGGCAATTTTATTGCTGTTTTTCGGCAGCGCAGCAGTTTGCTCCCCGGAATAACGCTCGATTTTTGCATCAGCGTAGACAGCATCAAAGCCCAGACCAAAGCTCCAGTTATCGTTCAGACGATATGCGCCGCTCAGGTTAAGGTTCAGGGTCGTCAGGTCGGTTTTACCGCCGTATTCCCCGGCCGGGTAGTTGTTATTGAACTCCGTTGCCAGGCCATAGTTTGAGGTGACAGAGGCACCCCAACCAAACTGTTCATTGATTGGCGCAACAAAGTGCAGGTTAGGCACCCACGCCGTTGGTGCAATGTTATCCGCCTTCAGATCTGCGCCGGTATACTGAGATTTGCCAGAAATGTTGACATCAGGATCGATGTAAACCGCACCGGCAGAGAAGGTAGGGCGATCAAACATCATGATAAGCGCCGGGTTACGGCTTGCGTTGCCTGCGTCATCGGCAATCGCACCTTCCCCGGAATACGCACGGCCAAGGCCAGAGGAAGAAAATTCGTTTAACTGGAAGCCCGCTGACCAGGCGGACGTTGAGACGATTGCCACTGCAACTGCTAAAGCAGTTTGTTTGAACAGGGTTTTCTGGCTCATGACCATAACCTCATTGAGTTATTTTTATTCAATAATTGTTACATACCGTAACAGGAGCGCGAAGTGTAGGGTCTGAGGTATGACATACAAATCAGACCAGTGGCGAGAGTATAGGTCTGACCAGCTGGGATGTTGCAAGTTTGTTTATTAATATTTTCAAACATGTTTCATGAAACGAGATCTGGTTGGCAAAATTGTGACCAGTACGATTCATCCGAAAAGGTGAATTTTGTTTTAGATCATTTTTTAGTGTGATATTGCTCACTTATCCGGTTTTGCGCCATTAACGGCTGGAGGGGGCTCGTCCGGGGGCGTAAAATAGTCGCATCGTGTTTATCTCGCGCGCTGCGCGAATACAGAGGAAATTGAGCTATGAGTAAATGCAGTGCTGATGAAACCCCGGTTTGCTGCTGTATGGATGTTGGCACCATTATGGACAACACCGATTGCACCGCCTCTTACAGCCGCGTATTCCCTAACCGCGCTGAAGCGGAAGAGACGCTGGCCGCGCTGAGCAAGCGTGCGCGTGAAGTCGAATCCGATCCATGTGAAATCAAATCTACCTTTACGGAAGTAGAAGGCGGCGTGCAGCTGGATATCGACTTTGTGTTCGCCTGCGAGGCAGAAACGCTGATCTTCCAGCTGGGCCTGCGTTAATTCCTGCGGTCTGGTGCCCTCACCCCAACCCTCTCCCACGGGAGAGGGCGCAAACACTAAAAACGGTAACCCACGGGTTACCGTTTTGCTTTTACCCTGGGCATTTTCTTTTTCTTCTCTGTGCCTTAGCTCGCAATTTTTCGCTTCCCCGATTGGCTCAATGTAAAAAAATAGTTAAGACTATTATCAGGTCAGACCACTTAACGTGCGCGCAAAATTTTTTTACAGGGGAGTGTTATGAGTCAGGCATTACCGCTTATCACCCGACACGGTGACCGCATTGCCATTGTCAGCGGGTTACGTACGCCGTTTGCACGTCAGGCAACCGCGTTTCACGGTATACCGGCTGTCGATCTGGGAAAAATGGTGGTGGGGGAGATGCTGGCTCGCAGCGAGATCCCGCCAGAGGTTATTGAGCAACTGGTTTTCGGCCAGGTGGTACAGATGCCGGAAGCACCCAATATCGCGCGTGAAATCGTGCTGGGTACCGGCATGAATGTTCATACCGACGCCTACAGCGTCAGCCGCGCCTGCGCTACTAGTTTCCAGGCGGTGGCGAACGTGGCGGAAAGCCTGATGGCGGGGACCATTCGCGCGGGAATTGCCGGCGGCGCTGATTCCTCCTCCGTGCTGCCCATCGGCGTCAGCAAACAGCTGGCCCGCATTCTGGTGGATGCCAACAAAGCTCGCACTACCGGTGCAAAGCTTAAACTCTTCTCGCGTTTACGCCTGCGCGACCTCATGCCTGTGCCACCTGCCGTTGCTGAATACTCCACCGGCCTGCGCATGGGCGATACAGCCGAGCAGATGGCAAAAACCTATGGTATTACCCGCGAACAGCAGGATGCGCTGGCGCATCGCTCGCATCAGCTGGCAGCGAAAGCCTGGTCGGAGGGCAAACTGACCAACGAAGTGATGACCGCCTATGTACCGCCTTACCGGGAACCGCTCGCGGAAGATAACAACGTTCGCGGCACCTCAACCCTGGCAGATTACGCAAAACTGCGCCCGGCCTTTGACCGTAAACATGGCACCGTTACGGCGGCTAACAGTACGCCGCTGACGGACGGTGCCGCCGCCGTGATCCTGATGACGGAATCCCGGGCGAAAGAGCTGGGCATCACACCGCTGGGCTATTTGCGCAGCTACGCCTTTACCGCCATCGATGTCTGGCAGGACATGCTGCTCGGACCGGCCTGGTCCACGCCGCTGGCGCTGGAGCGCGCGGGGCTAACGCTCTCCGATCTCACGCTAATTGATATGCACGAAGCCTTTGCCGCACAAACGCTGGCAAACGTGCAGCTTATGGCGAGCGAACGTTTTGCCCGCGACGTGCTGGGCCGCGCGCATGCCACAGGCGAAGTGGATCAAAGTAAATTCAATGTGCTGGGCGGCTCTATTGCCTACGGTCATCCGTTTGCAGCGACCGGGGCGAGAATTATTACCCAGACGTTGCACGAACTGCGTCGCCGTGGCGGCGGCTTTGGTCTCGTCACCGCCTGTGCGGCGGGCGGCCTGGGCGCAGCAATGGTTCTGGAGGCTGAATAATGGAAACGACATCTGCATTTAACCTTGTTGTTCGCCTTGATAACGTGGCCGTTATCACCATTGATGTGCCCGACGAAAAAATGAATACCCTGAAGGCGGAGTTCGGCGTTCAGGTGCGTGCGATGCTCAGACAGATCCGCGAAAACAAAGCGATACGTGGCCTGGTATTTATCTCGGCAAAGCCGGATAACTTTATTGCCGGGGCCGATATCAACATGATTGCCCGGGCGACAAGCGCTCAGGAAGCAGAAGATCTGGCGCGTCAGGGGCAGCAGGTGATGGCGGAGATCCATGCGCTGTCGATACCCGTTGTCGCTGCGATCCACGGGGCTTGCCTGGGCGGCGGGCTTGAGCTGGCGCTGGCCTGCCACAGTCGCATCTGTACCGACGATGCGAAAACCGTACTCGGACTGCCTGAAGTACAGCTTGGATTGCTGCCCGGTTCAGGTGGCACGCAGCGCTTGCCGCGGCTGGTGGGCGTCAGTACGGCGCTGGAGATGATTTTAACCGGTAAACAGCTGCGCGCCCGTCAGGCGTTAAAGGCGGGTCTGGTTGATGAGGTCGTTCCGCACGCAATCTTGCTTGAGGCTGCCGTTGAGCGGGCGCTGAAAGGTCGTCAGGCGAAACGCCCCCTGCCGGTGCGTGAGCGTATCCTCGCCGGGCCGCTGGGGCGCACGCTGCTGTTTAATATGGTGGGTAAAAAAACCGAGCAAAAAACCAGAGGGAATTATCCGGCAGCGACGCGCATTCTGAAGGTGATTGAAACCGGTTTATCGCAGGGCAGCAGCAGCGGTTATGCCGCGGAAGCTAAAGCGTTTGGCGAGCTGGCGATGACGCCGCAGTCGCAGGCGCTGCGCGGCATTTTCTTTGCCAGCACGGAGGTTAAAAAAGATCCGGGCAGTGAAGCTGAACCGGCTCCGCTGCGCGCCGTTGGGGTTCTGGGTGGTGGGCTGATGGGCGGCGGCATCGCGTTTGTCACCGCCAGCAAAGGCAAATTGCCCGTACGTATCAAAGATATCAATCCTCAGGGCATCAACCACGCGTTGCAGTACAGCTGGCAGAACCTTGATCGCAAAGTGAAACGCCGCCATATCAAGGCCAGCGATCGCGATAAAACCCTCGCGATGATCACTGGCGCCACCGACTACAGTGGGTTTGCACACCGCGATCTGGTGATTGAAGCCGTGTTCGAAGATCTGGCCCTTAAGCAGCAGATGGTAGCGGACGTTGAACAGCATTGCGCGCCGCACACCATTTTCGCGTCAAACACCTCGTCTTTGCCGATCGGCGACATCGCGGCGAAAGCCATGCGCCCGGAGCAGGTGATAGGGCTGCACTATTTCAGTCCTGTCGAAAAAATGCCGCTGGTGGAGGTTATCCCTCATGCCACAACCAGCCCGCAAACTATTGCCACCGTGGTGAAGCTGGCGAAAAAACAGGGCAAAACTCCTGTTGTGGTCGCGGACAAAGCCGGCTTCTACGTCAACCGCATTCTGGCGCCGTATATTAACGAAGCGATGCGGTTGCTGACGGAAGGGGAGAAAATTGAGCACGTCGATGACGCCCTGGTGAAGTTTGGTTTCCCCGTCGGCCCAATCCAACTTTTGGATGAGGTAGGAATTGATACGGGGACTAAAATTATCCCTGTGCTGGAAGCGGCTTATGGCGATCGTTTTGCGCCGCCTGCAAACTTTGTTTCCGCAATTTTGAAGGACGATCGCAAAGGCAGAAAAAATGAACGCGGTTTCTATCTTTACGCCGCGAAAGGGCGTAAAAGCAAGAAACAGGTCGACCCTTCGGTTTATGCGCTTATTCCTGTCACGGGTCAGGGAAAACTGTCGGCGGTTCAGTGTGCTGAGCGCTGCGTGATGATGATGCTCAATGAAGCGGCGCGCTGCTTTGGTGAGCAGGTGATCAAAAGCGCGCGCGACGGCGACATCGGTGCCGTGTTTGGTATCGGTTTTCCGCCATTCCTTGGCGGCCCGTTCCGGTATATGGATACCCTCGGGGCGGGTGAAGTGGTTGCGATCCTGCAACGTCTGGCCTCGCAATACGGTCCACGGTTTACACCTTGTGACGAATTATTGCAGATGGCGGAACGGGGTCAGACATTCTGGCCCGCAAGGGAAACTGATTGCGTAAACTGAAGTCAAAGAAGGGTAAATCCTGAGGTGATGGAACCTGTTCTGGCGAAATTGTAAACAGAGATTGACTATACTTACGCCATTGAGGTAAAAAACAGCGTTTCATTCACCGAATGGATCAGGCACAATGCCCGGCCATCGGGTTTTCTACCTCAGAGCATTAATCGCGGGTAGTTAACGCCGGTGATTCTGGTTAACAAAAGCGGTGCAATATGCAAGTTTTTATCATGCGTCACGGCGACGCGGCACTCGATGCCGCCAGTGACTCAGTACGTCCTTTAACCGTCTGTGGCTGCGACGAATCCCGTCAGATGGCGACATGGCTTAAAGGTCAAAAAGTGGACATTGAACGCGTTCTGGTGAGTCCGTTCCTGCGGGCAGAACAGACGCTGGATGTGGTAGGGGAGTGTATGAACCTGCCCTCCAGTGTGGATGTTCTCCCTGAACTCACGCCGTGTGGCGATGTTGGCCTTGTCAGTGCTTACCTTCAGGCGCTGTGCAACGAAGGTGTCGCTTCCGCACTGGTCATTTCCCACCTGCCGCTGGTCGGCTATCTGGTATCTGAGCTGTGCCCGGGCGAAACGCCGCCGATGTTCACAACGTCCGCCATTGCCAACGTCACCCTCGACGAAACCGGCAAAGGGGTCTTTAACTGGCAAATGAGTCCATGCAACCTGAAGATGGCTAAAGCCATCTGACGTGACGTGCGATATGGCGGGGTGCCGCGTGCCTCCCGCCATCCTGTCAGGGCAACTCTGGCGGCTGCCACTCCTCAACTTCAATCAACACCAGCAATGCGGCATCTCCGCCGTACTCTTTTGGTGCCTGATGAAAAGCCATCACGTGTGGATGCTGAGCCAGCCACAGCGGCGTCTGTTGTTTGAGAATATGTTTGCCGTGACCGTGCATCACGCAGGCGCAAAAAACATGCTCGCGTCGGCACGCCGCGATCAACGCCCCCAGCTCCTGCTTCGCCTGCATCTGGGTCAACCCATGCAGATCGAGGAACAGCTCCGGCGAGTAATCTCCCCGGCGTAATTTTTTCAGTTCAAAATGGCTGACGTCTTCGCGCACGTATTTCACCGCGCCCTGCGTATTTAGCAGCGGCTGAAACTCATCTGAAAAATAGTGGCTGTTATCGGCCTGCTCCTGAAGCAACCGTTTGACCGGAACCTCGCTGATTTTTTTACGCTGTGGGCGATGGACAATGGTGTCGTGCGTGATTTTACGCGTCCCGGTCATCAGCTGACGGAAGAGAGCCTGATCCTCCTCGCTGAGCGATGTTTTCTTTTTCATTCGTCATTCTCATCTCGTATTTCCGATAGTGTACCCGACTAAACGCATTTTTTAACCTCAAGCGACACGCGTCATTGCTGATTTATCGCCGTCTTCATGGCAAACTAGCCGCCGAAAATTATGCGAGCATGCCCTGGAGGAAAGAGTGGATAAAATTTTTGTCGATGAAGCAGTAAACGAGCTGCATACCATACAGGACATGTTGCGCTGGTCGGTTAGCCGCTTCAGCGCCGCCAATATCTGGTACGGACACGGCACCGATAACCCGTGGGATGAGGCCGTCCAGCTGGTGCTGCCGTCACTCTACCTGCCGCTGGATATTCCGGAAGACATGCGCACCGCGCGCCTGACCTCCAGTGAAAAACACCGCATCGTTGAGCGCGTGATCCGTCGCGTGAACGAGCGTATTCCGGTGGCTTACCTGACCAACAAAGCCTGGTTCTGCGGCCATGAGTTCTATGTTGATGAGCGTGTGCTGGTGCCGCGTTCGCCGATTGGCGAGCTGATCAACAACCACTTTGACGGCCTGATTAACCATCAGCCGCAGCACATACTTGATATGTGCACCGGCAGCGGCTGCATCGCGATTGCCTGCGCGTACGCCTTCCCGGAAGCGGAAGTGGACGCCGTCGATATCTCCACCGACGCGCTGGCCGTCACCGAACACAACATTGAAGAGCACGGCTTGATCCATCACGTCACGCCTATCCGCTCTGACCTGTTCCGCGACCTGCCGACGCTGCAATACGACCTGATCGTCACCAATCCACCGTACGTGGATGCCGAAGACATGTCCGATCTGCCGAACGAGTACCGTCACGAGCCGGAGCTGGGCCTGGCGTCAGGCTCTGACGGGCTGAAGCTGACCCGCCGCATCCTGGCCTGCGCGCCGGATTATCTGACCGACGATGGCGTTCTGATTTGTGAAGTGGGTAACAGCATGGTACATCTGATAGAGCAGTACCCGGATGTGCCGTTCACCTGGCTTGAGTTCGACAACGGCGGTGACGGCGTCTTTATGCTGACCAAAACGCAACTGCTTGATGCACGCGAATACTTCAGCATTTACAAAGATTAATCCAGCGGGCTTCGGCCCGTTTCACAACGCTCAAACACAAACAACAACATCGGAGCCGTGATGGCAGGAAACAGTATTGGACAGGTATTCCGTGTGACCACCTTTGGCGAGTCGCACGGTCTGGCACTGGGTTGTATCGTTGATGGCGTCCCGCCAGGCATCGAACTGACCGAAGCCGATTTACAGCATGACCTTGACCGTCGTCGTCCGGGTACCTCTCGCTACACCACGCAGCGTCGCGAGCCGGACCAGGTCAAAATTCTCTCCGGCGTTTTTGAAGGCCGTACCACCGGGACCAGCATTGGTCTGCTGATTGAAAACACCGATCAGCGCTCCCAGGACTACGGCGCGATTAAAGACGTCTTCCGTCCGGGCCACGCCGACTATACCTACGAACAAAAATATGGCTTTCGCGACTATCGCGGCGGCGGACGTTCTTCCGCGCGTGAAACCGCGATGCGCGTGGCGGCAGGTGCGATTGCCAAAAAATATCTCCAGCAGAAATTCGGCATCGTTATCCGCGGCTGTCTGACCCAGATGGGCGACATTCCGCTGGCAATCAAAGACTGGGATCAGGTAGAACTTAACCCGTTCTTCTGCGCAGATGCCGACAAGCTGGACGCGCTGGACGAGCTGATGCGTGGCCTGAAAAAAGAGGGCGACTCCATTGGTGCGAAAGTCACCGTGGTGGCCGACGGTGTGCCGGCTGGCTGGGGCGAGCCGGTATTTGACCGCCTCGACGCTGACATCGCCCACGCGCTGATGAGCATCAACGCGGTGAAAGGCGTTGAAATCGGCGACGGTTTTGACGTGGTTAAGCTTCGCGGCAGCCAGAACCGCGACGAAATCACGAAGGCGGGTTTCCAGAGCAACCATGCGGGCGGCATTCTGGGCGGCATCAGCAGCGGGCAGCAAATTATTGCCAATATCGCGCTGAAGCCA
This sequence comes from Enterobacter cloacae complex sp. IR5412, assembly GCF_049237385.1. NCBI lineage: Bacteria > Pseudomonadati > Pseudomonadota > Gammaproteobacteria > Enterobacterales > Enterobacteriaceae > Enterobacter > Enterobacter cloacae complex sp. IR5412. The sequence continues at coordinate 609,197 of NZ_JBMKHQ010000001.1, read as the reverse complement.
ACGTCCAGCATTACCGTGCCGGGCCACACGATTAACCGTTCAGGCGATGAAGTAGAGATGATCACCAAAGGACGGCACGATCCATGCGTGGGGATCCGCGCGGTACCGATCGCAGAAGCGATGCTGGCGATCGTGCTGATGGATCACTTCCTGCGCCAGCGCGCGCAGAATGCGGATGTGTCGACCACCATTCCACGCTGGTAACTATGAAAAAAACCGCAATCGCTCTGCTGGCGCTGCTGGCCAGTGGAGCAAGCCTGGCCGCCACGCCGTGGCAGAAAATCACCCACCCGGTAGCGGGAAGCGCGCAGTCCATTGGCGCTTTCTCCAACGGGTGTATCGTCGGCGCGCAGGAACTTCCGCTGCTGTCGGACACCTATCAGGTGATGCGCACCGACCAGCGCCGTTACTTCGGCCATCCTGACCTGGTGCTGTTTATTCAGCGTCTTGGCAACCAGGTGCATAACCTGGGGCTGGGGACGATGCTGATTGGCGATATGGGGATGCCTGCAGGTGGTCGCTTCAACGGCGGTCACGCCAGCCACCAGACCGGACTGGATGTGGACATCTTCCTGCAACTGCCGAAAACGCGCTGGAGCTCAGCGCAGCTGCTGAAACCGCAGGCGCTGGATCTGGTCTCGGCCGACGGTAAACGGGTCGTCGCCTCGCGCTGGTCGCCGGAAATTTCCAGCATGATTAAGCTGGCGGCAGAGGATAACGACGTCACACGGATCTTTGTTAACCCGGCCATCAAGCAGCAGCTTTGCCTGGATGCGGGAACGGATCGCGACTGGCTGCGTAAAGTGCGCCCGTGGTTCCAGCACCGGGCGCATATGCATGTTCGCCTGCGCTGCCCGGCGAACAGCCTGGAATGTGAAGATCAGCCGCTGCCACCGCCTGGCGATGGTTGCGGTTACGAACTGCAAAGCTGGTTTGAACCGGCCAAGCCTGGAACCTCTAAGCCTGAGAAGAAGACACCGCCTCCGTTGCCGCCTTCCTGCCAGGCGCTACTGGATGAGCATGTACTTTAATGGATAATTTCGTCGATCTGTTTATGGTGTCACCGCTGCTGCTGGCGGTGCTCTTTTTTGTTGCGATGTTAGCCGGATTTATCGATGCCCTGGCGGGCGGCGGCGGGTTGCTCACCGTTCCGGCGCTGCTGGCGGCAGGCATGAGCCCTGCCCAGGCGCTTGCCACCAACAAACTCCAGGCATGCGGCGGTTCGCTCTCCTCATCGCTCTACTTTGTTCGGCGCAAAGTGGTGAATCTCGCCGATCAGAAGCTCAATATCCTGATGACGTTTATTGGCTCGACGGCGGGCGCGCTGCTGGTCCAGCACGTACAGTCCGACATTCTGCGCCAGATCCTGCCGATTCTGGTTATCTGTATTGGCCTCTATTTCTTACTGATGCCAAAGCTCGGCGAGGAAGACCGGGCGCGGCGACTGCACGGCCTGCCGTTTGCGCTGATTGCCGGTGGCTGCGTCGGTTTTTACGACGGCTTCTTTGGTCCGGGAGCAGGCTCGTTTTACGCGCTGGCATTCGTGACGCTGGCCGGGTTCAACCTCGCCAAATCCACCGCCCACGCCAAAGTCCTCAACGCAACCTCCAACGTTGGCGGTCTGCTGCTGTTTATCATTGGCGGCAAGGTTATCTGGGCTACCGGATTTGTGATGATGGCGGGGCAGTTTTTGGGCGCGCGCGCAGGCTCGCGTCTGGTATTAAGCAAAGGGCAAAAGCTGATCCGCCCGATGATTGTTGTTGTCTCGGCGGTGATGAGCGCCAAACTTCTTTATGACAGCCATGGACAGGAGATCCTCACCTGGTTGGGGATGAACTAATGAACAGTACGCATAAATACGAACAGCTGATTGAAATCTTCGACAGCTGTTTTGCTGATGATTTTAATACCCGTCTGATTAAAGGCGACGACGAACCGATCTATCTTCCTGCTGATGACCAGGTTTCATACAACCGCATCGTCTTTGCCCACGGCTTTTACGCCAGCGGTTTGCACGAGATTTCGCACTGGTGCATCGCGGGGAAAGCGCGTCGCGAGCTGGTGGACTTTGGTTACTGGTACTGCCCGGACGGGCGCGACGCCGCCACCCAAGGGCAGTTCGAAGATGTGGAGGTGAAACCGCAGGCGCTGGAGTGGCTGTTCTGCGTGGCGGCGGGTTTCCCGTTCAACGTCAGCTGTGACAACCTTGAAGGCGACTTCGAGCCAGACCGTATCGTCTTCCAGCGCCGCGTGCATGCGCAGGTGATGGAATATCTTGAGAAAGGCATCCCGGAACGTCCGGCACGCCTGATCGAGGCTTTACAAAATTATTACCATACGCCGGAGATCACGGCGGAATGCTTCCCGTGGCCGGAAGATTTATAACAGAGGAAAGAAGATGATCGCAGAATTTGAATCACGCATTCTGGCGTTAATTGATGACATGGTGGAACACGCCAGCGATGATGAGCTGTTCGCCAGCGGTTATCTGCGTGGTCACCTGACGCTGGCGGTAGCCGCGCTGGAAGCAGGGGACGATCACTCTGCCGACGCCGTTCACGCGGAAGTTACTCGCAGCCTTGAAAAAGCCATTCTGGCCGGGGAACTGTCTCCACGCGACCAGTCTTTAGTGCTGGGCATGTGGGACAATTTGTTCCAGCAGGCTAAACGCTAAGTTGCCGCCTTCTCTTCCCTCTCCCTTTTGGGGAGAGGGCCAGGGTGAGGGCACCAGACCGCACCCTACTTAACCCTTTTCCCCTTCAGCAATTTCCGCACCCATAGTCGGTTCGGATTAAGCCCCGCGAGCGTAACCCTGTCCAGCGGAACCGGCTCATCGCTCATTTGCGCGGCTAGCACTTCAGCCAGCAATGGCGCAGAGCATAATCCCCGCGAGCCTAAGCCACCCAACATAAACAGTTCCGGATAAACGGGCGCACTTACCGCCGTTTCTTTGTTGTTTGTAAGATCCTGATAGACTTCAAGCGTGGCGTCATAGTCCGGCACGTTTCCCGCCATCGGCAGGTGATCGCGGGTCGCGCAGCGTACGCCGCAGCGCGCCTGACCCTCACTGACATCAACCTCTTTCGCCCACGACGCATTCGGGAAACAGTCGAGCAGGCGCTGGCGGTTTTGCTGCTGATCCGCTTCGCTGTACTGAATATCTGTTTCACCGCGATGATAGCTGGCACCGATGCAGTGATGGCCGTTGGACGGATTTTGCGGCGTCGCGTAGCCGTCGTAACACAGCACCTGACGCAGTTTGCTCAGTTCGGGCGCGGTCGGGATATGGCTCACCTGGCCGCCGACTGGATAAACCGGCAATGACGCTGTCTGGGTAAACTGAGTGATATGATGTCCGTTGGCCAGCACAACGCTGGCATGCTGCGACGCTTTGCCGTCAGCAAAACGCAGTTCCCAGTGCGCAGTGCGGCTTAGCGATTGAACCTTGTGGGCATAATGCACTGTCAACCCACGCGACTGCCCGAGGGCTATCGCCGCAGAAGTCAGTTCAGCCGGACACAGCCAGCCGCCGAGTGGATACTGAATTCCGCCGCAGCCGGTGTCGACGCCAGCGGTCTCAGCAACCTGCTGAGCCGTCACTGCATGGGCGATGGTTTCCGGCAGCCCCAGCGACAGCATTTGGGTGATTTTCTGTTGGCTCTTCTCATCCCAGCCCAACTGCGTCACACCGCACCAGTCGTGGTCGAACGCAACCGGCAGGCTATCGTAAAGGCGACGAGCAAACGTAAACGCAGCCGGGAAGAACTGGAACAGTGCGGGATCGTGTGAACTTAATAAGGGATAAAGCGCGCCCTGACGGTTGCCTGATGCACCCATCGCCGGTGCCTCGTCAGCGCAGTAGAGCGTCACCTGCCAGCCACGGTGCAGCAGAGCCAGTGAGAGCAGGGCGCTGGCAATACCTCCGCCCACAATGGCGACCTCACGCGACGCACTGGGGCGGCGAGCAAACCAGGGTGCCTGTGCCGGGATCGCCAGATCCTGCTCCATCACCCCCACCAGCATGTCGCGTTTGCGGCCAAAGCCTTTGGTTTTCCGCATGGTAAACCCCGCCTCCTGCAACCCACGGCGGACAAAGCCCGCCGAGGTGAAGGTGGCAAGCGTCGCGCCCGGGCGTGCCAGACGTGCCATTGCGCTGAACAGGTGCGGACTCCACATGTCAGGGTTTTTGGCGGGCGCAAAACCGTCCAGGAACCAGGCGTCCACTTTCTGATGCATTGAGTCATCGAGCTTATCGGTCAGGTCGTTAATGTCGCCAAGCCACAGGTCGAGCGTGACGCGTCCGTCGTCCAGAATCAGACGATGACAGCCGCCGATAGCTGGTGGCCACTGGGCCTGAAGCTGTTCCGCCCAGTGGGCAAGCTCCGGCCAGCGCTGATGGGCAAGCCGCAGATCGTGCGCGGTAAGCGGAAATTTTTCAAAACTGATGAAATGTAATCTTTGTAAGGTAGCTTCGGGGTGTGCAGCGCGAAACTGATCGAAGGCCTGCCAGAGGGTCAAAAAATTCAGCCCGGTGCCGAAACCGCTCTCCGCGACGACAAACAGGCTGCGCGGATGCTCAGGGAAGCGGGTGCTGAGATGATTTCCTTCGAGGAAGACATAGCGCGTCTCTTCCAGTCCGTTATCATTAGAAAAGTAGACGTCATCAAAATCTCGGGAAACAGGTGTACCCTCAGCGTTGAATTCGAGGTTGGCAGGTTGTATGGCGTTTTGTTTCACGTAAGTTACTCGTCCGACAGGCAGTGGCACGATCTTAGCGATGTGAGCCCATCGGTGCAAATTTCCACAGAAAATCGCTGATCGGACTTGTTCGGCGTACAAGTGTACGCTATTGTGCGACTCGAAACTTTTTATAGTGCGACTTACAGAGGTATTGAATGAAACGTGCAGTGATTACTGGCCTGGGCATCGTTTCCAGCATCGGTAATAACCAGCAGGAAGTCCTGGCATCTCTGCGTGAAGGACGCTCCGGGATCACTTTCTCTGAAGAGTTTAAAGATTCTGGAATGCGTAGCCACGTATGGGGTAACGTTAAACTGGATACCACCGGTTTAATTGACCGTAAAGTGGTTCGTTTCATGAACGATGCCTCTATCTACGCCTATCTTTCCATGCAGGAAGCGATCAAGGATTCTGGTCTGAGCGAAGACGCTTACCAGAACAACCCACGCGTGGGCCTGATTGCAGGCTCCGGCGGTTCCTCTAAAGCTCAGGTGTTCGGTGCTGACGCCATGCGCAGCCCGCGCGGCCTGAAAGCGGTCGGTCCATATGTTGTGACCAAAGCCATGGGTTCAGCGGTTTCCGCGTGCCTGGCAACGCCGTTCAAAATCCACGGTGTGAACTACTCCATCAGCTCCGCATGTGCGACCTCCGCACACTGTATCGGTAATGCGGTTGAGCAGATCCAGCTGGGCAAACAGGACATCGTATTTGCTGGCGGCGGCGAAGAGCTGGGCTGGGAAATGGCCTGTGAGTTCGACGCGATGGGCGCACTGTCCACCAAATACAACGAAACGCCAGACAAAGCATCCCGTACCTATGATGCACACCGCGACGGTTTTGTTATCGCTGGCGGCGGCGGTATGGTTGTGGTTGAAGAGCTGGAACACGCTCTGGCGCGTGGCGCGCACATCTACGCTGAGATCGTGGGCTACGGCGCAACGTCTGACGGCGCTGACATGGTTGCTCCATCCGGCGAAGGTGCGGTGCGCTGCATGAAGATGGCGATGCACGGCGTTGATACCCCAATCGACTACCTGAACTCTCACGGCACCTCTACGCCGGTAGGCGACGTGAAAGAGCTGGGTGCGATCCGTGAAGTGTTCGGCGACAACAGTCCGGCGATCTCTGCAACCAAAGCCATGACCGGTCACTCTCTGGGCGCGGCGGGCGTGCAGGAAGCGATCTACTCTCTGCTGATGCTGGAAAACGGCTTTATCGCGCCAAGCATCAACATCGACGAGATGGACGAGCAGGCGGCTGGCCTGAACATCGTGACTGAAACCACCGAACGTGAGCTGACGACCGTTATGTCCAACAGCTTCGGTTTCGGCGGCACCAACGCCACGCTGGTGATGCGTAAGCTGAAAGCGTAAGCGTTTGAAGATATAGTAGAAGGGAGCCACGCGGCTCCCTTTTTTTATGCCTGAACACGGAGTTATGCATGACGGCTGTTACCCCTGAGAAGAGCGCTCCTTCCGGGAACCTTTCCCTTTTCCGCATCGCCTTTGCGGTGTTTCTGACCTACATGACCGTTGGTCTGCCGCTGCCGGTGATCCCCTTGTTCGTTCACCAGGAGCTGGGCTATGGCAACACCATGGTCGGTATTGCGGTGGGCATTCAGTTTTTAGCGACGGTATTAACCCGGGGCTACGCCGGTCGCCTCGCGGATCAGCACGGCGCAAAACGCTCGGCGTTGCAGGGCATGTTTGCCTGCGGGCTGGCGGGGGGAGCCTGGCTGCTGGCGGCGCTGTTGCCGATAGATGCAGCGTATAAATTCGCGCTGCTGGTGGCAGGGCGCCTGATCCTCGGCTTTGGCGAAAGCCAGCTGCTGACCGGCACCCTGACCTGGGGAATGGGGCTGGTGGGACCTGCGCGTTCCGGAAAAGTGATGTCCTGGAACGGGATGGCGATTTACGGCGCGCTGGCGGCAGGCGCACCACTGGGGCTGCTGATCCACAGCCAGTTTGGTTTTGCGGTGCTGGCAGGCACCACCATGGTATTACCGCTGCTGGCGTGGGCGTTTAACGGTTCGGTGCGCAAGGTGCCCGCCCATAAAGGCGAGCGTCCTTCGCTGTGGAGCGTGGTGGGGCAAATCTGGCAACCGGGGCTTGGGCTGGCGCTTCAGGGGGTAGGCTTCGCGGTTATTGGTACCTTCGTCTCCCTCTATTTCATGAGCCGCGGCTGGGCGATGGCGGGCTTTACGCTGACGGCCTTTGGCGGCGCGTTTGTATTGATGCGCGTGCTGTTTGGCTGGATGCCGGATCGCTTTGGCGGCGTGAAGGTGGCGGTGGCGTCACTGGTCATTGAGGCCGTGGGTCTGGTACTGCTCTGGCAGGCGCCGTCCGCATCCGTTGCGCTGCTGGGTGCGGCGTTAACCGGCTGCGGCTGCTCGCTGATCTTCCCGGCGCTGGGCGTTGAAGTGGTGAAGCGCGTCGCACCGCAGGTGCGCGGCACGGCGCTGGGCGGCTATGCGGCGTTTCAGGATATTTCATACGGCATCACCGGGCCGCTGGCGGGGCTGCTTGCAACGTCGTTTGGCTATCCTTCCGTATTTCTCGCCGGTGCGGTGTCAGCGGTGGTGGGGATTGTGGTGACGCTGGTGGCGTTTCGCAGGTCGTAGTTTTTGCCCGGTGGCGCTCCGCTTACCGGGCCTACAACCGCGCGAACCGTAGGCCGGGTAAGGCGTAGCCGCCACCCGGCAGTTTTAAGCAACCAGCCAGAAAATCGCCAGCGCAATCAGCAACGCGATAAACATCAATCCCGGACGGGCAGAAAGCGTCTTGAACGTGTCAACAACGGGGGCAAACAGCGGGTTGTAGATCGGCTGAATGTTTCTTACCTCCGGTACACCGCCTTCCCGCTCGGCGCGGCGAACGAAGATCTGATTCAGTAAATCCTGTACCTGCGCGGTGGTCAGCACGGTTTGCGGTGTCGCCTGCCAGCTCTGCTGGGCGTAATCCCGGATCATATCGAACTCGTGCGGTTCCAGCGGTTGTTTCAGTGCCGCCTGTACGCTGTGCAGGGTCGGAGCGCTCTGGGTGCTGAGCGTCTGACGCGCCTGGAGCCAGGTGACCAGATGGGTAAACTGTTTTGCCGGGATCATCTCGCCCGCTTTCACACCGGAAAGTTCCAGCATGGATTGCCAGATAAGCTTTGTCGGTTCGCCGGTGGCGGCAGCCAGCTTAGTGACCATCTGCTTGAGCGTATTATGCTCCGCAGGCTGCAATGGCCGTTCTGTAGACGGGCGCTGTTGCGGCTGCGGGATAGAAAGCTGATTGCTTTGCAGCAGGGTCAACACGGTTTTCAGCTGTTCCGGCGAAAGCTGGCTCAGGGCGGTATGACCGTATTGCTGACGGATAAAATCACTCACCGCCTGACGATTATTCCCCTGGCCCAACAGCTCGGTCAGCTGCGAGATAATCTGGCGGGTAGTATGTTGCTGCTGTGCGCTGGTAAGACGCTGGTTCAGGTTTTGTTCGGCGGCAGGGAAATGGCGCGACTGTAGCGGCGCATCGTTTCTGACGCCCAAATCGTGCTTAACGCCGGCCCATACCTCTGCGTTTTGCTGTGAGGTCAACGCAATAAGACGCGTGATAAGACGCTCCAGTACGGTGCGTTGCTGCGTGGAGAGCGGTTGTTCGCCTGGCGTGTTGGGCGTTACGGGGCCTTCACCCGGAGGGCGCGGAGGCGTACCTGAAATGGGCTGCATCGTCAAAAATCCTTAAAGTCAAACTCTGCGTAACCGGGCGGAGATATATGCCCGGCGGCGAGATTATGGCACACTTGGCAGGTTTACTTCCTCTCAAACAGGTACTCAGACGTGAAAATCCTCGTTGATGAAAATATGCCTTACGCCCGTGAGCTGTTCAGCCGCCTGGGTGAGGTTAAGGCTGTCCCTGGTCGCCCGATTCCGGTCAGCGAACTGGACGATGCAGACGCCCTGATGGTGCGCTCGGTGACCAAAGTAAATGAGGCGCTGCTCACCGGCAAAGGGGTTAAATTTGTCGGGACGGCAACGGCCGGGACCGATCATGTGGATGACCAGTGGCTTAAGCAGGCGGGGATTGGTTTTTCTGCGGCACCAGGCTGTAACGCCATTGCCGTCGTGGAATATGTATTCTCCTCGCTATTGATGCTGGCCGAGCGCGATGGTTTTGCGCTGAAAGACCGCACCGTCGGGATTGTGGGTGTGGGCAACGTGGGCGGACGTCTGCAAAAGCGTCTGGAAGCCTGGGGCATCCGCACTCTGCTGTGCGATCCGCCGCGTAAGGATAACGGCGATGAGGGCGATTTCCGCACGCTGGATGAGCTGGTCGACGAGTGCGACGTCATCACCTTCCATACGCCGCTCTTTAAAGAAGGGCCGTACAAGACTCTGCACCTGGCCGACGAAAAGCTGATCCGCCGTCTGAAGGCTGGCACTATTCTGATAAATGCCTGCCGGGGACCGGTGGTGGATAACGCGGCGCTGCTGACATGTCTCGATGAGGGACAAGATATTAGCGTCGTACTGGACGTCTGGGAGCCAGAGCCGGATCTCAACGTCGCATTGCTGAATAAGGTGGACGTGGGTACCGCACATATCGCGGGTTATACCCTTGAAGGCAAAGCGCGTGGTACAACCCAGGTGTTTGAGGCTTACAGCGCCTTTATCGGCCATCCGCAGCAGGTAGCGCTGGATACGCTGCTGCCCGCCCCGGAATTTGGTCGCATTACCCTTCATGGACCGCTGGATGAGGCAACGCTGAAAAGACTGGTGCATTTGGTGTATGATGTGCGCCGCGATGACGCGCTGCTGCGTAAAGTGGCGGGTATTCCGGGTGAGTTTGACAAGCTGCGCAAAAATTACCTTGAGCGCCGCGAGTGGTCCTCCCTGTATGTGATGTGCGATGACGCCCCCGCGGCGGCGCTGTTGCATCAGCTGGGATTTAACGCCGTTCACCACCCGGCACGTTAATGTCTTCTTAATGCTCCCTGTCGGATATTCCGGCAGGGACGCTTTTTTATTTCTGGAGTAAACCACCATGTCTGAAGGCTGGAACATTGCCATTTTGGGTGCCACTGGCGCCGTGGGCGAAGCCCTGCTTGAAACCCTTGCTGAGCGTCAGTTCCCGGTGGGCGACATTTACGCGCTGGCGCGTACCGACAGCGCAGGAGAACATCTGCGTTTCGGCGGGAAATCCGTGATGGTGCAGGATGCCGCCGCGTTTGACTGGACACAGGCTCAGCTGGCGTTTTTTGCCGCAGGTGCGGAAGCCACGGCATCCTACATTGAAGAAGCGACCAATTCAGGCTGTCTGGTGATCGACCTGAGCGGCCTGTTCTCCCTGGAGCCGGATGTGCCGCTGGTGGTGCCGGACGTCAACCCGTTTGTGCTGGCTGACTACCGCAACCGCAATATCATTGCAGTACCGAACAGCCTCACCAGCCAGCTGCTGACCGCGCTGAAGCCGCTGATCGACGACGGTGGCCTGTCGCGTATTTCCGTGACCAGCCTGCTGTCAGCCTCCGCTAACGGCAAAAAAGCCGTAGACGCACTGGCAGGGCAGAGCGCGAAGCTGCTGAACGGTATCCCGATCGACGAAGATGATTTCTTTGGCCGCCAGCTGGCGTTCAACATGCTGCCGCTGCTGCCGGATCGTGAAGGTTCGGTGCGGGAAGAGCGTCGTATCGTCGATGAAGCACGCAAAATTCTGCAGGATGACGGTCTGATGATCTCCGCGAACGTCGTGCAGTCTCCGGTCTTTTACGGCCACGCGCAGATGGTCGGGTTTGAAGCCCTGCGTCCGCTGGCGGCTGAAGAAGCCCGCGACGCGTTTGGCCGCGGTGAGGACCTTGTCCTGTCCGAAGAGAGTGAATTCCCGACGCAGGTGGGCGACGCTACCGGCAGCGCGCATCTCTCTGTGGGCTGCGTGCGTAACGATTACGGTATGCCTGAGCAGGTGCAGTTCTGGTCCGTTGCCGACAACGTGCGTTTTGGCGGCGCGCTGATGGCGGTCAAAATCGCGGAAAAACTGGTGCAGGAGTATCTGTACTGATGTCAGATGTGGAACAAAAGCCGGTCCACAGAATTGCCCTCGGCATTGAATACGATGGCAGTAAATACTATGGCTGGCAGCGGCAGAATGAGGTGCGCAGCGTCCAGGAGAAGCTGGAGAAAGCGCTCTCTCAGGTGGCGAATGAACCGATAAGCGTCTTCTGTGCGGGCCGCACCGATGCCGGCGTTCACGGCACGGGGCAGGTGGTGCATTTTGACACCACCGCCGTGCGCAAAGACGCGGCCTGGACGCTGGGTGTAAATGCGAATTTGCCTGGTGACATTGCCGTGCGTTGGGTGAAAGCTGTGCCGGATGATTTTCACGCGCGTTTCAGCGCGACGGCGCGGCGCTACCGTTATGTCATCTACAACCAGCGCCTGCGCCCGGCGGTGTTAAGCCAGGGCGTGACGCATTTTTATGAACCGCTGGATGCAGAACGTATGCAGCGTGCGGCGCAGTGTCTGATTGGAGAGAATGATTTTACGTCGTTTCGTGCGGTGCAGTGTCAGTCCCGTACGCCGTGGCGTAACGTCATGCACATTAACGTCAGTCGTTATGGCGCGTATGTGGTGGTGGATATCAAAGCCAATGCCTTTGTACATCATATGGTGCGGAATATTGTAGGCAGCCTGATGGAAGTGGGCGCCGGACACCAGCCGGAGAGCTGGATTGCAGAACTGCTGGCAGCGAAGGACAGAACGCTTGCGGCAGCAACGGCGAAAGCGGAAGGTCTGTATCTGGTTTCGGTGGATTACCCGGACCGATTCGACCTGCCAAAACCGCCAATGGGCCCGCTGTTTTTAGCGGACTAAACAAAGGCGCAATTAGGGCTTAGACAATATGGACGTAATACGTTTTCTGATTGATTTCATCCTGCACATTGATGTTCACCTGGCGGAGCTGGTCGCGCAGTACGGCGTCTGGGTATACGCCATTCTGTTCCTCATTCTGTTCTGTGAAACCGGCCTTGTGGTTACGCCGTTCCTGCCGGGAGATTCACTGCTGTTCGTGGCGGGCGCGTTATCCGCACTGCCAACGAATGACCTGAATGTCCATCTGATGGTCGTCCTGATGATCATCGCCGCGATTATTGGTGATGCGGTCAACTACACTATCGGGCGGGTGTTTGGCGAGCGGTTGTTCAGTAATCCGGACTCGAAGATTTTCCGCCGCAGTTATTTAGATAAGACCCATGCGTTCTATGAGCGCCATGGCGGTAAAACCATTATCCTTGCCCGTTTTGTGCCTATTGTGCGCACATTTGCACCGTTTGTGGCGGGAATGGGTCACATGTCCTATCGTCATTTTGCCATGTACAACGTGGTGGGCGCGCTGCTGTGGGTACTGCTGTTTACCTATGCGGGCTACCTGTTTGGCGATCTGCCGGTGGTTCAGGAAAACCTTAAGTTACTGATTGTAGCGATTATTGTGCTTTCCGTTCTGCCGGGTGTGATCGAAATTATTCGTCACAAACGCGCGGCGGCAAAACAAGCGAAGTAAATGCACGCTGGCGGTTCGACCACTTTTTTATCCAAAGTTTCGGGCTGTTATGTTTTAATGTGCAACATTCATGGTCTGTTGGAGGCAAAAATGGCATTATTCGCCTCTTACAGCAAAACTGGCATACGACCAGGTTCAGGCAGAAAGGTTATCAATGAGCTGGATTGAACGAATTAAAAGCAACATTACCCCAACGCGTAAAGCGAGCATTCCTGAAGGGGTATGGACGAAGTGTGATAGCTGCGGCCAGGTTCTGTATCGCGCAGAGCTGGAACGCAATCTTGAGGTGTGTCCGAAGTGTGACCACCATATGCGTATGTCGGCGCGCAACCGCCTGCATAGCCTGCTGGACGAAGGTTCTCTGGTAGAACTGGGCAGCGAACTGGAGCCAAAAGATGTGCTTAAGTTCCGCGACTCCAAAAAATACAAAGATCGTCTGGCCTCTGCACAGAAAGAGACCGGCGAGAAAGACGCGCTGATCGTCATGAAAGGCACCCTGCATGAGATGCCGGTGGTTGCCGCCGCGTTTGAGTTCGCCTTTATGGGCGGCTCAATGGGCTCTGTTGTTGGTGCGCGTTTCGTGCGTGCCGTTGAGCAGGCGCTGGAAGACAACTGCCCGCTGATCTGCTTCTCTGCCTCCGGTGGCGCACGAATGCAGGAAGCGCTGATGTCCCTGATGCAGATGGCGAAAACCTCTGCCGCGCTGGCGAAAATGCAGGAGCGCGGTCTGCCGTACATCTCGGTACTGACCGACCCAACCATGGGCGGCGTTTCTGCAAGCTTCGCGATGCTGGGCGACCTGAACATCGCTGAGCCAAAAGCGCTGATCGGCTTTGCCGGTCCTCGCGTTATCGAGCAGACCGTACGTGAGAAACTGCCGCCGGGCTTCCAGCGCAGTGAGTTCCTCATTGAGAAGGGTGCTATCGACATGATCGTCCGCCGCCCGGAGATGCGCCTCAAACTGGCAAGCGTCCTGGCGAAGCTGATGAATCTGCCGTCGCCGAGCCCGGACGAGCCGCGCGAAGGCGTGGTGGTACCGGATCAGGAACCCGAGGCCTGATAACTGAAAAGGGCAGGGCCAAATGGCGCTGCCCTTTTGCTTTCTAAACCGTTAATGACAACCGGGCATCATGGAAAATAAAAGCATTCCTCAAGCCACGTCGCCCCTGGCCGCGTGGCTTTCTTATCTGGAAAACCTGCACAGTAAAACTATCGACATGGGCCTTGAGCGCGTAAGCCAGGTTGCCGCGCGCCTTGACGTGCTGAAACCTGCGCCTTTCGTGTTTACCGTGGCCGGCACTAACGGTAAAGGCACCACCTGCCGTACGCTGGAATCTGTCCTGATGGCAGCCGGTTATAAGGTAGGCGTTTACAGCTCGCCGCACCTGGTGCGCTACA